>CATJOM010000057.1 GCA_949741915.1 uncultured Candidatus Melainabacteria bacterium | reverse complement strand
TTTGATAGGGTATATTTTATTATCAAACTATTATTACTTACCTATTTATTTATGACACAGTGCATTGAAAAAGAGTGCTGGTTTGTACGTTGAAAGACAAAAGTCTTACATATGCTCAGCTTTTAGTTAGTATTGTCTTAATGCGGATGCTGCTCTGTGCAGTGCCAATCTAAGTCAGGTGGCTGTGCAGGCACAGCAAATGGAAGCTGCTGGCCGTACGTTACCTGGTCAAGCTATGCTGTTGTTCGCGGGTATTATAATGCCTACGACTATAATGCTGGCAGGTTTTTTGAGGCTCTAAGCGGTGGCCATAACGGTGCCGATGCTCTTTCGGTGCGCATATTTTAAAGGTTCTTTAGCAGCTGCAGCAGGAGTGTGCTTTTAGTTTTGCTGCACTGCCTGGCTTTGTATGGTCGCATTATTTCCTATTTTCCAATAGGGCAGTTTTCTACTGCTACCCGCCTCAGACAGTTATTCACGGCTTTACCAAAGATTTACTACTATATCTCAGAAGTTTACGCTTCGCCATTGTTTGCATACTCCAGCAATGCTTGTAGCACATCTGCAATAGCTGCTTAGCCCAAGAGCCTCCAGTGTTTATAAGCTAAGGCTATTACCGTACCCGGTTTCAGGCTCCTGTCGCAGACAGATTGTGCCTTTTAGACCAGTGCACATACTGGCGTTGACATTGTACGCATAGCACATGTACCTTGTTGTTACTAGCCCCTGAGGAATTGACCATCTATGCTTATTTAGGCTTTACTTTTTGGCTACTTTTCGTATTATGTGTGTTTATACCCAGCGGTCTTGTCACCACTTTTGTTAGCTCATACAGCTGTGCGGCTATGGCCCAGCAGGCTATATAGTTTGTGCTGCCCTGGCTGGCCACTGCTCTGGCGGTGGGGGTGGCGGCTGCTATCCTACAGACCTATGGTCTGCTTCAGCTACAGACTATCCTAAGTATTATGCCGTATATTTACTCAAAGGCCTCGTTACAGCTAGTGGCAGTATGGGGGCCTGCCATCTGAGCAGTGCCTTTTCCGTACGCTGTGTCCACTGTTAGGCTTTCCTTGCTATATTAGCTTTAGGGCCCTTTGGGCTTTCGTCGTGTTTATGAGTGTAGTACGTTTCGAGAGTATATCTCATACCCTTGCTGTCCTTACTTATTGTGGTTTCTGGCAGTTAAACTATATACTTAGTACAGTGCGACTGGCTTTCTGGCAGCTGCGCGGGTGCTTCTATAGATGGAGGGTGCTTCAAGGAGTCCATATGGTCAAGTTCCAAGGCTACCCCGCGCTATTACATAGGATTTCTGCATGGCGGCATTTTCATGCAAGATACGCATTTGCCTACCCTTGCTTTTTCGGTGCGCTGTTTAAGCCTTGGTATACCGTTATACTTAGTCTTTGCCGTATTACAGGCTGTGCTTAGACTAGCTTGCTACTATTTCTTGTTATCTATATTGCACTCTTTACAGTATACCTTGCGAAGTGCTTACTTATTGTTTGCGTATGGTTTGTACGTTGCAGATGGCCACTGCTACCCGTACGACTTCTGGTCTGGCAGTTCAGCCAGTAGTTCTTCCCACTATAGGGGTACTCTTCAGAGCGGCGTCGCTTCCGTTGCACAGTATGCACATACCAACGCTTATTCGGTGCGCTGTGTTGTTACCAGGATTTCCACCTTGTTGTCAGTACATTGCACACTAGTACTAGGTTAGCACACACCTGTGCTTGATGCATCTTAGATTACCTGCAGATTTACAGCTGTGCGATATGAACTCTGCAGGCTCTGTGCAGTGCTCTAACTTAGTGGGTGGGTGTACAGGCAGCAGCAGCGGTAACTGCGGCGCGGCACACCTATGGTCTAGCCCAGTGCAGCCTGATGGCAATTATTATAACCCTTATCTTGGAAGCGGCACTTTTAACGCCCACTACAGAAATGCCCTTGGCTCTATTTCGGTGCGCTTTGTCATTGGCTTTATCACCTGGTGAAAATATCAGTCTATGGTGTATTTATATACTAGCTATTGCCAGGGGGTTATTATAACCTATCGCTACAGCTGTGCGACCAGCTTTCTGCAGGCTCTGCACAGTGTTATCCACTCAACGGAGGCTGTGCAGGCGCTGCGCTCAATACAAGTTTTGGTAATAACTGCTACCCACTCACTATATGGTCAGGTAACTCATACGGAGCAGACAAAGTTGACTTCTATCTGTACGGAGGACTGTTGTATTATCAGACGCTTGTACCCAGTACAGCCGTTTCGGTGCGCTGTGGTCAGGGTCTTGCTATAGACACCAGGACGTTATGGGTCTATGTCCCCTCTTTCAGCTGTGCGACTACCACGCTGGCAGCGCCGTTGTGCAGTGCGGTTACGGAGGGTTCTGTACGGGCTCAGTCAGCGCCTGTCATCCAAGTCATATATGGTCGGGCACAGTTTCTGACAGCGCAAGCCACTCTGCTGCGCCCGTCTGGGCTGGAGGTTTTAGCCTGCAGGCATTATCAGATACTTATGCCTTTTCGGTGCGCTGTTATGGTATTGTATTTTGCTTTATCATTCCGTAGTACTGGCGAGCTTATTTATTTGTATCACCGCAGGAGTTTATTTTAAGCCCTATAAGGCTTTATTCCCTCCACTTGCTATGGCTTTTATCCTATATGTGTTTGTTCTATTCTGGCTGTGCGGGCTCAGAGAGCGGCTTTTGTTTTCCAGACAGCATATGGACTTCAGCCAGGGTAGACAGCACTCACTGCCGTACTGGTTTTCTTTCAGGAAGTGTTTTTGGTACAGATGTTCATTTTTGTACCCAAACTTTTTCGGTGCGCTGTATTTTGAGGCTTTTTTATGGTGTGCAGCTTTCACTCCTGGAGTTTCTATGTTATGGCTGGATTTATATAGCGCTCGTGCGACCTCTTATCTGCAGGCTCTGTGCAGTGTGGGGCCTGGTATGGCAGCTGTGCAGGAGGCGGCTATGATGCTTGCTACGCATACCACATTTGGTCAGGCACTAGCGAGACAAGTGCCGACTCTCATACGCCATATTTATCTGCGGGGTTACTACACTATTCAGCCGTTACTGTTGCCCGTGCCCATTCGGTGCGCTGTTTTTTGGCCTTGCTTACTATATTTAAGCTGAACCATGGTACATGGTGGCTATTGGCTGTACAGCATATAGCCGCCATTCTGTGACATTTTAAGTTATATACTCAGAATATTTGCAGGCTCTGTGCAGTGCTATATGCTTGGCAGTGAGTGCACAGGAGCTCCATATGGAGATTGCTGGCCAAATCATATTTGGGCAAAAGACAATTCGGGTAGTTCCAATTATAGTGTTCTCTGGCTTCATGGTGGTGGTACTGGTTATGGAGAGCGCAGTTATACCCAGGCCTTTTCGGTGCGCTGTTTTTTGAGGATTTTTTATGGCGCTTGGCTATTGCTTTTAAAAATCACCTGCTACAGCTGGATTTATCTAGTTACTGTGTAATCTCAGCTCTGTGCAGTGCAACTGGCTTTCTGGCGGCTGCGCAGGAGCAAGGGATGGCAGTTCTTATGTTGAATGCAGCTGGTCCTCAACTGCTGCAAGCCTTGCGCTTACTTACAGAAGCCTATGTCTGCGCTCAAGCAGTTTTATTCAACCAATGTGCGATGTACGTGGCGGCTGCACCAATTTATTTGCCTTTTCGGTGCGCTGTGTAAATGGATACAGCATTTTCCCTTTATGCTTTCGTGCACAGTACATTGGTATTGCAGTTTTTTATAATATTAACTTGTCCTCCTGTACATAGAGGCAAGAGGGATAATAGCTTTACACTTTATAGGAATACAGCTGTGCGACTATGATAGCACAGGCTCTATAAGGTGCGCCCCAGCTGGCTATTGTGCAGGCGCAGCCGGAAGCTGCCACCCTAGTCATATGTGGTCTGCTACGAATACAGACGCACGGAGTTATATATATGCACAATTATGGGGTTCTACTTTCCGTCTTTCGCCTATAACAGATGCGTTTCCCTTTTCGGTGCGCTGTGCCTAACGGTTATTTAGCTGCCTTAGATACATCATAAACATGAAAAGCCACTATATAACAAGATGTCACAGTAGACAGTTCACTTTGAGCTTCAGCATTATACAACATGCATATTTGGTATTCATAGCTGTGCGAAAGATTTGAGGCAGGCTCTGTAAGATGCGCTGAGACTGGCGGCTGTGCGGGCTCAGAGAGCAGCAATTGCTGGCCGTACCATATGTGGTCAGGAGGTTTCTTTGGAGGCAGTGATTACTGGGCGCCAGGTATGAATGGTGGCAGCTGGGATTCTGGTTTTGCTTGTGGCACCGGGCATTGCGTATCACGGTATGCCTTTTCGGTGCGCTGTGTAAAGGATTTATTTATGATGCAAGCTTTGTACATTGTGTCAACCTGCAGATGCTTACAGCTGTGCGACTGGGCCAAAGACAACAGTTGCGCCTCTATAAGATGTGCAGATCGCGTGGGTGAGTGTGCTGGGGCTGTGGCAAATGCCTGCTATCCTCCAAGCATGTGGTCAGCAAGCAAGTCAGATACAGGACAGTATGTGCGCACATTTCTGCAATTTGGACAGTCAAAGGCAGGAGATACCTTTCCTGTCACCTATGCCTTTTCGGTGCGCTGTTATAATATGGATTTATTACACTGACCGCAGACAGCCAGCATATTGCTTGCAGGCTCTGTACGGTGCGACGGACTGTATGGCGACTGTGCGGGTGCTACCTATGGAGAATGCTGGGCTAGCTACATGTGGTCTACTTCACTCCAGTCTGGCACAAGTTATTGGGCGCCAGGACTTTTAGATGGCTCCCTAAGATTGGATGCTGCCTGCTATTCAGGGTACTGCCCTTACACCTATGCCTTTTCGGTGCGCTGCTTGTTTCTCGTGTATTTGCTTAGTTTTAACGGGCGGCCACCTTAGAGCCCTCAGCTGATGTGCACTGCGTCTAATGGATTTAACTTGTGGCAATTATTTTAGAGCCGCAAAAATGCTGCGGCTCGCAGTGTTTACAGCTGTGCGACTCTGAGGTTAAGGGTTCTGTGCGATGTGCACCACTTTATGCCTGCACAGGTTCTCCTGATGGAAATTGCTGGGTGCGTGCAGTTTGGGGCAATTTTGCAAATAACAGATATTATTTTAACGACCTTGTTAATGGATATTTCGGCGTTGCGCGTCCAGACCCAGCTGGCCGTGCCTTTTCGGTGCGCTGCTTGTTTTCAGGATTTGTGTTACGATTTATCTTATCTTTTTTGTGAAAGGCTGGGGCTACACAGTTGGCTGTAGTACATTGTGTCTTTATGGATTTATAGCAGCCATATGCTGTTTACAACTGTGCGACTATAATGCCGACAGTACTATTTTGCATTGCGGGTTTGGGTGGCATTGTACAGGTTCTTTCAGTGCTTGTCACCCTAGTCATATATGGACTCACGGCCCCACGGACAGCTCGGATTATTTTGCGTATGTTGTATGGAGTGGCGTTTTCAATCGAAGTCAGCATGTTACCTACTGGGCTTTTTCGGTGCGCTTTGCGCGACATGTATAGATTTTTTATCAAATATGCACTGTGTCTGACGGAGCTGCATAGCCGATATATACACCTAGCAGATTACAGCTGTGCGACTCCCAGTCTGCAGGCTCTGTGCAGTGCAGCGGGGCTTCAGGAGGATGCGAGGGCAGCCAATATAGTGCCTGCTATGTCTATCATACCTGGAGCAGTATGCAGGCTGGTGTCTATCCCGCTCCATACTTTTGGGGAGGTAGTATGCATTTTCAGGCTATAGATAACACTCGTGCCGCTTCGGTGCGCTGCTTGTATTCGCTGGATTTGTGTTACGGCTTATCTTATCTTTTTTGTGACAGACCGGGGCTACACAGTTGGCTGCAGTACACTGTGTCTTTATGGATTTATAGCAGCCATATGCTGTTTACAGCTGTGCGACTCTGGAGCTAAAGGCTCTGTGCAGTGCGGTGTATTATATGGCGGCTGTGCGGGTGCTTCAGATAACGGAAATTGCTGGATACGTGCTGTATGGGGTGAAAAGAAGGATGGGCTGTGCTATTTCAGCGACCTAGTTGACGGACATTTTTATGCTGCACATTCAGATCCTGCTAGCCGTGTCTTTTCGGTGCGCCGCCTGTTCCTTGCGTATATGTATGGTTTTGGTAGGTCTTATGGCGCAGCCACCTTTGGAGCTATCAGTTGTTTTGCACTGTGTCTAATTGATTTAACTATAGTATATATATACAGCTGTGCGACCGCAATGCAGGCTTTGGCTCTGTGCGATGCATGAGTTCAAACAGCTGCATCGGCGCTTCTTTAGATACAGGCTGGGATAATGGCTGCTGGCCTGCCGAGTTTTGGTCTGCTTCGTTAAAAGGAAGTGGTCAATATCGCGGGAAATATCTAAAAAATGGTGTGCTGATAAATACAGGAGAAACTGTTACGCTTGCCTTTTCGGTGCGCTGCTTGCTCCTTGTATGCTTAATTTAGGCTAGCATGGCGGCAAAGCGACCCTGAGGCCCCCAGGTGCGGTGAGTTGTTTGCTCCTCTTGAGCAGCAGCATTCTGGTTGGACTTTTTCCATCCTATATTCTCGGTCATAACGCCACTGTGCCTTTATGGATTTTACTTATAAGTTATTTTGATACAACTAGAGTACTACGGCACACAGTGCTTACAGCTGTGCGATTCTGAAGTGAAGGGTTCTGTGCAGTGCGCACCGTTTTACACCTGTGCAGGCTCTCCGGATGGTTATTGCTGGACAAGAGCAATATGGGGAGGACAGACAGATAGGGGCTACTACTTTAGAGACCTGATTAACGGGTGCTTGGGCGGTTTAGATTCAGCTCCTGCTGGCAGCGCCTTTTCGGTGCGCTTATAGGATATGATTGTTTTTATATATACATTTTCAGATATTTATGTATTGCATTGTTATTCTGCAAGTTTGCAAGACTACTATGTTTATTATCTCTAAGCTTTGCTTTTATGACGCGTCTTGTGGATTTTTCTAAAAGTCTTAAATGAGATAACAGCTACTCATTCAGTTTGTGAAAATACATATAACCTTCCTTATAAGCTTTAACCACAAGCTTTGAATACCTTTTTGAGGTCGCCCAGTATGAAGTATGCGCCATAAGAAAGGTTCTTCTGCTTGATGCATCTGATTTATCATAGAAAAATCCCTTTTCAGGACTAATATTAATGCCAGTTTTTTCTTCAACCTCCTCTAAGGTTATATTTTTTGTTGTTGGGAAACCAAGAGGGTCATCAGAATAATTAACAGTAAGCCAAAACATATCATTTTCAATAACATATTTATAAGTAAGAGCGCCAAGTTCTGTCAGCCTGTATCTTGGATCATTAAACTCCGAATAAAAAAGTACAATCGGGCTTGCATAATTTATGACACCTATAACTGCACCTTCTGGAGCACAGTATTGTTTTGTATAATCATTAAGTTTTTCAACACCTTCTTTAAATATATCAGGATTTGGATTTGCAATCATGCCGCCTGTTATATCATAGGTAACCAGGGAGCCTTTAAATAATGCATCAACACAGGTAGGTTTTACATTCTTGGATTTAATAAACTCTATTTCTTTAGTTTTACCCGAGAGAGCATATAGTTCATCAAAATTTATAACAGGAAGTTTAATTAAATAATACTGCTGGGTGACAAATGTTCCAGCACTATAGCCAAGAAGAACAGTTTTATTGCCATTTTCGTACTCTTTTAGAATTTTTGTGTGGAGTTTATTTAAAAGCGGATACATGGATGGAAATTTTGAAATCCATATGGCATCATGGAGGCATTTTGCTATATATTGTCTAACAAACTGTGCGGCCTTTGGGCTTTTAAATTTCAACCAGTCTAAATCTTTATTTAGAGCGCTGATTTCACTTTTGCTTAAATCTCCCCAATACAGTATTTCGGGACAATTTTTGATTACATATTTACCATTATCTAAAAGTTTAGCCCTTGCAAATTCATCTTCTTCAAAATTTTTCTTTAGATACGGATGAAATTTATTAATACCATCATAAAACCATTGTTTTGCTTTATCATCATTATTATTTGAACCATTGAGATAAATAAATGCAATTTCATCTTTTGCAAAAACATTTAAATTTGCAAAACACAAAAATAAAAATATACAAAAAAGCTTTAAAAACTTCATTTTTATACCCCGTAATATTAAATATTACAAAGATTTTATACAAAAAATGAAAAAAATTAAAATTACAAAATTATCAGAGCAATATTAAAGCACAGACGCTATCTAAAAAATATAATAAAAGCCCTACACAGGTAAATTTTGTTACCCTGCCGAAAAAGCAAGGTGGGTGAGGGCCTCGATAAATCCGTTTCCTTAAAAAAGCAATGCTTTCAAGGTATACTTCAATTATCTTTTAATAAAGAGCTTACTCTCCCTTTTTGTAAAAATGTAGGAACAAAATTACAACCCGTATAGAGCAATTTTATTGTAGCATATTATTTTAAAAACGGCATTATTCTTCCAGGCTATAAAAATTAATCTAAACAATTTCAAAAAATAATTATGATGACAGATTATTAAATTCAGAAAAGGTTATAAATTTTATTAAGCAGATTGCAAGAGTATAAAAACTCTTAATAATTATACTTTTTGTTCTTTTTCTGTAAAAATAAAGTTTATTTTGAATCTCTAAAAGTTCAACCTGCTTTGTTGAAAGTTTGTCAAGATCAATATTTTTGAGACCAGAATGTTCATACAGAAGATTTGCTCCTGTCTGTGTAATTTCCATAACATATTCCTCTTTCAAAGGTGACTTATTAACAGCATATACTAAAATTATTTTTTGGATATTACCCAATCAGGTAATATGAAAATCATCAAATATTTATAAAGAAGGTATAAAGAATTTAGAGAAAAACTTGATTATTTTTATTTTTTTTATATTATTACATATGTAATATTTAAATTTACAATCCTTTACTAGCAATTTTTTATATTCACGCGGTTTATAAAAATTGTGGCGGAGATAAATCTTTTATCATACTTGTGGACGGAAGCTTTATGACAACATTATTAGCACTTAATGGTTTTAAAACAGCGAAAAATGTACGTTATTCATCTAATGCAAACGAAAACAATAATTGTGCTGCAAAAAATCATCAAAATAATGCTGTAAATAATCCTTTTAATAATACATATAGTAATTTTGCACAAAATTCCAGACAAAAATTAGCATTTGGTGGTGGGCTCGACTTTGCAGTT
This sequence comes from uncultured Candidatus Melainabacteria bacterium, assembly GCA_949741915.1. Taxonomy (GTDB): domain Bacteria; phylum Cyanobacteriota; class Vampirovibrionia; order Gastranaerophilales; family Gastranaerophilaceae; genus MGBC122484. Next base: position 2,368 of record CATJOM010000057.1, on the reverse strand, counting down.
AAAACCTTAAAAATGTTTAATGACAAACCAATGATAGGTGTTGCCTTTACAGATACTGCTGCTACAAATGCACCAAGAACTGTTGGTGATTTTGCAGCACTTGGTCCTGCAGCAGGCGCCGAGACAATGAGAAGGGAGTTTTCAGGCCTCATTGTAAACTGCCTGATACCAAGCTTTTTTGCGCTTGGCGCAGCAAAGCTTATTAATGGACACTTTATGAAAGACTTCAAGGGTGTTAATATGTCTTCTTCCTGGGCGGGTTCTGAGACTATTGATGTCTTAACAAAGGCATATAAAAACTCAATTAATAATAATGCCACCGAGAAAGAAGAGATTCAAACATTTGTAAAACAAACACTTGGCAGCCTAGAAGGTTTAAAAGAAAAAAAATGGATAGATTATGGTGCAATATTAGACTCTGACAACGGCAAAAAGGCAGCAGAGTTGATAACAGATGCCATTTCTAGCCCTGCTATGGGAAAAAAGGAGACAAAAAATTCCATAAAAAAAGCTCTTAAAATATTGGCAGCAGAAACAGGAGCTGTTGAAACAATAAGGTTTAAAAATACTGATAAAAACTTTGGCTCAAACCTTGCAGATTTATTAAGAGATCAAGTAGATTTGGGACGAAAATTCACCCAAGGCTCAGTTAAGAACAATCTTGACAAATTTGCAGCAGCCGCAAAAAAAATGGTAAACACAAAAAGCGCTATGGCGCTTAGTGTTATTGTTCCGCTTGCAATGTCTATGCAGTATATAAACAGAGCAATAACAAGACACAAATATAAAAAAACTGGTGCCCCTATCTATAAAGATTTTGAAAAAGAAGACAGAACCCTTACACCTGAAGAACAAAAGAAATTAAACAAGCAAAAACCTCTTTGTGTCGCATCCATGGTTGGTTTAGCACTTTTATCTATGATGAAAAAACCATCCCTTGAAATGTTTCAGTTCAGGGGAATGTTCCCGACACTTGATCAATGCAGATGGATAGCAACTGGAACATTTGCTTCAAGAATGATGTCTTCTGAAGATTCTAATGAACTTAGAGACTCAACAATCAGAGACTTAGCATCATTCTCTGGTTTGTATTTCCTTGGAGATTATGCATCAAAGGCAACTGCAACATTAATTGAAAAATGCGATAAGGATGCAAAATTATTAAATCACACAAAAGATTTACCAGAAAACGCAGGCATTTTGAAAAAATTCGGAAACTGGGTAAAAAATACCAAAGTTAAATCTTTTGATGAAGTTGCAAAGAATACAAAAGCTACAAAATACAGGGCCGTTTGTGAGATTGCAAGCCTTGCATTTTCAATAGTAACACTTGGAGTTTTACTTCCAATGTACAATAGAAAAGTAACTGCAAAAAAAGATGCGGAAAGAAAAGCAAGAATGCAGGAAGAGCAGAACAAGATTAACCAAATGGCCGCACAAAAGGGGTCTACAGCACAAAACGGGCTTCAAAATATGCTGGTTCACCCAATGAAAGATACTTTGCTTAGCAAAAATGACAATGTAAGTATTCTAAACGGCACAAAGGTAAAAGATTTAGAGGTAACAACATTTAATGTAGAGAAAAGCAAAAACCAAAACTATTATCATTTCGAGATGAAGGGCAAATTTAAAGACTGGAAAGACTATACACAAGATGATGTCTTTAGGGAAGTGGCAACAGAGTGCTTTAAGTGAAATCCCAATAAAACATAATCACAAGACTAATATTATCCAATAAAATTTTGCTAATAATTTTATACAAAAAGCTAATTTAGCTTTCTATATACTGATTCGCGGTTTTGGGTTTCTAAAAAATCTTTAGAACACTCGTTTCATGTATACGGTTAAGGTAATTATGTGCAATTTTAAACATGTTCATTAAATATTTTCTTTTCATTGCAGTTCCTATATTTAAAATCACTAAATTGTTTTTAAATATTTGACAGCTCCTGCTTAGCAGGCCTGATTTTATAGATATAATCATCAGACCCAAATCTTATTTTATAAAAAATTTCCTGTTTATCAATCCAGCTTTGTAAATTTTTGTTAACTTCGGTTTTATTCTGCGCAAGAACCCAATAAAATTCATTAGATGACAAACTGTTAATTTGATTAAAATTTAGATTATCCTCATAAATATCCATAATTATAATGTTTTTAGTTTGTGGATAGAAATTTAAACGATTTGAATAATAATAAAACAGAGTGCTTTTAAAGCCAGGCTCCATTATTATCTTTTCATTAACTTTATAATTTGCCTGCAAAGTTGAAATCATTTTTCGACTTTGGCTTATATTTTCTAAATAAAATAGCCTATTTTTTGAAAACACTTTCAACTGAAAAAATATAGCTGCAAAAACTACAGTAA
>CATJOM010000056.1 GCA_949741915.1 uncultured Candidatus Melainabacteria bacterium | reverse complement strand
TACATTCATTTTTAGAAAATCCTTAAAAAAAATCCTTAAAATATTATTATATAGGCTGTGTATACAGGTATAAAAACATAAAATGAAAAATATTTGCCGATTTGCATGACATGGAAATAAGATTGTTAAGAAAAATTTACACGCTTTAATTAAATATCTTAATTTTTATCCAAAAAAAATCTATCAAGATAATTATTAACTTTTATTAAAAAAATTAAATAGAACAGGAATTGCATTGTAAACATTGTTACAAACACGTGCAAATGACTGCATATAATTTTTGTGATCAAAAAATTTTCGGACAATGTAAAATAGGCTAAAATAGTTTGTCTGCAATGATTTTAGAGATTTATCACAGCTGAAATACAGCATTAACAGGCCTTAATAAATATTTCATATACCAAAATCCGCCATTGATAAGCATTTTACGGAAATATAAATGTGAAAAAATACTCTATTTAAGATTTTTGACACCCTAATGTATAAAATTTAGAATTTGCAAAAAAATTTAAACAAACTAAACTGCTTATGTAGCAATCATTTTAAGGCCTGCACACGGAGCAAAATTCTACGATTAAAGAGTTTTTGGCAAATTATAACACAAAACAATACCAACACGCGCAAAAAACGCTTCACAATGATGTTTCAGAAAAATAAAATTAAAATAATTGCGATATTATTGGATTTTCACACTCAAAAATCGCTCAAAAGTTTATAAATAAAAGCTTTTCGTGATATGAAAATTAGCACGGGCAAAAATATGCCAAAATTTAGGGTTATTTTAGCATATTTTTACTGCGCAAATGCTTGTGGTACGTGACTGCAAAGCGGTGAGCCTCGTCTCTTATGCGCTGAAACATATGCAGCGCAGGCGATTTCAGAGGAAAAATAATTGAATCTGGCTGGTTTGGCTTAAATACCTCCTCTTCACGCTTTGCAAGAGAAACAAGATCTATCTTCAAATTAAATTCTTTCATTATGGCGTCAACGCTTGATAATTGCCCCTTTCCGCCATCAATTATGATTAAATCAGGCGGTGTGTCATCCCCTGATGTAATCCGCTTAAAACGTCGCGACAGCACCTCTCTCATACTCTTGAAATCATCCACTTCGCCTTTTTTAATAGTTCTTAGCTTATATCTTCGGTATTGAGATTTTTTTGGCATGCCATTTTCAAACACCACACGGCTTGCGACCGTATTTGTGCCCTGAATATGCGATATATCGTAGCATTCCACCGTGTGAGGAAATTTTGAAAGTGACAATTTATCCTGAATGTAAGCTCCAACTTCATTATAGTCATTTTGAAGAGCCGCAAACTCTTTCAAGCGAAGCTGTTCCACGTTAAATTCAGCATTTTTCTGTGCCAGTGCAAGGATTTCCTCCTCTTTTTTATTTTTTGGGAGCGAAAGCGTAACTTTTTTATTCAATCTACCTGAAAGCCAGGCCTCATAGATGTTTTTATCCTCAGGCAGGGCTGTTAAAATTATTGATTTTGGAATATCTGAATCGCCCAAAATGGAGTAATATTCACGCATTACAGCCTTTGAAACTTCATTTAAATCATCGCTAATTTCACCAGAATATTTTGAGAAATCAAAATCTTTTTTATTTATAAGCCTGCCCTCCCGAATTTCAAGCATACTAACGGAATACAGGTTATTTTGTTTTACAATGCCAATAAAATCCTGATTTAGCTTGGTGTTTTCAGAAACAATTTTTTGCTTTTCCATTGTTTTTTTAATGTCAAGATAAGAGTTTCGATACCTTGCAGCCTTCTCGAATTCAAGATTTTTAGCATATTTTTTCATCTCAGCTTCAAGGGCACTTAAAAGCTCATTCTGTCTGCCAGAGAGGAACATTTGGGCCTCTTTTAAAATTTTTTTATATTCAGCTGACGAAATCATTTTTTGGCATGGTGCTGTGCATTGGCCTATATCGTAGTAAAGACAAGGGCGAGAGGTGAATTTTGGAGTTTTACATTTTTTTAGGGGAAAAATTTTTCCTAACAATTCAAGAGTAGCCCACATTGCCCTTGAATCGGTGTAAGGGCCGAAATACTTACCTTTCAGCGGGTTTTTGTTTGCTTTTCTAACTACGGTAATTCTTGGGTATTCTTCATCGGTGATTAAAAAATAAGGAAATTTTTTATCATCCTTCAAAAGTACGTTATATCTTGGTTTGTACTTTTTTATAAGCTCTGCTTCAAGAATTAATGCCTCAACCTCGCTATCCACCACAATGCACTCAATTCGGGCAATTTTTGGCACCATAACATTTACCTTAATTGAGTCATTATTTACAAAATAGCTTTTTACCCTATTGTAGAGGTTTTTTGCCTTTCCAACGTATATAACCTCGTTTTTAGCATCATAATACTGATAACACCCAGGGAGTTTGGGCATCATTTTTACTTGTTCTAGAACAAATTTTGACACATTTTCTTTTGGCATAATTATTAAGTAATATTAAGACTAAAATTCTAGATTTCGACAATCTCTATTATATCATTTAAGCTGAAATTCAGGGGTTTTTCAAGGTATTCTATAGTATATTTTGCGCCAAAAACCACAGGCAGAATTTTATTTCTTGAAATATTCGTAAAATGATTCAAGATTTTACCATTTTTTCCGATAAATAGAGCATTAAAAGTCAGTAAGCAAAAAAAAGAATGAATCGAGGTGCAGTCCTTAAATATTAAGACTTTATGCTTAGGATGCTCCTGAAACATAAGCCCCGTAAGTCTTTCAAAAAAAGAATTCATAAGACGAGCCTTTTCGAAAAGCACTTCACCATTTAACAAAACTTTACAAAATTTCATTGCCAACCCTTTAAAAACGCAATAACTTTGATATAATTAAGACATAATAATAGCATACTATAAATGTCGTATTTAGCAAATTTTCCCATCTAGGTAATATAAATAACTATGAATCAGCCTACAAATAATATTTAAGAGGTGACAAATATGGCGCAAAATTCAACACTGGAATTTAGAATTGATGAAGCAAACGTGCAAAGCGCATGGCTAGAAACGCTCTATGAGCTTGCGGATGAATTAAACTGCAAATGCCAAACATTTTTTGAAGAAAAATACTACACTGCAAGAAAATGCTTTGCACAAACAAGAATTGTAAGAATTAAGGGCTCAAATTCTATGCTGGCTTGGCTAAAACTCAGGATTGAAAGATACAATCATTTTATAAATTCGCTAAACGATTATGCCGAATTTTATTCAACAAATATAGACAATATTGGTGAAAATAAAGATTCGGCATAAACATTTAAAATATAAACTTACTTGTAAAGCAACAAAAAATTGCACAAAATTTATGCAAGTTTAAATTCAACATTCATCAATTTATTATCTGAATACTGCATTTGTGCTTCCTGCACAACGGTTTTAAAAGTTTCCTTACCAAGAGTGATTTCATAAACGGCATTTTTTGCATTCTTGTATGCCATAGCGAATTCATGGGCGTTAATTTGAATGCTTTTTGAATCCATACCTTTGCCATAAACTGTTGCAGGAAGAATGCCTTCACTTCTTAATTGGCGCGGATTTTTATCCATATTTCTGTTTTCAGCACTGATTTTTACAATTGTCTGTTCGCTCATTTTTATCTCCTAGTTTTAATTATTTTTCCACAAAAGTGCATTGCACTATGTTAATTATATTTGTAAAATAGTAAAATGCAATTTAAAGTAAGAAGAATTTTAAGCAATAATATAAAAAAAGAAATTAAAAACATAGGCTTTAGCCCGTCATATCTTGATTTAGGGGCATTAAAACATAAATTTTTAAATATTAAAATTTATGACCTGTCGCCAGTTCAGGCAACAATAATAAAACAAACCGCACTAGCCTCCAATGCTGATGCAGCTGTGCATTTTGGTGTATTAAACCACAGTGTTGGCAAAAGCAATATTATTCTCTCTGCAACAGCAGCACAGATGCAAACTATAGCTGAAAAATTAAAAAATCAGCAATTTTCAATGGGAAAACTATCCATTGAAATTATAAAGCAAATTGAAATTTTTAACAGCTGCAACAGTTGCATTCGGCCTGAAATAATGGGTATTTTAAATATAACAGACAATTCGTTTTCAGATGGCGGCAGATTTTTAGAACCAAAAAAAGCAATAGACCATGCCCTAAAAATGATAGAAGAAGGGGCTAGAATTATAGATATAGGAGCCGAGAGTACGCGCCCAGGAAGCAAAGGAGTACTTCCTGAAATCGAGATAGAGAGAATTTTGCCCGTTATTAAAGAGTTAAGAAAAAATTCGGAAATTAAAATAAGTATAGATACCAGAAATGCGATGACTGCACAGCGAATGGCGGATTTTGGGGCAGATATTATCAACGATGTTTCAGGTTTTACCCATGATAAGGATATGCCAAAAATTGTTAATGAGACAGGGCTTGAGACTGTAATTATGCACTCTAGAGGCACACCAGAGGATATGGACAATCTAAATCATTATATTAACGTAATGGATGAAGTTTATTTTGAACTACAAGCAAGGGTTCAAAAAGCGCTTGAGGCAGGAGTTAAACCTGAAAAAATTATAATCGACCCTGGTTTTGGCTTTGCAAAAAATAATGAACAAAATTTTGAAGTTTTAACAAGAATTGAAGAGTTTAAGAGTATGGGTTTTCGAGTGCTTGCGGGACTTTCAAGGAAAAGATTCATAAAAAGCATTTTAGATGAAAATAAATTCACATCTTATAATGACGATGCAGCCAATAAAACCCTTGATACACTTGACAATTTAACGGCAGGCTTGAGCTTTTATTTTGGAACTAAAGGCATTGACATTATAAGAGTTCACAATGTGTCAAAAACTAAGTTAATGCTTGATTTAGCCGAAAGAATATATCAATACTGTTAGCAAGCAACTTGGGAGAGATTCTTGCAACCTGTGTAATTTGGCATACTAAAAATTTAGTTTCATTATTTATGCATCAAGACATTGCAAGACACATGCTGCAAAATAGCGATAAAGACTTAGGCATACAAATACTCTACAGGTATATTTTGGCATTTAGCTATGCTTAGCGGTGTTTTTTCTTTTTTCTTTGTCTAAAATATCTTTAAATTTATCGATAGGCTCGAAATGAAAACCACAGTTTTCTGCAAGTGTGCCGCCCATCTTGAGGATTTCTTCCATAGGATAATCGCGACAAATTTTAGCACGCTTCTTATGAATTTTACACATTTTTGTTTTTTCATCAAGGTTTTTACAGGCAAAAAGCAGGCCTATTTCATCTTTTCCTATTATTTCAAGGTCAAAATAAAAGGGGTGTAAAGGTTTTAGGCTGTTAAAAAGCTTTTTATTGGTGATAAATTTTTTTCCATGTTTTACATAGATATTTTTACAGCAACGGCCGCAGCGGCTGCATTTGCCTATCCTGTAGTATTTTTTACCCAGGATTCTTTTATAGAAAAATTTCCTTAATTTAAGCTTTAGTTTTAAAAAATATTTTTTATAACAAAGAATAAACCGCATGTATGGTCTTATAGCGCATTTTAGGGTTTTAAATATTATTATGTTTTTTATTTTCATTAGCGTTATGTTTGGCAGTCTGTAAAAGTTTATAAAACTTTAAAAGAAAAAGGAGAGGAAGCCTAGCTGTTTATCTTGTAATTACAACAATGAAAATGACTTGCAGCTTGATTTTTAGAAATCAAAGTCCGAAAAATCATCATCAATAAAAGTGGTGTCATCTTCAGTTAGGGGAGTTTTGGATAAAAGTTTTGAAAAATCTGAACTTTCCAAGTCTTTTAAAAACCCTTCATTCTGAATCAGGTTTAAAACAGCTTTTTCATCCTCAATGGAGACCATATTTTCAATTTCAAGGGCTCTTTGGATATCTTCTTCGGTCACATTTTCAATATCTTCAAGCGCAAGATGTGAAAACTTTTTTATATCTTCAAGTTTTTCATAACGCCTGATTGCATCCTCCAAAATCTCAATCTGTTTTTGAGAAATTTCAAGATTATAATTAGAAGCAGGACTTTTTATTCTTGATGCAAATGGACTAGTCATCCCAATTGCATTGTCAAGCAAGGGTTTTAGTGATGAATCAAACGTGTTTTTGTTTGTATTTTGAAGGATATGGTTTTGCATAATAATTATTCTAACATTTTTATGGTATATTGGCTATAGCAGAATAGAAGAGGATGTAACAAATGGACAAAAGAGTTTTGCTGTGCATTTTAGACGGCTGGGGAATTTCAAAAGATAAAAAATATAACGCAATAGAGGCCGCCAGCACGCCGAATTTTGATGGTTTACTAAAAAATATGTCAAATACAACAATCCATGCTGACGGATTGAATGTGGGGCTTCCTGAGGGCCAAATGGGAAATTCCGAGGTGGGACACCTAAATATCGGTGCCGGAAGGGTTGTATATCAAGAGCTCACAAGAATTAATAAAGCAATAGATGAAGGAGAATTCTTCAAAAATGAAGAATTTTTGCATGCTATAAAGCACGCCAAAGAAACAGGTGGGGCACTTCATATTATGGGCTTAACCTCATCAGGAGGTGTTCATAGCTCCATGAAACATCTTGAAGCCTTAATAAAGATGGCTGCAGAGAATTCCTTAAAAAAAGTTTACGTTCATACATTCCTTGATGGCAGAGATACCCCGCCAAGAAGCGCTGAAACGTTTGTTTCAGAAGTTGAGAAAACATTAAAAAAATACGATCTACCACCAGTTGCTAGTGTTATTGGCAGATATTATGTTATGGATAGGGACAATAGATGGGACAGGGTAGAAAAAGCCTATAACTGCCTTGTTTTAGGCGAAGGCAATAAGGCAAATAGCGCAATTGATGCCATAAAAGAATCATATGCCAAAGATATAAGCGATGAATTTGTAGAACCTGCTGTCATCGGAGGCGATAGGATAAACGATGGAGATTCAATCATATTCTTTAATTACAGGCCAGACAGAGCAAGAGAAATTACAAAGGCTTTGACCTTCGCCGACTTTGATGGATTCAACCGCAAAAAGGTTTTAAAGAATATATTCTATGTCTGCATGACACAGTATGATGAGAATTTCGACCTAGCCGTTGCCTTCAAGCCGCAGCATTTGACCAATATTTTAGGTGATGTGCTTGATGAAAACAACGTTAAGCAATTTAGAACCGCAGAAACGGAAAAATATGCCCATATCACGTTTTTCTTTAACGGTGGCGTAGAAGAACCTGGAAAACTTGAAGTGCGCAAGCTTGTAGCTTCTCCAAAGGTTGCAACCTATGATATGAAACCCGAGATGAGTGCTTATGAAGTCTGTGACAATGTACTACAAGCATTGAACAATGATGAATATGGGTTTATTCTTGTAAACTTCGCAAACCCTGATATGGTAGGCCACACAGGCTCGATGGATGCAGCAATAAAGGCTATTGAAGCTGTAGATGACTGCATTGGAAAAATTTCCAAGAAAGCTCTTGAAAATGGCGTTAGGATGATAATCACAGCAGATCATGGAAATGCCGAAAGCATGTTTAATGAAAAAACCCATGCTCCGCAAACAGCCCACACGACAAATATTGTGCCATTTATTGTTGTTGATAAAGAACATTATAAGTTAAGAGAAACCGGTGCCCTATGCGACATTGCACCAACCGTGCTTGATTTAATGGGAATCCAAAAGCCCGAAGAGATGAGTGGAAAATCAATGATAGAGCATTAATTTAGTATAGTTGCGCCATTTGAAAAAATACCATAAAAAATTGCCTGTTTTGAACATCACTATACAAAGCAGGCAATTTTGTTGTCTTGTGATAAATAATCAATAAGGATTCTCGCTTTCACTCCTGTATTTAGAAAATTCTATAATAAAATAAGTAAAAGAGATTATTAGGTTCTGGGCAAAATAAAATCTTGAAAGCCTAGCAGAATATATTCACAAAATTTAGAATTTACAAATATAATCTTGCTATCTCTTTATTTCCTTATTGCCATTTTGGTAAGATAAATAAGTGCAAATATTGATAACAAGAAGACAATCAGGCTCACTAAAAGTGCAACAGGAATGCCCACTATATTTAAAACACTGTCTATTCTAATATTTTCAATAAAGATTCTGCCAAGAGAATAAAGAGCAAGGTAGGAAAAGAATATAAAGCCTGGTGTATTTTTAGCTAATTTTCGAACAACAAAAAAGAGGATAAAAAATACAAAAATATCCCAGATTGATTCATATAGAAATGTGGGGTGAAAATATTCACTTGACATATATTCAAACGGCCTGTTTATCGGTGCTATATATAATTTCCAAGGAAGATTACAGGGTGTCCCAAAGGCTTCCGAGTTAAAAAAATTTCCCCATCTTCCAATAGACTGACCAAGCGAAAGTCCATATGATACAACATCCGCATAAGGCAGCACTGGATATTTTTTAATAATTTTAAAATAAATAATGCCAAATATTAAGCCACCAAAAATAGCCCCATGGATTGCAAGCCCTCCATGCCAGACTGCAGGGATTTCCTTTGGATATTTAAGGTAGAAATCAAGACTTAATAAAACGTAATAAATTCTTGCTGAAATTATTGAAATCACAATAAGCCATGGAAAAAAATCTAGAAGAGTATCTAAATCAATATTTTTATAATATTTTTTTGATACAAAAACCGTTGTTGAAATGCCAATAAGCATGGCAAAAAAAAGCATTACACCATAATATTTGATATCATAACCAAAAACGCTGAACGCGACACTTGCAGGTGCTTTAAACATTAATTTAAATCCGCATTTTGATTGTCGCCTGAGAGAGGATTCATCATTGCTTCATATTCTTTTTGATAGCTGTTTTTATCATCCTCTAAATCTTTTATGTGAGCATTTACTTTTTCTGCATCTTCAGGAATGCCTGCAATATTTAGATATTTTTTATACGCTTCAATTGCTTCATCTAACTTATCAATAGTGTATTTGGCATCATCAGCGGTTTTAAATGAAACAGAGAATTCATTATCTTCCGATACTTTATCTTCACAGCCAGATGGAGATTCTTCACAGTTTTTAGCTTCATCTGTAATCTTAGAATTTGCAAGCCCCTCTAATGCCACTCCAAGAGTGTAGTAAGCATCAGGATTTTGTGCATTTAATTTAATTGCTTCATTCAGCTGAACAACTGCTTTTGCAAATTCTTCTTTATGAACATAAGCAACTGCAAGATTGTATCTTGCTTCATATATTGAGCCATCTAAATCAACACTTGATTCAAGGCGCTTTATTGCTTCATCATAATCACCTTTATCAAGATATTCCTTAGCTTTGGTATTAAGTTCCTGAATTGCAAAATTATTTATACAGGCGCTTGACATAACACTAACAACTAATATAGCCAAAAAAACCAAAAGTCTTTGCATTGTAAAAGAGAATCTCCCTAAAAATATAACCTCAAGTCTCGTGTATTATAATACATTAAATTTAAAATTAGTACAACTGTTAAAGAGTTTATTGACAAAAATGCACATATAGGCTAGTTCAGCCAGTTAAAACTTTTTACAAAATTATCAGCATTCATATCTCCTAAAATCTTAACGGCAAAAAGCCTAAAATCAGAAGACGAGCCTGCAATATCCGGTATTTTTTCAACATCCTTAATTATACCTTCTTTTGTTTTTTTATCAATTTTATCATCAGTGAAAAGATTTAAAAAAGAGTTAAGAGAAGCATTTCCAACCGGACCGAGCAGATTTGAAATTTTAGTAGAAAGTTTTCCAAAAACTTCAAAATCACCGATTTTAGTTGCGATATCATAACTGCCATTTGTGTATATACTTAAATTATCGCCTTTTGAATATATACTCATTTTGTCAATTTTACCATCCTCAATAATAAAATCACCCGATATTTTTTTGAATTCACCAGTTTTATATGGAATCAACACCTCTATAACATTATTTATGGTAAAACCAAGAATGCCGCTTTTTACGAGATTTCCCGCCCTTAAGAGATACTCAAGAGAGCCCAGCTTTGGCATTTTGCCATCATATATGGCAAAATCCACATTAGCCTTCACTTTGTTTATACTGCTTGCGGTATTTAGTTCCGTTCCTGTGAAGTAAATTTTGCCGTTTGTTTTACCAAAAACTTGGTTTTTGGCGCCAAGAATATCTGTAACCAGGGTATTGGCATCACAATCGGTAATTTCAGAATTTATAGTAAATTTCGTGGTAGCAAATTCATAGCTGCCATTTGTTTTTATTTTACCGCCTGCGATATCAAAAAGAATGTCATTAAATATGAACTTACCATCTTTTGTGTGTTTAAAGGAGCCTGAAAGATTAGAGGCTTTAATGTTATTATAATAAATTTCATCGACGGTAAATTTGCCATTTTTGATTTCAAAATCAGCAGGCGATAATAATTGCGTTTGTTTATTTGCAGGATCGGTAGTTTTTTGCGCTTTTGAAATATTGGATAGACTGTTGATAAATTTATTTAAATTAAGTTTTTTTGATGTAATTTCTGCCTTATTTACAACAACCGGCAAAGCAGCACTATTTATAATTTGCGCTTTAAATTTGACATCAGAGCCCATGCCTTCACCTTCAAGAACGGCATTTATAAACTTATCATCAAGCGTTAAGTCAACGTCTCTTACCTGTGTCTCATACAAAGGCACATCAACATTAGAAAGCCTGGCACTACCATTAACATTTGGTTTTAAAATAGGTCCATTAAATAAAATATCAGCACTAAGGGTTCCCTGCTTTAAGACTGATTTTTTAAATACAGGGTTTAACAGCCTTGCAGGAGCAGGATTTGGGGTTTTTACCCTGAGATTATTGAAAATGATATCTTTTCCAATAGTCTTAATTAGCCCTGAAACATTTAGCATTTCATAAGGAGTTTCTTTATTATTTTGAGATAGTATGTATTTTTGATATTTTATGTGCCCTATTCTTATTTCATCATTTCTAAAATCAATTCTTGTATTTATTTCTCTCTTGCTTTGAGTATCGCCAAGGTTTGCTCCCATAAAATATAAATCTGTTTGAGGATTTAATATAACTGTTCCAAATGCTGTATAATTATCAAACTGCCCCCTGAGTCTGCCTTTTAGTGTTAGTTCGCCTTTTGTTTTAAGTGGAAACTGCAGCATAGGGTTTAAAAGTTTATCGAGGCTTTCCTCATTCAAATTAGTTGAAACATAGACATTAAACCTTGGAAGAGCGCAATTTATATCATCAATAACGGCATCAAGATAGACTGGTGTCGCGCCATATGTCATATTAAGAGCATTTAGTCTGAGTTGATTATTTGAGAATCTTAAGTCACCACTATTTAAGTTTACAGGTACGTCTCTTTTTTTATCATACAGAGAAACTTTATTTAAATTAGTGTTTCCACTGAAACCATTTTTATTATAGAAAAAATCACCACTTATACTTCCTGAAAAATCAGTATAATCATTGAGTATCTTTTTGATTTTATCTTCATCAATTACAGATGTAAGGTCTGTTATTTTTGAGAATGGAAATGATACCAGGTTGAATTTCAAATCAGGTATAAATATATCATCAAAAATTTTATCAACATTGCCATTTGTTATTACATTTGCATTCCAGAGGGTTGCATTCAAATTATTAAACAGGAGTTTTTGGTCTTTGAATTTAACCATACCTGAATTAAACAAAACGTCTGAATTTTTATTATTTAAACCAACTGCCCAGCCATCAAGAGTGAATTTTTTCATATCAAGAATGGTGTCGGTTGGATTAACTTTACCCTTTGCTCTTATATCGGCTGCAAACTTAAAATTAATTTTATTCAAAAATTCATATAATTCCCTGCTTATTTTGTTTTTAGATTGAAACGCATCTTGATTATCGTAGAAAAATTTATATAAATCATAAGACGAAGCAGACTTTGATTTAAATGCTAAATCCACAATCTGTGGCTGCTCGGCTCTTATTTTTGAAGCTTTTGTATCAGGCTTAATAGTACCAGTTATGTTGAATGGTGAATTATAAATATTCGCATTTAGATTAAGGGTGACAAAATCTGTAAATTCAAGATTTCCATTTACTTTTGAGGCTTTAATCTCGGGAAAAATATCTATAGCATTATTTTTAAATAATATTATGCCTTTAGCCTTGAGGTTATCATTGGGTTCAAAATTCATTGAACCACTAAACTCCTCAGCCTTTCCCCAAAGACGCATATTAAAATCAATATTTCCCTTGGGATTTGTGTAAGAATCAAGAAAAGCACCTCCATTCAAGAGGCCTAAAATCATTTCACTTGTTTTTACAACACCAAGCGCCTTTTCTGCATTTACATCAAATATTTTTACATATAAATCAAGATTACCCTCAACATCAGAATTGCCATCAATTTTAACTTTTGCACCCTCTGCCAAACCTGTTGTATTATCGAAAACAATCTTTTTTCCGTTAAATAAAAGATTCAAATTGCCATTATACAGGGTCGTATTGAGCCCATCAAGGGAAGCCCTGCCATTTTTTGTCCTAAAGAAACCATTTAATTTAGCACTTTCCCTTGTACCTTCAGTTTTAAGTGAAATCTGACCATTACCTGAAACTTTCATAAAAGGAAGTGGGCCGAGCTGAAAACCAAAAATTTCATGGATAGGAATTAAAATTTTATGGGCAAATTCAATATCAATAGCCGGGGTTGATTGAATATCAAACTTTGCAAAAGGAACTTCTTTTATTTCAGTTCTTCCCTTTACTATAACTTTTTGATTATTAGGGCAATTGGCATTTATATTTATTGTAACATCTGAGCCGTCAAATAATACTTCGCCTGACGAAGTTTTTGCATTCTTCGGCCTTTCAAGAAGATAAACATCATCAAGTTTAATATATCCATACATATTAGGAAACCTGACACGGTCCTTAACCCTGAATTCGCCATTAACAATGCCATTAGCATTGTATTTTTTTAAGAGTGGAATATAATCCTGCTGCATCTTAAAAAGATAATCAGGAGCAGTTTTTAAACCCTCAGCAAGAGATGAATTTTTTATTTTTAAAACTATGTCCGGATTTATACTGTTAAAATTTTTGGTTATGTTTTTAATAGTGCCTTTGGCTGTTATATTTATTTTATTTTTTTGAAAACTAAAATCATCAACAATTAACTCTTTTTTCTTGAAACGGGCAGCAAGGAGAATATCGGCCTTATCTTTTATATTAATAAAGTTATCATGTTTATTTTTGTAAATTTTTATAAATAAATCACTGGTATTCAATTTAAAGGTAATAGAGTTCTGAGTGTTTCCTGAAGGCATAATAAACAAGGTGCCATGGCCACTAAAATCCCTGATATCTTTAGATATAAATTCTGAAATGTATGGTTTAAAAAGTGAAAAATCAATATCCTGCACGCTTGCTGTAAATTTTGAGTGATCAAAACCAAGATTTTTATCTAGCGGAAATTTTAGCTTGATATCTAGCGCAAACGGCGAATTTTGGGCCTTATTCCGGTTTGCGATTTTAATTATGCCTTTAGTTTTAATATCTGCATAGCTATCAAGATTAAACTCTGATGATATAAGGTTTTCACCCGAAATTTGCGCCTTTGTATTGTTTATCTCATCGTTAAAATCCAAGGTATATTTATCAACCAGAATAATAGTATTTTTTGCCTGCAACTTAAATGGCATTTTTGCATCATTTTTCAGATATTTTTGAAAATTAAATACGCCATCCTTTGCTCGGATTATATTTATAGTTAAGTCATCCGCTGTGAGCTTTTTAAACTCAACTTTTTTAAAAAGCAGTGGCAATATTTTGAGGCTCACTTCAGCATTTTTAATATTTAAAAGATTTGAAGGACTGTTATTGGGCTCTGACAGAATAATTACAGGTGCGGTAATTTTAATGCACAAATCCTTTGTTGAAGAAATTTTAGGCTCAGATAAATCTAATAGCAGCCCGGTATTTTTATTAACAGCCTGCTTGATTGTATCAGGATTCAATATAGATGTTGCAATTTTCCCTAGATTTGCATAAATCAAAAGACAGAAGACAAAGAGCACACAGACTACAATATTGATGATTCTAAATATCAAACCAACATTTATAAATTTATTATTATTTTTGCTCTCGTCATGCTTCATAAAAAAATTATAGAACACAAAACCGATTTTTTGCAAAAATTGAAAAATAGCTTAAAATATGTATTATGGCAAAAAGAATTTTAATTAATATTTTTATTCTGATTACAATATGCTGCATATCGATACTTAATAAAGCTTTTGATTCTCAAGCTGCTTTTTCAGCAACCAGCTTTGAAAACAGCGCAATAATTTCAAAAGGAGTAATGCTGCAGGCATACCCTGCAAAAACAATATCTACAGCAGCATTAAATGAGGGTGATATTGTTTATTTTATCAACCCTACAGACCTTTGGATGGAAGAAGTTAAAGTTCTTCCAAAAAATACTTACTTTAGGGGCTATATTGAAATGCTAAAAATGCCTATAAAAGGCATAAATGCTGCAATTGTAATTAAAATTACAGAAGGCATTCTTCCTGATGGCACAATTAAAAAAATAAAAGGAACAATTGTGCAAAATGGTAAAACTCAGCTTGGCGGAGATCTGACTCCCCCCGCATCTTATAACAAAACTGTTCACCCAAGGGAAGGCATGTACTGGAAAAGAGCTGGTGTTTTACAGTATGTTCCAAGCGGAGAGTATGAAATGGGAAGGCATTTAACAATACCTACAAGTGATATTGTATATATAATGCTGGATGAAGATTACAATTCAATGTCTGATGACATTGAAAGATTTGAATTATACAAATAAGTGTTAAAATTTTCTTAAAAATTTTACCTATGGGAATTATATAGTATAATACAAGTACATTATGAGGAGGATATAAAGTATGAAAAATATAATAAAAAAATTCAGCATTTTTATGGCTGGATTTTGCTTAATATCAACATTTTTGCCTGCCGCTTTTGGAGCTTCAAATTATTCATATACCACACAAAGTAGCGCTTATTCTAATTCAGGAACCCTGCAAGGGCAGGTTGTATACGTTCCTGCAGGAATTACAGCGCCAGCTATTTTATCGGCACCATTAAGCTCTCAAACAACTTCTCTTGGCTCTTCTGTTATGGTGACACTGCCAAATGCAATTACTTATAATGGACAAACTATTGCGCAAGAAGGAAGCACACTGCTTGGCACGGTTGTAAAGTGCAAAAAGGCCGGCTTTGCAAACAGAAATGGACAAATAAAGGTAATATTTAACAATTTAAGGACACCTCAAGGATATAATATCGCCATAAATGCAGTATTTAAAACAGATGACAACACTGGAATCCTGAAAGGCGGGACAAAACTTGACAGTGCAAAAGATTACGGCAAAAACACTATTGCTGGTGCAGGCGCTGGTGCCGCACTAGGTACAGCAATGGGAGCACTTTCAGGAGGTTCTGTCGGCAGAGGTGCTATATATGGCACAGCCGTAGGTGCCGGGATAGGAGTTGCCAATGCCGCAAGACAAAAGGGAGAAAATGTTGAAATACCAGCAAATGTCATGCTTGATATTTATTTTACCCAGCCAATAACGGTTTCAGCACCAAATATATATAATTATTAGTTTCATTTTGTTTATACTGTCAAAATAGATTAGTTAGTCTGGCTATTTTATTTATTAACAATATGTAATAAATAATAATCAAAGACAAAAACAACGGAAAAATATGACACAGTTAAGAAGTAAATTTGATTTCGAGGATTTGAACGAACCAGCACAGAGCGAATTAAAAACTCTTCCAAATTCGTTTACGAATACAGAAGATGAGATGTCTCTGGTTAAATCTCTAGTGATATCTTTAATATTGCACCCTTTGTGCGTATTTATGCTCTGGCTTATTATTATAGGGCTTACTTTGCTTGGTTTGGTTGTACCAAAGGCAGACAGACCAGACTGGAAAAAGAAAGACTTAGAGTTTGTCATTGTGACAAATGAAGCAGAACCTATTGATAAAAATACAAAATACAGATCAGACAGAAATTCAAGAGCAGGCGGTATTCATGACCCAAACAAGCGTGTGTCAGAGCCATCGCCTTCGCCATCTCCTGCTCCAAGTCCCGCACCTCAGCCGGCTCCAAAGCAGAATAAACCTGCGCCACAAGCTCCGCAACGGGTACAGCCACAGCAGGTAAAACCTGTTCAGAAACCAATCCAGCAACCTACGCAAACTCAAGCCCCAGTGCAGCAAAAGCCGGCACCACAAAAGCCTTCACAAACTATGGCGCCTGTTCAAAGGCCTGTTTATAAACCATCAGCGGAACCACCAAAACCAGCGATGCCAAAGCTTGCAACAGCTCCAAAAAGCCCATTCAGTGTAGCAGTGCCCAAAACTGCAGCACCAGTTGGACCAAGACCATCCGCAGGCACTGGTACATCAAGCGGCAGCCCCGCTTCTGGCGGAGGAAGCACTTCTGCTGGCAGAGGCTCTGGAACTTCAATGCCTTCTCCACAACTTTCAACCTCAAGAGGCACTTCGGCCGGAAGAGGAACATCTGGTGGCACAGGTTCAAGAGGAACCGGCTATGGCAGAGGAAATATGGGTAACCCCGGCCCCGGCAACCCCTCAGGCCCTCCAGGCATAGATGCAATAAAATCACCTGATTGGGGACCATATATGCGCGAGCTTGAACGAAGAATAAAACGCAACTGGAACCCGCCAAAGGGAGATGCCTCAAAGCGCGTAGTAGTACTATTTAAAATAGGCAGAGACGGTAGGCTGCTGTCAATAAGGGTAGGAAAGAGCTCAGGCTCTGTAGCCAATGATGAAGCCGCAAAGGCAGCAATTGAATTAACAGCACCATTTAAACCCCTTCCTCCTGAATTTAAAGGAAGCAGTATCGATATTGAATTCACATTTGACTACAATGTACTTGGCGCAAGCTACAGATAAAGATAAATACAGAAAATAAAGGATAAAATTATGGATTTACTTTTTGAATCAATTAAAATGGATTGGCCCGTTCTAACGCCGATATTTATTTGCTCGGTTTTAGTTATCGCAGTTGCCATAAATAAATTAATCTATTATAAGCAAAACCAGCGAAATATTGGAGAATTCATACAAAGTCTTCAAAAAGCTCTTGCAAAAAACAATATAGGCGCAGCTCAGAGGATTTCAGCGCAGCTTGGCGGAATAATTGCAGAAATGGTAGATGAAGGCCTTAGAATCTATACAGAACAAAGATCCGGATTTTCAAGAGCATATGATATCTCATCATCTCTTGCGGCAAGAAAACTTGAAAAGGGCTTAAATATATTAGGTACAATTGGCGGCGTTGCTCCATTCCTAGGATTATTTGGCACAGTTGTAAGAATTCTATATACTTTCCAAGATTTAGCTGTACAAGGAAACCAATCAGCAGCCGTTGCAACCGGTATCGCTTCAGCACTTATTGCAACTGCTTTCGGTCTTGGTGTTGCTATTGTTGCAGTTGTATTGTTTAACTATTTTCAGAGTGTCGTTACCCGCTTTGAATCAGACTTTAAATTAATCAAACTTGTATTCTTAAGTTTTATTGATTCCGATGAAGAAACAAAATATACAGATGCAAGCAGTTTATCTCTATAATTAACCAAAAGGACACAAAATGGCAATCAGAACAACAGCTAAAGACGGAAAACGCTCAACCTTTAATGAAATTAACATAACACCATTAACAGATATATTTTTGGTACTGCTGATTATTATGATGGTTATAGCGCCAAGCTTTCAATCCATGGATAATAATATCAAAATGCCAGAGATTAATTCAGGTTTAAGCATTGAGGAAAAGAATGCGACTGTTTCACTAACAAAAGAAGGTGAGTTTTTCCTGAATGGAGAAAAAATGGCCGATGAAACTACTCTTGAGGAAAAACTAGTCCAAATTGCATCTTCTGCCACCAAGGATGAAGATAAAAAGGAAGTAGTTGTAAAAGCTGATGAAAAGGCTAAAAGCTCTGAAATTATGAAAATAATGAGGGCAGCGCAGGCAGCAGGTTTTGAAAAACTTGTTGTGGCGGGAGAGCCTTTAAGCAAAAAAGAACAAGAAAAACTAAAACAAGACAACGAAGAAAGCCAAAATATTCAATAGGAAAGACAATGAAAAGACAAACCTTTAATGAAATTAACATAACACCATTAACAGATATATTTTTGGTACTGCTGATTATTATGATGGTTATAGCGCCAATGCTTGATCAACAAGGGTTAAACCTTGCTATACCAGATTATGTTGAAAAAACTGACGACACACCAAAGGAAAACAAAATTTTAACAGTCACTGTAACTGAAGATAACAAATACATTATAGATGATGCCGAAGTGCCAGAAAAATTGCTTGCATCCACATTAAAAGAAAAATCAAGAGAATTAAACGGTGGTCTTATGATTGAAGCCGATGGCAACAGTGACCATGGAGCCGTTGTAAAACTAATGGATACTGCAAGAAATACTGGAATTAACAGCATTTCAATAACTGAATTCTAAAAATAAATATAATAAACAGGGAAGATGAAGAAGTGAATATGGATTTTAAAAGTTTTAAGGGCATATTAAATATTAATGAAACAGCAAAGAAAAAACTCAAAATAACTGCCGCTGTTACTGGAGGAATTTTTGCAGCAGTTTATATCTTATTTTTAATAGTGCCATACTTCATAAATCTTAACAATTTTATACCAATGGTGTCAAGCGAGGTTGAAAAAATCAGTGACCTGAAACTTGCTGCTGATAATGTCAAACTCCGAACCACCTTTAAATTTGGCATAAAACTGCAGGCAGACAGCTTTGCAATAAACTATAAAGATAATAGTCCATTATTTAACCTTAAAAATCCTGAAATAGAATTAAATATACCTACGCTTTTAATCGGGCATATAAACCTTGATAAAATCAAGGCCGACGAAGCTGGTGGCTACCTTATTTTTACAAAAGATAAAAAATACACTGTAATGGAATATGTAGATAATATTCTAAAGACAGCAGAAGCCGGTGGCGAACAACAGACACAGCAAAATAGCCAAGGCTTCAATTTCCCAGTTAAAATTCAGAACATAAACATAAAGGCCGGGAAAATTGCACTTCATGTGATTGATGAAAACGAAAATAAGACTTATCTAACGCAACTAAACAATTCTGTATTTTCAATGAAATCATTATCGGGCCCTGTATCATTTAAAACAAAGGGATTTGTGGGGATTAAGGATACTGATATCAAATTTGCCAATTTCGATATAGATTTTAAGACAAAACTCCCTAAAATTACAACAAATGAAGAGACTGCAGGCAAAAAACAAGATGGCAAAGAAATGCCTGAATTGATTTTTAACCCATTTAAGACTTTAGAAGATTTTAATTTAAAAACCGATATTATTGCCAAACTGGATATAAAAAATGTTGAAGACTTCAGGGCAAAGGGCAATGTTGATATCCAAAATTTTAGCCTTAAATTAAGCGACATACAACTTCCTGAAAGTTACCTCAATCTTAACTTTAAGGACAGAGATATAGATATTAATTCAAAGCTTTTTATATCAAATGCAGAATTTATTGAAACAAAAAGCGGCTTTAGGACTGGAAAAAAACCAAAGCTCAATTTAGATATTAGGACAGATAAAATTGCCTTAGAGAGCCTGGTTAATATTGCAGCTGCATTGCTTGATATATGCTGTGTTGATAATGACATAAAGAATATGACTGCTGCAGGCTATATTAAGGGCGGCTTCAATTTAGATACGAATTTAAAAACAATAAAATCAAACGGCGAATTAAGGCTTGTTGATGGAAATATAAGCTATGCGAACGCAGGTTTATTTTTAAGCCAAATGCAGGCATTCCTAGATTTTTCAAACAATGCATTAAACATTAAAGATACAAGCGCCTTGGTGAATGGCGCAAAATTTAGCATTAATGGTGAAATTGCCTCAAATTCCGATGTAAATTTAAACATAAAATCAGACCCGTTGAAAATCAAGGATTTGATTAATATCGCAACTGAGTTTAAACTTGTAAACAAAAAGGATATTGCTGATTTTCAGTTTAATAACGGCGATTTAACTGTACTTGTAAATATCTTAGGAGATTTTAAAAATATTCAGCCAAAGGCAGATGTTGATATAAACAACTTTAATATGCTTGTAAAAAGCGCACAGATGCCATTAAGTGTTGAAAATATCAATATTATTGCAAGACCAAAGGACAAAAATGATATTAATGCCGCAATAAATGTTAAAAACGTAAGCGCATCAATGCAAGAACCTAAACTCGCCTATAATGCGGCACATATAAAAATTGCAGCAGATATGACAAATATCACTCTTGAGCCATTCAATTCATCTCTAGAGGGAACAAAAATAAACATTTCGGGCGATATTAAAAATTATATGCAAAATCCTGAGCTTAATATCAAAGTTAACGGAAATGTACACCCCGCAACAGTTTTAGCTTTTATTCCAAAAGAATTCAGAGGCTCTGTGACCCATCAAGGAAATATGCCATACAATGCTACGGTTATAGGGGCGCTTGATAATATAAGAATAAATGGAACTGTTTCATCAAACCCAGCTAATTATATAAGTGTTGTTGAAATTCCTGCTGTTAATGGTTTAGTAAACAGCTTAAATTTAGAAATGGCAGTAAAAAACGACGCGCTTGAGATTGATACAATTTCAGCAAAATCCTCAAGCGGAAAGTTGGCTGAAATAAAAGGGCAGGTTAAAAATATTTACGCAAAAGAGCCAATCATTTCAAATATAAATATAAATATTCCAAATAAGACAAAACTTGTAATTCCAATGCTTGGGAGGGCAAGCATGAATATAATAGGAAATATGAGTCTTTCAGGAAAAGCTTTTTCACCCAATATAACTGGTAATCTCAACATTGATGCACTAAATTATCCTGATTATGGCTTGACACTTGAAAGTTTGGCAATGAATTTTAACAAAAGTATTATGAGTGCAAAGCTTGACAATGTAAAGGTTGCAAATTCTGATTTCTCAGGAGACGCCAACATTTCAACAAACTTTAGCAAAGGAATTATAATCAACAGTTTAAATTACAACTCAAACTATATTGATACCGATGCCTTGATTAAGCTTGCAGACAAGATTATAAAAACCATGCCAGCCCCAGCCCAAACTGCATCTTCTGTCAAAAATACACAACCGCAAGATTTAGGTGCCACAATTAATACAGGAAATGCAAAAATTGCCAAATTAAAATCAGGCGGGTTAATAATTGAGGATATTAATTACTCACACAATCTATTAAAAAATATTTACAATTTAAACAATTTAAACGCAAAGTTTGCACAAGGAACAGCAAGCGGAAAATGCTCTTACAATGTATTAAATGGCAAAATAGGTGTTGACATGCAAGCTGAAAACATAGCTATGAGGGATGCCTCAAAGGCATTTATAGGTATAGACATTGTTAGAAGCGGAACACTCGCTGGCAGCGCAAAGGTAAGCCTTTCAGGCGCAACACTTGAAGAACAACTAAGAACCTTAAGTGGCACTGTAACATTTGAAGTTAAAGATGGCGAGTATGGCGAAAACATAAGTTTTGCAAAATTTATAAATGCTGCGAATGTACTAAATCTTGGAACATTTAATGCAATTTTAAACAACGTAACATCAAAGGTAAGCACACTTAATACGCAAGAATTTAAGAATATAACAGGAATTCTTACATTTAACAAAGGTATAGCAGGAGTTTCAAACTTTAAATCGCAAGGTCCCAATATGAGCCTTTATGCAAGTGGTACCTATAATCTAATGAATAATAATGCAAACCTGAAGATAACAGGAAAAGTTTCCTCTAAGGTTGCAGATGTACTTGGAAACCTGGGTGTTAATAAAATGCAATCTACGGTTGAAAAAGTAACAACTGTTGCTGAAAATACAATAAATAAGGCTGTTGATAATTTAAGCAGTAAATACTCTGACAACAAGGCAGTACAAACAGGACTTGCAATATTAGGCTCAATCAAGAATGCTCAAAACACCACCGAACAAAATGAAACCCAGGGAGAGCAAAAAACTGCCGGACAGGTTTTGACAAGCATAATAAAAGAAAAAACCAATCCTTTATTTGGACCCATTCCAGCGAACGATACTGCAAATGTGCCAGCATTGTATGGTAATGACACAGAAGCAGCAAAAAACTTTCAGGTAACAATACTAGGGCCAATTGCAAAACCAAGTTCAATTAAATCACTAAAATTCCAAAATGATGGAACGAAAAGCAATGCCAGCGTTTCACAGGAATAATAAAGTTTCGAATCAGGCAGCACTTGCGGCTAATATATTTCGCGAATTACCCATATATTGAACTTCACCAAGGCTATTCAGATAATTCAATTGATTATTAATTGTGTCTTTACTTGCAAGAATTGAATACACTGGTTTATTTGAAAAAATATGCCGTGCTGCTGCCTGAATATCTTCCGGGGTAATTTTATCTATAGTCTTTATATATTCATCCATCCTTTTGATTCCATAGGGTTGATGCAGGCTCATAGCTAGAATACCCGTTTTAGAATCGGGTAATTCTGTTTGTCTTGCATAATTTTGTTTTAATATTTTTTTTGCACTATTTAGCTCTTCTTCACTCACAAGCTCATTTAAAAGTTTTTCTGAATGCGAAGCAAATCCATCAAGAGATTTTTGAAGATTGTCATATTTAATATCATTTTGCTTCTTATCATCTGTTGTTGACAGTATAGACATTGTTAGGATTCCAGTATCTTCGAATGACCTTACATTGCTTGAAACCCTATATGCAAGTTTTTGTTTTTCCCTTAAATCTTGAAAAAGCCTTGAAGATGGCGTTCCACCAAGAATAGTATTCAAAAGCTCAAACTTAACTTCATCTTCAATATTACCATTCATTTTAAAAGAATATGTCTTTGCAATTTGTGCTTGGTTTCTTTCTTCAGAATCAATCAAAATTTTAGAAGTCTGGTTGGCTTGAAATTTATTGTATACAGGCATATAGGCAGGAGAGAGCTTTTTGAACTCCACTCCTTTAGAATTTATTTTAGTGAGAACCTCGTCTTTAAGGATTGGATTGCTTTTAAAAGGTGCACTTATAACAAAAGCAGATGTTGAATTAGAAAGCATATCATCGTAATGTTTCACAACATCCTTCAAAGTTGCAGTTTTTAAGCCCTCTAGGATTAACTCTGGCTTGGCAAAATATTTTCCAAATAATTTATCCAGCAAGTTATCTGATGCATCTTTGCTTAGAGATTCAAAATATGTTATCAAATCATTCTTTGCTTTTTTAAAATTTTTCTCATCAAAATTAGGATGATACAATGCTTCCTTCATTGTATCAATAGATTTCCCTATGCCATCTTCAAGGCAATCCGCAGAAAGAGAAATCTGAAAACCATTTGCATCTGCGCCAAATGAAATTCCATTACTTTCAGCATCAAGCGCAAACTGCTCCTTACTTTTATATAAACTGCCACTGTTTAATAGTTCTGATAAAATATAGGCAACAGCAGGATTTTCTGGCACTGATTCTTTTGATGTAAGTCTCCATTCCATATAACAGGGCTCTGTTGGGTAATCATTCATTACAATATGTGTGTTATCAGGCAAAACTGCCTCTGTCACATCATTTACAAGCAAAGATTGTTCGCAGGGGATAATTTTTTGCACACTTTGTTTTGTCTGTGCAGCGCTTGTACTATTGGCAAAATAATGATTCTGGGGTTTTAAATTACTTCTAAATGATGGTCCAAATGGCATATTATAAAATATATTACTGTTGTACATAGCTGCTCTGTTCATTGTATCAGCATTTTTTGAATACATGGAATAGTTGCTTTTTTTGTAGTTTTCCATAATATCATCATTGTTAACATTCATTGGATGAACCACAGCAATTGAAGCTTTATTTAGGTCAACATATTGTTTTGCAGCCATTTGAATATCATAGGGCGTAAGTTTGGCTATAGCATTTTTATATTCAGAAATTGAATTAAAATCACCATCTAACATGCTAGTGCCTATGATGTCACACATTGAAATTGAATCTTGAAAGCTTGCGGCAACATTTTTATAAAGATTATTTTTTAGCACCTTCATTTCAAGCTCAGTAGGGGGATTATACGCAAGGTGCTCTATTGTAGAATAAAAAATATCCAAGGCTTCTTGCTCTTTACCAGAAGGGGAAGACAACTGAAACAAGAATGCCTGTGGATCATCTTTTTTTAAGCCCACCTTTTGGATTTGAAAATCAGCGTATGCATTTACATCTTCAAGCGCATGGGTTAATCTTGAATGCACGCTGCCCGTTAAAAATGCACCAAGCGCCTGGGTTTTAATGTTTGAGCTAAAATCTCCTGCAGCTGGGCCTGAAAAAGCGACAATAACAGAGGCAGCGTTATCTGTTGGAGATTTATAATCTGCTCTTATTGAAGAGTTTATAGGAATTAGTGTTTCAGATTGCCTGCGCAGTTGGGCATCAGGAACAGCTTTTTGTGTGAAATTTTTTGA
This sequence comes from uncultured Candidatus Melainabacteria bacterium, assembly GCA_949741915.1. Lineage (GTDB taxonomy): Bacteria > Cyanobacteriota > Vampirovibrionia > Gastranaerophilales > Gastranaerophilaceae > MGBC122484. Next base: position 10,620 of record CATJOM010000056.1, on the reverse strand, counting down.
AATCAATTCCATTGTTTTTTGAACATCCACATCTCCAACAACAACAGTATAAAGGTTATCAGGCGTGTAGTGCCTCTTCCAATAATCAACAACATCATTTCTGTTGAGAGAATTTACGGTTTGGATTGAGCCTGCAACCAAATTATCGGATTTTGATTTTATCTGGAAAAGATTTTTTATTGCATCATTAGCTGCAACAGATACCATATCATCATTGACCATGCTAATTTCAGATGTCACAGGACCTTTTTCCTTTTCAATCATATCATTAGGAAAAAGTGGATTTATTAGCATATCAGCATGCATTGAAATTGTTTTAGATAAATCAGAATCAGACATAATTGCTGATTCTATATAGTAATCAGTCTGAGCATAGTCAGTTGAGGCATTAGTACTTGCGCCCATTTTTGAGGTTTCATTAAAAAAACTGCCCAGCGGAAGCGTTTTGCTGCCATTAAAAAGATTATGTTCAATAAAATGGCTTATTCCTCTAACCCTATCTGTTTCATTCATAGAGCCAGAGTCAATAAAGGTTTTAACAATCGTTGTGCCTTTTTTTGGCATTATTGCAACCCTTTGGCCATTTTGAAGCATGAAAAGATGAATATTATCGCCGTTTGGGGTTTTTTCAACCCCAAGATAGCTGTACCCTGTCGGTACATTAGGATTTACAAAATTATTATATAACCCTAAGACAGGGTGCAGAGGACTGTTTTGAACATTTTCTTTTGAATAATAATGCCCATTTTGCTGAATAATTTGTTTTGCAGCAAGTGCAGAAAATAATCTGACAACAGAAATGTCAGAAGAAGGATTAGCACCATATATTTGCGAGTTTTGAATATTTTGAACAGAATTTAACATATGATAATTTTACAATAGCTATACTTATTTATTAAAACTGAAAATAAAAAATTATTGCTTGAACTACCTAAGTAATATTAAGTTTTATTAAGAAAGTAAATTTATATTAATCATGCATTTTTTTAATGTTTAAAGTATTATAGATAAAGACTGTTAATAGGACAATTTCAAAGGCCGGAGGCAAAGATGACACTAAAAGAAAAAATAATCGGAATACCAAGAGCACTTACATTCTATAATTATTTCCCGTTTTTGTGCGGTTTTTTTACAAATCTGGGCTTTGAAATCATTTTATCAGACCCTACAACCAAAAAAACACTAGTGGATGGGGCTTCACTTGTTGTAACAGAAACATGTCTTCCTATAAAAGTATATGTGGGGCATGTTATAAATTTGATTGAAAAAGGAGTTAAAAATATTTTTACTCCGTCAATTCAGTCTGTTGCACCAAAAATTTACAATTGCTCAAAAATAAGAGGGCTTCCTGATTTAATTAGAAATGTCGTAAAGGGAGATTACAACCTAATAGAAGCAACTCTAGATAAATCTGAAAAAAATCTGGGCTTGATGGAATTTTTAGAACAGGCGGTAAAACCTTTTGGAATACTTGATAAAGATAAAATTAAGGCTGCATTGAAGGCAGGCTTTGTATTGCATAATAATTTCAAGGTCATGATGCAGCACAATCTAACGTTTGAAAAAGCGCTAAAAAATGCCAGAGAAGGAAAAGTTGTAATAAACTCTAAAGACGAAGAAACAGAAGGAATAAATGTTGCTCTGGTTGCACACGGCTATAATATATACGATAAACGAATATGTATGGATGTTTTCAAAAAGCTAAAGGACCTTGGTGTAAAGGTGTTTAGCGCACTTCAACTAACTGATGAACAATTAAGAGATGGAATAAACACTCTTGAGGCCGAATTATATTGGGCAAACCAGCTTGAAATGACAGGCGCAGCGGGACATTACCTAAAAAGTGATTCAATCGACGGATTAATTACAATAACTGCATTCGGATGTGGGCCTGATTCATTGATGATTGAGGATATAAAAAGAAAATCGCGAAACTTTAACAAACCCTTGTTAAACCTCACAATTGATGAACATACAGGCGAGGCCGGCTTTGTGACAAGACTTGAAGCTTTCTGCGATATGCTCTACAGAAAAAAACGTGCCGGCACAAGATTTTCACAAGAAAAAGAGCTTGTTTACTCCTCTTCTATGTCTTCATAGCCTTCTTCTTCAAGAATTGCTTCTGAAACCATATTGAATTCTTCATCATCTTCAATGGTTTCAAAAACATATTCAGATGTGTTTTGCTTTAGGCGCATAAGAATAACTTCGCATTCTTCCTCGTCCAGGTTTTCATCAGCAGGAAGCAAAAGTGCATAGTCAAAATCGCCTACCGTAACTACATCCAGCAATTTTAATGTCACTTCTTCACCATCTTCGCCAATTGTTTGGATTATCTGCAAGTCGCGTTTTTCCATATCATCAAATCTACTCATTTTTGTTCTCCTAAATAATCTTCTAAAATTATACACGCACTTTTAATATCTACAAGTCCTTTATTTTTCGTATATTTAACTTTTTGTTTTTTTAAAATTTCCTCAGCCTGAAACGAGGTTAGTCTTTCATCCCAATAAATCATCTCATATTTCCCTTTTAATGGTGAAATAAAATCTAAATTTTTCTTGGCCTGAAAGCCAAGTGTGCCATCCATATTATATGGAACCCCGACAAGAATTTTTTGCACATTATAAGTTTTGCAATAGTTTTCAATTTCATCCAAAGCGGCTTTATCAGTATTCCTAAGTATCAATGCTGTTTGCGATACAAAAAGGCCAAAAGGGTCACTGAATGCTACACCTATTCTTTTATCTCCTATATCAAGCGCTATGATTCTATTTAATTTATCCATTTTTTCTCAATCAGCTCCAGCATTAATTTTGAATTAAAATCAAAAAATTTAATTTTTTTTTGTTTTGCAAAAATATTATTTTTATCAGTGTTGTCTTTTAGATTTTGCAGACTAAGGAAAAATTCATACACGCTTTTTTTAACAGAATACCCATAAACCTTTTGAAGCGCCGTATCATCTAGATTTACAGAGTAAAACAGAGATGAAAGGTTTTTGAATTTCAGACACTTTAGAAAGTATGCCTGATAAAAGAATCTTGTCTTTAGTTCAAAAAAAAGCCTGCTTTCTTTTGAATTTGAAATAAATTCATTTGTTAAAACTTCAAAGTCAGCAAAATTATTTTCGTTTAGAGCACAAATTTTATCAATAAGAGAATTAAATTCAGGATAATTAACCGAGCAAGAATAAAACCATTTGGAAAAATATTCGGACCCTATCATTCTTTGTATATCATTATCTTCTAGTTTGAAAGAATTATCTTTAAGGCAAGATTCAATATAATCAGCAGACGATATTTCCAAAGGAACAATATCATAAGTTAATTGGCGCCAACACAATAGCTCATAGGGAACATTTTCATTATTTTTTAATGCCAATTCAATGGATTCATCAATTAAAAGTCTGCCAAACTGTATATTAATAGGGATTTTATCAGTATCTTTAAAGAATCTTGACAAAATATTCTCATATTCATTTTTAGAAATATTCGACAAACCAAAACAAGAAATTGGCCCTGATATAAGATTTAGTACAGCAAAAAATGTCGAAACAGCGCCAGTTTTATGTTGACGCGCAAATACTAATGAAAAATTTGAAGAACCGTCAATAGATGAAACAAAACAGCTTAGGGGTTTTGAATCAGTAAAAAGGTTTCTATAATATTCAACAGGTATGAAATCCTTCCTTAGCCCAAAGATTTTAAGTTCATTTTTGATTTTTTTTGAAAGAGAAACAATGGATGGATTATTCGATGTCATTATCAGCCAATTAAGAGGTGAAAAGGCAAGATAAGATTTAGAATTCAAGAGTCCATTAATACACATTGTTAAGGCATTGGAATCTTTAATTAAATAAATAAGAGGAACAAGGATATTTGCAAGCAAATCGCCAGAATAGCTTTCAATTATGGATTCAAGTAGGATGACTCTATCGGAATCATTTATGCCAAAATAAAAATCCAAAAAATCAATTTGCGCTTCAGGGTTTAATTCAGCTATATGTAAAAACTTTTCCGTCTCAGAATCTACAAGCTTATCTACATTTTTTATATACGAATGAACAAGATTTGGTTCTACGCTAAATCCTGCTTGCCTTAAAAGATTTATGAGGAACAATTTTTTTTCTTCCGAAACTGAAGGTTTTTCAAGGAATTCAAAGATTGTTTTTTCTAGAACATTTGAAGCCAAATTCATTGCCAAAATGGAAAGGACGCCATCAAAATAACTTATTGAGCCGTCAATTTCTCTTATCAAGGTAGCGCACAAAAAGGCTTTATCATGAATTAAGGACAAATTCTCAATACTAATTTTAATATCAGAATCAGAAACTGCAGGCAGACTTTTTAATCTTGCGACTTCCTGCAATATATATGCTCTTTGCTGTATTTTGGTTTCCTGCATATATTACTTATTCTTTAATATCCCAAAGAAGATTTAAAATCTTTTGAGCTTGACCAGATAAAATGCCATCTTGCAAAATCAAATATTGAACAGCAATTAAAACACATTCTGAACAGATATTAACATCAGGCCCTTTTACCATTTTAGGCACTTCGGTATTAGGGCGTTTACAGAAACTGCAGTATTCCAAATTATTTGGTTCTTCTTTATCTTGCTTATTCTGCTTTTTGCCGAATGAAATAACTTTTTTATCGTCTGACAACTTTTTTACTCCAATTTTTATCCTTAAGTTTATTTTAATAAATTTTTAGGATTTTTTCCAGTCTTTTCTAAGTTTTTGAGCTTTATATGAATTTTTGGCATTGGTATATATTTTTTCTTTTAGGGTTTCAGGCAAAAAATCAATGTCAGATATATTTTTTTGCAATTGTTTAAATTCAGATTCTTCTTGTTCATCCAAAATCACACCCTCAAAATCATCCTCACTGTAAACATCTGGGGTGTCAACATCAAAGGCGTCTGATTGTCCGCCTTTTTTAATATTTCCCCAATTTTTATAATCAAATCTTACATCAACAATTTTAAAATTAAGCCCTTTTGCATAAGGGGCATATTTCTTTATAATATCTGCCTTATAAAAACTCAATTCCTGAATTATTGCAGGGCTTGATACTGAAACAAAAAGAACTGCGCCCTTTAGATCATAGGGAACAGAAAATTTTTCAAAACGTTTTCCGACAACATTTTTCCAAAAATCAAAAAGCATGCATTTATCAAAAGCCTGTCCAAGCTTTTGATTAGCAAGGACAGACTCATTTAAAATATCAGAAATTTTTGAAAAATTATTATTTTTCATACTTTGCTTTTCATACACGAAGGGCCAAGGCTTCACTTTGAAGTTTTTCTGCCATTTGCACTTCTTCCCAGGGCACAGCAAAATCAACTCTACCGATGTGGCCGTAAGCAGCTAGTTTTTGGTAGAATTTACCACCGTTTTTAGCTGGCAAATTCCTTAAATCAAACTGCTTAATTATAGCATTAGGCCTCAAATCAAAGTTTTGCGTAACAATTTCACTTAACGTTTCATCAGAAACCTTGCCTGTGCCAAACGTATCAACCAAAACAGAAACCGGTCTGCTTACACCAATAGCGTAAGCTAATTCAATTTCACACTTTTCTGCAAGGCCTGCTGCTACAATATTTTTTGCAACCCATCTTGCAGCATATGCAGCAGATCTATCTACCTTGGTAGGATCCTTTCCGGAGAAGGCGCCACCGCCATGACGAGCATAGCCGCCATATGTATCAACAATTATTTTTCTTCCTGTAAGACCCGCATCGCCCTGAGGACCGCCGATTACAAATCTTCCTGAGGGGTTAATTAGATATTTTGTATTAGAGTCAGGCTTAATTGCATCATTTGCAAAAACAGGCTCAATAACATATTTAATTAAATCAGTTCTTATGATTTCCTGAATCTTCTTATTGTCTGAAACGCCATTTATTTCAGGATCATGCTGGGTAGAGAGAACAATTGTATCAATTCTATATGGTCTTCCATCTCTGTATTCAACCGTAACCTGAGATTTGCCATCGGGCCTCAAATAATTAACAGTATGATTTTTTCTAATTTCAGCCAATTTATAAGACAATCTGTGTGCCAAAGATATAGGAAGTGGCATTAATTCAGGGGTTTCATTGCAGGCATAGCCAAACATAATGCCTTGATCACCCGCACCAATGTCTTCGGTTTCAAGATTTGATGTATCAGAGTTATCGCTTCTTGATTCCAGAGCCTTATTTACACCACCTGCAATGTCAGTTGACTGTTCATCAATGCTTGTCAAAACAGCACAGGTTTTATAGTCAAATCCGCCGCCTTCTTCGCCTTTATAGCCAATAGATTTAATTGTATTTCTTACAACCGAGGGGATATCTACATAGCAATTTGATGAAATCTCGCCGCATACAAGCGCCATACCTGTTGTTACAGTAGTTTCTGCAGCAACTCTTGAATTTGGGTCACGTGTTAAAAATTCATCAAGAATAGCGTCTGAGATCTGGTCGCAAACCTTATCGGGATGCCCTTCTGTAACAGATTCAGATGTAAATAAAAAGTTTTTTAGTGACATTCTTCTCTCCTTAATTTCTATTCAGCCGGTAAGGTTTTTAATTCCGACCCGGCAAAAAATAATATCGTTAAGTAACATTGTAGTACAAAGCTGAAAGAAGGCAAGGAATGTTAAGTTTTATGTGTTTTTCTGCAAAAAATGATAAATACACAAAAATGTGCAAACATACCTTTATGTCTGCACATTTTAACCAAGTTTTATTAATTAAAACTATTTTACAAAATCAAAAGCAGGAGCTTTGAATTCTGTATCGTTGTTGTACGCTTGGAATGACTTGATTGCAAAAACAATATTACCAACCAAAACAGCAAGTCCTACAACTATTCCAACAAAAGGAATCAGACCTAAAAAGCTTACAATAATAAGAGTAATTTCAAAATTAAGCATTTGTCTTAATATTTCTCTTTTATTGCCTTCCAAATCTTTTCCGCCAAGAAACCAAGCAACAAGGCTGCCTATTACGCCAAGAAGAATTACTGCTATTGTACCAAAAATTCCAAGGGTTTTTTCATCCATGATTTTTTTCCTTTCAATTTCCAATCTCTATTTACCCGTATCTTTTATACTATTAAGTTCATTCAAATTATATGCTAGCTACACAACATATAATTCACATAGAAAATAATACCATAAGAATAAAAATAAAGGAAAGTTAAATAAATAATTTGGCTAATTTATTATTTTTATTTTATAATTAGCACAAACATTAAATATAAGAGGAAAATTATATGGAATTAACCTATAAAAAACAAAATTGCACAGAAATAACAGAAGATTTTATCGGACAAGAATGTCAGCTTGCTGGCTGGGTTTCAACTGTACGCGACCTTGGCGGTATTATTTTTGTTGAAATAAGGGACAGAAGCGGACTTTTTCAAGTGGTTGCAGACCCTAAAATTAACCCCGAAGTTTATGAAACCTTTGGTAAACTAAGGAGCGAATTTGTTGTACAGGTTAAGGGAATTGTTTCTAAAAGGCCTGATGACACCATTAATCAGAGATTAAAAACAGGCACAATAGAAATTTATCCAAATGAAATTAAAATTTTATCATCATCAAAAACATTGCCTTTTGTGCTTGATGATGAGACTGTTTCAGAGGATATAAGACTAAAATACAGATATCTTGATCTTAGAAGCGAAAAAATGCTGAAAAACCTGCAGTTAAGACACAAGGTAGTGACAGCAATAAGAAATTATCTCAATGGACTTGATTTTCTAGAAGTAGAAACCCCTGTATTAATAAAGACCACACCTGAGGGCGCGAGAGATTATCTTGTTCCAAGCAGGGTTTTTGATGGTAAATTCTTTGCACTGCCTCAGTCTCCTCAGATTTTTAAACAACTACTGATGGTTGGCGGAATTGAAAAATATTACCAGATAGCAAAATGCTTCAGGGATGAGGATTTGAGGTCTGACAGACAGCCTGAATTTACACAGGTAGATATTGAAATGAGCTTTGTAGAGCAGGAAGATGTCCTCAATATGACAGAAGGCCTTTTGAAAGATGCATTTAAGGCAGCAGGAGTTGAAATTCAGACACCGTTTAAGAGACTCACCTGGAAAGAGGCAATGGAAAAATACGGTTCAGATAAGCCCGATACAAGGTTTGGACTAGAATTATTTGACGTAACAGACATTATGAAAGCTTCAACTTTTGAAGCATTTAAAAACGTTATAAACAATGGCGGCACAGTAAGGGCAATTAAAATACCTGGAATTGCAGGATATTCTAGAAAAGAAATGGACGATGTGAGAAATCTTGCAATTAAATTTGGAGCAAAGGGCCTTGCCTGGGTTACTTACCTTGAAGACGGAAGTGTAAAATCACCCGTGTTTAAGTTCTTAAATGAAGAGCAGATAAATGAAATCCAAACAAGGGCAAATGCCGACAAGGGTGATATTGTTTTCTTTGTGGCAGATAAGCCAAAAATTGTTTTTGATGTTTTGGGCAGATTTAGGCTATATTTTGGCGAAAGACTTAATTTAATTGACAAAGACAAGCATGACCTGTTGTGGGTAGTGGATTTCCCATTATTTGAATACTCCGAAGAGGATGAAAGATTTGTTTCAGTGCACCATCCTTTCACAATGCCTGCACTTGAGGATGTAGACAAATTGGAAAACGACAAAGGCAATGTAAAATCAATAGCTTACGACGTTGTATATAATGGAAACGAGCTTGGAGGCGGTTCTATCAGGATTCATGATGCTGAAATACAAGAAAAAATCTTTAAGGCGCTTGGATTAAGCGAAGAAGACATCCAAGAAAAATTTGAATTTCTTGTAACAGCATTTCAATACGGCACACCGCCGCATGGCGGCTTAGCACTAGGCTTAGACAGACTCATAGCTCTTCTAACGCGCTCGAACTCAATAAGAGATGTTATCGCATTTCCGAAAAATTCTCAGGCAAAAGACCTTATGACAAATGCCCCAGGTATAGCAAGCGAGGAACAACTGAGAGAGCTCCATATAAGGCTAAGAAACCCTGTAAAGATATAAGATAAAATTTAAAGCAAAATTAGATATAAAAGCTGGCTATTATTAGTATTAGCCAGCTTTTTAGCATTGTTTTAACCCCAAAAAAGTATTAATTTAGATATTTCTAGTAATTTTAATAAAACCTGTTCTATTACTCTTGCTCTTGATTTAGAATCTTAAATACAATGTTACGCAATTGCCTTTCAAGACATTTTCTTGCATGTCTTTTTACTTTTCCTTCTTGTATTTTCTTTTCATAGTATTGTTTTGCAATAGGATTGTATCTTTTTTGATGTATTGATAGGGAATAGAACACATTATTTAAAATTCTATTACCACCTTTATTGTTACTTTTTTTGTATTTTTCCACTTGAATAATCAATCGGAGCAATACCACAGAAGTTTGCATTTTTCTTTTGTTAATAGTCTTCCTTTGATTTCTGCGTATATTGTACAAGCAGTTATTGTTGGTGTGCTTTCCATTTTAGTCAACCTTTTTGCTTTTGTTGGTATTTCTTGTTTAAGTTGTTCTTCTATTAGTTTAATACTTTCTTATAATGTCTTTAGTATTTTTCTATTGGTTTTTAAAATAATATCTTCTTCATCAAGAAGGTATTTTACTGCTTTTTTGCTATCGAGAGTTTTAAATGGAAGTTTTTGACCTCTTGTATAGAATAACATTTTAATGGAATTTGCAATTTGTGTCTTTTGTTTAATTAACAGTTTTCTTGTTGTTGGTTTTTCTTTTAATTTTATTGTTTTAAATGATACTTCTTCTATGTTATCAATATCAGCAAACAGAGAAATAACTTTAGCATCTCCATAATCATTCTTTGGCGATGTTGCTTTAAGAGTATTTCTCCAGTTTTTAGTAAGTAATGGATTGATATCATATACTTTACATCCTTCTTTTGTAAAAAAAGAAGAAAATGCACTTTTAAAGCAATAAGCTTCCTCGATAGCCCAATTGCAATCCTCGGGTGCTCATTTTAAAGCTTGTTCAAATCCCTTTAAATTTGTTTTAAATTCTCTAAATTCTCCATTACAATAACAAGCCAAAGTATCTTTGTGTGCATCCACGCCTACGATAGTTTTCTTCTTTGGTTGAGATAACATTCTTCCATGTTACACTTTCCTTATCTTGCATCCTATGTGACTTAAATCAATTGGCAATCCTGTTTCAAATTTTGGAGTAACAAAGTATTTCTTAAGAAAATGAACATGTTGAACAATCTAAATGAAACCCTTTGTGGCAGGCAATTACCAAGTTTTGACATGTTTATTTTTATTTAAGCATAAAACTTTTTAATAAGCAGGTAATCATCACGAAGCTTATCTAATAATTTCTGTAGCAAAATGAAATCGAACATACTTGCTTGATTTATTACATCATCTTTTGTTATATTTTTTAATAAATTATATATTTCCAACATAAATCTCTAGACCGGTATTGCCTTTACGATATTCGATTATGTCGACATAATTGTTTTTTATTAGGAATTGTTTTAATATTTTAAATTTATGATTTTTTAGATTTATGAAGTTCCACTATTGATTCATTTAACTTGGTATTATATATTAAATTTTCTTTTTGTATC
>CATJOM010000055.1 GCA_949741915.1 uncultured Candidatus Melainabacteria bacterium | reverse complement strand
CTTTTTACCTGTGGTGAAAACGCAGCTTGTCTGCAATCAAAGGCAAGGCTTATTTTCGCATTTCCACTACGGCTTGTGCCGCTGCAAGCCTTGCCTGTGGTACGCGGAAAGGCGAGCATGAAACATAATCAAGTCCTATTCTGTGGCAGAATTTAACACTGTCAGGGTCTCCGCCATGTTCTCCGCAAACTCCGCCAACAAGTGCGGGATTAACCTTCTTGCCCTTTTCCATAGACATTTCGATTAATTGCCCTACACCTTTTGTATCAAGGCTTTCAAATGGGTTTCTATCAAGGATTTTTTCTTCTACATATTTATTTAAGAATTTACCCTCAGCATCATCTCTTGAATACCCGAAAGTCATCTGTGTAAGGTCATTTGTACCGAATGAGAAGAATTCCGCATATTCTGCAATTTCATCTGCAGTTAAGGCAGCACGCGGAATTTCAATCATAGTGCCGAATTTGTATTCAACCTCAACACCCTTTTCTTTCATTACATCATCTGCCGTCTTAACAAGGATTTCCTTTACGGTTTTAAGCTCATTAACATGGCCGATTAATGGCACCATAACCCACGGTTTTACAGCATAGCCTTCTTTTTTAAGGTCACAGCAGGCTTCAAAAATTGCCCTTACTTGCATAACATTGATTTCAGGATAAGTTAACCCTAAGCGGCATCCTCTTAAGCCCATCATCGGGTTAGATTCGGATAATCCCTCAACAATATGAAGCATCTCTTCCTTTTCTTTATATTCCTGATTTAGTGCCTTTAATGTTGCAACTTCCTTAATTAGTTCTTCCTTGGAAGGTAAAAATTCATGTAGTGGCGGGTCTAAAAGCCTTACAGTAAGAGGCTTATCACCAAGTGCCTTAAACATGGAATAAAAATCAGAGTACTGCATTGGGAGGAGCTTATCTAAAGCCTCTTTGCGGGCTTCAGGTGTTCCTGCAATAATCATCTTTTGTACCCAAGGAAGCCTGTCAGGGTCCATAAACATATGCTCTGTGCGGCACAGGCCAACACCCTCAGCCCCGAATTTAAGCGCATTTTCAATATCTTTTGGTGTATCAGCATTTGCCTCTACCTTCATACTTCTTATTTCATCAACCCAAGAGAAGAATGTATTCCAATTCTCATCAATCTTTGCTTCAACTAATTGAACTGCACCTTCCATAACAATGCCCTTTCCGCCATCAAGCGAAATAATGTCATTCTTGTGGTATACTGTGCCATCACAGCCTGTCAGTGTTTCGTTTGCAAGGTCAATTTTTAAATCTTCACAACCTGAAACACATGGTTTTCCCATGCCTTTTGCAACAACTGCCGCGTGAGATGTTGCCCCGCCTCTTAAGGTTAAAACGCCCTGAGAAACTGCCATCCCATGAATATCGTCTGGGCAGGTTTCAACTCTCACAAGAATTACCTTTTCGCCGGATTCACCCCTTTTTGCTGCTTCTTCTGTATCAAAAACAATTTTACCTACAGCGGCACCTGGTGAAGCATTTACTCCGTTGCATATTTTATGTGCAGCCTCAAGCGCCTTATTATCAAAGCATGGAAGAAGGATTTGATTAACCGCATAAGGATCAACAATTTCTATTGCCCTTTCTTGTGTTATAATTCCTTCTTTCTGCATTTCAACAGCAATTCTAATTGCCGCTGCAGCAGTTCTTTTGCCGTTTCTTGTCTGTAATATCCATAATTTACCTTTTTCAATGGTAAATTCCATATCCTGAACATCTTTATAGCGAAGTTCAAGTTTTTTTGCTATATCAACATACTGCTTATATAATTCGGGCATTTCTGTCTCTAGCTCTGATATTGGCTTAGGTGTTCTAATACCTGCAACTACATCTTCGCCCTGTGCGTTTGTCAAATATTCACCATAGAAAGTGTTTTCGCCCGTTGCAGGGTTTCTTGTGAATGAAACACCCGTGGCACAATCGTCACCCATATTTCCAAAAACCATGGTTTGAACATTTACAGCAGTTCCATAATTGTGGTCAATCTTGTTCATATTTCTGTATGCAACAGCACGTGGAATATTCCAAGACCTGAATACCGCTTCAATTGCTTCTTGAAGCTGTACATAAGGGTCTTGCGGGAATTCTTTTCCTGTCACCTCTTTGATGATATTTTTATATACAGGAATTAAAGATTTCCATCCTTCGGCTGAAATTTTTGTATCTTCCTTAACCCCTTCTCTTTCTTTAACTTTCTCTACCTCTGATTCAAAATATTTTTGCCTGTCCATATCCCACGCAACAGAGCCAAACATTGTTAAAAAGCGGCGGTAGCTGTCGTAACAAAAACGCGGATTGTTTGTTAATTTAATCATAGCCTCAACTGTTTCATCATTCAGGCCAAGGTTTAAAATGGTTTCCATCATACCCGGCATTGAAAGTCTGGCGCCGGACCTAACGGACACAAGGAGCGGGTTTTGGCTGTCGCCGAATTTTTTTCCTGTCTGCATCTCTACTATAGTAAGGGCGGCCCTTACTTCATCCATCAAATCAATAGGCATCTGATTTCCGTTATTTATATAATCCATGCAGGTTTCAGTGGTAATGGTAAGCCCTGGAGGCACCGGTAGCCCTGCATTGGTCATTTCGGCAAGGTTTGCACCTTTTCCGCCAAGAAGGTCTCTCATTTGAGCATTTCCTTCGCGGAAAAGCCATACGCGCTTTTCTGTCATAACAGCATTTTCTCCTTTTAATCTTTTTTCATAAAAATAAAATATAAAGAAATATTAACATAAAGTGCACCCTTATGACAAATTTTTCTGCGTTCGTGTTTTATATAAACATAAATTCGCATATCGTGTATATACACTTATCAAAAGAGTCTAAAACAGACTATTTAAATCGTATCTCCAACAATTAGTATTGGTATAGAAAGCAAGAAGGAAATATTTATTACAATGAAGAAAATACGGGTTTTTGTAGTAGAAGATTATTTTCAACTAAGAAAAATATACACCTGTGCCTTATCCCAGATGAAAGATTTTGAAGTTACAGGTGATTTTTCAAATGCTGAAGACTGCATCCATTCTTTAGGGAAAATCCCTTGCGATGTTGTTTTGATGGATTTAGGGCTTCCTTGCATGAATGGTCTTGAAGCAACGCAGATTATAGCCTCAAAATATCCTGATAAAAAGGTTGTAATTTTAACTTCTCATGAGCAAGAACAGGAAGTGCTTGCCTGTATGGCCTCAGGGGCATCAGGTTATCTTTTAAAGGATGTCAACCTTAATGTTTTAGAAAAGGTTATTAAAGTTGTTAATTTTGGCGCCCTCTGGTTTGACCCGCAGATTGCCCATGTAGCAAAATCTGCTTTTCCAAAACCAAATTCAACCAGTTTTGAAAACCTTTATTGCAAAAGTGACCTTAAAGACATTCAAAATGCATTAACTAAAAAAGAGCGCGAAGTTTTAAAACTTGTATCTGAAGGCAAATCAAACACTGAAATAGCAGAGATTTTAATGGTAAGCGCAAACACAGCGAAGGTGCATGTTGGAAATATTCTAAGCAAATTATCAGTAACAGACAGGGTGCAGGCAGCGGTTCTTGCAGTTAAGGCAAGGCTTTTCTAACCCATCCCACGGCTAAAATAGTCTACTTGATGTGTTTTTGTCTAGAAGATAACGTCAAAATACTTTAATAATGCTGCTTTCACACTTCGTGAAATTTTTCGTATTTTTACTGGAAATATTTTACTTTAGGCCCCGCACAGCAAAATAATAACAAAATATTGGAGGCCAAACACCGTTTTCAAGTGTTACAGTTTGGATTCAAAATTTAATTTTGAAAAACGCCAGCCAAAAAGCACACCAAAGAATAACATTGCTGCCCCAAGCAGAATAAACGTATTCGAAATACCTATAAATTCAGCAATAGAGCCTGCAACAAAACTGCTTATTGATGTTGTACCTACATAACATATTGCATTTAGGCTCATTACCCTTCCTCTCTTATCGTCATCCACAATGGCTTGTGTTAAAGTATTATCAGGCGTTATAGAGGATGTCATGCCAAGCCCCACCATAAACATAGCAATTATTGAGATAATTTTTGTATGTGTTAGGCCAAGCATCACAAAGCCTGTGCTAAATACAACTGCACCCGTAAATAATACCCTCCTTAAGCCTGTGAGGCTTGTTTTTGCTGCCAAAAATAATGAAGAAATAAGAGCACCGATACCTGCTGCAGCCATTAAAAAGCCAAGTGTATCAGCATTTTCAGCCAAAACTTCCGATGTGTAAATCGGCATAAGCATAGGATATGTCATTCCAATAAAGCTAAAAACCGCAAGATATAATAAAAGCGTACTAATCTGTGGGGTTTTTGCTGCATATTCAAATCCTTCTTTCAGCCCTTCCAGTATGCTCTCATTTTTAACATGTTCGCACTTTACATCCTTAATATTTAGCATCTTTACAAGAAATATTATTGGCAGAATGCAAAGAAAGTTTACTAAAAAACAAACCTTAACACCGGCATGAGCAATTAAAAGTCCTGCAATTGCAGGCCCCAATAGCCTTGCAACATTAAAACAGGTAGAATTCAATGATATTGCATTTCCAAGATCCTTAGGATTGTCCACAAGACACACAAAAGTGGATTGCCTTAATGGTACATCAATTGCTGCAATGCAATTTAAAAATACCCCCAAAAGAATAATGTTCCATATTTGAATTGTACCAAGGAATGTTATAAGTGTTATTAAAAATGCCTGAATTGCAAATAAAAGCTGGACAATTATTAATAGTTTGTGCCTGTTAAATTTATCGATAATTACACCCGCAAATGGCGTTAAAATAAAAAGAGGTATAGCATTAAAAAACATAACAGTTCCCATTGTTAAAGGTGATTTTGTCATATCATAAACAAGCCAGCTTATTGCTACATTCTGTATCCAAAGCCCAATTTGCGAAATTGCAACGCCCGGAAAAAATAATCTGAAATTTCTATACTTAAGTGCCCTAAAGGCCGATGATAATGTATGCATTGTTGCTAATCCTATTTGTTTATGCGCCTGCCAGCAAGAAATGATGTTTAGCCCTTGCTGCATAACGACTTTCGGCTGTGTATAGTTGTTATGAAACCCTGTTTAATATTGCCGCCCACCAGCTGCAAATAAAATATTACTACAAATGTAGAAAAAAGTTAATATTACTTTTTATTCCTTACATAACTTAATATAGCATTAATAAAAGTTAAAGGATGGACAGGACACCCAGGGACATATAGGTCAATCGGGTGTTTTAAAAGGAAGCTTCGGTCAATTTCCGTACTGTTTTGAAAAATGCCGCCTGAAATTGCACAGGCTCCACAAAGAATTATAATCTTAGGTTCAGGCACAGCGAGATAACAATCTTCAAGCGCATATGCCATATTTTTTGTGATGGGCCCTGTTATTACAATGCCATCTGCGTGTCTTGGCGATGCAACAAAGTCTATTCCAAACCTTCCCATATCAAAATTAACATTAGAACAGGCGTTTAATTCCATCTCGCAGCCATTACACCCGCCTGCTGAAACCTGCCTTAATTTTAATGATTTTGAAAACATTGAAGTGATTTCTTTTTTGACCTCAACCGCTGTTTTTTCATATGATTCTTTGGTCGTCCTCTCATCAGCAATAAGATTTTCTCTTGAGGTTGAGGCCAATTTGTAAAAATTTGAAAAATTGATAGCATTTCTGCTGCAGATATTTTTGCAAGCACCACAAAAGGTGCATTTTCCCATATCAATTGACAATGGATTCAGCTTTAATGCGCCTGTTGGACAAATATTCATACATTTAGAACAATTATCGCAATTTGCATCTTTAAGTATGGGCAATCCTCTGAACTGTTCTCTTATTGGCGCGTTTTCAATATCTTTTATAAATTGGTTTCCCTGATATATTCTGGCTTTTAGAGTATCAAACATTTTTTGGCTTCCTTTTTAAAACTTTATAAATCATTTCCTGAGTATGAAAGGTTAAAGCTTTTGTTGCACAAGGGAAAATCTGAAACGCCATTGTTTCTGACAGCAAGCGCAAGCCCGTACCAATTATTAAATGATGGGTCTTTTATTTTGTATCGTGTCAAATTGCCTTTTTCGTCTGTCATTGCAATGTGGACAATCTCTCCGCGCCAGCCTTCAACAATGGATATTGCGAATGAATCTTTTGAATTTTCTTTATTCAGTGCTTCATATCCGCAATTAACAGGTTCGTTTGTGCATTCCTTCAGTCTTGCAAAGATTTTTCTTATGATTGAAAATGACTGTAAAATCTCTTTATACCTTAATTTAAACCTTGCATTAACATCTCCTGTGCCTTTTATTTGCACAGGTTCGATTTTTAATTCCTCTATCCATTTATCCTTAAAATCAAACCTTGAATCAAGATTAAGCCCGGCTGCCCTTGCTGCCATTCCAACAAGCCCGATTTCCTTTGCCTTTTCCGTGCTTATTGTACCTGTTTTTTCAAGCCTTGAAATTACAGTTGAATTTTTGAGCATAGTTTTAACCATCCTCTTGGCATCGCATTCAACCTTTTCAAAAATTTTTTCCGCCCTTTTAATTTTTTCATCGTCAATATCAAAATTCACACCGCCTATTGTAAAAAGACCGCGCCCAAAGCGGTTTCCTGAAAATTCAAGCATAGTGTTGATTACAAGAGTTCTTGTTGCCCCAAAAACGCTGGCGCCCATAAGATATGCTATATCGCCTGCTATGGCTCCGAGGTCTCCTATATGTATCGCGACTCTCTCCATTTCAAGCGCCAATTTTCTTATTAACTGCGCCTTATTTGAAACGGAAATGCCCTTCAAGCTTTCCATAACTTGTGAGTAAGCAAGATTATATGCTATAACACTGTCTCCTGAAATAGACTCTGCAAGCTGGTTTGAAGGGCGCTCCAACATTAGATTTTCAACCCCTCTATGCTGATAGCCAAGCATTATTTCAAGATGATAAACAGTTTCGCCGTTGCACATAAAACGAAAATGCCCGGGCTCTATTACACCTGCATGTATAGGGCCTACTGCAACTTCATGCACCTCTTCACCCTCCATCTTAAAGAATTGATAATTATCCTGATTTTTTCTTAATGGCTTTAACCAGGGATGATTTAGAGGTTTTATATTAAAATCTTCATAAAATTCTCTTTCAAATATGTGAAAGCAAGGAATTTCTGGCGTTAATGATTCATAATTGTTTGCCGGAAACTCAAATATGCTTGATGAAACATAGAGAATGCCGTTATTATCATCCGCAAGCACAACAAATAATTTTGTTGTATTATCTCCCCAATCTTTTCCAAAAAAGCCAATTGGGCGCATATTAAGTTTGCACAGCTTAATTATTTCTTCTCTTAAAACCTTTATTTCAAGGGTTGGAATGCTGTTTAAATCTATCTTTTCATTGTTTTGTGTTTTTATCCAGTTTGACATTGTGTTTCCTTATACTTTTGGATTTTGGGCCCATTTAATAGCTATAGTGCAGATAGTGTATTCTGTATTACCTCATTTAAAAATGGTGGTATATAAATTCCGAGAACAAATACTATAACAAGCATAACAACCTGCGGAATATACATTGAAGCAGTTATCTTTTTTGCATTTTGCGCTATCATCTCATTTTTTTCTTTGCTCAATTCGCCAAATGTCATCCTGAGCACGGTTTTTGCTATCCCGTACAAGACAACCGTAAGCAACAGGGCAAATAGAATGCAAGGCCCATAATATCCTTTTTGAAGCATGGTTTTTATTATAATAAATTTGCTAATGAATAGAATAGACGTCGGAAATGCGCATATAGCAAGAAATGAAGCCATCCAAAGCCATCCCGTTTTTTTGTCTGCAACAATTAAACCGTTAATCGATTTTATTTTTTTTGTTTCAAATATTTCCATGATGTTTCCGGATGTTAAAAAGAATGATGCCTTTGCAAGGGAATGCCCGATTAAGTGTAGAATTACAGCATAAAAAGCAGGCCCTCCAAGCGCAGTTCCTATAGCAAGTATACCCATATTCTCAATTGATGAGTAGGCAAGCATTCTTTTGTAATTTTTTATATGATAAACAAATACTGCAGTGATAAATATCGACAAAAATCCCATAACAGCAAGCATTATTTTTCCGTATAAACTGCACTCTGCGATATTTAGTATGTTGTAAATTCTCAATATAACAAGATACGCAGAATTCAATAATGTTGCAGATAGCAGCGCAGAAATTGGTGATGGTGATTCTGAATGAGCATCCGGCAGCCAGAAATGAACAGGCGCAAGACCCATCTTAGTTCCAAAGCCAAAGAGTATAAATACAAATGCAAGTTTTAGCCAGAAGGGGTTGAATAATTTCGTATTGTGAAGCAGTACTTCATAATTGAGGCTGTTAATATTTTCCGCCGAGATATTAAGAAATATAATTCCGATAAATGCAAGTGCGATTCCTATTGAGCACATAAATACATATTTCCAGGCAGCCTCAATTGAGCTTTTTGTCCTGTGAAAATATATAAGGTAAGCACTTGTAAGTGTTGTTGCCTCTATTAAAATCCAGGCTATTCCTAAATCTACAGTTAGTATGGCACCCGTCATTGCCCAGACAAAACAGGTTGTCATAACGGAATAAAGGCAAACCTTTTTATTGCTTAAATTTGTCATAGTTTTTGAATAGCCGTTATTATAAATGGCTGTCATCAAGAATACCAATGACAAAACAAGAAGAAAAATTTTATTAATGTTGTCAACCGCGAAATATTGAGTTGCTTCGCTTGAATTATTGCAAAAAACAAGACAAGCTGTGGATAAAAAATGAACAATGGCATAAATATTTATCATAATATTGCCAAATATTCTTTTTTTAACCAAAAGTATCAAAAGGGCAATTAGTGCTGGAAATATTAAAAGTGATATTAATAAGGCATTTGTCATCTATTCATAATCCTTTAATTCTGAAAGGTGTGAAACTTCAAGGTCTTTGAATTCTTTGTCAATTTCCCTTACAAAAAGGCCCAGTATGTATACCGCTATAAATACATCGAGCAATACACCAAGGTTTACTAGCACAGGCATCTCTTTTGCGACAGAAAGAGACAACAGGAATATTCCATTCTCCATTGTAATGAATTCTATAACACTTGAAATTATTTTGTGCTTAATTGTGATGAGCCATAAGCTTATAATGATTACAGAAATTGAAACTCCAAAACATAGTGGTGACACATTTTTTACAAGAAGCATTGAGTTTGAAGCAAGGAATCCAAAGAGCAAAATAAAGCTTGAAATAAAGAGACAGTAAAAATGTGGAATATTGGCTGCATCATCTCTCTTAATGTGGGTTTTCTTTAAAATTTTGTATAAAAATGCCGGAATAACAATAGCTTTTACAACAAGCGTTTCAAATACAAGGAATCCTATATTAATGAGAGATGCTTCCTTAAATCCTAAAAGACATATCAAAAATAGCAGAATTCCCTGAACAACAAGAACCCTTATATGCGAAATTATCCTGCTTGTGGATGCAAGATAGAGCATTGTAAGCCCGAAAAGAATTATAAAACCATTTTCCATTTCGTTTTTCTCCCTTAGCCCCCAAGGCCTTCAAACATTCCGACGCCACAAAGCGATAATACAATAAGGGCAAGCGAGCTCATAATAAAAATAAATTCAAAAATCCTGGACATCCTTATTCTTGCCATCGATGACTCAACCGTTCCTATAATCATTGAAATTATAAATATTGTAATAAGATAATACAAAGGATATAATATTGTGCCGTCAGGAATTATAATTTTTGCGATTAATGATGATATTAAAAGCATTTTTATTGAAGATGCCCAGGTGATAAGTGCCAAATCATGTCCTGAATTGTCAAGAATCATAACTTCATGAATCATTGTTAACTCTAGATGTGTAGCAGGGTCATCCACAGGCACACGGCAGCCCTCTATTAATACCATTAAAAATAAGGCAAGTGCTGCAAATATTGCAATCAAAATGCCATAGCTGCCCGAGGCAAGAACTAGTTTTGACAGGCTTTCAAATGAATAAATTCCTGATAATGCCATAATGGATGCAATTATTATAAAAAATGCAGGCTCTACAATCGTTGTAAAACAAGCTTCTCTTGATGCACCCATCCCCTCAAAGCTGCTTCCTGTGTCCATTGCACCAATTAGCGAGAAAAATTTCACTAAACCAAGCATATAAGCAAAGACTATAAGCCCGCCGGGAAGATTCCAAAATGCACTTCCAGATATTAAAGGAACAAATAATGAAGCTGTAAATACTCCTGCAATTGATATAATTGGTGCCAGGCTAAAAACAGCCGTGGTTGTTTTACTGATAACAAGATGTTTTTTTATAAGTTTTATAAAATCATACAAAGGCTGAAATATTGAAGCACCTTTTCTTCCACTCCAAAAAGACTTGGTTTTTTTAATTATTCCAGCCATTAAAAATGGAAGGAATAATATTGCAAATATATCTATTAAAATGTTAAATAAAAGTCTCATCATAACAAAACACTTCCTATGATTGCAAATGCCAGAAATATTAAGCCATATTTTATGTATGTTTGGAGATTTCCGTTCTGTAATTTTTCAAACTTTGATAAAAACCACTCATCAAATTTTAATACAGGATGTAGAATATATGCTTCCTCTATATCTTCAATCTTAAGACTGAAATGGCCTTCATTTGGGAATAAATTTTTTGGTTTTTTGATATCAAATATTTTTTTGAATAATGGTTTTAACATTGATAAAAATGGGCTTACATAGCTGGAGCCTGTATACTGCATACGGTTATTTGGCCTGTTATATCCGCAGCCCCAAGTGTTTTGTAGAGTAATTTTTCCTTTGGCAAGTTTTGATTTTAGGAGTAAGAAAATTAAAAGGAGCACAAGAAGCGCAGTTGTGCAAACAGAAACTGTCATAAGTACAGGCTCTGCCGGGTGAAATACTTTTATATGATGCTCAATATCTATAAGCGAAAGCACTGGCTGCATTATAATATTCTTAAAAATAGATTCTGGGAATATTCCTATTATAAGGATAAATACTGAAAGGACAGTCATCGGAACAATCATTGATGGGCTGCATTCTTCCCTTGCACTTATTTCGTTCCTTGATGCCCCAAGAAAAATTGTGCTGTATGCCTTAGTAAAACATAATATTGCCATTGTGCCGACAAAGGCAAGGCCCGAAAATACAAACATCAATATTATAAAATTAAAGAAATTTCCTATAGCGAGCCCCTTTAACATTCCATAGTAAATTAAAATTTCACTGACAAAACCATTAAATGGCGGCAGACCACATATTGCAGCCGCACCGATTAAGAATAACCCTGCACTTTTTGGCATAGACTTTGCTAAGCCTCCAAGTAATTCCATTTTTCTAGTATGTGTTTTAGTATATATATTTCCAGCAGTAAAGAACAGTAATTCTTTAAATATTGAATGGTTCAATGTGTGTAAAATTCCGCCAGCAAAGCCGATAAATGCTACAGCAAAGTTATTATAGTAAAGTCCTATCATTCCGATGCCAATGCCTGCGCCGATAATGCCTATATTTTCAATAGATGAATAAGCGAGCATTTTTTTAATGTCATTTTGACTCACCGCATATAATATGCCGTATAAAAAAGTGATGGCAGATATTATTAAAACCATGTAACACATTAGTTTTGTTGGCGTTTGAATTAAGGTTAACATCCTTAGTATTCCATAAATTCCAGTCTTTATCATAACGCCCGACATAAGAGCGCTCACATGGCTTGGCGCAGCTGGGTGTGCTGATGGGAGCCAATTGTGAAACGGAACAAAACCGGCCTTAATCCCAAAACCGATAAACGCAAGTAAAAATACAATATTTGAAAGCTCGGGATTATTTTGAAGAACAGCAGCAAAAGACTGAAAATCATAACTTCCTGATTTAATCGATAATATGATAAATGCAGCCATTATAAAAAGCATTGAAATATGCATAAACACTAAATATTGTATGCCTGCTTTTAAAATTTCTTTGTTTTCATTTTCAAATATTACAAGGAAAAATGACGATAAGGACATTATTTCCCAGCAAATCAGGAACATAAAAGCATTCTGGCAAGTCACAACTGCAAGCATTGAAAGTACCAGCGTAACAAAGAATAGAATATGGCTGTTTATGCCCTTTCCTTTATCAATATAAGGTTTTAAATACCCCTTTGCATAAATTATTGAAATAATTCCCATAATGAGAATTATTAAAATAAAAAATTTACTTAAAGGGTCAATTGCAAAATTAACCTGTCCAAACGCAGGGCTGAATTCTAAAGTTTTGACAATGTTTGCATCTGCAGTAGTTATCCCCAAAATCGGCAAAAATACTAATACTGCGCTAATTAAAAGTATTATTATTCCAATAAAATAACCAGTCATATCTTTTCATCTTCAAGCTTTGTATTTAAAATGTAATATTAATTAAGGGCTAGGCTAAATACACAATTGTAAACTATTCTGAACTCAACAAACTTCAAAGTCAAGATGTCTAGTCATTTTATAATATAATTAATAAAAAAGGAATAATCATGAGCGAAGAAAATTATAAAATATACCTTGATAATGGCATATACGATATTCAGGATGGCAAATACAAAAGCGCTATTGAGAATATTAATAAATCATTAGAATTAAAAAGCGACTGGGAAATACCATATTTTTACAGGGCTGTAGCTTATCATACAATGGAAAATTTTAATGAAGCAATGCTTGATTACACAAAAGCACTGCAATTGAATGATAAAATGACAGACGCCTATTTTAACAGGGCAAAAATTATTCTTTCAAGAAAAGATATAGAAAATCCTGATGTCAAGGCTGCTGTTAGTGATTTAGAAAAAGCCCTTGAACTTGATGATAAATTTATTGATGCCCTGTATGCTATGGCCTGTGCACAAAAGAAGCTAGAAAACTATGAAGATGCAATAAAATATCTTGATAAACTTATAGAGCTTGAGCCTGACGCTGTAAACGCCAAGGCCTTAAAAAAACTTATCCAGCAAAAATATATGTAGGTTAAAATAAATTTTTTGCGGTTATATTTGCTAGCTGTGAGGTTGCAAAAATATATATCAAATGATGTAAAATAATAAAAGAATTATGGCGCAAGGAGTTTTGAGGGCTCAATGTTAAGTATATCCGCTATTTCATACAAAACATCAACACTGGGAATCATAACCGCACGCTCCACCCTTGAAATATATTCAGAACTTTTGCGTATTTTTAAGCTGAGTGCAGTTTGCGTTAAACCAATAGCCTCCCTGTACTTTCTAACATTGTTGGAAACCGCTTTCTTCGCCTCATCTTTGTATTTTGTCATAGTTTAATTTTAATGTTAATATTATTAAGTAGTTCGTATTTAAAATACGAATTTTATAGGAGTCTAAGAAAAAATGGATGATGAAAATATGTTTGAAATTCAAAACCGTGTCCGGGAAATGTCTTGCTTAATTTATGTATTAAAGATGGCATTGATAAACCATGATAGTGAAAGCTTTGATACTCTGCCATATGCCTGCTATGCAGAAATGCTTGAAAACAAAGCAAATGCCCTATTGTCAGCAGTCGATATTTGATTTATTGCAATATTTTGACAAGCCTTAATGACAAGTTTAATTATAAAAAAAGGTGCTGAGGTTACAAAAAGAACAGCACCGAAAAAGTTGTTTTGTTTTATCGTTTAAATCTTAGTGAGAGTCGAGTTTAGCCAGAAGGCCTAATTATCTTAGCTGAGTTTTGCGAAGCTTAGATAATGGTCATACCCTTGCGGTACTTGGCTTAACGAGACCGAACGAGCCTTAGGCTCCCAAAGGGATGAACCCTATTCGTAACACTCGCAAGCTCGCGTAACGACTACGGCCTTGTGAGGGCAAACTGGCGCTGATGAAGCGGCAGACAGCCCGACACTGGACTAGATATTTGCGTAAGCCGGTTCGGATAGCGAGCGGCGATGAGCCGAGAGCTGCAGCACCAAGATGGCGGCATATCCTTAACAAGACTCTAACTCCAATGCAATGCATTAAATAGAATCCCCCCCCACAAAAAAACTATCACCTCTTCGCCTCCTCCCACTCAAGTATTATCTTCCCATTAGTACCATT
>CATJOM010000054.1 GCA_949741915.1 uncultured Candidatus Melainabacteria bacterium | reverse complement strand
TCAAGCTCGTTTCTTCAACTTTTTCAAAGTTTAATCTTGATGGTTATATTTTCATTCGCCCTTTGTTATATCATGTTCCGGACTGAACAGGGATTGATTTAAGAAGCACAATCGCTTTTTTACACAATTGCTAAACTTTTAATTGTTCTAAACAATGAAGCGGCGTAATTATTGCTTGTTTGCCTTAGTTTCATCCAATTCAATTAAATTTTCAACAAGTGCAATTTGTTCTTTTAATCTAAAAAGCTCATGTCTCAAATCAGCCTTATTTGTAATCAGCCTTTTTGTTTCTTTTTGTTTTTTAATATCTGCGCTGATTTCGCTTATAGCATTAACCACAACCCCTACAATTACATTCATTACAATGAATGAGGAAATCAGAATAAATGATATAAAATACATCCAGGCAAAGGGATGTAGACTTATTACAGGGCGGGCGATACCCATAGACCAGCTTTCAAGTGTCATCACCTGAAAAAGCGTATACATGCTTTTTCCAATGCTTCCAAACCAGTCCGGAAAATCAGCAGCAAAAAGCGTTGTGCCCATTATTGAAAAAATATAAAAAATAATAAGCAAAAGAACAGAAGCCCAGCCCACGTTAGGTATAGAATCAATGATAGCTTGCACTATCACCCTTAATTTTTCCAACTGTGTAATAAGCCTCAGGGCTCTTAATGCTCTTAATATTCTAAACACACGGAAGGATGAAAACGCACCGCCTGTCGGCACAAGCGAAATTGCGACTATTATAAAATCAAAATTATTCCAGCCACTTTTAAAGAAATTTTTACCATAAACATATAATTTGAGAATGATTTCAATCGTGAAAATCCCGACACAAATATTGCATATCAAATGAAGCAAGGGACCTGCCACGGTCATTATTTTAGGGTACGTCATAACGCCAAGCAGAATAGAGTTTATAATAATAACAGCCAAGATGAAATTTTGAAATAAGGCACCTTCTACAAACCTTCTTACTTTTACTTTGGTTTTTTTTATTTGAAATTCATTATTAAATAACACTTATGGAATCCTATTTTAAATGATAATTTACAGCAAAATATTTTATCATGTAAAAATGCCCTTCAGAACAAGATTATTCAATTAAAATGTAAAATTTTGTTAAAAGTGCATCCTAGGTATATGGCAAGCAACTTCGGATGTCACACAAAAACCTGGCGTGCAAGAATTTTTCTTGCAGCAACTTGAATTTTTATGCAATTTTTGTACCTGATGTTATGTTTGCACCAGTAAAATCATTGTAAACAGACGTGACACCTGGCACCCAGTTTGAATTCAGTCCATTAGGGTCATTTGCTGCACCCACAGGGCAATATTTCGCACCTATAGAACCAATTGTCGTCAGTCCCTGGTCTATATAATTACGCTTAAGGTTACTAGCAACAGCATTTATGCCCTCTTCAAGCGAGGAATAGGTTTTAATCTTTGACCAGTTTGTTGTAGGGTCCATCATACCTCCGGGGTTATTATGATTTACAATGGCATTTGATGTACCCCAGCCGGTTTCATTTGCCATAATTGCAGCAAGTAGATTAGGATCCAGTCCATTCTTTTCTGCAATGGATGCTATCATAGCACCCTTTCCTGCAAGAATGCCTTTATTAAACGCTGAAGAATTAAATTTATTTACAAACTGTTCATTTGAGCCAGAATATGTGTATGCACTAGTATTCTGGGTGTTTTGAACAATTTGATTTTGTGCAACAGGAGCTTTAGTATATGTTTGATTCACAGCCTGTGTTTTAGAAGCTTGTACTGATACAGCCTGATTATATTGAGCATTAATGCTTGAATAATTATTTTCAATTGCATTTTCCATAGCATTGTGTGCCATTATCATGCCAGCCATAGCGCTAATCTGAGATTGCAGCATATTTATTGAGGTCCTCAGGTTGAAAACTTTTGTCTGCAGACGGCTTTTTTCTTCTGGTGTTTTTGCTGAATTTATTTGGCTTGAAGCCTCTTCAAGTTCTTTTTGCAAAGCTTCACACCTTTTTTCATAACCTTCTTTTATTATTTCATCAGATTCAATTAACTGCTGCATATTACTTAACTGAACTTGAAGAGCCGAAAGTTCCCCCTTAAGGCTTGTTACAATATTTGTAACATCTTCCAAGGAGCAATTATCAAAGTTTATATCAATATATTCGTCCTCGGAAGTTTTAGGATTCACAGAGGAGTTTTGAATATTTCCCAGTGCTTGATTGGCGTTATTTGCACCGTAAGAATTATTTATGTATTCGCTTCCGCTAATTCCCGAAATATTTCCTGCCATGGTTTTCTCCTTACCTATATGAAAGTTATCGGCACCATGATGCCATTTGTTTAATTAATGTAACAAAAATTTACAATAACAAAAAGTAAGTAAGTATTGCTTTTAAAATACATTTTTTTGTCATAAAATATCAGCTATGAATTAAAGATTATTATTGGAATAGGATTTTAAAGCTATGACTGATGAAAAGAAAGAGTTTAAGGATACACTAAATCTGCCCAAGACGACCCTTGCAATGCGCGCAAATGCAGCCGTAAGAGAGGTTGAAATTCAAAAATTCTGGGAAGAGAATAAGATTTATGAAAAAAACCTGGAGCAAAGAGCCAAAGCTAATTCTTTCATTCTACACGATGGCCCCCCATATTTGAGTTCTGATAAAATTCATATTGGAACAGCTTTAAATAAAATCCTCAAAGATATCGTCATAAAATATCATTCACAAAAGGGAAACTATGCCCCATATGTACCAGGGTATGATGCTCATGGGCTTCCTATTGAAAATGCAGTTGTAAAAAAATTAAAGGGCGGAAGAGAAAGTGTGTCAAAGTTTGAATTGAGAAAACTTTGCCGTGAATTTGCACTTAAAAACCTAAAAGGTCAGGAAGAAAATTTTAAAAGATTGGGTGTATGGGGAAATTGGAATAATCCGTATGTAACTATTGCGCCTGAATTTGAGGCTGAACAGATAAGAGTTTTTGGCAAAATGTATGAAAAAGGATATGTAGTAAAGGGCCAAAAACCGGTATACTGGTGTGCAGACTGCGAAACAGCCCTTGCAGAAGCAGAGGTTGAATATCAAGACATAGAATCCGATTCAATATATGTAAAATTTGAATTTGAAGACCCAAAAACTGTACTTGACAAGGCCAATATAAAACATAACGGTGAAAAAGTTTATTCTGTTATCTGGACAACAACCCCCTGGACAATCCCATCAAATATGGCTGTTTGTCTGCATCCTGCGTTTGATTACGGGTATTACAAGAAGGGTAATGAAATTTATATCATTGCAAAAGACTTGGTTTCAAGTTTTGTTAAAGATGTTGAATGGGAAGAGAATGAGCTTGAACTCCTGGGAAGCGCCAAGGGTGATGACTTAGAAAAACTAAACACTAAGCATCCTTTGATTAAAAGATTTTCACCTATTATTCTCGGGCTTCATGTTACTCTTGAAGCTGGTACGGGCGCCGTGCATACAGCTCCTGGACATGGTCTTGAGGACTGGGAAGCAGGGCAAAAATACGGCATAGAAACGTTTTCACCGTTTGATTCAAAAGGCTGTTGGACCGATGAAGTGCCTGAATTAAAGGGTATACCTTATTATAAAGGTAATTCTATCGTAATTGATAAATTAACAGAATGCGGCGCTTTGATTAAAAAAACAGGCATAAGCCACAGCTATCCACACTGCTGGCGCTGCAAGCACCCTGTAATGTACCGTGCAACACCCCAATGGTTTGTAAAAGTCGGAGATTTTAAAAAGGAATCACTTGATGCTATAAAAAATGTCACCTGGATTCCTGCTGCAGGCGAAAGAAGAATATCAAATATGGTTGAAAACCGTACAGACTGGTGTATTTCAAGGCAGCGTGCCTGGGGCGTGCCTATCCCTGTCTTATATTGTAAAGACTGCGGAAAAGCGATAATTAGCAAGGATACAATAGCAAAAATTGCTGATACCTTTGAAAAGGAAAGCTCTGATGCATGGGAAAAGTATGAAGCAAAAGACTTTTTGCCAGAAAGCTTCAAATGCGAATGCGGATGCTCTGAATTTACCAAAGAAACAGATATTATGGACGTTTGGTTTGATTCAGGCGTATCCTGGAAAGCGGTTGTTGAAAAAAGAAAAGATGAATTTACAGAGGGCAAGGACCCAATTCCTGTTGATATGTATCTAGAAGGCTCTGACCAGCACAGAGGATGGTTCCAATCATCTCTTTTAACCTGTGTTGCAACAAATGGAACAGCACCATATAAGACCGTATTAACTCACGGCTTTGTGCTCGACGGTGAAGGCAGAAAGATGAGTAAATCTTTAGGAAACACTGTTTTGCCGCAGGAAGTAACAAAGGTATATGGTGCTGATGTTTTAAGACTTTGGGCTGCAAGTGTTGATTACAGAAATGATATTAAAATCGGTGAAAATATCATTAAACAGCTTGTTGAAATTTTTAAAAAAACAAGAAACACTGCAAGATTTTTGCTTGGCAACCTTTTTGATTTTGACCCAAAAGCGGACTATGTGAAGTATGATGAACTTTTGCCGATTGATAAGTTTGCACTTAATAAATTGTCAAAATTAATCAAAAATGTTGATGAAGCGTTTAAGAATTATGAATTTTATAAATATTTTCAATACCTACAAAACTTTGCAGCGGTTGATTTAAGCGCATTTTACCTTGATATAGTTAAGGACAGACTCTACACTGCAGGCAAAAAATCCACATCCAGAAGAGCATGCCAAACTGTTATGCATGAAATCCTACAAACGCTTGTTAGGATTTTAGTTCCTGTTATGCCTCATCAGGCGGAGGATATCTGGCAAAATATGCCCGAAGCACAAAAGGACGGCATGATAAGCATTCTCCTTTCAGATTGGCCAAAAGCAAAACCTGAGTGGGAAAATGATACTCTTGATGAAGATTTCTCAAAGCTTTTAAGAGTAAGAGAAATTGTTTCAAAAGCAATTGAACCTTTGAGGAGCTCTGATGAGAAGGTTATTGGAAGTTCGCTTGAAGCAGATATTTTAATCCAATGCGGTAAAGATGCAATAATAGATACTAATTTACTCAAAAAATATTCAGATGAGTTAAAGGATTTATTTATTGTATCTCACGCCTATGTTGACACTGAGAAAAATGATGCTGCAAACTTCAAACCCATCAATGAATATACTGAAGATGGCATAAAAATTTCTGTACAAAAAGCACAAGGCGAAAAGTGCCAAAGATGTTGGAAATACAGGGTTTTAGACAATAATGGCATTTGTCCTGAATGCAGAGAAGCAATAAAGTAAAATAATATTTATTCTATATAAATAACTAACCGCGTCATATGATACAACAACGGCGCGGTTTTTATCTAAGCTTAATCTTTCTCAAGTATGTCGGACGCCAATAATATTCCAATAATGACATATATTTTTATTAAATTTTGTTAAGCTATTCCTCTTGTTGAAATAAAAAAGAGCAAAAAATAATTTTTACAGGTTTTATATAACAGCCCGATATTTATAAGAGCATAGGAAAACAACATGATGAGAATAAATAATATAAACCCCATTGCCTTATCGAACAATATAAAGCTGAATTTTACAGGCAGAAAAAGCGATAAACCAGAAGAAAACAGCGACAACAATGAAGAAGATCAAGGCAAACTAAATGCACAAGATGCTGACCAAATCCAGTCGCAGCAGAATGCATATTTCATAAAAGCCTCAAGGAAAGCAGATGCTTTAAATCAAACCATGGGACAAATGAGTGACAATTTTTTTGAAATGTCAAAAAAAGCAAAGGAAACGTATTATGATACAATGCTTGAAACTGAAATTGCAAGTTACGACATAGATAGAACCGAAGAACAAATATACAAGAAAATTAATAATGTTGTTGACACATTCAAAAAATACAAAGAAGCTGGCAGAGGGAATGATGGCAATAATAGAATCATAATATGCGAGCTAACGCATGATCCTAATACAAAAATCATGCTTGAATATTTGGATGATGATAATATAACATACAGAGAAACCATAATAAATGAAAGCGAACCTTCAAACCCTATTCCTGTAAAAATCATTGAAAATCAAAAAGACTCACAAAAACACAATATAATTACACTTACAGGAGGCGTTCCAGTTAGTTATACAGCTGGTCAAAAATCTTTAACTGATGATAACTATAATGCTGATGCTTGTATTGCGTTTTCCACCTCAAATTACCCAGACTACGGAACATTGAGCAAGCCTGATTCTTACGCAGAAAATATTTCCGATAAAAATGGCATATTCCAAGCCGATAAATTTATTGAGATAAATAATGAAGACAATACAAGTACAATATATAATGGTTTTTGTAGCGCTGGTGATACAGTCTTATCGAAATCTTCCATAGCAACAGTTGATGGCAAGCCAGTTGAGTATATAGAATATGATGAATATGGAGATGAAAAAGCTGTTATGACGCTTAATAGCGAAGCACAAATGACATCATTTTCCGAATATGAAAATTTGCCCGACGGCACTATAAAATCCAGAGTAATTGATTTTATAGACGGTGACATAAACTATAAAGAAGTGCTTGAAATTAAAGGCGGCGGAATTATTTCAAGTAAAACCCTGGTATTAGACGACAATAACTATGAGACTATCAAATTTCTTGAAGAAGACGGTGATAATAAAAGCACTGTCATAAACAGATTCATTTAAAAAGTGCTACTCACGCTGATAGCATCTCCATAATTAAATCAGGAAATTCTTCTACTATGATTTCCGCAAAAGCATCCGGGTCTATCTGCGTTGCTACAACCTGAATCAAATCGGCTGGCAGCTCCTGAATCATAGGAATTAAAAACTCTGCATCCAATACAGGGAAGGATTTCATTATCTTTTCTTTGTCCATCAGCATAAATGGCTTTGCGAGACTTTCATTTTCAAACAACAGAGCATACTTAGGCTCAATTTCAACAATACCTGCAATCAAGTTCATTTTATCCTTACGGTCAAAGCCAGTTAGAAAATCCATAAATTTATCAGGGCTCATCTCGTCAATCATCTTAAGATAATCACCTTTGCCCTTATCTTGCATGGAAATTCCAAACTGTTTTATCATAATCTGCCTGAATTTCTCATCATCAAGCTGCTTAAAATATTTCATGATGTCTTTTTTCTCAAGATTTTCATTCTTGAGAAACTTGTCCATCTTATCATCATCCATAAAACTCAGGACATCAAACATACTCAAATGCTGAAACACTAAGGTTGCAAGCTGTTCTGTAGGTAATTTATTTATAAGCGATTCAAGTTTATCTGTCGTAAAATATTGAAGCCCCCAGGAAAGCTGTGCCGGGCTTAAATATGGTAGAATTTTAGCTAAATCATCCTCGCTCAGGTTTCTTATAATGAGATAGCGGTTTTTTGGTTTCATCAATTGCAAAATTTTTGCAACCTTTGAAGGATGTTGCAACAGTGTGCGCAATTCTTCTTTATTTAAGACAACAGAGCCTGCCCCGGTTTCAATAGTAATCAGCTTATCAGGATCTTCTGCAGCATAACGATTTATCCTTTGTGTGGATAATTCGTAATACTTTGAAAGATATGATAAATCTACATTTAACTCTATCACTTAATTTTCAGCCTTTATGCTTCTTTGTAACTTACTATAGCGCACACTAATGCTTTTCTATTATAATAAAAAATTTTTACACCTTACAATTTTACAAATTTAAAAAAATGTTACAAAAAGTAATAATGACAAGAATTTCAGAAGACCTCAGTGAAAAATTACACATATTTTATAACAGATATATAAAATTAGAAATTATGCATACCTTGCAATAGTTATAGAGACAGATTGTTTTCATTATGTACCAAAAACAGTTAATACATTGCTCCCGAACGCAATATGGTTTCTTTATTATAATGTAAAAAAAACCGAGGCTCAGCCCCGGTATGCTTGGAATGCTAGACATTTTAATTTCTTATTATATTTTCTCTACATTTATACTTTAACGGTTTCAAGAAATCCTTGCCATTGAGTCTGCAATGTCTTAAGATTTTCTGCAGACTTTTCAGAATTTGCCTTCCTTGTATTTAACAAAGCATTCTGCCCTTTAGATAAAGCTGTCTTATCCTTTAGCTGTTCCTGTATCTCTTTGTATAGCTGTGAATCAATATCAGATTGAACTCTTGCCTCGCTTAATGCCTTAACACTCTCTTTGTATGTTTTAGCATTTTTCTGCGCATTGGTCTTTGCATTTAGAAGCCCTGAAATAGGCTGTGTTGTATAATTACCACCTGCATCCACAACCCCGTTTTGTATGTTACTTAGAGTTGTGTTATTTTTAGCCAGCTGTTTTTGATACCTATTCAATTTTTCAAGTTCACCAGCATCCAAAGTGCCCTGATTTTGCTTTGCTGTCAATGCTTGTATTTTATTTTGCAGGCTAGTGTTTTGCTTTGTTATCTTATTCTTTTTCGATAAAGCTGTTTCATAAGCTTCGGTTGCTGCATTTTTTGCATCTTTTAGTTTTTGGTACGCCTTATCATCCGAAAGCGCTTCGCTTGCAGTTAAATTTCCTAATTTACTTAATTGTTTTTTCTGCTGTTCTACTTGCTTTTGCAGTTTTTTTATTTTTTGCGCATCGGTTGTTTGGTCTAATCTGCCAATCTTTGCTTGAAGAGAATCGATTTTCTTCTGCGCTGCTACAGCATTTTCCTTAGCGCTATCCATAAGGTTTTCAGATATTTTCTTTGCACCTTGCTGTGCACCAGTTGAAGCCTTGCCAACATTCTTTTTTGACGCCTTTTTTGCAACAGTGGCTACTTTTGCCTTATATTCAGTCTTAGTTTTACCAAAAAGGGTTTTAACCCCTGTAGCAATATTCTTGAAAATGCCACTTTCAACGCCATTTTCAGCATTAAGATTTTTGCCGCGGCTATGCATTAAAACAGCGCCGGCAGCAAGTGCAATGCCACCAATTATGCCAATCTTTGTTTTATTATTATTTTCTTCCTGTTTTTGCATGCGGCTAGACAGGGTCATAAGTTCTAAATCAGACTGCCCACCCTCTAGCAGATTTGTTGTTCCGCTTTGCTGCTGAATTGCTGCATTATTTCCACTAAAAGCTAGCTTCTGCTGCGCATACAGGTTATTTGCCTGCATGGTGCCGTTAAGATTCATTCCCATTTCTTAATTCTCCTCTTTTGTAAAAAATTCTTGTATATTTATTAAAAAAATATACGCAAAAATATTGACACTTCATGTCAATTTTATATAATTATTGTTACAAAAATTAATATATAGAATAAAAAATATTGTTATACTGTACCCTTGAAAGTCAAGCTTTTCGTAGTTTTTCGTTTTTTATATCTGTAATAAAAAAATGTATCCAACGATACAAGCAGCATATTTAAAATATATAAATAAATCACCCAGTCATTATTATGCAAGACCTTGTGTATAATCCCAGCCAAATACCCTATTATTACAAGCCAAAGAAAAAATATACTCTTTCCTTCAACATTTTTTGTTCTATAAGTTTTTGCAACCTGAAAAGGCCAGCTGGCGCCAAAACACAACATCATAATTGCTTCAAAAATACTCATATTTTTTCCTTATTGATGCAAGAAAAATTATAGCACCAAAACAAATGTTTAACGCAAATATTTAATATCTAGATAGGAAAGTTTGAAACAAAATGCGTCTTAAATACAATGGTTCAAAGTTAAAACCACACAAAGGAGATTAATTTATGGTACAATCAATCTATAGTAAGACCAGGAGAGAGAAACAACACTATGGCAGGTATTTTAAGTATACAGTTTGAGCCAATTTTGAATAAAATGGATGAAAACCTTGAAAAGATTCAGAGAATAATTGATAATTTTATGGAAACCAATGTTGACAAAAAGCCTGTGGATTTATTGGTTTTGCCAGAATTCTTTACAACAGGGGTTTCACACAAATACGTCGAAAATCCTGTATCGCCAGAAGGCGGCAAACCAATAGAATTGATGGCAAATGTTGCCAAAAAATATAATACAAACATTGCCGCAGGAACTGTTATAACAAAAGAGGGCGAGAAGCTTTATAATACTATGTTTGTGCTGAATAGAGAAGGAAAAACTGTTGTAAAATACAGAAAAATTCACCTTTTTAAGTATTTTGGCGGCACAGAGAATGAAAGAATAACGCCTGGAGATGAAATTTTGGTTGCAAATTTAGACTTTGCAAGGGTTGGGCTTAGTATTTGTTTTGATATAAAATATCCCCTGCATTACAGAAAACTCATGCAAAAGGGGGCCGAAATAATTGTGAGCCCTTCTGCCTGGGCGTTTTTGAAGAGCATCAATGGTCAGAAAGAACTAAATTCTAGGATTTTCAGATGCTTGAGTATCACCAGGGCGAATGAAAACCTTGTATATTTTGTGACATCAAACCAATGTGGAAATGCAGGAATATTGGGCAGTACAGGAGATTCTATGATAATATCGCCAAATGCTGAAATCCTAGCAGATGCAAAAGACAGCGAGTGTGCAATATATGCCAATATTGACTTAGAGCTTGTTAGAACCCTGAAAAACACTACCCCAATGGCATTTGAGGAGTAGTAGGGCCTGCAGTATGGTAATAATAAGGTTTTGGAAACATAGGGGTTGCACTTAGTGCGCTAAACTTAAGAAAAACTTCATTCCAAAAATCAACCAAAGCACAACAAGCCTTTTATAACTGCGTTTTAAATATATGCCAAAATTGTAATATACCTGTTAAATTTTGTATTGCATAATGTAATCATCCATTACAAACCCTTGTCCTATATTGGTTATAGCTTCTTCTACTATGTGAAAACCCCATTTTTCATAGACTTTGATGGCATTCACATTATGTTTATTAACTGTAAGATAGATATAATCAAGTTTTTGAGCGTGCGCAATATTTTTTATATCCAAAAAAGCCTGTCTACCAAGACTTTTAGCCCTATATCCAACCTTTATATACAATTTTGAAAGAAACAAATATTTATCAATATTTTCTTCAAAAGATTGCCAAACTTTTTTATCCTTTAGTGAAACTCCATAATATCCTACATTTTCGCCATCCATTGAAATAATCTTATAAATATAACCTTCATTCCAAATCTGGCATTTAATGGCAAAATAAGATTGAAATTTTTCCACCATATACTGAATTTGAGCTGATTTTAGTAAAATCGGCCAATATTCATACCAAATTTCTTTTGCCAAATTTGCCAATTTTTTTATGTCATCATCCGACTTTACTAATTTAAAATCAATCATAGCTCAAATCCTATCTTAGCAGGGTTTTCACCCATTCTGCAGTTTTAAATAATTTTATCATAAAACTTATTGCAAATAATGCCGCAGATATTGTATAATAATGCATAAAAAGTGCGAGGGAGAATAGCATTTTGGAAAGATTTACCGGTATTTTTGGCATTATAATTATACTTTTAATATGTTTTTTAATGTCGAACAATAAGAAAAAAATTAGCATTAAAACTGTCGCTTCAGGGCTAATACTTCAATTTTTCCTTGCTGTTTTTATTTTAAAAGTTCCATTAGGACAAAAAATAATAGAGGTCGTTGCTGCAGGCATTGAAAAAATTCTGCAGTTCTCAAACTCGGGTGCTGACTTTGTTTTTGGTTTTTTAAACAATTCACCAGATAAA
The DNA here is from genome assembly GCA_949741915.1 of uncultured Candidatus Melainabacteria bacterium. Classification (GTDB taxonomy): domain Bacteria; phylum Cyanobacteriota; class Vampirovibrionia; order Gastranaerophilales; family Gastranaerophilaceae; genus MGBC122484. The sequence goes on along the minus strand of CATJOM010000054.1, from coordinate 111,777 downwards.
ATTGACTCACTATTTTACCCAGGAGCCTCGTTTTTATTTGCTATAAAGGTAATGGCGACGATAATTTTTGTTATGGCAATTGTGAATATTCTATATTATTTCGGCATAATGCAGCGTGTAGTGGCGTTTTTTGCCAAAATAATGTACAAAATTATGGATGTTTCAGGGGCCGAGGCGCTATCAAATATTGCAAGTGCCTTTGTTGGGCAGGTCGAAGCCCAGATTATGATTCGCCCCTACCTCGCAACCGCAACAAAATCTGAACTTTTGGCCAGCATGACAGGCTCAATGGCTTGTATAGCAGGGGGTGTAATGGCAATTTACATCGCTATGGGAGTTCCGGCAAAATTTTTGCTTGCAGCCTCAATAATGGCAGCACCAGGCGCTTTGGTGATTTCAAAAATAGTCTATCCCGAAGTTGAAACAAGCAAGACCAAAGATAATGTCTCTGTAAATATTGAAAAAACACATGTCAATCTGATTGATGCAATTGCACACGGGGCCAGCGATGGCATGAAGGTATCATTAAATGTAATTGCGATGTTAATTGCACTGCTTGCGTTAATAGCCATGATAGACTGGCTTCTAGCGGGTTTTGGGCAGTTCCTTTTCCACGTACTACACATAAATCTGCCATTTTTAGACCTAAATCATCTTAGCCTAAAAACATTACTAGGAGCCTTTTTTAGCCTATTTGCACTAATTATGGGTGTACCTTTTTCTGATATTTCTGCCGTTGGCAGTTTAATGGGTGAAAAATTAGTTTTGAATGAATTCATTGCATATACGGATTTAGTGGCTATCAAGGATTTTATCACGCCAAAAGCATTGACAATAGCAAGTTTTGCCCTATGCGGCTTTGCAAACTTCGGCTCCATTGCCATTCAAATAGGCGGTATAGGCGAACTTGCGCCTGATCGACGCTCTGAATTGGCGCAATTAGGCGTACGGGCTTTAATTTGCGGTACCTTTGCTTCATACGTATCCGCCTGCATGGCTGGAATACTTATGTAACAAGCCTCTATGCTGTATTCACGCATAAAAGCATTGCAGCACAAGGGGTATAGGCTAATTTTATATAAAATGCGTGCAAATAACGAGCAAAACTATGGCTATAATTGAAAAAAGTATAAAAATAATTCTTAAAAACGGCTCGGAGAGCATAATTCAACAGATTGAAAACGGCATAATGCAAGCTGGTCTTGTTCCTGTGCGATGGGCTATAGTAGACGTGCGCAAAAATGAGGTTACAATTTTAGCAAATGGGGTTCAAAAAGGCGCTACGCAAGCTTCCTGCTGTACTAAACACTGAACGACACACTCCTGCAAGGTTTTAGCCTGTATGAGAATATGATTTTAGAATAACAAAAATTTTCCACTAGTTAACTTAAAATATCAGCAATCAAAAAACTTAAAGCGGCTATCTTTTACCCAGATATCAAACATTGTAACAGTTGCATAAATATCTATAATTCTATCTTCAAGCCAAGCTTATATATTTTATTTTACGATAATTCAAGATTTTTCATAGTTTAACCATATTATCAATATTAGTAACCAAATATTAATGATTGTTTTATAATGAATCCTGACAGACAATTATAAAAAGGACAAAAATACAAATTATTAAGCATTTAAGAGGCAAAAGGCACAATCCAGCTAGAGTTTGCACTTGAGATTGACACAACCGCAAAGGGTATTACAAATATTAAAACCCAAGAAGGCCATACAACCGCAATAAGATTTTCCATTGTAAAAGCTCTTTGAAAAGAGCCTTATAGCTTAAAAATTTGCTAAGATATATGCCTAAAGTGTAATATTATTAGTATACGTGCATTATTGACATTTTTTATAAAAGATACATTTTAGCAGATAACAAATATATGACATAAATAATGAACAGTAAAGTTTTCTGACTTCAATACATAAATTATAATTAAATGCCTGTTTTGGAATATTATTTTTGAATAATTTCTTTTAATTTATTGAATTTATCATTTAATATTTGAACGACAGGAATCATTTCATAGGCATTATCTTTAATCCAAATGGTTAAAATACCTGTAAGATGCTCGATTTCAATAACCTTATCTTCTATATTTATTAGCTTATTTGCCATTTGATTATTTAATGATTCATTTTTCATACTTGAATACCTTTCCTATTTTTAATCAGTTATACTTATAAAGTATAACTGATTGATATATACCGAATTAGAGCAGATAATTCAAAAATGAACAGAGAATTTATTAAAAAAATTGCAAATAATATAAAAACTTTAAGGGAAAAGAAGGGGCTAACACAGCTGGATATAGCGTTGCAAATTGGCGTAACACCAGGCGCTATAGGTAATTTAGAGATTGCAAAAAATGATACTTTCCTATCAAGGCTTTATGATATAGCAAAGGCTCTTGGGGTAGAGCCTTATGAGCTTTTAAAATTTGATAAATGATATGCTAAAAGGAAAACCCTATGCAATAGAGGCTTTTAGGCAAGGCTTCTAGCATAAAATTGCACTAAATGTTAATTACTTTCAATAAGACTATTGTTAGCAAAAGATGAGCAGTCTAATCGCATTCCAATTTTGGAATATAAAAAATTACTAAAGAAAAACTGATTTTGAAATAAAAAAAATTAAGAATCTGGCACAGCGCTGCAGCAAAATGTTTTCTCGACATGCCCCAATAGAAAAACAAAAAAAAGGGGAGGGGGGTGAGTGCCATATCTAAATGATGACAATATATATTCCAAAGATAGAATATATATTATTTTCGTATTCGCATGTATCTAAAAAGAAAAATATAGACTAGCAGAAAGTGCAGAACCAATAAAGCTTTTAAGGTTAAAAGTTTTCAAGATAATGAGATAATTTTAGACAAATTAACTATATTCTATAATTAGCATATAGTTATTAACTAAATTTTAAATAATAATTTAGCTAATAAACTGTATTAAATATTCTATCGCCTGCATCTCCAAGCCCAGGTACAATGTAGCCCTTATCGTTTAACTTTTCATCAATTTTGGAAGTTATAATCTTTATGCCCGAATAAGCTGCAGTAAGCCTTTCAACTCCTGTTGGCGCGGCTATCAGGCTTATAAAAATTATATTTTGCTGAGGAATTTTTTGTTTTATAAAATTATGAACTGCGTCATAGCCAGAGTTTCCCGTAGCAAGCATTGGATCAAGAATGAATACAAAAGTTTTTTCAGGATCTTTTAATTTACCTTTCATCTTGTTATAATACCATATTGGCTCCAAAGTAGCTTCATTCCTATACATTCCAAGATGGTGAATATGGCAGAAAGGCAAAAGTTCTTGTGCGATATCTGAAAATACAAGCCCTGCGCGCAATATGGGCGATACTATTATTTCAATATCAGGATTTATTACTATGCCATTTGTATCGCAAATTGGCGTAGACACTGATTTTTCAATAGTCGGAAGAAACTTTGCACCCTCAAAAAGCAGGGCATAAAATATTCTTTTGAGAGCATGATTAAACTTTTCAGTATCAGTATTTTTATCCCTTAAAATTGTCAAATTATGCGCTACTAGCGGATGATTAACTACAAAAACATTTTCATTCATAATAAATAATACCAGCCTAACTTTTTTTTATTTATTATAATTTAAAAATACCAAATGAGTATACTTTATTTTTTTTGTAGTATAATTATCTTAAAAAGTATGAGGATTATTGATGGTGTTTGACTTTAACTCTGACTTAGCACAGGAATATGGAATTTATAAAAACGAAAAAGCCTTTGAAATAGCAAAATATATGAGCTCTGTAAATATTTCAGCAGGTTTTCATGCAGGTGACCCACTGAGTATAAAAAAAGCTCTGGAATTCGCAAAAAGCTGCAATCTAGCTGTGGGTGCACATATCGGATATCCAGATATCTCAGGATTTGGCTACAGAAATATGGATATGGCAGAGGATGAGGTCGAGGCAATGGTAATTTACCAGCTTGGAGCTATTTCAGCCTTCTCAAACGCCCTGAATACTGACATAGAACATGTAAGATGTCATGGCGCAATGTATGAAAAACTAAATAATGACTCTGTTTTTGCAAAAAGCGTTGCAGCAGCTATTAAAAAATTTAATCCCTGGCTTAATTTAATTGTCGGAAATCCAGAAATTAAAAATATTATTGAAAATGATGTCAAGATTAATTGTGCATATGAAGTTATGTTTGACAATAATATGTCAATAAGACAGCTGAGGGAAATGGACATAAAGCCCGATACTGTGCACTTTTCTGCAATCGAGAATGCAAAAAGGGCCTATGATGTTATTAAGCCAAGTCCCATAAATTATAACAAAGTGAAAGAACAAATATAGGATAGTAATCTAAAGCTTATGAGATTTTTTAATTCTAAAGTAAAGATGCCAAAAGATGCAATTTGGCTTGTTCCAGGATTAAGGATAAAAAGATGGTTTGCATTGATTGTTTTGGGCTCAGTACTTGCAGCCATAGGCATTACGCTATTATTTAAGCTTGAACCCATTTATTTTATTGTTTCAACAGCTAAAAAAATATTTCACATTGTACCAGCAGAGCTTGCTGGGCTTGTGTTTATAGGATTTGGAACGTATATTTTCATACAAGCATGGAAAAAAACAAATTTCTCAATGCTTGATTTAAAGGGGCAGAGAAGCCAAGATGCAATCGGGGAAGCCTTATATCGCAAGATGAAATTAAATCACGGACCTAAAATAGTGGCAATTGGTGGTGGCACAGGGCTTTCAACGATGCTCCGCGGTATAAAAAAAATTACAAACAACATTACGGCAATTGTTACCGTTGGAGATGATGGCGGTTCATCAGGCAGATTAAGAGAAGAAATGGGAATTTTACCTCCTGGCGATATTAGAAACTGCATTGCAGCCCTGGCTGATGATGATGATATTGTAACCCAGCTATTTCAATATAGATTCAGGACAGGCGAAGGGCTTGAGGGGCACAGTTTTGGAAATTTGTTTATTACAGCAATGAGCGCAATTTGCGGTGATATGATTACTGCAATCAAAGAATCCTCAAAAGTTTTGCTCATCAGGGGCAAGGTAATTCCTGCAACTACAGATGATATGCGCCTTGTGGCAAAAATGGAAGACGGTTCCTTTGTAAAAGGCGAGAGCCACATACCAGAATCTGGCAAGAAAATAGTAGAACTTTGCTCTGAGCCTGCTGTTTGTAAACCTTCAAACGAAGTTATAGAGGCCATAAACAGTGCAGATTTAATTATTCTTGGCCCAGGCAGCTTATATACATCCATTATCCCAAACCTTCTTGTGGAAGGGGTTTCGAAAGCCATAGAGGCATCAAAGGCAAAAAAAATATATATCTGCAATATTATGACACAGCCTGGTGAAACCGATAACTATAGCGTTTCTGACCATTTAAAAGCTATTTTTAAACACATGGAAAAATCAGGCGCAAAAGGCTTCAAGGAGGAAGGAAGACCTTTTGTGGATGCCGTATTAATTAATAATCAACTTCCAAATAACCTTGCAAAAAAATACGAAGAGAAGGATTCTCTTCCAGTAGAAGTGGACAGCGGTGAAATCAAGAAACTTGGGGTGGAAATTGTTGCTGCAAAATTAATAGAAGATAACAAGGAAGGTTTTGTAAGGCATTCGCCAGTGCGCGTTGCAAAAAATATTTATTATTGGTTTAAAAAATCTTCAAAAAAGAATCAGTATACAATTATAACAAAGTCAACAGCTATGGCAAGAAATCAAGCTGAAAGCAGCGAAGAAAATGAAGAAAAACGTAAGGAAAATAGTAAACTATAAGGCAGAAGGCAGAAAAATCGCTGCACTTACTGCTTACGATTATCCAAGTGCAAAGTTTATTGATGAGGCAGGGATTGACATAATCCTTGTTGGAGACTCTGCTGCAAATGTTGTGCTTGGATATGACACTACGACAAAAATTACTATTAATGAAATGCTAATATTTACAGCCGCAGTAAGCAGGGGAGCAAAAAGTGCATTAATAGTCGGAGATATGCCATTTTTGACATACAATATTTCGATTGATAAGGCCATAGAGAATGCAGGAAAATTTATTCAAGCAGGAGCCGATGCTGTCAAGATAGAAGGTGGAAGCGAATATATTATCGAATTAACAAAAAGGCTTACAGAAACAGGTATTCCTGTCATGGCACATCTTGGCTTTACACCACAATATGTTAATACAATTGGCGGAAACCGTGTGCAGGGAAAAGATTTTGAGACAACCTTAAAGATTTTAGAGGCAGCAAAAAAGCTTGAAAATGCCGGAGCTTTTTCAATAGTTCTTGAGATGATGCCAGAAGAAAGTGCTCGATTTATCAGCATGAATTTATCTGTTCCAACCATTGGAATAGGTGCTGGTGCAGATTGCGATGGACAAATTCTTGTATTGAATGATCTAATTGGCAAATTTGATGATTTCAGCCCAAAATTTGCAAGAAAATACTTTGATACAAAAAAAATGATTACAGATGTGGCTAATAGATACATCGAGGATGTAAGAAGCGGAAGTTTTCCTAACAATAAAGAAAGCTTTCAATTGAGCAGCGAGGAGCGGTGCAAACTTGAAAATTATACACAAACCAGATGATTTAAGATGCGAAATTGAAAAATTAAAGAATGCGAAAGATTGCAGTTCTGGACTTGTTCCAACAATGGGGGCACTTCATGACGGGCACTTAAGTCTAATCAAAAGATGCGTAAACGAAAATAATATAAGTATTGTAAGCATTTTTGTAAACCCGACGCAGTTTGGACCAAATGAAGACTACGCAAAATATCCAAGAACGCTTGAAGCCGACAGTGTTTTATGCGAAAAGGCTGGCGTAGATATAGTATTTGCACCAGCGCCTGAAGACATTTATGATGAGTATTATTTTAAACACAAGGAAACTACTCTAATTTGCCCGCCATACGATACTGTAAACAAGCTTTGCGGAAAATCAAGGCCTGGTCATTTTGACGGCGTTTGCACAATTGTTGGCAAACTATTCAATATTACTAAATGCAACAATGCATACTTTGGACAAAAAGATGCACAACAGTTGTTTATAATTAAAAAAATGGTAAATGATTTATATTTTGACCTAAAAATTATAAGCTGCCCAATAGTGCGAGAAAAAGACGGCTTAGCACTTTCAAGCAGAAATACATACTTAACACCCGAGGCAAGACAAACTGCCCTAAATATTAGTCAAGCATTATTCAAAGCTGAGGAATTATTTAACAAGGGTATAAAAGAAGCCGATACCTTGATTGATACGGTACTTGCCTATATAGATAAACCAGGCATCGAGGCAGAGTATGCTGAAATTGTTTCTCTTGAAACTTTTGAAAAAATTAACTTGCTAAATGAAAAGGCCATTATGCTGGTTGCAGCTAAGGTTTCATCTGGTAGTGCTACAGTTCGGCTGATAGATAATATTGAATTATGATCATGGAACAAAGATATAGACGACTATACGATTTTGTAAGCACAATAAGGGTTTTGTGCATACTTGTTACAATTTCATATGTCATATTTTGGTTTTTAAAAACTATAAATTTTCCATTCATTAAATATGCTGGAATAATTTTTAATCCACTGACAAATATTATAAAAACTTCAAATTTTTTAAACTGGGCCATAAAGTATAAAAATTTTTATATCGACATGACTCCAATCATTGCAGCACTTGGATTTCAGATGATTTATTTTATGTTGCAGCCAGCATTAAATACTATAAGGGCACTCGATAGAAGACATAGATTGAACAAAATTGCAGAAAAGAGGCTTGAAGAAAAACTTGTCAATGAAAATTTGAAAGAAATATTTATTAATAAAACCCTGGAATATACAAAATTTGCAATATTATTAACTTTGAATGTCAAAGCTGACATAAACCCGAATATGATAGAAAAAAATATTGATACAAAAAATATGCCAATGATGGAATATGTAAGAATTGTCAATACTATGAGAAAGAAATATCCAACCTGTAAAGCCATAACACCAGGTAAATTGTTCATAGTATATGATAATTTTACAATTTTTGATGATTTTTTAAGCGATATTGTCTCAGAGGTTAAAATTTTTTGCAGTGAGAATCAAGAAAAAGGCCTTGTTACTGAGTTTAAGATTGCAATTGATGCAGTTGAGGAAGCAGGCAGGGTGTCAAAAATTTTAGAATTTTTGGAAAAAATTTCGGCGCTTGGCTATTCAAACAAGGCTATTTCTACACCAGCTTTCAAAATGAGGTACGAACTAAATAGCCAAAAAAACAAGTATAATCTTGAAACAATTGGGATATCTAGATTCTTTGAAAGCAATACAGACAAAACACAAAAGGGTGTTGATATAGAGCTCTTCTGTCTGAAGACATTCAAAACCAAGTAATTAAATATGCAATATTTGGCATAAATGAATTAAATAAGCATATAAGCACTTGACTGTATTTTGCATTACGAAAAAAGTTAGCACGTTACTTAAGTTCTATTAATATATCTACATTTAAAACCTACAACAATGCAGCGCAAATCGAAATAACTAAATAAACAATATATCAAATATGGCATAAAAATACGCACAAGTATTCCAAGCTGCTATTAATAAGCAGGCGCATCAAATATTATCTGTTTATTATAGATGGAATTATCAACTTTTGCAGTCTTAAACAAGTCTTTAACCATAATTTTTGATTTACTAAACCATAAAAAATCATAATTTTTCATAATATCAAGTATCGCATCACAATTAATAAAACAGTCTCTAACCCTAAGATAAAGTGTCCAGTTTGTGCTTCTTTTTGATATCTCTGATTTAGTAAATTTCAAAATGTCAACAAGGAAAGCCTCATATGAATCAAGCAACACAGTATCAAGAAAAAAATCACTGTTGTTATTTGTGGAAATTGTAAAATAACCAAAAATTTTATTATTACTTGTATTTTCAAGAATATATTTAAAAACAATATTATTCCGAATTCCGACAAAAATGGCATCTCTCAGGCATTCTTCACTGATTTTAAAAACAGGCATTTGATGAGATTTTAGCAGGCTATTATATAGCTTTGCGATTTTTGAGACTTCATAATTTTTGGAAAATCTTATAAATTCATAAGAGCTGTCTTTATGATAGGGAAAATCTGATTTTTTAATTTTAAACATATATTCATTCGCCTGGATTCTAAACTTACATGAATCAGACAATAACTTTAATTTTTCATTCTCAGTTTCATTAACAATTGCAACAAAAGACTCTGCTCCTTGAGTTAAAAATTGTTTCAAAATATGTTTTATCAGCAGTTCAGCATATTTAATGCAAGTTTGATCAACTAAAAGCTGCGTAATATTAAGACGCTTGGCATTGCTATCGTCCTTTTCAAGCGACAGAAGAGCGTATATCCTATTTTCATCTGTTGTTAAATAGGTTTCTTTCATAAATTTAAACTTAAATGGCAACATGCTATGCACGATATCTAATGGCGATGAAAAACCATCCAGATAACCGGCATCTATTTTTGAATGTAATACCATGGCCTTAATTTTATTCTTCGGAATAAAGGCCAAGTTCTTTATTGTAGCCATAAAATAATCATAACATATTAAATATGTGTTTCAAATAATTTCAAAAACAGACTTTATAATGACAAAATGCGGGAATATTTTGTCATTCAAAAACTCCCGCATAAATAAAATGAAATTAAATTTACAAAACTTCTATTTGACTTCTTCCTTTTGTTCTTTAGCTTTTTTTTCGGCCGCCTGTTTTTTATATTCCTCAGGTGCATCTTCTCTTTCCTGATTCCACCTTTCAAGCCCAAGCTGTTTTCTAACTAGACCAATGCCGACATGCACACGCCATTCATCCATTTTAAGCTGCATAGCAAGAAATTTATGACAGCCTATTGGAGGCAATGGCAACAAAGGTTCATAAAGATTTTTTACAGCGGTAAGCTGGTCGGGAGTAAGAGCAAGTTTTCTCTTTGGAAAGCTTATTTTCGGAAGCATCATTTTTTGCCTTATCAAATTTATTCCAAAGAAAACTTTTTTTGGCTCAAGCCCAATTGCTTCACCGATAACTTCATGTGCATCCGGATTTGGCAAAGGAAGCATTTTTTTATACATCTCTTCAATTTGCGCCAACTGCTCTTTATTAACCAGTAAAGGTTTTGGCTTTTGCATTGGTCGCCTTTGTCCACCAGGGCGAGCACCAGGCCTTTGGAATCCGCCGGGCCTTTGTGGCCTTTTTTGGAAACCGCCAGGCCTTTGCGGTCTATTATTATCACGATTATATGGTTTTTTATAATAGTTATCAGAGCCTGCAGAATAGCTTCTGTATTGCTGCTGCGGCACAGCCTGTGTAGACGGCGCATTAGGGTCTGATAATATAGGAGTTTTATCAGGATACAAACAGGAAGGGCATATTACCCTTTTTGGATTTTTAGTTTCAAATTCCTTGCCGCATTTGGTGCATTTGTTAGTATACATAAAAAGTTATCCTTCTTGGCTCTAGCTTTATTCCATCAATCAAAATCAGCAAAATGCAAATTTTCTCCCTTAAAAAATTAAACGAGAGCGATTACTCACTTATTTTATACTTAAAATTCAATTAATACAAGCCTTTTTTAGGAAATTAGCGATAAAATTTTAATATTATTTTGAAAATAGCCCTAAATTACTAAAAAGGCCTGCAAAACAGGCCTCTTTAATTTTATGCTATGAAATTATTTCCATATTTAAGCGAACCAACAAAATAGCATTCTTTCAGCATTTTATTCAGGCTTCTGTAAACCTTTTTTGTTGGTGGTTTACAGGCTTCTTTGATAGCATTTGTAGCATTTTTGTATTCATTTGCAATTGTTCCAGAAATGAAAAAATTGTTCATCTTGTTTACAACTAATTCAGAATTTGAAGCCAACATTATTTTAATATCCTTATCTTACTCTCGTGTGTATACCTTAATAAAGTAAAAAGGGCAAATAATATTGACAAAATATATTAAAAATAAATAAAAATGTTACATTTATTAACAAAAACTATTGATTGCAATTAGAACTTCACTTGAAATGACATGCACCCTCTTAAAAATAAGCACACATCATTTCGAAATTCGCTTTCAGATTATGAAGAAACATATATATAAACAGTTTATTGTTTTATAATAATCATCTTTTATGTATTAATTTCATCCATCAACTTGTGCGCAAATTCAAAGAAGGCTTCTGTCTCTTCTTGCTGCTGTATATTAACAGGGTGATACTTGTCATCCTTTGTGTTACTGGCTGTTACAAACAGTGTCAAAGTATTCTCATCCGCATCCTGCAATATTATGCGACCATTTTTAACCTCTACTTTGCGCAAATTTTCTTTACTAAAACATTTTGGTTCAAAATAACTTATCTCATCACCTTCAAAAGCCAGTGGAACTAAATATAGCTCACCGGGCCTAAAACCAATACCATAATATGAATATTCAGTAGTGGTTGTAATCATACGGCCTCCGCCACCTATTGAAAAATCCTCCCTTGTGCCATAGCATACAGTACATGTCTCACCGTCTGGCACAATATTTTTAACTATAGCATTGATTTTTTGCTTTTCTATGCTGTTTTCACCTTTTTTCTCATCGATTGTCATTTTTATATACACAACTATAAAAACAACCACACAGGCAGCTATACCTATAATAACGTTCATTGACATTATTTTTCCTCCTAAATTGTTAAATTGTGTGCAAATATGCTCGGTTAAAGGTTTTTCTTACATCTTTCATATAGGTAATATTAAAATCCTTTACATCCGTACGCATATAGTATTTTGAAAAAATTCCACTCTTGTGCTCAAGAAAAATAATTTCACCAAGATCACCAAGGTTGTATTTCCTTTTATTGATTTCTATACCAGTGTTAAAAAATATCATATAATCTTTCAGATGAATAAGAGGAAAAAATACCCAGATAAGTACCAAAGCAACAATTAAAAGCACAAGGAAAAGCCTAAGTAAATCAGAAGGCAAAGCAAGTGGGTTACTTCTAATTCCTGCAAAAACAATAAGTGCGGCAAACACAATGCGCAAAAACGTATAGAACCAAATTTTTCTTTTGTCTGGTACAATGCTTGCGAGCCATTTACATTCTATAACAGTGTTTTCATTATTTTCCCATTCAGGCATACAATCTTGTTTATTATACATATAATACTAATTTTATGCTGTGACAAATTAAAATCAATATCAATAGAATCAGGCTGCCACACCTAAGCCTAGCAAATTTCATATTCTGATAGATTGAGCATCTCAATCGTATTCCAAAGATCAGCTTCGCTGTTTTTATAAACTTTAATATAATTTCTTGTAATACCAAGATACTTGCCTGTCCTTTTATCCTTTTTCTGAAATAAAACTTCATGCGTGCAATTTCTATTCGCATTCAAAAATTCCTTATGAAGCCCTTCAGACAACAATATCAACTGTTTTGTTCTTTGCTTTTTTATGTGTTCATATACCTGATTTGGCATATTACAAGCAGGAGTTCCTTTTCTTTTAGAATATGGGAAGCTGTGAATATATGAGAGTTTCAATGTTTTTAGTGCTTCATAAGTTTCAATAAAATCTTCCTCAGTTTCATTTGGAAATCCTGTAATGATGTCACAGCCTATAAAAGGGGAGAGAAATTTTTCATTAATTTTGTTTATGACATTTATGGCATATTCTTTTGTGTAAAATCTATTCATATTTTTAAGCGTTTTGTTGCATAAACTTTGCAAAGAAAGATGAAAATGAGGACAAAATTTTTCAGATACAGAGAGAAATTTCAGCATTTCATCAGGAAGTTCTGTCACATACAAAGAACCAAGTCTATATCTTAAAATACTCGTTTTTTCAACTTCTTGCAAAAGATCAAACAGGGTTTTATTTAATTCTCTTCCCCACTCACCAATATGAATACCAACAAGCACAACTTCTTTGTAGCCTTTGTCGGCATACATGTTTATTTGTTTTATGATATTATCCATACTATCAGAACGAGGATTTCCCCTAGCATATGGAATAATGCAGTAAGAGCACCTGTTTGAGCAGCCCTCTTGTATTTTAATACTTGGCCTTGTAGTTCCTAGTAATTCAAGCGTCTTGTGATGAAATTTTTTAACATTGAAAATATCATCTGCAAAAATACTCTGTATGCCATTATTGGAATGTTTTAAAAATTTTGCTATATCAAGCTTTTCGTCATTTCCAAGAACAATATCCGCATCCAAATCATTTGGATTAGCAGCAGTTTGGGCAAGACAGCCAGTCAAAATTACTTTAGAGTCAGGTTTTTTCAACCTAAATTGTTTGATTATATATATTGCCTGATTATCAGCATGAGAAGTTACAGAGCAAGTATTTACTATAAAGTAATCACAATCTTCGGGAGAGTTTGCAGGCGTATAGCCTGCTTTAATTAACTCCTGAGCAATAAGCTGCCCTTCGATGTGATTAGTTTTGCAACCAAGAGATTTTACAAAAAATTTATTTTTCAAAATAAGCTATACTTTCAATGTGATGGGTATATGGGAACATATCGGCACCCTGCAAAGTTTTAAGCTTAAAACCAAAGTCGTTCAGTATTTTGGCATCACGCATTAAAGTGGCAGGATTACAGGACACGTACACAATTGCATTCGCAAGTTTTGACAAGCTATCAAGGGATTCTTTATCAGAGCCTTTTCTTGGAGGATCAATGACTGCATAATCAAATTTTTTCCTGGATTTTAGAAAATCTTTAAAAATTCTCTTTGCATTACCAAGAAAAACTTCATAGTTCTTACAGCCATTAAGCTTAAAATTAGTTTTAGCATCAATAATAGCACTTTCGCACTCCTCCACAAGAGTGATTCTTTTTGCAAGAGTATTTAAAAATATTCCAATTGTACCAACTCCTCCGTAGGCATCAAGTATGGTTGAATTAGCTTTCAGTAATGATTTTACAGCATCAAAAACTTTTTGGGCAACAAATGGGTTTGTTTGAAAAAAACTGTTTTTGCTGACCTTGTAATTATACTCTATGCCATCATTGGAATATAATTTTTGAAATATAAAATCTTCCCCAGCAATAAGCTCTGTCTTTTCTCCTAAAATTTTATTTGTTTTTTTGGGATTAAAATTAACCAAGACACCTGAAACATCAGGAAAACTTTTAATTATTTCATCAGAAAATGACTTAATATCATTTTCAACCTTATTAAACCATTCTAAATCTTTATTTATTACAAATGTTAATATTATTTTTTTGGAAGTCGACGAGTATCTTATAATCACATGTTTCAAAAGACCTTTGTCTTTTTTTTCTATATATCCACCAAGTTTCCAGTTTTCCCTGATATAATTTATTATTTGCTCTATTATCCTTGGCTGGATAGGACAGTATTTGATATTTACAACATCATGAGTATTTTCTTTATAGTAACCACACAAAAGCCTTTTGGAGACTTTGGTTTCACTAATAGCATTTTGAACTTTGCACCTGTATTCTTTGGTGACATCTGATTTTATAAATGGCTTAAATTCAATATCATCAAAGTCCTTTAATATTTTTGAAGAAAAAAACTCTTTCAAAATGATTTGTTTTTGTTCAATCAGATAGTCATAGTCAACATTTTGAAGATTACAGCCGCCGCAAGCATTGAACAGCGGACAAAAAGGTTTTACCCTATATTGAGATGACGTTAAAATTTCATCAACTTTAGCTTGAATAAAATTTTTATTAACCCTCAATACTTTTGCTTTTACAATGTCACCCGGAACAGCATTTTCAACAAAAACAACCTGGCCATTATAATGGGAAAACCCTGAACCAGAATAAACAAGCTTTTCTATTGTTAATTCTATAATATCGTCTTGCTTTATATTCATTAATACCTGAAATATCTATCAAAATCTACATCGTCAAATGAACATAACAGCCTGTATACAGGGTCATCTTCGTTCATTCTTTGAAAATTATATTCATCAAACTTCCAATATTTAGGATTTATGCCAATTGCTCTCACTATTTGATGTTCGTATAAAATTTTTAATTTTTTCTTTACTGTGCCAAGCTCTATTTTTAATTGTTTGGATAACTCGACAGCAGAAATTCCATCGTCATTAGAGCATTTTTCCGGTGTTAGGAACATAAGCTCCAAGCCAATTTTTTTTAAATCTTTATCTTCGTCATCCATATCTAAATAATTTGACATTACTTAATAATAATACCCCAAAATTATCATTTTAAACAATATCACTAAAAGGATTAGCACATATATTTTGCACTGTAATCTTCAAATGCAAATAGATTAAGAAAAAAAAGTATGATAATATTAAATTATGAAAAAATTTGTTATATTTTTAATACTTATATTATTAACACAAAATCTTACAATGGCATCGACATTTGGAACTTATAAACCCGAATACGAATATGGACTTTTTGATGGCATAAAATTCAATCTTTTGAATAAAGAAAAAAAAGATGATAAAATTATCCAAATAAGAGAAGATGCTGATAAAAAAATAGAGAAAACAGAAGAAAGCAAGGAAATTCAAGATAAAAAGGATGACGACGAATATCAAATGTATAAGTTTATGCTAGAAAACACTGTGCCTATTTAATTCTTTTATTATTTGATTTTGCTGTTTTTAATACCATATTTAAAAAGCCCCTCCAAAAGGGGCTTTAAATTTGTTTTATATCATTAAGCCATTACAGAATATTTGATGACAAGATAAAATGAACTCTGCATCCTGAAGCATTCTCAGGCTTGTCACCAACAGGAACACCAATATAAATATTACCTGACAGATATTTTGTCAACTTTAAGATAACACCGCCACCTGTACTCATAATATAATCTGAGCCATCAGATGATTTAACATCACCAAACCATCCTGCATCATAAAAAGCTGCAAGCCTGATACTATCATCGATAAAGTGAAGCTTTTCTGGAAGCATCATTCTAAGGAATGGGACAGGGAATCTTACTTCTGCAGAAGCCGTTACGCCGTAGTCAGAAATAAATGAGCTTTCTTCGTAACCCCTAACAGATGTCATACCACCAATAGACATTTTTTCTGATGGAAGTAGTGCCCTATTTGCCCATTGTCCACCAGTTTGCAAAATAGCTGTCGATCTAAAGGGCAAAGCCTGCAATCTAGCTGCGTTAGCGAAAACTTTCACCGCATTGTTGTTTGGTACAGACTTGTCATGGCTGCTTGCGCCAAACATATGATCTGTTTCATTCCATAAAGGAATACCTACACCAGTACCAATATTAAAGAAAGTCTTACCATAAAAGTCATCTTTAATATTTGTTAAGTTTAGCTTTGCAGTTCTTGACCTGTATTTATAGTCTAAAATTGGAAGCAAATCAAATGATGTACTAGTATTTCTTATATCCAAACCAATATCACCATATAATTTATAGTTATCAGTTTTAACCAATCTCCTTGAAACAGAACCAAAGAAGTTGTGGGATTTTGATTCAATTCCCATAAATTCCATATCGCCGCCAACTTCGGCACCCGAATATGAATAACCCAAGTTTAATTTTGTTTCTTTTGTTTTAGTCAATGGAATGCTGTAAAACACACCTTGTCCTATAGAACGTCTTGACAGTGTGGTTGTAGAATACAGCTGATCGCCGTGTCCAGTTAAATTATACATACCAGCAAAAAATATAGCCCTATTTAAACCAGTACTGGATGTACCCATATCATCCCACCTAAAATCAAAGTCAAGAGGGAATCTATCAGCAATATTTAACTCTAAATTTGTAAATTCAGCGCTTTCTTCATTATCAGTGAGCGCAACCTGTCCTTTCATATAACCAGTCGCGTTGATTTCTCTTAGTGATTCCTGAATATCACGGACATTGAGAAGTTTTCCTTCTTCAATATATTTATCGGTCAAATAAGCATTTTTCAAGTAACTGTCACGTTCCCATTTATTGCCAGTTACTTTGATGTCACCATATTTGCCTTCCATAATCATTATGCGGATATTGCCGTCTTGCACTTTTTGCGGAGGGAGATATGCAATTGTAGAAATATATCCCCTTTGCTGATAATAATCGGTAACCATATTGGCCATACCAACAACATCGGCAACGGTTACCTGCTGCCCAATTTTTTCGCAGATTAAATTCATAAGTTCTTCTTCAGTAAAGGCTGTATAGCCATCAAACTTGATTGAATTTAATTTAAAGGTCACTTCTTTATTAGGAAGCCTATCAACTTCTTGTTGAAGCTCCTTTTTCATTTCAATCTGCTCATCACCCCTATGTTCTTCGTTTCTTTCCTCTCTGGCTTTTATTTCATATTCCTTAAACTGCCTGAGATTTGACTGGTCAATAATACCAGAGTCGAAGTTTCCTATAGGGGATCTTAAAGAAGTATCTGCTGCCGCAAAGCAGGCACCTGTTGAAACCGTAAGACAGAGAGCCAGCAAGGGAAGAGATAATCTAGAGAAATTATTTTTCACTTTTTTACTTGTCCTTTTCATAAAAAATACATTTTTATCAAGCACTACTCTTATTTATAATAATGCAATACATATAAGACGGCAATAAACTATATTAATGATTTTTATCTTTTATTTTTATAAAATCTATTTATCTATACAATATTTAAAACAACTGAAAAAATCAACATGCCAAAAAAGCAAAAAATATTAAGTTTTGTAAATTTTTCTAAAATTACTAATGTTTTTTAAAAATATACCGATAACAGTATTGCGAAGGTATTTAGAATTAATTACTATAATGTTACAAATTGCAAAGATTTTTTTACAAAGCGCAATTTTTTATATTCAGGAGTTTTTATTATAATATACAAAGACATAACTATAACTATTTAATGAGCAAATTAACAACTTATTTTATTTTGAAAGAAAAAATCTATTAATTAAAAAGTAGTGAATAATCTAATAAAGGAAAGGCAAACAAATGAAATCTTTAAACAAAAAAATTAAAGCTCTATTCGTTTTATTCAGCTTTCTTGCCTACATGCCAATTTCAATGCTCCCAACAATGGCATTAGATGCAAACACAACACCTGATTTGAATTCTTCAATCAATGGAGGTTATGTTGGTCTAAACCCTGGCAATGGCAATAAATTCGACGTTAACGTTGAAGCTGGCAAAGGCGGAGTTGCACAGTTTGACTGGAACAGTTTTAACGTTGGTTCCAATATTACAGTAGACTGGATTTTCCATAATGCAAACCAGACAGCAATTAACAGAGTATTGAATTCTGGTGGCATGTCTCAAATTTATGGTAAATTAACAAGCAGCTGTGCTAACGGCTCTTGCGGAAATGAGAGATCAGGAAACGTTATATTAATTAACCCCAATGGTATCTTATTTGGCGGCGGTTCAAATATTAACTTAAACTCATTCACTGCTTCAACCAAAGATATCAATGGTATAAGAAATATTCAGGATATAATAAGAGATGGCGGCGGCTATCTTGATGGCGTTTTAACTCCAACCGTAGTAAATGGCAACACTAAAAATTATAAATTTAATGGTTCTGACCAATTAACAGCAAAATACAAATATGGCAACATCATTGCATATGAACCAGCTTCAAGTATTAATGGCTTCGGTGATGGAGTAATTGGCGTTATCAAGGCTGATGGCGCAAGTTTTAACACAGGGTATGACAAAGATGGTCATCCAACTACAAATGCAATAGGTGTTAATCTAATTGCTGATAAAATTGATATCAAAGATACTACCATTCAAACATATGTACCAAAACAAAATGCTGACGGCACATATGATAACAATGGTAACTACAAGTATTACCCTGGCATATCCAGATCAAGCGTAAAATTAATTACTGCCGATGGTGTTAATTTTAAATATGATTCTTACGGCGACAGCCAAGCTGTAGAAACTTTTGAAAAAAGAGGTGTTAACAAAAATGACCACGGCATCTCAATTGCAGACTCTACAATTTGGACAGGTACAGCGCAAATTAAAAACGCAACCGATGCCAATGTAACAATCAAAAACTCAAAAGTTATTGCAAATAAAATAAAAGATAATGTTTCTGGACAAATTGCAATTAAAAGTTTGGGTGATGTTAATATTGAAGACTCACGCTTAGAAACATTACATGCAAGTATTGACGATCTAGAAAACACAAAAAATCTAAAATATGGTGATATTGACATTGAAGCAGGCGGAAATATTATTTCCAAAAATTCAAGAATTGCAACCCTAAACTCAAGAATTAACAATATTGCAGGAAAAACACCTGTTGGCAACATCAATCTTAATGCCGGAAACGGGGTTTTGATTCAGGTAGATAAAGACAGCAACCCAAATGTAACTTCAGGTAGATTAGATGTTGCAGCAGGTGGCAACTTGAATATTAAAGCAGGTGCAACAGATGTAGTCATTGAAGACACTACAGGCAAAAACTGGGTTGATGGTCTTAAAGACGTAAACATTGAAGGAAGAAATGTTTACATTGATGGAGTAACAGTTCAGGGCTCCAAGGTAGATATCATTGCAGGTAGCGTTGATAAAAATTCAAATGTTGCAGACACTGATATTGCAGGATATCCTGTTGGTAAAATAGAAATTACAAATGCAAAAATAAATGCTGCATATGATGGCGACAAAACCTTAAATCTTCTAGGTTTAAACACAACAATCAAAGACAGCCTTCTTCAATACAATGAGTTGAATTTCTACAACAAGAATACACAAGATAATAACAATCTTAACAATGTATTAATCAAGGATGGAACAACATTCTTTGATAAAGATTCAACTGATTTAGTTCTTGAAACAACAGGTAAATTAATCATTGATAACAATGAACTCAAAAAGCTTAGCTATGGCAACACAGCTGCACAAGATCAGGATGGCAATATTATATTAAAATCAATAAATGATATTGTTACTATTAGAAATAATTCAAATATCAAGGCTAATGGCAACATTACAGTAGATGCAGCTACTGATGCAACAATCATAAACTCAACCTTGGCATCAAAAAATGGCAACATATCATTCAAAGGCAATGATAAGGCAATCGCAAGCAATTCCTTCCTGACAGCAAATAATGGTAACATTGATTTTGCAACAACAGGAAATAATATCGGTGGCAGCAATGGTATAACAATTCTTAAAACAGAATTCAACTCTAAAAAGAATACCTTAACTTCAAATAATGGCAGTATCGACATTATGGACCAAAGCAAGCTAATTGCCACAGAGGGCGACAATACAATAGATGCAGTAAACGGCGATATCAATATATACGACACAACAATAAATGCTCAGGTTGGCAATAACACAATCAAATCACAAAAAGGCAGTGTATCAATTCTCAACAATACAAAAGTTATCGCTGCAAAGGAATCCAACATTACCGCAGAAAAAGATATAGCCATTACAAAAGGCTCAAACATTAAGGCAGGTTTAAATAATAATCTTACATCAAAAACCGGCAAGGTATCAATTAAAGATATCGGCACCGAAGTTGAATCAACAGGAGCAGATGTTAATATTACACAAAAACTAAGTGCAGCTCTTGATAGTCATTACTCAGGAACCGTTAAAGCAGCAAACAATATCAATCTCACAGTTAATGGCACTGGTGAAAACATTACAGGCTCTTCTTTAGACAGATTTATTGCTGGCAATAAAATAGCTCTTGATGCAGACAATAAAATCGAGTTAAGCAAGAGAACAGGTGATTTGAACCTTAAAAAGGTTGATTTAAATTCCAAAGAAAACAACTTAACAGCAAAGAATGGTAATGTGATAATGTCTGACGAAATCACCCTTGGTAACAAAACAAATAAAACAACAATCAAGGGTAAAAACGTTAAAACAACCGGAAATGGCGAAATAAAAGCAAACAATAAAAAATTAATTGTAAACGCTGACAAAGATATTGATATTACATTCTCAGGCGTGGGCAACAAAAACGCAGGCCTTGAAATCAACTCTGATGTTAACACTAGTGGTACTGGAGACAAAAATCAACAGGCTAATAATGATAACTTAGCAGGCAAGAATGTTAAATTGAATGCAAAAGACAAACAAATAGCAATCGCTAAAGTAAAAGCTGACACACTTGAAATTGTTGACGGACAAAATACAAAGTTAATCGCAGCAACTGACAACAGGCCAAATACTGCCACTGACAACATTGGACCAAGCGGAGGCGCAATGGCAGGTCAAGGCACAGCTTACATCGAAGTAAGAAAAGTTGGAGGCTGGAATATGGATGAAGACGTAGAAAACGTTGACAGCATTCCTTCATTCTACAAAAACCACTACGATGAGGTTGACGGATACGGACAAAGACACCAGATAGGCGCAGAAGATGGCGGAAGCATACTTCTTGTTTACAACAGAAAAGCTAACTGCGATGTGCCTGATATAAATCCTATCGATCCTGGAGTTGATAACAATACAACATTAGGTTTAACCGAATCAACAGTTGTAAGATTACCAAGACACGAAGAAGGTGTTAGCGCTGTAGCTCCTGTACTAAACGAAATAACAGACCCAACAGCAAACGTAATTATGGCAGCTGCAAGATTAACACTTGACGAAGAAGAAAACGACAGCGAAGATAAGTTCTAAATCTTCAATTAGTAAAATCGAAAACACTCATTCTTATATAAGAATGAGTGTTTTTTAATGCATTAACTCTAAATAAGGTTGTATAAATTTAAAATTTTGTATAATATTAAATTAAATTACAAATATGGGGAATTAAATGAAATTAGTATATATAAAAAAAATCCTTTGCAGTATTGCCTTTGTTATATATTTTAATATTTGCACGGCGGAATTAATCAATACAGCAGCTTTTGCAAAATGCGAAGATTCAAAAAAAGAAATGCAAGCCGCTAATAATGTAGTACAATCTCCTAACGACGAAACTATAAAAAAATATATTGCAATCCTAAAAAGAAGAGCGTTAATGCATGGAATCAAAAGAGACTTTGAATCGCAGGCAGACGACTATAGAAGCATGCTTTATTTTTTCAGAAAAGATAAAACTTCTAATGAATATATTAAATATAAAAATAATCTTGATAAAACATATGCAAAACTTGGCTTTAAAAATATACAAAACAACCGTCTTGAAATAGCTAAAAATCTTTTTCTAGAAGAAAAATATTTTGCGAGTGCATTTGAATTTTTTGAGCTTGCAAATGAAGATTATTCTAAAGAAATATGTTACGAATACCTTGGGGATATTTCACAAAAATTTAACAATCCTAATTCTGCAATTATTTTCTACAAAAAAGCAATTGAAATCACACCTGATAACTACTGTATTCACTATAAGCTTGGAAAAATTTATAAAATTTTACAACAAAATGATGGCGCAAAGGACTCATTCGAAACAGCAATAAGTTTGACTGATGATAAAGAAATTTTGGAGGATATCATCAAACTTTATGAGGATGATATAAAATATGGCAACAGCGATGAGACAGTATATGAAATTTTAGGATTAGCATATCAAAAATTAAAAAATTATGAGAAAACTTATGAATTATTTAAAAAAGCTATGGCCATAAAACCAGATGATATTTTTCTGCAATATTATCTTGCAAACCTTTTATTTGATATGACAGAGTATAAAAATGCTATTAGTATTTATGACTCAATTATTTCAGCTAATCCATACGAATCGCAAATAAGAATAGCTAGGGCCAAAAGCTTAAAGGCTATCGGCAAAAAAGATGCTGCGATTAAGGATTATCAAGTGGTTTTGGCCATTTATCCTGACTCAAAACAAGCTCAATATGGATTATACAAAATTCTTTCGGGCAGTAAAACCACTACTGATATTGTTAAAAGTTTTTACCCTTTAAATAAAAAGTTTATTCCAAGTGCCGAGTTTTATAATAATTTAGCCAGCATACTCTATCAAAAAAATATGGTAAATGATGCTATTAACGTATACAGAAAATCCATTGCCACCGCTCCAAAGGCGCCAAATGCATATATTCAATTATACAAAATTTATGAGCTTGAAGGACAAACCTCAAAAGCATACGAAATTGCAAGACAAGCATATAGAAATTTGCCAAAAAATACAGAAATCAAAAATATGTATCAGCATATAAATAAAAACTCAATTTCACAGAAAAATTCCCTAGCACTTTCTTACATGTCGAATAAAGAATACTCACAAGCTATAAAAATTTATAACCAAATACAGCCAAAAGATGCAGGAACATATGAATCCTTGGCACTGTGTTATAAGGCTCTAAAAAATTACAACGCCGCTATAAAGAATTTAGCACAGGCAATTAAACTTGATCCACTGAATTCGGACCTATATTATAACACAGCACTTTTATACTTAGATTTAAATAATAAAAAAACAGCAGAAAACTACTTAAACAAAGCTGTCGGGCTCGATAAAAAGAATTTGAAAGCGAGAAAACTCCTTGCATATATAAAACAGCAAGCCACAGACAGTAGCTTAAACAAAGCTTATAATTTATACAAAAAAAGAAACTACAAGGGTACAATCGCCGAATTAAACCGGGCCGAGAAACTCTATCCAAATAATCCAGAAGTTTATTTTTACAAAGCCTTGACATACAATAATCTAAATGACATAAATAACGCTTATAAAAACTTCACAAAAACTCTGAGTTTAGATAGAACTTACTATGTTTCACATTTTTATATGGCTGAAATTTTAGAAAAGCAAGGAAAAGAAAGACAGGCATTAGAAGAATATGAAAGGTTCCTTGGGGCGGATGCAAAAGATGAAAAAATGATAAAAAAAGCTCAGGATAAGGTTATAAAGCTTGGTGAAAAATATTACTAATTTTAGAATGGAATTCAAAAATGATAAATATGGAAAAAATAAAAAAAACTGCAATTATTATCCCAGCGAGGTTAAAGTCCTCAAGATTACCCAACAAGCTGCTTTTGGAAGCTAAAAATAAACCTATCATACAATGGGTATATGAAGCCGCAAAAAAGGTAAGGATGGCATCAGATGTCATTGTTGCTTGTGATAGCAAAGAAATTTTCAATACAGTGGAGGGTTTTAATGGTAAAGCAGAGATGACATCAGAAGAGCACAAATCTGGCTCTGATAGAATAGCAGAAGTGGCTAAAAGACATCCAGAGTTCGAATATATTCTCAATTTACAGGGAGATGAGCCACAGATTAGTCCCGATGTCATTGATTCATTAATTGAAACACTACATAATTCAACTGCTGATATTTCTACACTCGTTAGAAAGATTACTGACAATGATGAAATTGAAAATCCAAACTGTGTAAAATGCGTTTTTAACAAAAATAATATGGCGCTATATTTTTCAAGATGGGCTATTCCATACCCAAGAAACAAGGAGAGTGCCGAATATTATGGACACATAGGGATGTATGCATACAAACGAAGCAGTCTCCTAAAGATGACAGCTTTAGATATGGCAAATATAGAGCAGGCAGAATCCTTGGAGCAGTTAAGAGCACTCTATAATGGAATGAGCATCAAAGTTATAATTACAAATTTAAATCCTGTAGGGATAGACACCCTGCAGGATTTTGAAAGGTTTAAAAACTTTGTTGAAAAATAAAGATATTTTTTTGTTTAACTAGCTTCCGCTCTCATCGCCGATACTGCAGCTTCCCGGAGTATCTTCTGTACCCTCAGTCCAATTTCCGCCAAGTGACACGCAAGCTTTTCTTTGAACATCATCTGCGCCAGTATTAATAGTCTCAGCAGATTTTTTCAATGTATTTGACATATTCTGTCCCAATAATTGCAATGCAGTTACAGCGATAACAGTAACCATAGCAAGTATTAAGGCGTATTCAATCAAACTTTGTGCTTTGGATTTCTTGTTTGTAAGCTTTTTATCTAACTTCATAAAGAGTAACCTCGTTCAATAGATAATTAAAATATTACTATATTTTTCAGCATAAGTAAATATTTTACATTTTTTTTACATCATTATCATTAGTACAATTCCACAAAACTTTAATTTTATATCATTCATATCTTATGCCAGCATCTTCCAGGCGCCTAAAAGCTTCTTTTAGCTTTTCCGTTGGCTGCACAATTGATACCCTAAAATGATCATCACTATAGTCACCGAAAGCAATGCCAGGTGTGAATACCACGCCAGTCTTATCTAGAACCATTTTGCACCATTGCTTTGAGGTATAACCCTTTGGTATTTTCAACCAAAAATACATAGTAGCAGAGCTTCTTTTCATAGTCCAGCCAAGTTTGTTAAATCCTTTTGCTGTAATTTCACGCCTTGAATTGTATTTATCCATTATTGCCTGAACATATTTATAATCAACATTTAAAGCCGCTATACAAGCATCTTGAACAATTGTTGATGTACCATAATCAAGATTTGACTTCATAGCATAAATAATATCAATAAATTCTTTTTTACCACACACAAAACCAGCTCTCCAGCCTGCCATATTGAAAGTCTTAGAAAAACTATGAAATTCTACAGCAATTTCTTTTGCACCCCTGATTTTAAATATACTTGTGGGACGGTAATTGTCATAGCATACCTCACCGTATGCCATATCAGAAACAAGCAAAATTTCATATTTTCTGCAAAAGTCTACAATTTTTTCAAGAAATTCAACAGGAGCAGTGGCACCAGTAGGGTTATTGGGATAATTTATAATGAACATTTTTGCTCTTTTTGCAACATCAGACGGAATAGAATCCAAATCAGGCAAATAATCATTTTCATCCGTTAATGGCACATGATAAACTTCGCCACCTGCAACCCAGGTACCTCTAGATAAAACAGGGTAATATGGATCTGGCACTATGTTTATATCGCCGGGGTCTGTAAAAGCCATTGCAATATTTGCAAGCCCCTCCTTTGCACCTATCAGGGTTTGAATTTCCGTTTTAGGGTCAATATCTACATCATATCTTTTTTTCATCCATACTGAAATTTGTTCCCGGAATTCTTTTTTACCACGAAAACTGGGGTAACCATGACTTTCAGGCTTTTGAATAGACTCAAGAGCAGCTTTAACAATAGGCTCAGGAGTGGCACCATCCGGATTGCCTATACCTAAATCAATAAGCTCCATACCCCTATTTTTTGCCTCTTCTTTCCACTCGTCTAGTTCGGCAAAAATGTATTTTGGCAAATTTAAAATTCTCTTTGATGGCTTAACAGTATAGACGGTAGTTTCCATTTTTATCTCCTTATTCTTAATTTCGAGTCAATATAAAAAAATGAGCCTCATTTGACTGAGGCTCATAAAGTGTTCTTTTTAAATCTAAGCTTGTTCTTCTTTAGCCCCATTTTCAACACTATTTTCTGCTGCCGCAGCTTCCGCTGCCGCAGCCTGTTGGGCGGCTTCTTGTTCTTTTTGTGCTTCTAATTTAGCCTGGGCCTTCTTTGATAATTTTTGTTCAGTTTTCTTATTATAAACAAGATTACCATTTTCATCACAGTTCTTTATTAAGTATGCAACCGTATCGGAAACCTGAGCGCCTTTTTTTACCCAGCTTTCAGCATTTGCTTTATTTAATTTCATTTCTTTAGTTTTTGGATTATAATATCCGAGCTCTTCTATAGGAGCACCTTCTCTTTTGCAACGAGAATCAATCACAATTATTCTGTATGAGGGATTTTTCTTATAACCTAATCTTTTCAGTCTAATCTTAACCACGTTTGTTCGTCTTTCTGTTATTTGTTATTACTATCTACTTATAATCATAAAACCACAAAGATATTTTAAAATCAAGCATTTAAACAACATTAAAAACAAAAATAATTATTAAAGTAACAATGTTTTGTAATATTAAGTGTTTTTGCAGGAGTGTTTATAAATTTTACCAACTTCATCTGGACGGTATTTGCCTTTATTTTTGTATTAAATCCATAATCAATAAAAACTTTGCCTTTATAAGGACCACAATTAAGCAAGATATCATAAATCATTTTGCCATCTTCTGCATTTCTTGTGGCCACAGAAATATCTACAATGCTCGAAATATCAAAACGTCTTAATGGTATAGGATTTGGCTCAAATATATTTTTTTTAGAGATTATGCATAAGTTTTTTGCCTTATCGCATTCCATATTGATATCAAAACCGGAAATATGAAAAAAACCCACAAGCAACAACAATACAAGCAAACCCAATACAAACATAAACCGTCTCAGGGTTATAAAACCTGTGCGTCTTCTTTTTTGACTTATTTTCATTTTTTTTAAAGACCTTTTAAAAAAATTTGTACTCATTATTAAAAAGGAAACCCTCCTTTTTGCTTCATCTTTGCCATTAAATTTGCTTTTTGTTTCATTTTGGAGCCCTTTAGGTTGCTTTTCAATTCCCCAAAACCTTTCATAAGTTTTCTCATTGCTTCAAATTGAGTCATAAAGGCATTTAGTTCATTTATGCCGACACCTGCTCCATTTGCAATTCTTTTTTTTCTGCTTGCATTTAATATATCAGGATTTGAGCGTTCTTCCTTGGTCATAGAACTTATCATAACCTCAATTTTCTTGAAATGTTTTTCACCCTCATGAGAGATTTTTTGCCTGTCATCCTTATTTAAGCCTGGTATGGGAAGCATGCCAAGTATATTTTCAAGCGAGCCAAGCATTTTCATCTGTTTTTGAAGCTTTAAAAAATCTTCAAAGGAAAACTTATTTTTCAAGATATTAAGCTCAAACTCCTTAGTTTGCTTTTCATTGAAGGCATTTTGGGCTTTTTCAACAAGACTAACAATGTCGCCCATTCCAAGAATCCTGTTTGCCATCCTGTCAGGGTGAAAATCTTCAAGTGGGCTTATTTTTTCGCCTGTTCCAATAAGTTTAATGGGCTTGCCTGTTGAATACACAATACTTAGGGCGCAGCCGCCTCTAGTGTCGCCATCAAGCTTTGTTAGAATTACGCCTGTTATATTCAATTGTTCATCAAAGTTTTTAGCAATATCTATAGCTTCCTGCCCTGTCATTGAATCGACTACGAGCAACTTTTCATTTATGGGATAAAGTTTATCCAATATTAAAAGTTCTGCCATCATTTCAGTATCAATCTGAAGACGGCCGGCGGTATCAAAAATTAAAACCGTATTATTATTGGTTTTTGCAAATTCAAAAGATTTTTTGGCAATTTCAGCCACATCTTTTGAGCCTTCCACCGTGAAAAAATCAGCCCCGGTATCATCAGCAAGAGTCTTTAGCTGCGCTATTGCGGCAGGCCTGTATACATCCATTGCAACAAGCAAGGGCTTTTTGCCCTCATTTTTTAATCTTAGGGCTAATTTTGCGCTGCTTGTGGTTTTACCGCTTCCCTGCAGGCCAAGCATCATTATAACACTTGGATTAGTATCAAGCTTTAACGGGCTATTTTTTTCACCAAGCAGATTGGTTAGCTCATCAGAAACAATTTTAATCAACATTTCAGAGGGTTTTACGCTTCTTAAAACATCTGCACCTTCTGCTCTTTCTTTAATCTTGGAAATAAAAGATTTTACAACGGTCAGAGAAACATCGCTTGCAAGAAGCGCCCGCCTTATTTCCCTAAGTGCATCAGCCATATTTTCCTCATTCAAAGATGAGTTTGACGAGGTTTTATGGATTATTTCCTGTAGTCTTTCTGATAAACTATCAAACATATCGCCATTATACACGATAATTTTACAAATTTAAATAAAATTTTAAGTAGCTTATATCAAATTCTAGGCTATTTCTTTTTTATATACTTGCACATTAAGACTCTTGAATGCATATAATAAATTTTTAATTATTTAAAATTGTAAAGATTTCATTAAAATTGTAACAATCCTTAATTATGTGCATTTCGACATTTGGATTTTGTTTTTTTGCCTCCTTTTTGATATCAGCTATTGTGATGCCGTCAAGGAATTCATCTGTACCACTTCTTAACATAACAGAAGGAATGACAATATGTTCAAAATATTTATCTTGGATGGATTTTAAAATATCATACCCAACAACAAGTCCTGCAACATTTATTGTTTCTCCGAAAAATTGATTCTTTACCTCAATTACTTCAAAATCAAGATTTTCTATATTAATTTCTCTTTTAAAATCATTAAATATTTTTGCCGCTATAGCACCTGTAAATAGGGTCACCTTCTTTTTTTGCTTAAGTTTTTTTTTGAAACGTTTTTTATGGCGGTTAAAATCATCCAGAAGAAGTCTGATTGCACCTACTCCATCTTCAATTTGAACAAAATTTCCGTAATATTTTTTGTCTGGAATATCCTTTTCTGCTGTTAAAAATATTTCGTCAGAAGCCATAGCTATATGCCTTTTTTGATATATATTGAACTCATCCAACAAATCTATAATGATCTTTGCATTTTCTTTCACTAAAGGCCTTAACATACTACCTTCTCTGTATTTACTGATGCCCACTGGCACAATAGCAAGGGATTTTAAAATTCTCTTGTATCTTTTCAAATCAGAGAGAGTTCTCTCAAGCTCCTTACCATCATTTATGCCAGGGCAAAGGACAATTTGCCCATGGATTTCTATATTAGCCTTTTTGAACCTATCAAGCATTGGTAAAACTTCTGAAGCTCTCTTGTTATTAAGCATTTTGACCCTCAAATCAGGGTTTGTCGTGTGAATTGAAACATACAAAGGCGAAAGTCTCAAGGCCTCAATCCTCTGCCAATCCTCCTCTTTCAGATTCGTGCCTGTTATATATGTTCCCTGCAGATAGGATGTGCGCCAGTCGTCATCCTTTACATACAGGCTTTCTCTTAGACCCTTTGGCTGCTGGTCTACAAAACAAAATATGCATTTGTTCGAGCATGGTTTAATACCGTCAAAGACGGCACACTCAAACTCTATCCCTAAATCCTCATGTTCATCTTTTTCTATCTCAAAAAGCTCCATTGCGCCAGGAAGAACAGCGCCATCTTCTTGTATTTGCGGCGCTTTCTTTACAGCAAGATTAATATTTTCATCTTGAACAATGAAACTTAGTTCAATTATATCCTTTGGCGCAACACCATTAACAGAAAGTATGGCATCGCCTTTTTTAAGGCCTAATTCGTCAGCTATAGAATCAGGTCTCACCTCTGATATAATCATACCTTTTGCAATGGAGCTTTTCATTTCAGTATTTTCACCATTTCATCAATAAGAGCTACGTTTGTCTTTATTGTGTTTTCTTGAATTTTTGTAAACATATTATAAGGATTTTGAAGGGCAGAAATAATGTCAGCCTTTAATATCAAAAGATTATTTAAACAATTTTTATACAGGCTGATTTTACCATCATCCTCTAAAACATCTGAAACGCAGATTAAAATCGAGGCATGGCATATAATATTTGATTTATTTTTAAATTCAAATGATGCGATTGTGCTTTGAAGATATTTTTGCCCAAATGATGTAATTTTATATGTTTTAGAAAGCATTCCACCACCAGACATCTTGGATTCAAACTCTACACATGATAGGCTTTCAAGTTTTTTTAGGGCCGGATTCACAGCACCGAGACTTGGCATCGAATACATAAAAAACTTTTCTTCAATAAGTTTTTTGATTTTATAAATTGTGCAATCATATTTTGTTAGGATGTAAAGTATAAGGATTTCTATCATTTGAATGCTCCAAAATACAATACATTCTAGCATAAAGGAGAAATATTGTTAAATTATTTATTTAATTTATAATTTATTAGGATGTAAATAGCGGGATGAGATTTTGATAGCGATAGATGAAAATATAGAGACAATAAAAAATATTGTTCAGAAAACAGATTTAAAACACATTGCGATAATAATGGATGGCAATAGACGATGGGCAAAAGAACATTGTCTGCCAAGTGCTATGGGACACAAAAAAGGTGTAGATTCCCTTAAAAATGTTGTAAAAGGTGCTCATAAATTCGGAGTAAAGTATCTAACACTTTATGCTTTTTCAACCGAAAACTGGAACAGGAATCAGGAAGAGGTTGATTTTTTAATGGGACTACTTGCAAACACTATAAAGAATGAATTAAACGAACTACACAACAATGATGTAAAATTAAGATTCATAGGCGACATTAAGGGGCTAAACACTCATCTGCAAGAAACACTTAAAGATGCAGAAGATACAACTAAAAACAATACGGGTGTAAACCTTCAAATAGCAATAAATTACGGCGCAAGAGACGAGCTTGTTCATGCTGTAAAAAATCTTATTAAAGATTTCGCAGACACAAAGATTACAGCAGATGAAATCAATGAGGATATTCTCAAAAACTATCTTTACACAAAAAATATTCCTGACCCTGATTTATTAATAAGAACAGGGGGAGAGATGAGGGTGAGTAATTATTTGCTCTGGCAGATAGCCTATTCTGAAATCTATATTACAAAAAAATACTGGCCAGAATTTAACGAAGATGAGTTAGCCAAATCAATTGAGGAGTTTGGCAAAAGACAGAGAAGATATGGTGGGTAAAAATAAAATGCTAAAAATTATCCTTGGCACACAAAATGAACATAAGGTTTATGAGATGAATATGATATCAAAACCTTTTGGTGTTGAATTTGAAATGGTTAAAGGAAATTTTAACCCCATTGAGGATGGAAAAACATTTGAAGAAAATGCTTATATAAAGGCATGGGCGGCATATAAGGCACATTCTAACTTTTTAAAACAATATGCCAAAGATGGCATTTATGGCAGCATAAACGATGAATGCGAAGCACCAATTTTTTTTCTGGCAGACGATTCCGGCCTTTGTGTGGATTTTCTTAATGGGGCACCAGGTCTAAAATCAGCAAGATATGCTGATACAACCGAACATAGGATTGAAAAACTCTTAGGTGCGATGAAGAGTGCAAAAAACAGGACTGCACATTTTGAATGTCATCTTGCACTTTTAAATAACGAGGGTGAAATGCTTCATACCACAAAAGGCATCTGTGGCGGTAAAATTTCGTATGAGAAAAAAGGATTGGGCGGCTTTGGATATGACCCTGTCTTTGTTTTGGATAAAATTCAAAAAACGATGGCTGAATTGACAGAAGATGAAAAAAACCTTCATTCACACAGGGGAAAAGCACTCAGAGATATGCTTCTTTGGCTAAAAAAGCTCTTATTGCAATAGCACAGCAAAGCTTTAAGACGGACATTATTTTTCGGCCAGGCATTATAATAACACTAATTCATCTTAAAATTTGATTAATGAAATTTTATGATATACTTTTTATGACACAGAGGAATTAATAAATGGAAGACAATAAAGCAGATAACAAACGCTGGTATGACAAAGACCCAATTCTCAAAGAAGCGCTTGAACTTTTAAGATTATCCACCCCAGATGAAAAAGAACATGCTAAAGACTTTATTTTACAATTACAGGAGCAGGTTGCAGGGGAAGTAATTGAACATATTTATGAAATAATTACACAATACCAGGGCAAGGGAAACCGCTGGTATGATGATGATCCTGTTATGATTAAGGCCATAGAATTATTAAGAAATGCCGATCCTAAAACACAGAGAAAGGCAGCACTCAAGCTTTTGTTGGCATTAGAAGAAAAAAATTTTTAATATGAATGATGTTCAAAACCAGATAGACAAAAGAAATATTGACATCCAAAAAGTGGGTGTAAAAGATGTTGAAATTCCTCTTGTTATACAAAGAAAATTACACGGCGGAAATGCAGATTCCCAGAGGGTTTACGCCAAAGCTAAGATGAGTGTCTCCCTAAATAGAGAGTTTAAAGGCACGCATATGAGCCGTTTTATTGAAATTTTAAACGATTACAGAAAACAAAACCTGGTTGGCGTTGACATTAAAAAGATGCTGTATGACATCAGAGAAAGACTTGATTCTAAGAACGCCTATATAAAGTTTGATTTTAAATATTTTATTAAAAAAAGCGCACCAAAAAGCGGCCTTGAAGCCTTAATGTGCTATGACTGCTATTTTGAGGGGATATTAGATGAAGATAATTATAAATTTTATCTTGGCGCAAAGATTCCAATAACCACACTTTGCCCGTGTTCAAAAGAAATTTCCGATTATGGTGCACATAATCAAAGAGCAATAGTGAAGGTAAAAATTTCATATCCTGAAGATAAGCATATCTGGCTTGAAGACTTAATTAAAAGCATTGAAAAAACGGGCTCCAGTGAAGTATACTCTCTTCTAAAAAGGGAAGATGAAAAGGCAGTAACAGAAAAAGCCTATGAAAACCCCAAGTTTGTCGAAGATGTTTTGCGAGATATTGTTTTAGGACTGCAAAATAACAAAATTGTAAACTTTTTTGAAGTAGAAATTGAGGCCCAAGAAAGCATTCATAATCATAATGCATGGGCATATCAGAAAACATGCAAAGAAAATTTTTTATAACAGTTCATCTTGATTAGCAAAAAATCTATTTTATGGGTTTTATATGGTCACAATTTTATAATAGCGACAAAAGAAGGTTAACGAGCATGCAAATTTCACCAATTTCAGCCTTTAAGGCAATTAATTTTAAAGGGCATTCAAAAGATAGAGAACCAAAAATAGACTATACTGATTTTAATCCCGAGTGCGCATCATATAATTTTGAGCGAGCACCAGAAGAAGATACATTCTCAAGAAAAGATGGAGGCTTCCTTGAAAAGTACCGCAAAACAGGACATATGGCAGAAGCAATTTGCGGAGGGGATTGTGACGATTACTGGGATGAATAAAAACGTTACCTGTAAGCATTCATTTTAAGACAGTTTTATTAAGAAATTAAAATTAAAAAGCCTATGCTGCGCTGATTTTACCACAAGGTGCAATCAGCTTATGGTATGGGCTTTTTTATAATATAAAATCCAGCCTATAATTGCAATTGAAATTACAGGAAGCCAGGCTGCAAAAAATGGGCTTATGGCTTTTGTTTCCCCGAGATTCAAAGAAAACGCCCTTATTACATAATAGACAAATATAATCATCACGCTGAATAGAAATCCTCGGTTGTACCTTACCCTTGGAGGAGTTATCGCAAGAGGAATGCCAACAAGTGCTAGTGCGAAGGTAGTTGCAGGCAAGGCAATTTTATCGTGAAGCTGCACCTGGTATTCAAGCTTTAATTTCTCAATAAAATCAGGGTTCTTTCTGTTCTTTCTTATATATTTCATCAATTTAAAGAAATTATACTGGCTTGCACTTTCTTTAACAAAGCTTTCCATATTTTCAAGGCCAAAATTAATTGTGGAACTTTCAAAAAGCGTCGTATTCAAAACTTTTTCTGTTGAGGACAAAGTATAAATTACGCCGCCATCAAAAATCCAGCCAGAATCCGCGGTTTTGCCCACCTTTGCCTGGATAATCTGCACGGTATTCTCGTTTGATAAATCTACAACCGTCACATTGTTAAGAGTTTTATCCTCACATTTTTGCACATAAAAAAGTCTCTTTAATCTTCCTTCCTTATCATTTTCATTCAGGGTAAAATTCATTCTTCCATCAGGAACATGTTTTCTTTGAAGAGAATACACTGCAAGATATTTTGCTTGATTACTTGTTGCAGGAACTATGAATTCGTTTATTAAAAAACTTATTATTGTCATAAAGATTGCAAAGGCAAAAATCGGCCTCGCAATCCTTGAAATGCCTATACCGCAAGCTCTTAAAACAGTAATTTCTGAATTAAGGCTGAGCCTGTTTACGGTCATTACAGTAGCAAAAAGGGTAGAAATAGGTATTGTCATTACAAAAACCTGCGGCAAATTAAGCACAACCATCATTATTGCTATGTTAAAAGGAATACCAAACTGCGTGATTTGTTTTATTAGCTGAGTAAAGGTTTCAGATGCAAAAATGATTGATGTGAAAATAATCACACCAAGGATAAAAATCTCTAACAGCTGTCTTAGGATATACTTATCAAGCATACTAAAAGAGGCATATTTTATTTTCAGGTATCTTTTGTATTTTTCAAATTTCTTCTTCATATGAAAGCCTGTTCTTACCGTCATTATCATACATTTGACTTCTTATTTTTTGGATGGAATTAAGAGTTTGAATAAATTCCGCTTTTGGCATATTCTTTAATTTTTTCAAATTTTGAATAAAGTCATCTATAAAAATATCAAAATTATCAGAGTTTAATTCAAGCATATCAAGAGCAAGAGATGCATTTGTGAGAGCAAGTCTTGTTGTATCACGGAAACCCGATGAAGCTATCTTTAGGGCAACTTTATTATCTTTTAAAACTGTATTAAAAAGTGCACATGAAATAAGCATTGGAAGATGGGAAACAAGGCAAGCAGCTTTGTCATGCGAATGTTCATCCATAATAACAGGCTTTGAACCCATTTCCTTTATTAATTTTTGTAAAATATCATTAGGCTTATTTAAAATCCATTTTGCACCAAAGAATAATTCGGCAAACGAGTGCTCAAATCCGGAAAATTCTGTTCCTGCCATAGGATGCGACCCCACAAAGTCATACGAGCGTTTTTTATTATTAACAAACCTTTTTAGGGAGCAAACGTCAGTGACAATGCATCCAGGCTTTACAATATTTTCAAGCTTATCAAGAATATCGAGCGTTTCAGACATTTTAGAGCACACAAAAACAACATCACAATCGTCAATATCCTTAACATCAACACTTGCAAGAGAACAGAAATTTTGTGCTTCCATATGACTGCTTTTTGAAACCCCGACAACAAAATACCCAAGATTGTTAAGAGATTTTAAGATAGAGCCGCCAATCAAACCCAAACCGACAACGCCTATTTTTAAATTTCTATTTTCCATAGTTTATATTATAATTGAAACAAAAGAATTTTAGACAAAAAGAGAATTAAGGGTTTTACTTTATGGAAATTAAAAAAGGCAAAGCGTTTAAATTTGGCGACGGTATATCAACCGACCACATTGCACCAGGCAGATTATTTCATCTAAGGAGTAATCTGGAAGAATTTTCAAAACACGTCCTAGAGGATGCGGACCCTGAATTTGCAAGCAAGATGCAAAAGGGAGATTTTGTCGTTGCAGGAAATAACTTTGGTTTAGGCTCTTCAAGAGAGCATGCTCCCCAGATAATAAAGATTGCAGGAGTTGGGGCGGTTATTGCAAAAAGCTTTGCAAGAATTTTCTACAGGAATGCAATCAATATCGGCTTATTGTTAATTGAGTGTGATACCGACAAAATTGATGCAGGAGATGAACTAGAATTAGATGTCAAAAATGGCATATTAAAGGACGTAACAAAAAATATTGAAATAAAAATTACACCACTGCCCGATGTTATGATTAAATTATTGAATGACGGCGGGCTTATTGAACACCTTAAAAAACATGGGGATTTTAGTTTAGTCTAAGATGTTACTTGTCTCTTAAAGCAAGCAATGCGAGTAACAATCAATATTGGCAAGGGTTAAGGATGTATTCCAAATATGGAATATAATAAAGTTAGAGGTAAAAATATGCATAATATAACACTTATAGAAGGTGATGGAATTGGTCCTGAAATAGCTGATGCTGTAGTAAAAATAATTGATGCAGCAGGTGTTAAAATCAATTGGGATAGACAAAGTGCAGGCCTTGATGTTATTGAAAAAGAAGGCATTCCGCTTCCAGACCGCGTTATAGAAAGCATTAAAAAAAATAAAATAGCCCTAAAAGCTCCTGTTACGACACCCATAGGTAAGGGGTTTAGATCCGTTAATGTGCAGCTAAGGCGCGAGCTTGATTTATATGCAAATGTGCGTCCATGCAAGAATATAGATGGCATCAAAACACCCTTTAACGATGTTGACTTAGTCGTAATAAGGGAAAATACAGAAGATTTATATACAGGCATTGAAAGAAAGGTTGATGATGACACAGCAGAAGGTATCAAATTAATTACAAGAAAGGCATCAACAAGAATTGCAGAATATGCATTTAATTATGCAAAGAAGATGAATAGGAAAACAGTTTGGGCAGTTTCAAAAGCAAATATATGCAAACTTACAGACGGTCTGTTTTTAGAATGCGCCCGCGAGGTCTCTAAAAAATACCCCAATATAGAATATAAAGAAATCCTTGTAGATGCTTTATGTATGCAGCTTGTGCAGAATCCATCAAAATTCGATGTTCTTGTTTTGCCAAATTTATATGGCGATATTGTTTCAGACCTCACTGCAGGGCTTATTGGGGGCCTTGGTGTAGCACAGGGGGCTAATATCGGTCTTGAAGCCAGTGTATATGAGCCTGTTCATGGCTCTGCACCTGATATTAAAGGCCAAAACCTTGCAAACCCTTCTGCACTTTTAATGTGCGCAATTGAAATGTTGAAAAACATTGATGAATTAGAAGCAGCTAAAAATCTTGAAAAAGCACTGTTTAAAACAATCAAAGAAGGCAGAATTTTAACAAGAGACCTTGGCGGAAGTTCTACCACAATAGAGTTCAGTGATGAAATTATAAGGAATTTATAGAGCAACTAAACTCTACTTTTAAGTTTCTTTGCCTCCAACATTTTAGCATTTTTTTCAGCACCAAGACCAGGATGTTTAGCATAATAGGCTTTTACACTATGTGAAATCTTTCTCTTGGTTTCATCCGAAGGTATATGAATAATTGGTTCTGTTTGTTTCTCCTTCCAGGCTTGTTTCATTGCTGCAGAATGTGTGTCTTTATTTTGTTTGTTGTATTTTTTTTCTGACAGCTGCAATACACGTGCATACTGATTGCTAAACAAAGGAATATTAAATTTTTCAAGAACATTCTTAGCATTTCTACCAGTATATTGTTTCATCTTAGTAACAGAGCAGCAATCGGCCCAGTATAGCTTAAGCAGCTGCAATGCCACATCAATATCAGGATTAAATTTTTCTAAATTACCCATTTTTACATCATAGATGAATGAATTTTTTTTATAATCAACATCATACTCTGACAATACATTTCGAAATTCGGGGAACGCCTCCCGCACTTCATTAAGAGATTTCATTTCTTTTATTTTATCGTATTTTGCTTTATGGACACTAATTAGGGTTTTATCTTCAGGGTTACCATCGGCTAATATTTCTTCAGCCATTGCTTTTATATCCGGCGGAAATGCTTCATCATTAAGATTTGCCAGTGTTTCGGCCAGATTTAAGCTATAACCACCCAAAAATGAAAGATATTGCTTAGTTGATGGTTGCATCATTTTCTGAAACGATACAGCTGAAAGATTTTCTGTTGATACTTTATTGAATTTTGTATCATTATGGTGAATATATGCATAATTGAAATTTGTCGCGCAATTTATTATCATACTAGTACTACATTGTTGAAAATTTCTACGGCCGTTTAATTACAACGCATGTGATAAAATTTATTTGATACAATTTTTACAAAATTTTACAAAACTTGCAGTCCAGCTTAATTTGCAAAAGGCAGAGAATAGTACATTATATTACAGTTTTAGAATATAATCATGCATTGGTTTTTCTTGAATAACAAAAGAGAGCCCGAATCAACCGGGCTCTCGCATCAAAATAAATTACATTACGTGAAAATATTGCTAACTGCTACTTTATGCCAAAAACGACATTTGAAACGGCAGTGATTTTCTTTTCAATTGATGAAGTATCATTAATACCCCAGTCTGAAACTTCATTGGAATCAGGCGGAGTTATCTGGAATACACCCATTTTCACTGTGCGTATTCTGCCAACACGATTATTTGTGGCTTTGAGCATTTCTTTCGCCCTGAATTTAGCATCCGCTGTGGCTTTCTGCAATAGCTCGGCCTTTTTATCAGCTAGACCTGAATACATATAGTTTGGTTCATAAGAATTAATCACTATACCTTTTTCAACCAGTGATGGTATTTCAAGGTGAAGCTTTTTAATCAGTTGTACATCATTTGTATTTATTTTTACGACCTGCTCATAGGTGTAACCATTAATTTCCTGCGTAGAAATACCATTTGGACCGGTTTTATATCTGGCATAGTTATTAATACCCAAGAATTCTATTTCAGTATCCTTAATACCATTATTTTTTAAGAATTCAAGGACCACAGGCTTCTGTGATGTCAACGCCTTATAGGCATCATTTCTTGTTAAGCCATCGGTTCTAATCTGAAATCTCCATACACCAGAATCAGATGTTACAATCTCACTCGCGGAGCCCGTTACGGTGATTTCATCTTTAGAAAAATTATTTGAAATTGTTTTAGCACCAATTATTAAGCTTAGGCCCAAAATTAGTGCAAACAAAACTAATTGAATCTTTGTAATCTTCTCAAACATCACATTTATCCTTATTTATCTATATAAATTTCCTCAATATTATGCGTTAATCCCCCTAATTGTGTAGGATAAACATTTTTGAATTTATTTCTCACAGCAATTATATTAACAGGGCTGTAAAGATATATTACAGGATTGTTTTCAGCCACTATCTCTTGATATTTATTATACAGCTCTTTTCTTTTTTGTACATCTATTTGAACTTTCGCTTCATCAAAAATTTTATCGAGCTCTTTTTCGAAGGGCAAAATTCTGTCTGTTGATTTTATATCCTCGTCACTTCTCTGATTAAAAAGGTGCAAAGCACCATCAGAGCGCCATACATTATTGCCCGAATGCGGTTCTAGCGGGTTTCCGGTTAATGATATAATAATTGCCTCATAGTCCAGGGTATTTGTCAGGCGGTTCACAAGCGTATTAAATTCTACTGGTTTAAAGTTTACCTTTATGCCAAGTTTGGCTAAATCCTCTTTGATGCTGACTCCTGTAGCTTCCCTTTGCGTATTTCCTGCATTTGTGGACAATTCAAACTCTACACGTATGCCATTTTTGTCATATAATACGCCATCTTTCAGCTTGAAACCTGACTGCTCTAATAATTTTTTAGCATACTCGATATCCTGCGGGTGGCCTTTTGCAATGTCCCCATTTAAGAAAATACTTGTAATACTCTCGGCTGTGTATAATGGTTGGCCAACGCCTGAAAGGACATTTAAAACAAGGCTATCCCTGTCTATAGCCCAGTCTATGGCTTTTCTAAAGTTTTCATCACAAAACCACATCTGTTTTTTTGGCTCTAGATAGAATTTTCCGTTTTTATTTTTTCTTGTGTTCATATTGAATACAATAAATGAGGTATTTGTTGTAGGGCCAAGGTTATAGAGGGTATAATCAGAATTTTTTTCAAGCTCTCTGTATCTTGCAACCATGGTGCCAGGAATTGTTGTAGTGTCTGTTTCTCCGGCTTCAAATTTCAGGATATCATTATTTAAATCGCCAACAATAAGCATTACCCATCTATCCAAGTATGGCAGCTTATTACCAGCTTTGTCAATCATATAATAGTTTGGATTTCTTTCATAGACTGCTCTTTGAGCGGGTATATATTCTTTTAATTTAAATGCGCCTGAAACAACAAATTCTGAAGGTTTTGTTGTGGTTGATTGAAAGCTTCTAAAATACTCTTTTCCCTTGTCAACTGCGGGTTTAAATATGTGCTTAGGTGCAATTGAAAGTGATAAGTTTCTCAAAAAAGGTGCAAAGGGTACAGGCGTCTTAAATTTAACAGTATATTTATCTATTTTTTCAACTGTTGGAAGCTTGCCATCCACATATAATGCATCCCTGGTACTTGTAACACCATAACCTGCAAAAATAATATCGTTATAAGTAAATACAA
The DNA here is from genome assembly GCA_949741915.1 of uncultured Candidatus Melainabacteria bacterium. Classification (GTDB taxonomy): domain Bacteria; phylum Cyanobacteriota; class Vampirovibrionia; order Gastranaerophilales; family Gastranaerophilaceae; genus MGBC122484. Next base: position 71,136 of record CATJOM010000054.1, on the reverse strand, counting down.
CATCATCAGCCGTTATCGGCATACCATCAGACCATTTGAGCCCATGTCTCAATTCAATAATGTATGTCATATTATCTGGCAAAATTTCAAGCCGTTTTGCCATCTTAAGGGTGACCTCACCTGTAAATGCATCAGTAGTTAATAGCCCATCATACATAATCCCTGACATCTGGCTAGAGGTATCATCGTTTGTATTAAAGGGGTTAAAGGTTTTAGGCCCCTCCCCTATTGTGGATGTCACAAAATCACCGCCGTATTTGCCTACTTTGCCGCGCGCCACAAGGTAGTCTACCCCGTCAATTGTTTTTGTTTCCGCTGGTTCAAAATCATATTCTATAATGTCTAAAGGTCTTGCATTAGAAAATTTTGGTGGCTCATCATAGCCCTTGTCCTGTTTTAGGCAACCTTTTAGGATAAACGTTACAAAAATTAATATAACAATAATGTAAAGTATTTTTTTCATAGTATTGATTTTACCATAACTTCCTGATATAAGAGTTAATAAACAGAGTTAAGCCTAAATGAAATAAATTTCCCCAAAGGAGGCTTAATAAAAATAGTTTAGGAATGGCGATTTTATGAGGATACTCGTTACCGGCGCATCCGGTTTATTAGGACAAGAATTATGTCCGTGTCTAGAAAAAGAGGGGCACCAGTTTTGGGCCACCAACAGTAAAATTTTTGATATTACAAACAAAAAACTTGCTAATGAAATAATGGAAAAGGTAAGCCTTGATTTGATTATTCATCTTGCTGCATATACAAATATTGACCAGGCTGAAGTTTCAAAAAAACAAGCATTTGAAGTAAATCATATTGGTACAAAAAATATGGCAAAAATAGCAAAAAAACTCGACGTACCAATAATTTATATAAGTTCAGATTCTGTTTTTGACGGTGACAAAAATACACCATACAAGACAACAGATAAAGCAAACCCAATCAATATATACGGACTTTCAAAATTCAGGGGTGAAGAAGAAATTAGACGCCTCACTAAAAAACACTATATAATAAGAACAAGCACCTTGTATGGCAAGGGTGGAAAGAATTACGTAGATACAATGGTAACCTTTTCAATGCTAAGTAACACTATAAGCGTTGTTGATGATCAAATTTTAGCCCCCACCTGGACAAAAGATTTAGCTAATGAAATTATCAAAATAATCAACGAAAAACGCCCATATGGCACATATCACATAGCTTCATCTGGTGAAGCGAAATGGTCTGATTTTACAAGAAAAATATTTGAAATTAAAAAAAGAAATATAGATGTTACATCAATAGAAAAAAGCGATTTTCCACGCCCTGCAAAAAGGCCTAAATATAGCGTTTTAGATAGTCTAAACGCGCTTCCTAGCTGGGAAACCTCACTTGAAAAATATCTGCTGTGCAGCTAAACAAAACTGCAACTGCTGAATTTAAGGCGATAGACAGTAATTAGCAAAAGTTTAAATAGCTTATTAACGCACATAAGAAAAAAACTAAGAACAAAATACCAGGCAGACATAAAAGGATTATTCAAAAAAAAACAGCCAAAAGAAAAATTCTATGGCTGTTTTACTTATTTTGAAATTCCTACAAAGTTTTTATGTTCCAGCCTTCCAAGAATTCAAATATTCAACCTGCTCATCAGTTAAAGTGTCAATTTTAATTCCCATAGAATTCAGTTTGATTTTTGCAATTTCTACATCTACCTCTCTTGGCAGGGTATAAAGTTTATTCTGCAGTTTGCCTTTATTCTTGAGCACAAATTCAATTCCAAGTGCCTGGTTTGCAAAGCTCATATCCATAACACTTGCAGGATGCCCTTCGGCACCAATCAAGTTAACAAGCCTGCCTTCGGCTAAAACATAAACACTCTTGCCATTATCTAAAACCCATTCATCAAGCGCAGGGCGGATATTCTTGTATTCCTTAACATGTTTTTTGAGTCCGTTAACATTTACTTCAACATCAAAATGTCCCGCATTAGATACAAAAGCACCATCTTTCATTGTTAAAATATGTTCAACATCAATAACGTTCTTATCGCCTGTCACAGTAAGGAAAATATCTCCTTCGAGCGCTGCATCTTTAATCGGCATAACCCTGAAACCGTCCATAACGGCCTCAAGTGCCTTTAGTGGATCAACTTCTGTCACAATTACATTAGCACCCATCCCTCTTGCGCGCATAGCAGCACCCTTTCCGCACCAGCCATACCCTGCAACTACAAAAGTTTTTCCTGAAATTAAAATATTTGTAGCCCTTATGATGCCATCCAATGCACTTTGTCCTGTGCCATATCTGTTGTCATATAAGTGTTTTGTAAGGCTTGAATTAACCCCTAATGCCGGAAATTCAAGCGAACCGTCTTTTTCCATAGCCTCAAGCCTGATAATACCAGTGGTTGTTTCCTCAGTAGAACCTATGATGTTTGGAATCAAATCTCTTCTTGATTTATGGACAGTTGCTACCAAGTCGCACCCATCATCAATAATAAGATGAGGCTTATGATTTAGTGCAATCTCAACATGCTTTGCGTAGGTTTCTTTATCCTCACCTGCAATAGCAAAAGTAGGTATATTCCAATATTTTACAAGGGCTGCAGCTACATCATCCTGCGTGGATAGAGGATTTGAGGCAGCAAGTACTGCATCTGCACCGCCCTCTTTCATTGCAATACAAAGCGCTGCTGTTTCTTTTGTAACATGGACACAGGCCGTAAGTCTCAACCCCTTAAAAGGCTGTTCCTTCTTGAATCTTTCGGTAATATTTGCCAAAACGGGCATATCTTTTTGCGCCCATTCAATATTCTTTTTGCCTTGCTCTGCCAGGCTTATGTCCTTTATTTGGTAGGAAATTGCAGTCTGTGTCATATTTTAATACCTTTCTATTTTAATTTTAATAAGGATATTAACACAAAAAAAGTTTTTATGCTAATATCTATGATAGACGATTGAGCGTATTTCGTACAATTAAAAGGAGATATTATTTATGTCAACAGTAGAATTTTTTACAAATTCAGAAGAGCTTAAAAAGCTTTATTCAGCTGCACGTGCAACAATCACTGCTCCATTCTACGGCAACAATGTTGAATTCGTACAGTCTGTTTCAGAAGCTTATAAACTTGCACTAAACAGCCCAGGAACAGTTGAGTTAACTGGTATGCCAGTATATGAGCCCGAAAAAATCGGTCTTCCAAAAGGTGCAAACCAATTATTATTCAATGATGGTACTGTTGTTGGCCGTTGCGCTGCTGCAAGAAAAATCGTTGGCGAGCCAGGATGCGACCTTGGATACCTTCTTCCAATAATCCGTGAAGCAGTTTATGGCACACGTGACAGATTAATGTATAAAACCGAAGTTGTAGTAGGCCTTGAAGAAGATTTCATGGTAAAAGCACACCTTTTAATTCCCGAAGGCTTTGAAAATATCATGTATTCTTGGATGTTAAACTTCCAGTATATCAATGAATGCTACTCAAATATGTACTCAAACTCTAGAGAAATCGCTGAAGGCGACCTCTTTATCTTCTCAGATCCAGATTGGACACACCCTGATTTCCCATATGGTTTAACTTTCTTTGATCCTGTTCATAACTGTGCAGCCATTCTTGGTATGAGATACTTTGGCGAACACAAAAAAGGTACTTTAACCCTTGCCTGGGGTGCAGCTGCAAGAAATGGCTACGCTTCATGCCATGGTGGTATGAAAAGATACAACCTTGAAAACAACAAATCATTCCAGGTTGCAGTATTTGGCTTATCAGGCTCAGGCAAATCAACAATTACCCACGCAAAACACAATAATAAATACGATATCACTGTTCTTCATGATGATGCATTTATTATTAACGTTCATGATAAATATACAATCGCATTAGAACCAGCATATTTTGACAAAACAGCTGACTACCCGATGAATTGCGATGACAACAAATACATTTTAACCCAGCAGAACGCAGGCGTTATCGCTGGTGCAGATGGTAAATTGTATTCAATCACCGAAGACATAAGAAATGGTAACGGCCGTGCTGTTAAATCAAAATTATGGTCTCCAAACAGGGTTGATAGAATTAACGAGCCAATTAACGCTATCTTCTGGTTAATGAAAGACCCCACAATTCCTCCTGTATTAAAGCTTTCAGGCGCTTCATTGGGTTCTGCTATGGGTGCAACCCTTGCAACAAAAAGATCTTCAGCTGAAAGATTGGCAAAAGGCGTTGACCCAAACGCATTGGTTGTAGAGCCTTATGCTAACCCATTCAGAGTTTATCCTCTTGAAATGGATTACACAAGATTCAAACAACTAATCGAAGATGGCGTTGATTGCTACATCCTGAATACTGGCGAATTTATGGGCACAAAAGTTCAACCTAAACACACTCTGGGTGTTATTGAAGCCATTGTTGAAGGCACAGCCAAATTCCACAAATGGGAAGGCTTTAATGACATTGAAATTATGGATGTTGAAGGCTTTGATGCAAGCTTCAAAAATGCAGAATATAAAGAGCAGTTTGTTAAACGTATGCAGGATAGAATCGAATTTGTTAAATCAAGAGAAACCGAAAAAGCTGGCATAGACAAGCTTCCTGCTGATGCTCTTGAAGCTCTTGAAAACGTTGTTAAACAAGCAAATCTATAAAAACAGACACATTTTTGCTGTTTAATATAACATTATCGCAATATTCTTATACCCTGGTAGTAAAAACGAACTGCCAGGGTATTATATATATATATTAAAAAGCTGGCATTACTTTATAACCATTTTATAGAGCATTATTAGTCTCGTTAACAGGTAAAAAAGCGGAGGTCGCAAAAAAAGCTGCGAAACACAGCTTATTGCGTATAATAATGATGTCAAGCCCAAGCAATATTATTAATTTAATTGTCAGTTGCACACCTATGACTTTACTCTTTTGTGCTGCATTCTTTCCACTGACCATCAACTAATTCTAATTCTAATTTCAATTCTTCTATTATATTGTTCTTTCCGGGGAACGACAGACTATAGCCTTCTTCATATCGTTGCGGTTTGTTATCCTGAAAAATCAACTTTTTCGCAATTTTTGTATCATTATTCGCTAATTCTTCACATCCTTCTTTGTAATAAAGCATATTTACCACTGATTCTAGCGCCTTTGCAACTTTGAAGTCACCATTTGCTAAAACTTCAAAGTCTTCCACGTAGCAAGCAATTTTACCATCGGGATTCACTATTAATTTTCTGTCCAGTTTGGTATCACCATTAGCTAGTGTCTCACACCCTTCTTTATATTCGCAGGGCTTACCAGATGCATTAAATTTCAGTCTAAATGCTGTTTTGGTATCACCATTAGCTAGTGTCTCACACCCTTCTTCATATTTGCATAGCTTATTATCAAAAAGATAGTATAATTTTTTCTTCGCATCTGACGCTGTTTCTGTTATTTTTTCTAATACACCATCAACAAATTCACTTTCTCTTCTAGTGCCATCTTTCAATATTTCTGTCATTATTTTGGGAGTAATCTTGTCATCATCTATAAATTTTTCATCTATTGCTACGGCCTTTTTACCATTCTTGTCTAAAACTTGATTTTCAAATAAGGCAATAACATTGTCTGCTTTATTTTTAAATTCCGCCATGACTTCATCGCTTTGTTTATTTGCTTTGTCTGCCAATATATGTGCTTCATTAAGACTCTTTTGGGCGGAGCTTATTGTTTTATTTAATTCAGTCAATACCAGTTTTATTTTTTGGGCATTATCCATATGCGGTTCACCAGCATTGGCAGTTTTATCAGTTGAATCTGTTTTTGTAGCATTGGTTTTATTTCCTTCGTCAGCATTGGCAGTTTTATCGACGCTAATAACTTCATGCACTTGATCCTCATTGATTTTATCTGGATTCATCTGTTTTTCCACTCCAGAAGGCAGTTTATCTCCTGCACCGATGTCAGACTCTAATGTGGGCACATTATTTTTGCTTCCGGATTTTTGCACAGCATATGGGGAAGTTGCAGGAAGTTTTTTCCTGCACGCAATAGCAATTATGCTTAGTACTGTTGTTGCCAGCACTGCAGCACCTACAATAAAAGCTGTCTTTTTCTTTATCTTTTTGCCACCGATAACAAAAACATCGCCATCTTTAGTGTCCTTATTATCAATGAGATTATTATTCACATACGCCTGCGGGGGGGGATTTGGTACCGGCAGCTGCCGTACTATTATTTATTGTCTGATTATTTAAGACACCGATTTTATTGTTTAAATTTAAACTTGTTGCCTGTTGCATAATTTAACATCTTTCTTATCTTTATATATTATATAAAACATAAAAATATGTTTATTTGCCAATTTGCTTTAAAAAAATATTGTCTTTTTTTACAAAACTTAACACATTAAAAAATTAATAGCCTTAAAACTTAACAAACTTAATATTTCTCTAAAGATATGCTTTTGAGCAATTGTGTCAATGCAATCCAGCTAAAACTAGCTGATTCACGTGCTCAAGCCCTTTTATTCTAAAAACCTTGTATGTCAACAAATTACGTAAAACCATTGTTTGTCAGCATAAATAAATTACATATATGTTTTGCTTTTGAAAAAAACATTGCAAATCCAATAAAAATCCAAGAAAACGCAGCATAAAATAATTTTACGAATAATTTATATTTCTAAGACACCTGTTGCGCCTTGCTTTTGGCCCCTCCAAAGAATTTTTCAAACAATGAGTTTATTGCATTGCTAATTTTCTTGAAAAAACCAGTTTCTTCGCCATTCCCATTATCTTTATATCCACTTTCCGCAGTGTTTTGCTGCTCTTGCAAATATGTCCATTTCTCTGCTTCAAGCTTATGATAGGCCTCTATCGTCTCCACCCATTCTTCTGAATTTATGCAGCTTGCGTGCTCTTCGGGGGTAAAAACATTATCTTCGCCAGCATATTTTCGAAAAATTTCAGCCTGCCTTGCGGCAAGATTGCTGGCCCTTGTGGCCAGTTCGGCATTTTGACCACCGAATTGAGCGATAAAAAGCTGATTATTGTTGAGAATCATCTCGTCTGCCGTAGTTTTTCCGTCATTATCAAAATCGCGCAGCGCCAATGATTTCTCACAACCCTTCAAATATTCTGCGTCAAAATTACAGGATGTAGAAATTTTTTCAATGCTCATTTTTTCTCCTCATATTTAATTCCTCTTAAATTAATAAAAAACATTTTCCCCATCAAAATTTCTATAAATAATAAAAATGTTAAGCATTGTAAACCTTAACATTCAAAAAACTGCCGATTTTGCTAAAAATTGTTATAAATTTCCCGGAAGCCAACAATGTATGCGTGCGGTTATTGTTTAAGGAGCAAAATCCTTGCCTGGATGTCTTTTTAGAATCTTATTCGCCTTTTTGTTATTAAAAAACTGCACTTTTACACTCATAATAATTATATTGAATCCTAAAATATAGTTAAGGTTTGCAATTGCGGGATTTTATCACGTGCAAATGCGGCAATCACAGAGTTTTTAGAGATTTTGTAATACTTATTTCTTTGAATAACAAGGCTTTTGCTCGTAAAAATCAGTGTAGATTTGCAAAAATAGGCGCATAAGCTTTCTATAAGCTGTTTTTATCCGTGCAATATGCTAAAAACCAGTAATACAAGTATTTTTAGCGCTTCTGTTGCTAACACCAAAAATCAAGACATGCAATAGCATTGCTATGACTAGATTTTAAACCTACCCATGTGTGAATCGGCAAAAACACTCAAACCATAGTACTTTTGGAAATTTGATTATTTTTGACTTATAGACCATTCCTCCAAAAGACTGTCTTTATAATGTTTTCAGCGTACAGAATTATTTGTATGGCTTATATAGCAAGCTTTTAGCCCATTTCACACATTTGGTTGCAAAAATCATTTTTCACACGAAGCACAATATTTTAAAAATAAGCCAAAAGTATATAGAAAACCTGCTGTTTATATGATATAAAATGGTGTATAGGCGCATATAGCATACATTTAGGAAATTTCCCATGGAAAATCTTGTTGAAGTAAAAAATGTTTTTAAAACTTTTGACACAAAAGGGGGAATTTTAGGAAAAAAACAAAATCCCGTAAAAGCTTTGAAGGGCGTGAGTTTAGGCATAAAACGCGGAGAAATCGTCGGTCTTGTAGGTGAATCAGGAAGCGGCAAATCCACGCTTGGCAACTGCATTTTGAGGCTTTTAGACACCGACTGCGGCGAAATTTTTTATGATGGAAAAAATATTCAAAATTTTTCTAAAAATGACACAAAAATTTTTAGAAAAAAAACTGGATTAATCTTCCAAAACCCTTACTCCAGCTTGAATCCCAAAATGAAAATAAAAGAAATTTTATCTGAGCCCCTAATTGTAAACGGCATAAAAAATAAAAAACAAAAAATTGTCATGCTAAACAGCATCATAGAGTTGACAGGCCTGTCCCCAGATGATTTAGACCGATATCCGCATGAATTTTCAGGCGGACAGAGACAAAGGATTGCAATAGCAAGAGCTTTAATTTTAAAGCCAGAATTTATTGTGGCCGATGAGCCAATATCCGCTCTGGACGTGAGTATTCAGGCTCAGATTATAAATCTTCTGTTAGATTTGAAGCATAAGTTTAATTTGACTTACTTATTTATTTCTCACGATTTAAATGTCGTAAAATACCTCTGCACAAGGGTTGCAATAATGTATAGGGGTGAAATTGTAGAAATTGGCGAGACTATGGATATATTCAACAGCCCAAAACACGAGTACACAAAGCTTTTGCTTAATTCCATTCCGGGTGTTGCCTGAGAACTAAAATTTGGACAGCTGCACCTGAAAGCATTATTTAGACAGCATTTCAGCAAAACTATAATCCGTAAACCTTGATATACTTTAATTTTAAATGTATTCATAGCCCTAAATAACCTATATAGCGGTTTTTCAAAATTGTAATATCCTAAAAAGCAGCGCATATAATGTTTTTAGGCGTGCACACCCTTAAAACCTTTGCTGTATAGCTATTCTGGAATTATACAAACTGCTAATCATATACGGCAAGCTATATAAAAGCTTAAAATCCTTTCATGGCGTGATTTTTAGTAATATTCATGTATCATTTTTCTGTGGACTTTTTCTATGTATTCATTGAATTTGCAGTTATCCAGGCGTTTTTTGACCGATTCTTGTGTCTTAAAGCCAAAATCTTCAAACAATCCGCTGCTATTCCAAAAATTTTCATTATGTGAATCCAGCACAATTGAATCTCTGCCTTCATTTTGAGCTATTTCTATAATTTTTGATACCAAAGTTTCCCCAACGCCCCTGTATTGCTTATTAGGCGAAGTATACATTTCATCAGGGTTTGCCTGCAAAAAATAAATATTTAGCCGGTTTTCTCTTGCCCTGTTTCGTAAATTAAACCTATTGCCTTCATCTACAACTTCGCTCACTACAAGGGTTTTGCCCATTCTGTCTTCAAGGCCAAAAAAATGATGCCTTGACATATTTGGCATATATTTTTCAAAAAAACGCTGCACCCTGCTATGTATAGAACAAGCTATATAGTCCATATATGGAGCTTTTTTGCCCCACATCAGGCATAAATCTACAAACTGTCTTCTATCTTTCGGGTTTAACATATCATACTTTACAAAGTCAACATAACCGAGCCCATTTGCGGCCTTTCTTATATTTACAGTGTCGAGTGTCCGCTTGCCAAAAGCCGGGTATTTATGTCCATTTGATATATTTTGACTATTATAATGTGTTGAGTTTATCTTCATTTTTTATTTTCTATATAATCTATGTAATCATCATAATTCGTTTGGGCGAGGCTTCTTGTAGGTCTTGCAGATACAGAGTTCTTGGAAAGTTTAAAAAGCCCACTTTTTGACCAAAAACCTTCATTCTCAGATTTTAGACTTATTGCTTCCGCATCGTCCTTTTTTGCTATTTTTACTATTTGACAAACAAGCAATTCTCCAAGATTTCTATATTTTTTATGTGTTGAATCCCACATTTCATCAGGATTGGCCTGAATATTGGATATATCAATAATTTTGCTTGTTTTGTCATCCATGTTTACTTTTGAATCCCTGGTTTTTGCTATAACAAGAATATCGCCTGATTTGTTTTCAAGGCCATAAAAATGCCGCCATGGTACACTTGTATGGATTTTGCCGCTATGATTAAATGGCCCTGATATTAAATCCATATTTACCGCCTCAGGGCCCCAAAGTTTTTGCGTATCTTTTATTTTGGCACAATCTTTTTTATTATCGCAATCATATTCTACAAAATTTAGCTCAGCCTTACTACCATCTGTTTTCTTTACGGCTGTGGTACTTATGATGGTTTCGCCAAAATTTATACCTTGTGTTAAAAAATTTATTCTCATATACAGCTTTCTTTTCTCCAGTGCTATATTAAAACAGCTGAATAATAAAATTTGCTAGGAAATTTGGCATGGGTATTGCAATTATAATAATATACAAATCCTGTATAATGCTTATAAGAGCTGCATTCAGCATATTTACAATTTTTTTAACCCAATTATCACAAATGTAAACAAATATTACAATTAGCTATATTCCATATGTGGAATATATTACTTACAAAGAAAAGTCCAAAAAATTAGGATATTTAAATAATCTTGCTAACTCCATCAGGAGAAAGGCTTTAAAATAATAAATATACTATTTATGGCATATAAATTTTGAACACAAATTCATATATAGCCTTAGCCATAAACTCAGGCACTTAAAAGTCTTCTATACTTGTCTGTTAATAAATATCTAGGCTTTAACTCTGCCGTAGATATCTTTGTATCTTATAATATCCTCTTCAACAAGCTTATCGCCCTTTTGTACTTCAATTATTTTCAGCTCTTCACTATAAGGATTACCAAGAGAGTGCTTCACTTTAACTGGAATATCAATACTTGAGCCTGGCTTTAGTATAAAGTTTTTATTATCAAGGCTTACTCTTGCTGTACCTGATAATACAACCCAGTGTTCACTTCTATAGTTATGCGATTGCAAACTCAATTGTCCATGGGCTGAAACGCAAATCATTTTTGTGAGATAACCATCTCCCTGATTTAACACAGTATAATAGCCCCAGGGCCTGTAAACAGTGGTATGAATTAAGTGGGTTTCATCTTTTATTTCTTTTAATTTATCAAAAATTTTCTTTACATCCTGTGTTCTATCTTTCTTACAGGCAAGGACTGCATCTGATGTTTCAATTAAAATAATATCATCAAGGCCAACCCCTGCAACAAGCCTATTTGAGCTATAAAATAAAGAATTTTTACATCCTTCTATTTGCGTGGCGCCAATTTTTACATTATTGTCTTCGTCTTTTTTATTAATTTCATAGATTGCATCCCAAGAGCCAAGGTCATTCCAGCCGCAATCTACAGGAACATTGACGATATTTTTTGCCTTCTCCATAATTGCGTAATCCACTGAAATTGAGGGCATTTTATCAAATTTCGTAAATTCAATAGTATCATTTTTTGTAAAATCTAACTCCTGCACTATTTTATAAATTTCAGGCGCTAGCTGGCAAAGGGTATTCATAAACACTGATGCCTTAAACATAAAAATGCCTGAGTTCCAGAAGTAGTCACCGCTTTTAAGGTATTTTTCAGCTGTTTTCAAGTCAGGTTTTTCTTTAAATTCGTCAACTTTTCTAGAAAAATCATTTATTTTAGCTGTACACTTAATATAACCATATCCTGTTTCAGGTGCATCAGGTTTTATTCCGAAAGTGATTATGCTGCCTTCCTCTGCAAGTTTTGCTGCATTTTGAACTGCTTTTTGAAATTCAGCATCATTTTTAATAAGATGATCAGAGGGAACAACGAGAACAATATCATCTTTTCCTTTATCAAGCAAATATTTAACTGCGGCACTAATAGCAGGGGCAGTATTTTTTTGCGTTGGCTCTGATAAAACAATCGGATTTTGACTTATAGATGACAACTGGGTTTTAACATCACTAAAATGTTTGGCGTTTGTAATGCTGAGGATATTTTTTTCATCCATCATCTTTAAAAGTCTTAAATAAGTCATTTCAAGGAGGCTTTTATCAGTATTTATCCTTAAAAGCTGCTTTGGATATAATTCTCTAGATAAAGGCCAAAGTCTTGAACCGCTTCCACCTGCAAGAATGATTCCGTACATACCTGAATTTTCCTCCCAATCAATCCGACATTTTAGTTAATTATACTATAAAAATATAAGCCGTACAAATAGGTTAAGAATGGTTATGCTGCACTAGCTTATTTAGAAGCTATTTGAGAGTATATGTTAATTGATTTCTACTTAACACAAATTCTAAATTTTATATTGCAAAAATACAGATTCTTTATTAGCTTATAAAAAATTTGTACATATCAACATTTAATGTTTGGGTAATTTCACACAAACTTTTAAGTGTTGGGGTTCTAAACCCGCGTTCAATCTGAGCTATATAATCTGAGCCTTTTCCAAGCTTCAAGCTCAGTTTCACCTGTGTGTAACCTGCCTGTTTTCTATATTTTTTTAAATTTTTTGCGAGCGTAAGAAACATATCATCTGAATAACTTGCCATAGTTTAATTTTAATTATAATATTGTTTTTTGAATGGAGCATATTGCTCTAAAATAGAATAATAGAACATCTGAATCCTAATAAAAAACATCTGGCAAGGACTGAATTTATTAACATTAGCTTGAAAGAGGACATTTATGAATGAAAACTTGTAAAAATTGACAAATTATCAACCGACCTTTTAAATATATTATTTATATTATCAATGTATTGCAAGGAAAATAGGAACCTGCAAGAGATTGAATGCATCAATTCTGCCCTAAGGATAATAATTAACAAAGCCGATAATTTAAAACTGGAAATTTCAAGACTGGTGCGCCTTCCCTTGCTGGAGGATGATTAATATATTTCAAAAATGGAATATGCTGCTGCAAAAAGACTGTATGCACAGGACTCTTTGAATATCTATTCTCAAGATGCCTTAATTCTTTCCATCAAAACGATTAAAACAGGCAAGCTTTAAGGTAGTGCAGAACTGTTAAGTATATTAAAAGCTGCATTCAGAAGGCGAATATAATAAAAATTCGCAAAATGCCAAAGCGGGATTGTATCAATATTATAGACACTTTGTTATTGCAATTTTATACCCTCGGTCAATTTGCTGTACTTTTTAAATATTCTTCAATTCCTGCTGCAATAGAGTTTGCCATAATTTTTTGAAACTTTGGGTCAGTTAATTTTTTTCTTTCGTATGGATGAATTAAATACCCACACTCGACTAAAATGCTTACAGGGCTTGTGGATCTTGTAAGGGCAAAAGAAGCGTTAAATACTCCATCATCCTTAAAGCCTGTTGATTTAACAATATTTTTCTGAACAATATAGGCAAGGTTTTTAGCATTTTCATTGTAGTAATAAACGCCTGCACCGTGCCTCTTGTGGTAATTTTTTGGGTTTGGGAGGGAATTTTGATGAATGCTAATCAAGAAATCTGCTTTGAATTTATTAGCAGAATCTACCCTTTCATATAGACCTGTATCAATATCATCATTGCGTGTAAGCATTGTTTTTGCGCCTTTTTGTTTAAGGATGTTATTCAGCTCTTTTGTTATTTGAAAATTCACATCTTTTTCATAGAACCCGCCCGAAACACAGCCTTTTTCATTTCCGCCATGGCCAGGGTCAAGAGCAATCTTTAAGCCTTTAAGTGGTCTATTTTTATCAATCACAAGAGGTTTTCTTATCTGAAAAACAAGCAGATTATTCTTCTTTTTAACATCATAAGCATATACAGGCGCATTATTTTGATATCTTACTGTTAAGATATCTGAATCATTCTTTGATTTTTCAAAAGAATAGTTGAATTCTTCGGTTACTTTTTTATAGTTTGCATCCTTTTTAAAGATACGAGAAGCATCAGCATTATAATATTTAAACTGAAGACCGTCCTTATTTTGATACACCTTATATGGACTGTTGGTTTTTGTCTTTATCTTTACAAAATAGTTATTTTTGTTTTCATAAAACTTAATTTTTGAAACCTTAGAAAGCTTTTTATCTGCAGCATCATTCTCGCAATGTACGTACCTTTTTTCAATCCAGTAAGGTTTATTTAACCCCAAATCAAGCTCATAAAAACCGGGCTTTTCATTCTTTGAATATAAATTTATTCCGCTTTTTATATGGGTGAATCTTTTTGAATCCGAATCTGCTGCCTCCCTTATCGGAGTATAGTCAAATGTGGTTTTTAGAACCTTATAACAAGGTTTTTCAATACATTTTGTAATACTGCCCTTGGGAATATCACCAGCCTGAACCGGCAAAATAGAGAATAATATAAATACTGCTGTTAAAAATTTAATACTTTTCATAACAAAATCTTAACAAAAGAATAACTTAGTAGCAATTTTTTTCATTCAGTGGTTTTTAAATCAACACAGTGTTGATAAATTCTTTAAATAACATCATATGCGGCAAAAAGAATATAAATTTCACAGGTGCCGTATTAAACATAAACTCATTCTCGGACACCCATGGCGGCCTTGAAAATCTTGATACTTTTTATCGAAACATCGATGAAAACAGGGACGAAATTACATTAAAACAAGAAAAAGGCAACCGAAATGTTCTTTTAATAGTTGGCGACTGGTTTATGTCGGGCGCCACAAAAGGATATAAATCAAAAAAAGATGCAAATTCTCATTATTTCCAGATTAAATTTTTTAATGAGTTTGTTAACCTTATGAAACAAGGAGCAAAAGATTTAACAACATATTTTGTTCCCGGAAACCATGAAACAGATGCTGGATGCGGCGAATTTAAAAGGGTTTTAAAGGGAATAAATGCAAAAGTTCTAATGACAAACCTCGATTTTACAAATTCACCCGCCCTTAAGGATGAAACAGATTCCAATAAGATAATCAGACAAGACATTCTTGAAATTGAAGATGATAAAGACCCAAATAAAACCCATAAAGTGCTGTTTTTAGGCATAAATCCTATAAATATGCCGTATTATCAAAAAGATTTAGAGGGCATAAACTTTATTGACAAGCCTTTTAAATGTCAGGCAAAAATCAAAGAAGAAGATTACGAAGACACTTTTAACAAAACAGTTGAACTAATAGAAAATTTTAAGAAGGAAAATCCAAAAGGAATTGTTGTTGCGGCGCTTCACACAGGATGTAATTTTGCTGAAAACCTTGCAAAAAAAGCCGGGGGCAATAAAATAAACATTATATTTAATGCCCATGAACACAAGGACGAAATAAAAGATATAAATGGGGTGAAAATAGTTGACCTATGCCAAAATTTTGAAAAATTTACCAACGTAAAATTTCACATTAATGATGATGGCAGCCTGGAAGATGATATAAAGATTACAGAATATCATCCATTTGAATGCAAAGATTCAAGGGACAAAGCTAACAAAGGATATTTTGCCAAGCTTTTTGAACAGGAATTTAAAAAAGATATAGCAAAGGAATATAAAATAGCGACAGATATTCCAGACTTAACAAAACTGGATATTAAAGGGGCGAGAACTCAAAACAACTATCTTGCAAATTTTATAACAGATTCAATACTGGAAGAAATTCAAAAAACAAACCCTGAAGTCGACACATTTGCCATAAATGCCACAGCCATAAGGCGTTCCTTATCCACAGAATCAGGAGATGGGGTGAATAATTTAACTCTGCTTGAAGTTTTAAGCGGAATAGTGGAAAAAGATGCAGGCATATTTAAAAATAAAGTTTCAGGAGCCACATTTCTGGATGTGATTATGGATAATTTACTCTTTAACGAGAAGATGCCCGAAAGAAACGCGCTAATGCAGTATTCAGGAATAATTATTGATAAAAAATCGCTCCTTGAAGGATATCATGCAGGCAAAAGTGCCAATGAACTCGCGCAATATGTGACCTTTGCAAAGGACGGAAACCCCTTAGATTTAGAAAAAACATATATCATCTCAAATGTTGAAAAACATTTTATAAAATCCAAAAATCTATTATTAAATAAAAAACTTTATAGTGAGGCCGTTCCTTTGAATCTAAATGCAAGAAGTTTGTTTATAAAGCATATGCAGGAAAATAAAGATAATCTTTATGCTAAATGCGACATTAGAATTATAGATTAATAGGAATGTTATACCACATTGAGTTAATATAAATATAATTGCTTTAAAGTGTTTGAGAAAAATTCTGCGCAATTTTTCTTTATATTTAATTGTTTTTATCTCAATTTTAGGATAAGGTAGATAACAAGTTAAAGTTGAGGTATGTTATGGAAGAAAATGTTGGACTTTTTGTTATAGATTTAAGCGGGTGTGATAATACAGGTGAAATTATAAACAATGTTTCCCTTGCGCTTGAAATACCAAATGCTTCAGGCAGAGGAATTTCATTAAAATTAAGAGACAATGTTTTAAATCAATCACAGCTTTTAAGCATAAAATCTTTGATTGAAAGTTATAATTCTGAACTTGTTAATGTTGAAACTTCATCTCTTATAACGCAAAATGCATGTGAAAGCATGGGGATAAAGGTGCGTCAGGCAAAAGCCCAAAAAGTGCAACAGCCAGAGGTTGATGAAAAAAGCCCGATGCTTGATGTTGACAGCTCTTCTGTAGAGAATTCAAAAATAGCCTTGGCACAGCCTGCGCAAAATATTGCAAATGAACAAAATTCGCATAATATGAATACACAAAATAGCGAACACACTGTAAAAAATACAAATAATTTGAATGAAACCGCAAGACAAAATAAGCCTATTCAAATGGCAGGGAATCTAAATCAATTTGAAGAGCTAAAAAAAGAACTTCCAAAAGAAGCTGTTGTAGATTCAAACCCTGCGCCAGAACAAACACCTATCTTAAGACAAACTGCAAACCAAACAAATAATGAAGTTTCTCGCCAGAATATAAATAAAGAAATTTTTGACGGGCTGGAAAGACAGACCATAACCGTTTACAAGAAGGCAAGCGAAGCTAATCTTCAAAACGAAGAGGACTTCGAAGAAGTAGATTTTTATGCACCACCAACAAACGAACCTGTGGTGATTGACAATAAGCAGACAATTTATGTAAATCAAACTTTAAGAAGCGGGCAAACTCTGGAATTTGACGGAAACATAGTAATAATAGGTGACTGCCATCCGGGATCTGAAATTAAAGCTGCAGGCGATATAACGGTATGGGGTGTATTGGGCTCTATTGCCCATGCCGGCTCAAAAGGAAACAGAGAGGCAAGGATAAGAGCATTAAAAATGAATGCCGTTCAGTTAAGAATTGCGAATTGCTATTCAAGACGCCCTGACGGCGGGAATATTCCGTATATAGTAAAATCTGCAATTTTTACGCCTGAGGAGGCAAGGATTGTAGACGATAATATTGTGTTGTTTAAAATGGCTAATCAATAGGAGTGAAGATAATATGACAGGTTCTGTTATTGTAATTACATCAGGAAAGGGCGGTGTGGGCAAAACAACCACGTCTGCAAATATAGGAACGGCGCTTGCAAAAGGCGGAAATAAGGTGGTTTTAATTGATACTGATATCGGCCTTAGAAATTTGGATTTATTATTGGGCTTAGAAAACCGAATAGTTTATACAATTGTGGATGTTGTTGAAGAAAGGTGCAAACTAAAACAGGCACTTGTTAAGGATAAAAAGAATCCAAACCTTTGCCTTCTTGCAGCCGCACAGACAAGAGACAAGTCTGCTGTAAATTCCGAACAGTTAAAAGAAATTTGCGAAACACTAAAAGAAGAGTTTGATTATATTTTAATCGATTGTCCTGCGGGTATCGAGCAAGGTTTTCAAAATGCAGTTGCAGGGGCAAATGAGGCTATTGTTGTGACTACGCCTGAAATGTCCGCAATACGTGATGCTGACAGGATTATAGGACTTTTAGAAGCAAAAGAAGAGGTTAAAAAATACAGATTGCTTGTAAACAGGGTAAGGCCAAACCTTATTAAGACAAATGATATGATGAGTGTTGAGGATGTTGTAGAAATTTTATCTGCTGAATTAATCGGCGTCATTCCCGAGGATACCGGCGTCATAACCTCTACAAATAAGGGTGAGCCTATTGTAAATGATGAGAATTCCCTTGCAGGGCAAGCATATAATAATGTTGCAAAAAGGATACAGGGAGAGGATGTGCCGTTCCTTGACATTGACAAGCCAAAAAACCTCGTTGAAAAGATTAAAAAATTCTTTTCAAAGAAAGTGAAGGCCTAAGATGAAAGATATTTTTCATGATTTATACAATAAGGTTCTGAGCTTTTTTATTTCGCAGGAAGAAGTCGACCCAACCAAAGGTGTTGCAATAAATAGGTTAAAAACCGTGCTGCTTCAAGATAGAGCCGGTTTTTCAGAAAGAGCTATTCAGATGATGAGAGAGGAGCTTGTTTCTGTTGTATCAAAGTATATGGAAATCGACGATGAGAATTTTCAATTGCAAATTGATGCTCTTGAAAATAAAACACTTCTCGCCTTAACTATTCCTGTTGTCAGGCCAAAAACAGATGATGAGATTGATGCAGCAATAAAGGAACAGGATTTAAAGAATCAAAAGAAGGCCGAAGAGATTGTAAAAGAATTAGAAAATCTTATTAAGGAAAAGGCTATAGCCCTTGCTGATGTGGAAATCGACACAGAACTTATAGAATTAGCGCAAAAAAATATTGAAAATAAACAAGAAGAAATAATTGAAGAGATTCCAAATGAACTTGACGATGAGCCCAAAAGTAAGACAGCAGAAGGCAATGAAACAAACAAAGATGCAAAAACAACTGTGCCAGCTGGTGCTTCAAAGAAAAAGAAAAAATGATAAAGGTAAAGACTTTTAAAAAGGGGCTTGAAAAAAGCTGATGTTTTATTTAAGATAGCTTTACTTAATTAAAAACTATAAGGAGAAAAGAATGCAGCTTATACTTAAGAAAGATGTTCAAAATATTGGCGAAGTGGGCGATATAGTTAATGTTAAAGATGGTTATGCAAGAAACTATTTAATCCCTAATAATCTGGCAGAAAAAGCTACAAAGGGCTCTCTTGAAGCAAGAGAAAGAGATATGGCAAGGATTAAAGCCAAGGCTGAAAAACTTCACCAGGAAGCACTTGAAAAAGCAGAGAAGATTGAAGCGGCTGAAGTTATTGAACTATCTGCAAAAGCCGGCGAATCAGGCAAATTATTCGGCACAATTACAACAAAAAAACTTGCTGAAGAATTACTTGCAAAAACAGGTATTGAAGTAGATAGGAAGACTATCACTCTTGATAATCCAATTAGCAGAGTTGGTGATTTTACTATGACTGTTAAATTGTCACACAAAGTAAAAGCACAGATAAGAGTTGCAGTAAGTGCATCTGAAACAATAAAAGAAACCGTTGTTGAAGAAGAGGCTGCTGAATAGTATTAGCCTTACATAAATTTTAAAAATTAATAAAACTGCCATTAATATTTTATTTGTGGCAGTTTTATTATAGCCAAGCTTGGAAGCCTTAGGTGAGCTGGCACATTGTTAAACTCTTGCGGGGCTGTGCGGGGCTGTGCGGGGCTGTCGATACAAAAAAAGCAAGAATTTTGTGAAGTTAAAAAACCACAGAAAATTCTTGCATGCTGAATTAAACTAAATATATTTTATGCTGGTGCACATTTTAACAAAACGTGCACAAAACTAATAACCAGACTGTTATCCAATATATTATCAAGTTTGCGGCAATTTTGCAAGAAAAACTGGTATTTTTTAGCATCTATTTTGTTAATTAATAATAAAGCAACAATTTCTAGCAAAATAGTAGGTTTTAAACTGCACATGTTTTATATTGGCATAATCCTAAGAAAGGTTTACAAAATATATATCTCAAAAATGTCAGTATTGTCACACAAAAAAATCTGTTTAAAATAATCAAAATGCACAAAACAGGATATTGTACAAAATAATTGTCAAAAATCTGCTTCTTTGCTGCCAGTCCACTCATACGGTTTATCAAGCATACCATATGTATCATTTGGCGGTTTAATGCGGTTTGGCGATAATGATGCACCTATAGACAGCGCATTTTTTAGGAACTATAAAGCTCTTGAAAAAACGGGCGAAATTCTCAAAACAAATTTTCATTAGGGGGGCTCAAATATTAGACCATGCCTGCTCTGACAGCGAGGAGGCAATATCATTATATGCTCTTTTAGGTAACGATAGGAATAAATTCAACATAACCGGCATTGATGTAAACAAAGATGCCATAAGACTTGCAAACCAAGAGGTTTACAGCTTGTTTGGAAATCATCTTGATTCATATTTAATGCCAAATGCCAATAGAAACGATGAAGAGCAGCGCAATGCAGATGCTTTTTCTAAAATTATGGAACCAGCTAATGAGCCGGATAAACCTTTAAACATATCGTCAAATTTCTATACAAAAATTGCAATAGCAGAACCTGAGTTTAAAAAACAGATTTATTTTAAACCAAAGGACGAGGTCACAGAAAACCTTAAATTTAAAACGAGCGATATTTATAAAATAAATGAAGAATGCCCTGATAAAAAGACTGGGGCAATAATGTTCAGAAATGCATTTTATCATTTAATGGACAATCATGACGATGAAAATATATTTGTGGGGGATGCTCACGGCGCTATGTTGGAGCAACTCGATAAAGATTTTTTTGATGAAGAGGATATAAAAGAACTATCGTCCTTTATGGGGGGTGGCACGGTTGATAAGAAGCAAAAAACAGTGAATGAAATTATAGACAAAATTTATGACAAACTTGAAGTTGGCAGTGTTTTTGCGGTTGGAACTGCAGCCAGTGAACATATATTCATTGCGCCCGATGATACGCCTGATGATGAAACAATAAGATTTGGCGGCACAGCAGCATATAAAAAACAATTAAAAACAATGGAAGATACTCTTTTATATTATGAAAATGCAGAAAATTATTCAAAACTGGCAAATGCATTTAACAATAGCGTTTTTAAACAATATATGCCTAATTAAGAAGAAATGAAGAACATTGTAAAAACAAATGTTGACAGCTTAAAGAGCCAGGTGGAGGTAAGAATTCTAAAGAAAGGTGCAATAGAGCGTGCCCTTGAAAAAGATGGTAGGTTTAAGCCTGTACAATATTCACCTGTTGAAGGGTTTAATGATATCGAAGTGCCGACTGTATGGGTTAAGGTAAAAAAGTATATATGAGTCCTTTAGCATACTGACTGCCGGTGGACGCTTGGATAAAAAGCTGTTACATCTGCATCCTTAAAAACGAAACCCGGAAAGACTATGGCTTATTAGGATATTTAGCAGATATTAAGACACAAAACAATGGATGCAGCTATACCAATGCCAGCAAAAACCGGGCTATGCAAGACAACAAATGTTTAAAAGCTCATTGATTATAAACAGAATATTCTTTTGATTCTTCTTCCCATTCTTCTCTTGGAACTTTTAGGGCATGGTTCCAAAATTTTTCAAGGGCATAGGTTTCACGTTGTTCAAAATGCATAATATGAACAATCACATCGCCATAATCAAGCAGGTTCCAGCGGTTTTTTAAGTCATTTTCATCTCCGTTTGGAATCCTTCCGAATAATTCCTTAATTTTTTCCCTTAAAGAAGATGTAAGGCCTTTTACCTGTGAAGTAGATGAAGCCGAGGCTATCACAAAATAATCAGATAAAACACATATGTTTGCTACACTTAAGACCAAAATTTCCTGGGCCTTTTTGTCGTCTAAAAATCTCGCTATTATGCTTGACAGTTTTTTGCTTGATACATCTTCTTTCATAAAAATCCCTTATATATTGCCAGTTGATGAGTTTTTATCATTATCTAATGATTTTATATCAATTGTTTCATCACCCTCAGAGTAATTTAAAATATTATCCTCGCCCTCAATTTCAATGTTTACTTCGCCATCAATCATCTCTATTGCATCTTTTGGATAATCCTTTATTTTGCCGTCTTCAAGCTTTACGCCAACAGATCCTTTTAAGAAATTCAAAACAGCTACTTTTCCAATACCATCAGGCGTCATAACACCAGAACCTACAGGCGGGAGAGTTTTTGCAGCTTCAAGATAGTTTGAATACTCATAATTCAGACAGCATAGAAGCCTGCCGCAGGAACCTGTAATTTTCCCAGGTGTCATAGGAATTCCCTGGTCCCGGGCAAGTTTTGTGTTAACGGATTCAAATTTTTTCAAAAACGAACAACAGCAATAAGCCTGCCCACAAACACCCATACCTTGTAATATACTGGTGGCATCCCTTACGCCTATATGTCTTAAATCAATCCTTACCCTTTTAAATTCCTGGGTTAAATCTTTCAGAAGTTCTCTAAAGTCAACTCTTTCAGGTGCAGTATAATAGAATGTTATTTTTTTTCTATCAAATGTAAGCTTTGTCTGTACGAGGTTCATTGCGAGTTTTCTTTTTTCAGCAAGCTCTCTACATTTATAAAGAGCCTGCTCCTCTTCTTTTTTAATTATTTCAAGCTCTTTTAAATCAGCATCATTCATAATGCGAACAAACGGGAGAGGTTCTGGTTTAAATTTTTCCCATTGTTTTTGAATAGCACAATTTACAAGGAAAACCTTGTGGGCTTCTTCACCTTTTTCTGTCCTTACAAGAATCATCTGGCCATGGTGCAAATTAGCATCATCACTGATTCCTACAGGGTAAAACTGGTTTTTAATAATTCTTACTGCAAATTTCATCCAAAATCCTCTAAAATTATTATACATCAAATTTTTTTTATAATAAAATAAGAAAATAATGAAACACGAGAATTTAACATTCAAGAAAAATGATGTAGAAAAACTCCTTCTAAATTTGGGCACGAATCCATATTCACAAAAAAATAAGGATTTTAGATACACGTTATCCTTGATTTATGAGCTTATAGAGGAAGAATTTGCTGACACCTTTGACACAAAAAGCCCTGTCTTGAGGTCAACAAACATTATTTTTGAAAATAATGACAATAATGTAGATATTTTTGTAACACCCCCGTATAATTTTGATTATTACCTAAAATCAAAAGGATCATTATATAAACTTAAAGCTCAATACAAAGGCGATAAGTACGGCTATTCTATTCCTTTAGATTTGTTTTTTGAATATTTTACAGGATTATCTGAAAACATTGAGATAACAGATGATTTAAGTGAAGATTACAAATTTTATTTCTATTTTACAAGTTTTGTAAAGAAAACCGTTGAAAAGCTAAATTTTATACCGTCTGTAAGGTTTAAAAAGGATACGTTTTCAATAGTCTGGGAGCCCTATTTTAGAAATAAAGATTACTTAAGGGCGTATGTTGAAATTGTAAACAATGATATTCTAGACCCTGAAACAACCAAAAAATTGGTTGAGAGGTATTTAAATTACCTTATATTTACATTTTTGAATGTAAAACATTATAAGTTTAAGGATTTAAAATCTGCTATATATTTTGTAAAATCATCAATTCATAAGAGAATACTTAAGGGAAATGATTTAGGGGCTGATATTCAAACGTGGCTTGATGAGATGAGTCTTGGAACGTATGAAGTAGTTCCTGTGTTTAACATTGAAAAGATTGAAAGCGATGTTAAAAACGATGACAGGTTCTTATTGAGAATATCTGCGAAGAATAAAAGGACAGGAGAAACCTTTAGCCTTGAAGATTTAAATGATGCAGACAAGACAATAATAGAAAAACAAATAAACTGGGCAACCAAGTATATTGAAGATTTAGAGGACACAACCCTTGAATTAGATCTTTCTGGTGTATACAAAATAATCACACAGATTTCTTACTATCTATCTCAGGCAGATATGGAGGTTAACCTTCCAAAGGGTATGGATAACATAATTATTCCAAGGGCCTCAATAAATGCCAGAATCAAAGAAAAAAGGCTTACCGATATTGAAGAATTATTGAACATGCCAAACTCATCAACCATTTCTCTTGATGAAATTATGGATTTTTCAATAGAAGTGGCGCTTGGTGATAACGAAAAAATTTCAGCAGAAGAATTTCAGAAGCTTGCAAAGGATACAAATGGGCTTATTCAATATAAGGGAAAATATATCCTAATTGATAAGGAAGAAACCGAAAAACTGCTTGAAAGATTAAAGAAAAAACCTGATTTTGTGATGAATAAGATGGAATTATTACATCACAGTTTATCTGGAAAAATTGACGAATATGACTTTGATTATGATGAAGCCTTTGCAAAGGTTATAAGCAGCTTTACAAAGACAGAAGATATAGACTTACCTGATTCTTTAAATGGCACATTAAGACCTTATCAGGAAGTCGGGTTTAGATGGCTATATACCAATGTTAACAAAGGCTTTGGCTGTTGTATCGCAGATGATATGGGCCTTGGTAAAACAATTCAGGTAATAAGCCTCATTCTAAAATTAAAGGAAGAAAAAAAGCTTAAAAAGCCGGTTCTTGTTGTATGCCCAACAACGCTTCTTGGAAACTGGGAAAGAGAATTTGAAAGTTTTGCACCAAACCTTAAGGTTTATACATACCATGGCTTTAACCGCGAATTTAAGATAGACTGTGATGCTATACTCACAACATATGCAATTTTAAGGATTGATATTGAAGAATTCAAAAAACACAATTGGGACCTTGTTATAATAGATGAGGCACAGAATATTAAAAATCCATCAACTTCACAAACCCAAGCAGTTAAATCAATCAAAGCTGATATGAAAATTGCAATGACAGGTACACCAGTTGAAAACAGGCTGTCAGAACTATGGAGCATATTTGACTTTATAAATAAAGGTTATCTTGGCTCTATTAATGATTTTGGCAAAAATTATTCAATCCCGATTGAAAGATTTAAGGAAAACCAGAGAGCAGAAAAGCTCAAGAGGGCAATTTCCCCGTTTATGCTAAGGCGTCTTAAGACTGATAAAATGATTATTTCAGACCTGCCTGAAAAGGTTGTGCTGGATGAATTCTGCTACCTTACAAAGCCACAGGCTGCTTTGTATGAAAGGGTATTAAACCAATCTATGCAAGAAGTGCAGTCTGCCCAGCAGGGTATAAACAGACGGGGTGCAATATTTAAACTAATAACATCCTTAAAACAAGTATGCAACCACCCTTATCATTACTTAAAACACGGCGATATGGGAGCGAGTGCATCCGGCAAAACCGAAAAACTTATTTCAATTTTAAGAAATATTCTTGATAATGATGAAAAGGTGCTTATTTTCACGCAATATAAGGAAATGGGTGCAATCTTAGAAAAAATCATCGCTGATGAATTTGATTCTCTTCCATTATTTTTCCATGGCTCGTTAAATGTCAAGGCCAGAGAAGAGATGATAAAGGAATTTTCAGAGGACATTCAAAGAAAGATTATGATATTGTCCCTAAAAGCAGGTGGTTTGGGGCTAAATTTGACATCAGCAAGCAATGTTATTCATTATGATTTATGGTGGAACCCTGCGGTTGAAGATCAGGCAACAGATAGAACATACCGCATTGGCCAGGATAAAAACGTTATGGTGCATAGGTTCATCACATTGTCTACCTTCGAAGAGAAGATTGACAAAATAATCAAAGATAAAAGAGAGCTTGCCGATGCTGCCGTATTTACTGGCGAAAAGGTAATAACAGAATTAAGCGATGATGAAATTTATGAAATATTCTCATTGGCGTAAGTCGAGAGTTTTGTAGCAGCTATCATTAAATTGCGCAAGAATTTTTTTTAAAATATAATCATCCTATGAAAGATATAATTGGCTTTTGGGGATATCCGCGCCCTGAAATCATTAAAGAATATAAAAATAAATACCCTAACGCCAAATGGGTAGATTTAGATATTGATTTTAATTATCCAAAGGCAAACATCCTGCCTGAGGCTTATTGCTGCATAATTAAGAATATTTTCAACAATGCATTTTATCTAAAAGACAAGCTGATTGTGATTTTAGCTCCGATTGGCAAAGATAAGTGCGACAGTGCTTTTTTTGCGGTTGAAATTTTAAGGGAAAATGGATTCAATATAAAAACTTCATATTTTGAGGAAGTGCTTCCTTTGTCCGATTTACCTAATACCCCAATATGCAATAGCAGTCTGCCTTTGAGGGAAAAGATTGAAAAGGTAACAGCAAATATTATTGACGAAAAAAACTACGCACATCTTGTTCAATGCAAGGCAGAGTTTGGTTTTTGGGGTGTACCGCCGAACGACTTAAGTATACTTGAAGTTTTTCCTGATAAAACCGCCGTGTTTGGCTGGAGCCGATGTGTAGAAGCCCGAAATCCGGGGAATTTGGCGCTTGAAATGTTTGTTGAACCGCACGTGCCCACGGTATTTTTTGCACAGACATTTTGTGCCAAAAATCAGCTGGCTAAGTATCTTGCAGCCAAATATAACGGTCTTTATATAGATATTGACACCCGCCCCACAAATTCCGTAAAGGCAAAGATAGAGGCATTTTTGAGGCTAAGATGAAAGATACAAAATATTTTCTAGATGCGGGAACAACATGGAGCAAAATTTTAGCCATAAAAAGCAGCAAGTACAGTAATTTTAACGATGATGGAAGCGTGAAATCTTTGTATGACAGCACAAACAAGGTTATTAAAAGCTATAAAATATTGCCTACAGCAAGTTTAGCGTGTCTGGATATTGAATTTAGCGCTGCTACAGGGCATTCTGCCGGTTTAAAGAATGTTTTAAAATATGAAAACGAAGTTGTTGCATTAGCCAACGGAGCAAAAAATGCACTGCTTGAAAGCAATATTGTACTGGATTTGGGTTCAAGGGATATCAAATGGGTAAAATTTAAGGATGGTAAATTTTCAGATATGGACTGGAATACAAGCTGTGCAAGCGCCACAGGGGCAACAATAGAGATGCTTTTGAAGTTTTATAATGTTGATGTTAATGAATTAGAGGTTCAAGATGAAAAATACGCGGTAACCTGCGGTATATTTGGCTTGGAAAAGATTATGGATGATGTAGCCAAAGGTTTTGAAGCAAGAATTGCAATTTCAAAATTTATAAATGGTATTGCATTTAACGCATGGAATTTCACGAAAAATCCTGATAAGCTATGCATTTCAGGAGGCTTTTGCGAAAATAAATGTTTTGTTGATTCACTTAAAAAATATTGCGAGGTTGAGGTTTTAGGCAGATTTGTACTTGTGGATGGGCTCTATAGCGAATATCAGATAAAACACCGGACAGTTTAACAAGCAAAAACCGGATAAGTAAATTTATCTCATCCGGTTGTTTTAGTTTTGTATACAAACTGTGCTTCACCTATGAGTTTGTAAATTATCTTATTTTTTTTAAAAAGCTTATAAAACCTTTTTTTGTTTTATCTGACTTTTGTACCAAGGCATCCTTAATTGCATTTAAGAATTCACCTTGATTGTCTTTAAAAGTTTTTCCGGTTTCTCTGGCATATATTCTTACAATATCCCTTGGAAGAGCTTGTCGAAGCTCCCAGTCTCTAAGAATTTTTGCTTTTTCACTTGTTGAAAGATAATCTGTGGTTTTTTGCAATTTTTCACTTCTATTAGAAATATTTGCTTTTTTAATCGGCGCATAAGCTGCACCTTTGACAGTTTTTGAAGCTGTCTGAAAAAATGAAGCTGCCACTTGCGAAATTTTGCCTAGTCTCATATTATTTTCCTTTATTTTGCTAGAATCCTATATTGTCTAAAAATATCAAAAACAAAAAAATTGCCAAGACATTAGCATGACTATGCTTCATTTATCTTGCTGTGTTTGCCAGTACAAGTGAGTTTTCGGGTTTTGTAAAGTTTTTAATATAATTGTTACATTTATTAATAAATATTTACAATTTCTTTTGTATTATGGGTTTAAAATGCCAATTTTACTATTTTAATGGCTTTTTATTGGGTTTTATTGTTATTTAATCTTCGTCGCGACATTTTAATTTAAGTAAAAATAATTTTGCACTTACTTATACAATCTTTTCTTTTATTTCGGTCTTTATAATATATCAAATTGGACGGGGTTAAATTTTACTTAACAGGACACTATGGATGGTTTTATGTATAAAAATTATCATTACAAGAAACTTTGCAATTTGTTACATTTATAGTAAAATGGAAACTGGCTCAGGGAAAGGTTTTATGA
Organism: uncultured Candidatus Melainabacteria bacterium; assembly: GCA_949741915.1. Taxonomy (GTDB): domain Bacteria; phylum Cyanobacteriota; class Vampirovibrionia; order Gastranaerophilales; family Gastranaerophilaceae; genus MGBC122484. The sequence goes on along the minus strand of CATJOM010000054.1, from coordinate 42,981 downwards.
CTAATACTTTTTAGTTAATTCTATTATGCGATAAAAATCTGTTTAATATAATATAAGATAATAATGTGAGTCAGCAAAACCACCTGCCATCTTTATTCGGGGTTGCGATATAAAAATTTTGGGCGGGAAAAAAGATTTTGAGGGCTCACATTTTTTATGCTGAATTCTTAAGGCTCGTACCCGAATATTTGCGAATTATTGAACGCCGCATATTGCGCCATCATTAAATATTTAATATTTTATAATCCAATCAGGGCTAATAAATGGCGGCCGTAATAAAATAGCAACATTTTTTATTTTTGTGTTTTATAATCCATACAAAGATACAAGAGGAATTTTTGGGAACGTATGAAAATAATAAATTTTACACAGTTTAACAATGCACAAAAATATATAAGCGGCGAAAAGCACATGCAAGAAGGCTCAAGGAAAGATTTATCATTTGGAAAAATTGTTCGCAGCGAAGAAGTAAAGATTCAAAAAACTAATGGAAAAGTTGAAAACCTTAATTTTGTAGAATATGAACCTGGAGATGTATACGACAAAGAGCAAATAGAAAAACTAGAACAAGACTGGGTTTTTGCAGATTATATAAGCAGCATTGCAAGCAGCTTCAAGTGGTCATCAAAATTTTCATCATCAGAAGGGCAGCGGAAAAATTATTATTACGGGCTTGAGGATAAGGATGGCAAAACCCTTGTTATAACAGATACAATACATCATACATTCCCGAAGGATGACATTTACATTTCATATCTGCAAGCAAAACCGGATGAAATGTACGGCTCAAACAAAAGGCACTATAAGGGCCTTGGTGCCACATTGATTTCAGAAATTGCAAAATTAGCCAAAGAAGCAGACAAGGATTATGTTTCCACAACATCAACCAATGATGATTTTTGGGATAAGATGAAATATTTTGAAAACTTTAGCAATCACCCGGCAGACAAAGGCCAGCTAAGATTAGACAAAGATAATTACGATGATTATATCGCGTTTGTTGAAGGGGAAAACTTAGATACGGCAGGCCAAAGGCTTGATTTGGGGGCGTGAATTATGGCAATTATATACAATTTGCGCCGGCTTGTTAAATATTTACTTCCGATTGCCGTGTTATGTAAAATTGGCGGTATGCGGTTTTGGTTTCAAGAACAGCCGCGAATGCGCTCATTTTTATGCATGCAGCAGTACATTAGAAGGAAATTAATCTTTTGTACAAATTGTATAAAAATGCCTTAAATTATACTGCAAATTTGGCTCATAAGGCGCTATGAGCCTTTATGTAGAAACTATGTTACTTCAATCATTCTTTGAATTGAATTAAGAGCCTTTTGTCTTATATTTTCTTCCACTGTTACTTCATGCTGATTATGAAGAAGGGAGTTTAGAATATCTTCAAGGGTGTTCCATTTCATATTGTGGCAAACGAGCTTGCTTGAAGCAAGGATAAATTCTTTATCGGGAAAATCGCGCTTCAATCTGTCTACAACGCCTTTTTCCGTTGCGATTATAAACTGCTTAGCGTTCGCCGTGGCGCAATATTGCATAATTTGCGTTGTGGAACCCACAAAATCAGCCAGCTTTACAACCTCCTGATGGCATTCAGGGTGCACAAGGATTTTTGCATCCTTATACATAATCTTCATCTTCACAATTTCATCAGGAATAATTCTAAGGTGGGTGGGGCAAAAGCCAGGATAACTTATAATTTCAATATCTGGGAGATTCTTTTTTGCCCAGTTACCAAGGTAACAGTCTGGTGCAAAAAGCACCTTTTTAAGGTTTAATGATTTTATGACATTAACTGCATTTGCACTAGTGCAGCAAATATCGCATTCTGCCTTTACTTCAGCTGTTGAATTAACATAACAAACAAGCGGAACACCAGGGTTTTTAGCCTTAAATTCCCTCACCTGCTTAAGGTTTATCATATCAGCCATATTGCAGCCTGAGTTTTTGTTTGGAAGAAGAACCGTTTTATCTGGAGATAAAATCTTTGCAGTCTCTGCCATAAAATAAACACCGGCAAAGACAATGGTTTTAGCGTCAGTCTTACTTGCAAGGCGGCTTAAACCAAGTGAATCCCCAACATAGTCTGCAACAAAATCAATCTCTGGACTTTGATAACAGTGTGCTAGGATTATTGCATTTTTTTCCTTCTTTAGTTTATTTATTTTTTCGACTAAATCAAAATCTGTCAAAACAATGCTCTCTTGTATTTTCTTCCAATCTTAAAAGGCAATATCCGCCTTCGGTTATTTATTATAAAACAAAAAAATTAAATGTCTTTATGTTTAAAAGTTTTTATTCCTTTGGCATAATCATCGACAATCTGCCCTTTACCTGTTAACTTATATTTATAGATACAAAGGCCGTCTAGGCCGACAGGGCCTCTTGCATGGGTTTTATTTGTAGATATGCCCACTTCTGCACCAAAACCATATCTAAAACCATCAGAAAATCTAGTGGAAGCATTATGGAACACACCAGCTGAATCAACGTTATTCATAAAAATTTCAGCATTTGCATCGTCATTTGTAATAATACTGTCTGTATGGTGGGAACCAAAGGAGTTTATGTGTTCTATTGCTTCATTCATATTATTTACTTTTTTAAGCGTCAGGATTTTATCAGAATATTCAACGTCATATTCCTTAGGGTTTTCAATTACTTTTATGTCTACATTTTGAAGCTCTTTTTTAAGCTCTTCATAAAACTTAAAATTTTTATGTACAAGAATTGTTTCGACAGCATTACAAGCTGTGGGGTATTGAATTTTGGCATCAATACAGATTTTTTTTGCCATAATAAAATCTGCAGATTCATCAACAAAAATATGACAAATACCAGAAGCATGCCCAAGCACAGGGATTTTTGTATTTTCCTGAATAAATTTAACAAGCTTATTAGAGCCTCTTGGTATAATTAAATCAATACGACCTTCCATATCAAGCATCTCTTTTATATCATCATGGGAATAAACAAGGCTCACAGCGCCTTTTGGAAAACCTTCCACAGAGTTAAGTGTTTCATTAATTATTTCAAAAATTGCTGAATTTGTATTATTTGCTTCGCTTCCGCCCTTTAAAATTACCGCATTGCCAGATTTTATTGCAAGGGATGAAATTTGCGCTATTACATCTGGACGCGCCTCAAAAATAATTCCAAGGACGCCAATTGGTGTTGTTACTTTTTTTAAAACAAGATTATCATCCAATTGCCGTGTCCAAAGAACCTTATTTGCAGGGTCCTCAAGCTTTATAACATCATAAATGCCCGCTATCATATCGCGCATCTTGTTTTCATCTAGTTTCAGTCTGCCATATGTAGCTTCTGTAATTTTACCAGACTGTACAAGTGTTTTAGCAAATTCTAAGTCTTTTTTATTTGCTTCATAAATCTTAGATGTATTTTTTTCAATATTTTGTGCAACAGCAGCGAGGGCCTCATTTTTCTTCTCAGTATTCAGCCCCATGAGTTTTATTTTGGCATTATTTGCCTCTTTTACAATATCTTTTATATTCATACTATTTCCTATAATAAGACTAAATTATCTTTGCTTATCAGATCATCGCTTTGTTTGTAGCCTAAAATATCTCTTATTTTATCACTGTGTACACCTAAAAGTTTTTCACATTCGTTTGACGGATAATTTGCCACACCACGTGCAAATTCATTATTTTTTTCATCCAAAATGCTTATCACTTCACCATTTTCAAAAATGCCTGCAATTTGCAGTACGCCAATTGGAAGAAGGCTTGTCTGTTTTTCAATAAGGGCTTTTTTTGCACCTTCATTTACAATAACAGCCCCCCGAAGGTTTGTAGCGTATGCAATCCACCTGTGTTTTGAGGATAATTTATTGGTAGATAAAAATATCGTGCCCACATCCTCATTATCAAAGATTTTTTTAATTATGCCCTCTCTTTTGCCATTTACAATCATAGCGTTTGAGCCTGAATTAGTCACAACCTTTGCTGCTGAAAGCTTTGTTATCATTCCACCTCTGCCTCCAAGAGAGGCGCCTGAAGCTAATTTTTCAATCTTTGATGTTACTTTTTCAACAACTGGGATTAATTTTGCATCATCAAATTCTTTTGGATTTTTATCATACAGTCCATCAATGTCTGAAACCATAACCAGAAGATTAGCATCAAGTTTGCTTGCAACAAGAGCTGAGAGTTTATCATTATCAGAAAAACACACATTTGCAATTTCGCTTGTTGAAACCGTGTCATTTTGGTTAATAATAGGTATAATTCCACATTCAAGAAGTCGATTTAGGGTGTTTCGAAGGTTAAGATATCTTTTTCTGTTTGAAAAATCATCCTCCACTAAAAGCACCTGAGAAACAACAATGCCATACTTTTCAAAACCCTCCTGCCAGATTCTCATCAAGAAAGGCTGGCCTATTGAAGCCGCTGCCTGCTTATCCACTGTTGTATTTGAGGCGGTTTTTACAGGACAGAGTTTTTTCATACCCAAGGCAACAGAGCCCGAGGAGACTATTATTACTTCTTTTCCTTCTTTATAAAGACGTGAAATATCCTCTACAAAGGAATAGAGACGGGACAAAGAAATTTCTCCTTCATCATTCCTTAAAATGTTTGTACCAAACTTAAAAACCACTCTTTTAACATTTTTTGTGTTCATCTTATGCCACCTTAAAGCCTATAAGAAGGGATATCTCTGTATGCGGCACGTTCATTGTTTCAGCGAGATTTTTGTTTGTTACAACGCCTCTAAATGTATTGACGCCCGCTCTTAAGGATTCGCATTCTTTCAGTGCCATATAAGCGCCGTATTCGCCGATTTTTTGAACATATGGAAGGACAGCATAAGAATATGCGAATGAGGATGTTCTGGGTGTTAAGGATGGTAAATTCGGCACGGCACAATGTAAAATGCCGTATTTTTCAAACACAGGATTTTTTAGCGTTGTAATTCTGTCTATAGTTTCTATGTTTCCGCCTTGATCAATCGCAACATCAATGATAAACGAGCCTTTTTTCATCTCTTGTACAATGTCGGCACTTACAAGCTTTGGCGCTTTTTTGCCTGGCAATAATACAGCACCCACAAGTATATCGGCCTTTTTACACTCTTCTTTTATGGTATAAGGATTACAGTAATGCGTTTTTATGGCGCCATTCAGCATTAAATCAAGATGCGCGAGCCGTTCCGAATTTATATCTAAAACAGAAACGTCGGCACCCATGCCGATTGCAACTTTTGCCGCATTAGCACCAACCACGCCGCCGCCTATTATTACAACCTTTCCAGGCTGGACACCCGGAACACCACCAATTAATACGCCGGAGCCGCCATTAACTGATTCAAGGTAATTTGCGCCCAATTGAATGCTTAATCTGCCTGCAACTTCGCTCATAGGCCTTAAAAGAGGAAGCTCCTTATTTGTAGTTTCAACAGATTCTGCCGCGATTGCACAAACTTTTTTCTTCAACAGCTGGTTTGTCAATTCTTCTTCAACAGCAAGATGAAGGTATGAAAAAATAACCTGATCTTCCTTAAAGAACTCGTATTCCGACTTTTGAGGCTCTTTCACCTTTAAGATAACGGTGGCTTTGTCCCAAACTTCTTTATTTGATGGGGCAATCTCAGCACCACTTTGAATATATTGTTCATCAGAAAAACCACTCAATTCGCCAGCCTTAGTTTCAACAATAACCTTATAGCCTTCATTTGAAAGCATCTGGATGCAATCAGGTGTAAGTGCCACCCTTGTCTCGTCGGTTTTTAGTTCTTTTGGTATGCCAAATACGGTTTTCATCCTCATAGAATAATCCCTTATTTTATACTCTTATCAGGCTTTCCGCCTCTTCAATTTCATCAATTATGAGCTTTATTGCCTCAATCTTGTTCTGCGCACAGATTACAGGACGCCCTATTACCATATAATCAACCCCTGAAAGAACAGCATCTGTTGGAGTTACAACGCGCACCTGGTCATTAACTACGCTCCAGGTAGGTCTTATAGCAGGACAGACTATTATAAAATCTTCAGGGCATTCCTTTCTTATAACATTAGCCTCAGAAGCAGATGCAACAACGCCATTTAAGCCAGCATCAATTGCCATTTTTGCAAGGCTTCCTACGTATTCATCAATGTTCATATTTACGTTTAATTCCTGAGTGAGGGTTCTTTGTCCAAAGCTTGATAAAAGTGTCACCCCAAGGATAACAGGAGGCTGTTTTTCATATTTCTTCGCGGTTTCATTAGCCAGCTTCACCGTTGTTGCAAGCATTTTAGAGCCGCCTTTTATATGAACATCAAAAAAACTTATATTTCTCTTTACAAGGTTTGCGCATGCTCTTGCAACCGTATTTGGAATGTCATGAAATTTGCCGTCAAAAAAGACATTTGCGCCCTCATCGTGAATCATTCTTATTACATCATACCCAGCCGATGTATATAGCTGCAGCCCAACCTTAAAGAAACCAATATAATCCTTTAACTCACAAACAAGCTTTTTTGCTTCATCGAAATCATCCACATCCAAAGCCAAAATAATTCTATCTTTAGGCGTTTTTGGTTTTTCAATTGTCATTTAAATTACCCTAAAATTTATAACGGTAATTTATTTTAGCACATATGGCTTAAATATTGCAATAATAAGACAGAGGACAGGAAAGACAGATTGATTCCATTCAAGCATACAAGCAAAAGCTGCAGAATAAAAATAAAAACCGCTTGTAAAAAGCGGCTTAAATAGGAAAAGACATTTAATAAGGATTAGGGAAATAAAGAGAGATTCATTGGATTATGGAGGAATTTATTTAAACTTTCAGCTGCACGCACAATTTTTTTACTGCGGCCTAAAAGCCTAATAACTATGCTACAAGGTTTAGAGGCTGTTTTTCTTCCTTTTGTTCTTCACCTTGAAACTGGCTGAAAGAAAATGGATTTGAGCCTTTTTTGTCTTTGTTTGTCTCAAAAACATTTAATGTGGCTTCTAATTTGCCAGCTTCTTTGATAGTTTCCATTTGAGCATCTGTATTAATATGAAGCTTGCCTTCAACATTTTTTACAACAGCATTTGGATTGTATAGCTGAGCTGCAGCCTGTGCATTTAAGGTTTGTACAGATGTTAAAACGCTTGAAGCATCTAATAAGCCTGCATTTGTCATTGCAATCTGTCTTTGCACATCAAGACTTACTTTGCTAGAATAAAGGTCAACCCCTTGTGTTGTTCTTGTAAACTTTGTTAAATCAGTCTTTGACACATCAACTGTTTTGTTTTCAAGAGAGGTTAAAATCTCTGTTGTGACCTTGCCTATGTTGTTTAGGTCTATTCCATTGTACTTACTAACTGTTAATCCCATAATTGTTTCTTGTCTTCTCCATTGTTCTTATGTTATTTATATCGGCACACTCCTCTAAAAACATTAGAGATTTGACAGTTTTTGTTACATTTCTTTACAACATATATTTGGATGATATTTGAGTGGGGTTTTAATAAAATATTCCATATACATTTAGCCTATAACTTGGCTATATCAAGTCTTTTATCCTACTGCACCTACAAATCTATTGCAGTAGAGAAACATGGGTACTAAAAAACCAGGGCCAAAAAAACCCTGGTATAATTCTGTTGTAATTGTAAAGCCTCCTTGCTAGGCATATATCTCGTACCCAACCTTGATATTTTTGAAATCAACTTCTGTAAGTTTTGAATTTTCAAGATATACATCTCCGCCTATTGTTTGAAGATTGCCAAGATTTTGCACCTGAGAATTTTCGAAGTACGCATTCCAGCCAATTGATTCGAGATTACCAAGATCTCTTATTTGAGAATGTCCAAAATCTGCACTTCCGCCTATTGTTTTAAGTTTGCCAAGGTTTTGCACCTGAGAATGTTCAAAATTTGCACCTCCGCCAATTGTTTGAAGACTGCCGAGGTTTTGCACCTGTGAATATTTGAAAATTGCGCTTCCGCCTATTGTTTGGAGATTGCCAAGGTTTTGCACCTGGGAGCCAAAGAAATTTGCGTCTCCAGCTATATTTTTAATATTAGCCTTTTTATATAACTCAACTTCGTTTATTCCTAACTCAGAAAATGTTATATCATCTTCAGGCTGACGATATTCTGAAAGCGACATTGTGCCATCGGCATTTTCCGTACATTCTATCTCAAAAAATTCATAAACTTCTCTCGGGTTTGTAATATCGATTTCTTCTTTAAGGTCTTTTTTAATACTTTCAATCTTTTCAATGTGTTTTTTTGAACTTTGAATAAAACTAGCAACATTCTTATTTATCTTCAACCCTTCTTTATCTATATGCTGCATAGCTACATCATAATAATCAGCAGGCAGCAGGTCATCATTCCTATCACCTTGTATTTCCTGTATTTCATCTCCGATAATCCTGATACAAAACTTTAATTTACCATTGTCAAGGTAAATATGAAAATCATCCTTTTCTAAATAAGGTTCTGCATTAAAATTATTTTTTGTGCACCATGTCTTATTATAAGACAATGACTTTAATTTATTAACATTATCATTAAAATTTTCAGGGTCGTTTTCTAATGATGGGATAAGCACCCAGCCCGTCTTTCCCCCCAATTTTTACGCCATCATCATCCGTTTCTTCAATATCTTTTGTATAAAAATTCTGCAAATTTAACTGATACATTTTGTTGAAATTGGCCTGAAAATTCTTATCTTCCCTTGCCTTGTCCTGCATTTCAGACATAGTATCAGCAAGTACTCTTTGATTTAGAACCAGCGGAACGTTATCGTTGTCTTTATTCAAATCTTTTGTTATTCCATCCAAAATCAAAAGCGCCATAGTGCTTGTATAGCTGTCATTTTCCTCTAAAACATAGTTAAACCATTCTTTTAGCATATGTTTTCTTTGCTCTGTGGTTGCAGGCTGTCGTCCTTTATAATCTTTATCCTTTATTTTATTAATCTTATCGGCACACCAAGCTTGTAAATCCTTATTATCGTTAAATTTTTCAATAGGCGCTTTAAATTTATTCGCAACAAGAAGGTCGACACCGTTAAATTCTTTTTTCTTCATCGCACCAAATGAAAGCGTATCAGACCCAAGGGGCGCAAGGCTTTGATATGTATTAAAATTAGTGTTCATTCGGGGGAAATTATTAGAGCTCATTAAGCCGGAATTAGAGCCAATTTGCAACCCTGCAATTTTTGCAGACATATCCATTTTTTGCTTTCTAATTATTAAATACCTTATAAGTATAAGGTATTATTATGTTAATTTTTTGCTATTTTATTAATGAATATTTAGTTTTGTAAAGGAAAATAGCACAAAAGAATTAAATAATTATTTTTAAAGTATAATTGAGGATATGAAAAGGAAGTTTTTAACAAAGATTTTCATATAATCTAATTTAAGGAAAGGCGTTTTTGCCTTTCCTTTTTTAATAAGGTATCGGTAAAATGCGCTCATAGCAAAGGTTTAAGATAAAATGAAAAAGCATTTGAAGGGAATAGTTTTAAATATAGAAAATATAGCCAAAGATACTGTTAGGCTAGAGTTTTCAACCCCATTAGAATCTATTTTGCCTGGACAATTTGTCTCAATATTAATTCCCCATAAAACTCTCAGACGTCCGTTCAGCGTAGCGGATTTTTGTTTAAATTCGGCCTTTGGCACTAATAACAGAAATTTTGACAGCATTTTAGAGGAAAACGCCAAAAACAAAGGGGCTATCACGGTTTTATTTAAACTTAAAGGCGACGGTACAAATTATTTAAAAGGCCTTCAGAAAGGTGATATGATTGACTATTTAGCGCCATTGGGCAATACATTTACCATACCTGATAATAAAAACAACCCCAAAAATACTGCCAGCGCTAGTGGTGATATTACAATTAAAACCACAGATGCAAGGGGATGCGAGACGGTAGACAGAATTAACCAAACAGTCATGAATGGCACCAAAGGTATGGATAAAGACAGCGAACCAAGTGGAGCAATTGAAACCAAGGCAGTGGCTTGTGCAATAGGCGTAAATTCAAGCAAAAAAGCGCTCCTAATCGGAGCAGGCATTGGAATTGCACCAATGTTGTATCTTAAAAAAATATTAGATAAAAAATCTATCTCAAATTACCTGATTTCAGGGTTTAAGACGGAAGAAGAGGTAATAAAAGGCTCTGATGGCGTGGTTATTGGCGGCAGTGTTATAGATAAGGTTCAAAACCTGATAGATGAGTTTAGGCCTGAAATCCTTTATTCATGCGGGCCCAAGGTTGTTCTCCAAATGGTTTGCGACATTGCAAAAAAGAACGAACTTAGGGCAGAAATAGCAATGGAAAAGGTTATGGCATGCGGCATTGGAGTATGCAGAGGGTGTGTAATTAAGCTAGAGAAGGACGATGCGATAAAAAATGCCTCCGTATGTGCTGATGGGCCAGTGTTTTCAGGTGCGGAGGTTATTTGGGAATGATAGATTTAAGCGTTGACTTTGGAAAATTTTACCTTGAAAATCCTATTTTGACAGCCTCTGGCACATATGGCTATTGTGATGAATTTGATGCATTTTTAGATGTTAGAAACATTGGCGCAATTGTCACCAAAGGGATTACACTGGAAGAGCGCCCTGGAAATGAAGGCAAGAGGCTATTTGAGACCTCAAGTGGTCTTATAAACCGCATAGGGCTTGAAAATATAGGAATTGAAGCATTTGTAAACCGTAAATTAGCGAGACTGAGGAAGCTTGGGATAAATTTTATCCTAAATATTGCAGGAAAAACCGAGGAAGACTACGTGCAGCTGGCTGAAATAAGCCAGAGAGAAGAAATTCCAGCTATTGAAGTTAACGTTTCCTGCCCTAATGTAAAAGCCGGGTGTTTAGAATTTGGAACAGATGAAAAGTGCCTCTATGACTTGGTTTCAAGGATTAGAGAAAAATACAAAGGCTTCTTAATAATAAAACTAACGCCAAATGTTACAAATATTGAGGATTTAGCCCTTGCTGTTCAAAATGCTGGTGCAGACTGCATTAGCGCCATAAATACCGTCAAAGGTCTTGGGGTGGAATTAAATTTTAGCGGCACAAAAGTAGTAAAAAGCCTCGTGCAGGGTGGCTTAAGCGGAAAGTGCATAAAACCTGTTGCGCTTTCTATGGTAAAAAGAATTAAAGAAGTTGCAAACCTGCCAGTGATAGGACTTGGCGGCATTTCTAACCTAAATGATATGCTTGAATTTTTTACTGTGGGCGCAGAGGCTATTCAAATAGGCACAGAAAACTTTACAAACCCCAGTATAGCTGTAAATTTAGCCAAAGAATTGGCTGAATTCATTGTAAAACAAGGGTTTAGAGATTTAAAACATTTAAAAGAGGAACTTAGAAAATGATTGAAGCAACCAACATAAAACAGTTATTAATAGAGGCAGATGGCTTATTGCACGGGCATTTTTGCCTCACAAGCGGCCTGCATTCTGACACGTATTTTCAATGCGCAAAATTGTATCAATACCCTGATTTGGTTGAAAAAATAGGCAATGAACTAGCGAAAAAGTTGGCAGATATTGAGTTTGACACCATTATAGCACCTGCAATCGGCGCTGTAATCTTCGGATATGAGGTAGCAAAACAGGCAAGAAAACGCAATCTTTTTGTTGAAAGAAAAGACGGCACAATGCAGCTAAGACGCGGATACAGCCTGCAAAAAGGCGAAAAGGTAGTTATAATTGAAGATGTAATCACCACAGCAAGAACGATTTTTGAGACAATAGATGCCATAAAAGAGTTTGAGCCTGTTGTTGTCGGAATAGGCTGTATTGTAGACAGGACACAGGGAAAGCTAGACGATGCACTCAGGATAAATTCACTTTTAAAAATCGACCCGGTTGTTTATGAACCAGCAAATTGCCCGCTATGCAAAGAAAATATACCTATTGCTAAGCCTGGAAGCAGGGCTGGAGCTTAAAATATGGATTTAGCAGTAAAGATTGAGCCAAAGATGAAACATTTACTTGACATTAAAAGCCTCACTACAAGCAAGATTGCAGCAATTGCTGAACGAGCCATTGAAATTAAGAATGGAGCGAAACCCTTGAGCCTCAAGGAAAAACAGGTCGCTATGATGTTTTTTGAAAATTCCACGCGTACAAAATTTTCATTTGAAATGGCGCTAAATAGGCTTAGTGCAACGGCTTACAACTTTGAAACGTCTAAATCCTCTATTTCAAAAGGAGAAGACTTTTTTGACACCTTGAATAACCTTTCTGCCATTGGGTTTGACGCTTGTATAATCCGCACAAGCCAAGAGGGGCTTGTAAAAGACACTCTTGAGAAACAGTTAATGGGCAGAAAATTTTTCAGAGATATTGCTATAATCAATGCAGGAGAAGGCCAAAAGAGCCACCCCACGCAGGCTTTGCTTGATTTTGTTACATTAAAGGAAATTTTTGGAAACATAAACGGCTTAAACCTAACAATAATAGGGGATATACGCCATTCAAGGGTTGCAAAGTCAAATATAGAGCTATTAAGCAGATTTAATGTTAACATAAAATGTGTGGCACCAAGCTATTTCAGGGATGAGAGCATAAAAAATGCACAATGGGTTGACAATTTAGCTGATGGCCTTCAAAATGCAGATGTGGCAATGATTTTGAGGATTCAAAAAGAAAGAATTCAGGAAAAAATTGAACTTGAAGATTATATTAAAAATTATCAATTAACAGATGAAAACCTCCCTGCTGAGTGCATTTTAATGCATCCAGGGCCTGTAAACCGTGATGTAGAGGCTAATTCGGCATTATTAAACTCAAAAAAAGGAGACATAATATTAAAACAGGCAAATAACGGCGTATACACCCGAATGGCAGTCCTGGAGATGATTTTAGGGGAAAAAAGTGACAAAAATTAAAAAAATTCCAGCTTTTGTTGATATGCACGTTCACCTTAGAGAGCCAGGGTTTTCACGTAAAGAAACCCTGGAAACCGGTATGGCAAGTGCGATTGCTGGTGGCTTCGGAAGCATATGTGCAATGCCAAACACTAACCCAGTGGCTGATAATCCTGATATAATAAGGTTTTTGCTTGATGTCACGTCTAAAAACCCTAATATAGACGTATATCCAATTTCTGCAGTGACCAAAAACCTTAATACCACTGAACTTGTACGCTTTAAAAACCTGAAAAAAGCCGGTGCTATTGCTTTTTCGAATGATGGTCTTCCCATTTTAGACAAAGAAGTGTTCAAAAACGCGCTAAAGTCAGGTGAATTAATACTTTCACACTGCGAAAACGAGGTAAATGAGGTAGAATGGCAGATTGACGTATTCAAACATGTTCAAAGCCTTGCTAAGCAAGGATTATGTCCAAATCCGAGGCTGCATTTTTGCCATATATCTACATCTGACGCGCTAAAGGCCATTAAAAGCGCCAAGTTACAAGGATTTAAGGTGACTTGCGAAACAGCACCGCATTATTTTACTTTTACAAAAAAGGATGTAACATCAAACGGAGTGTACAAAATGAACCCCCCGCTCAGAGAAGAAGCTGACAGAGAGGCTGTTATAGAGTGTCTGAAGGATGGAACGATAGATGTAATAGCTACTGACCACGCTCCGCATACTGTAGAAGAAAAACTGATGCCATATTCAAGCTCCCCGAATGGAATAGTAGGGCTTGAAACCGCCTTCCCACTTGCCTTGCGCGTGCTTTCACTTGATGAAATTTTAGAAAAAATGTGCTACAATCCAGCAAAAATTTTAGGGATAGAAAACAAGCGTGAAATTACGGTGGATTTAGATGTGGAATGGGTTGTAAAATCGGCTGAATTTAAGTCTAAGTGCAAAATTTCGCCCTATGAAAATATGAGACTAAGAGGAAAAGTTTTAGTATGATAAATGACAAAATAAAAGAGAAAATCGTTCTGGCGCTTGATGTTGAAGATATCAAAGAGGCTAAAATCCTTGTAGATTCACTATATCCATATGTGGGAACATTCAAGATTGGGCTGCAATTATATACAAAATACGGAAACGAAGTGATAGACTATATTTTGGGTAAAAATTCAAATTTTTTCCTTGATATTAAGCTCCACGACATCCCAAATACTGTTGAAAAAGCCAGCGAAAATGTGGTTTTAAGAGGTGCCAATTTCTTTAATGTGCACGCCACTGGTGGTCTCAAGATGATGCAGGCAGCTAAAAACGGTGCTATGAAAGCATTTGAAAAATTAAATAAAAATTTTGGAGTTAATCCGCCCGTAATCCTTGCTGTGACGATGCTTACAAGCATTTCTCAGGAAGTTATGGATGAAGAATTTGAAATAAAAACAGATGTTTCAGAATTTGCAATAAGGCTTGCAAAATTGGCAAAAAAGGCTGGTATGAGCGGCGTTGTGGCATCTTCCTTGGAAGCAAAGAGGATAAAAGAAGCCTGTGGAGCTGATTTCAAGGTATTGTGCCCCGGCATAAGGCCAGCCTGGAGCAGTAAAGACGATCAAAAAAGAGCGGCAACACCAAAATTTGCAATTGAGCAGGGGGCAGATTATTTAGTTATAGGAAGGGCAGCAACACAGCCGGCAGAGGGTTTAACCCCGATTAATGCAATGAAAAAAATATATGATGAAATTGGAGAAATAGAATGCTAGCAGCACTAATATTAGAGGACGGCACGGTTTTAAGGGGCGAATCCTTTGGGGCAGAAGGCACTTCAATGGGCGAAATTGTTTTCAATACCTCAATGGCAGGTTATCAGGAGATTTTAACCGACCCATCATACGCAAACCAGGTCATAGTAATGACCTACCCAGAAATCGGAAACTATGGCATAAATGAAACCGATTCAGAATCTGAAAAGCCAAGGTGCAAGGGATTTATAGTTAAAAATTGGTGCAAAAACGAATCTCACTATAAGAGCGGAAAAAATATTTCAGAATACTTGAAAGAACACGGTATAATAGGAATCAGCGGTATCGATACCAGGTTTTTAACCAAAAAAATCAGAGAAAAGGGTACAATGAATTGCCTTATTACAACTGAAAATGTTGATGAAAACAACATTACAAGCAAAATGGCCCAGCTTGATTTATACACAACAGACAGAGATGTGGTTTTCAAGGTTTCATCCAATAAAATCAGGCGGGTAAATGATTTTGGGGATATTAATCTGGCTCTTATTGACTATGGCTGCAAAACAGGTATTATTGACAGCTTAATCAGGCGAGGTTGCAGAGTTACAGTATTTCCGGCCAATACGGAAGCTAACACAATTTTAGATGGAAAATTTGACTGTATTTTTCTTTCAAATGGCCCCGGAAACCCCGCGGATTGCGAATTCGAGATAAATACACTACATAATTTGATAGGAAAACTGCCGATTTTTGGCATATGTCTTGGGTATCAGCTGTTATCAATAGTTTTGGGGGCAAAAACATATAAACTGAAATACGGCCACAGGGGTGCAAATCACCCAGTTGTAAACCTTTTGAACAAAAAGGTCATGATGACATCGCAAAACCATGGATATGCGGTAGATACTGAAAGTCTTACAAAAATAATGGATGCAACGTATCAAAACCTGAACGACGGCACACTGGAAGGGTTTAAGTCTAACAGCTTGAAGATTGATGCAGTACAGTTTCACCCTGAAGCAAACCCTGGTCCCACTGATGCTGCTGTGATTTTTGATGAGTGGGTTGAAAAAATGCGTAAATACAAAAAAATACCCTTAAGAAAGGCTGACGAAGTGGCAAATCTATCATAATGTGTAAAGCAGCTGCACAGCAAGAGCATAAGATGATTTTATTATAATATGCCACATAAAAGACAGTGCAAAGGCAATTGCAACAAGGGTTTCAACGTAATATAAATACAGATAGGCGTAAAATCAGTCATTCATAAGGGTTTTAAGCAAAAGTAGCAAAGGAAAGAATCAATGGGAAAAGATTTAAGCATAAAAAAAGTACTCGTAATAGGTTCTGGTCCAATAATCATAGGGCAGGCAGCAGAATTTGACTATGCTGGGGTACAGGCGTGCCGCGCATTAAGGGAGGAAAAGATTGAAGTTATCCTTGTGAATTCAAACCCTGCAACGATTATGACCGATGAAAATATTGCAGATAAAGTCTATATCGAGCCTTTGACCCTTGAGAGCTTAACTTGCATTATCAAAAAAGAGCGTCCAAACGGCCTTATAGCCTCTCTTGGCGGACAAACAGGTCTCAATTTGGCCTGCGAGCTAAGTGATGCAGGCGTTTTAGATGAATATGGCGTAAAACTTTTAGGTACAAACATTGAATCCATCAAAAAGGCTGAGGACAGGGAACTTTTTAAGAACCTGATGAATGAAATAGGAGAACCGATTCCCGACAGTGAAATAGTTTCAAGCTATGATGATGCAAAAAAATTCGCTGACAGGATAGGATTTCCTATTATTATAAGGCCTGCGTTCACTCTTGGCGGCTCTGGCGGCGGTATAGCCAATAATGAAACCGAATATGAGGAAATCGTATATTCAGGACTGCAGCAATCTCCTATAAACCAAGTACTGGTTGAAAAAAGTATTGCAGGATTCAAAGAGATTGAGTATGAAGTAATGCGCGATTCCAACGATACCTGCATTATTATCTGCAATATGGAAAATATTGATCCTATTGGAATTCACACAGGAGACAGCTTTGTTGTGGCGCCGTCTCAAACGCTTACAAACAACGAATATCAGATGCTTCGGGCCTCTGCCATAAAAATTATACGCGCCCTAAAAATTGAAGGGGGCTGTAATGTACAGTATGCCTTGGATACAACATCTAATCAGTATTATGTAATTGAAGTAAACCCGAGGGTAAGCCGGTCTTCGGCGCTTGCCTCGAAGGCTACAGGTTATCCTATTGCAAAAGTTACAACAAAAATTGCAATCGGATATGAACTCTCTGAGATTAAAAATGCCATAACGGGTAAAACTGTCGCGGCGTTTGAGCCGGCGCTTGATTACACTGTTGTAAAGATTCCAAAATGGCCATTTGATAAGTTTGCGACAGGCGATAGGATGCTTGGCACCAAAATGAAGGCGACAGGCGAAGTTATGGCAATCGGCAGGACGTTTAAGAGCAGCTTTAAGAAGGCTGTGGCATCATTGGAAGACAAGCACCCGGGGATTTTGCATTATAAATTTGAAAATCTGCCTGATGAAGAATTACTGCAAAACCTTTACATTCAAGATGACAGAAGGATTTTCAGGGTGGCGGAAGCACTTAAAAGGAATTTTGATGTTAAAAAAGTTCAGGAAATTACAAAGATTGACCCTTGGTTTATAAATCAAATTAAAGACATTGTAGGACTTGAGTTTGAAATGTCCATCAAGCCTCTTAATTTAGAGCTTTACAAAAAGGCAAAAGATTATGGCTATCTGGATTGCGAAATTTCAGACATTTCAAACGTTTCAATAGACGAACTAAAGGAGTACGATTACCCTGCTGCGTTTAGGATTGTGGATACTTGTGCCGGAGAATTTCACGCTTCAACGCCTTATTTCTACTCTACATATGGCGAAGCGTGCGAGCTTGAAGAATACAAGATGGAACATGGTGAAGTCAACTCTAAAGAGCCTCCTCAAGAAAAAGGAGGCAACCAAAAGAAAGGTAACATAGTGGTTTTAGGCTCAGGCCCCATTAGAATCGGCCAGGGGATAGAGTTTGACTATTGTTCAGTCCATGCTTCAATGGCAATTCTTCAAAACGGTTATGAATCTGTTATGGTAAATTCAAACCCTGAGACGCTTTCGACCGATTTTGACATAGCAAGCAGGCTTTATTTTGAACCTATGAACGCTGAAAATGTGATGAACATTATAAGAAAAGAAAAGCCTGAGGGGGTAATGGTACAGTTTGGCGGACAGACAGCAATAAATTTGGCGCCAAAGCTTGCAAGAGAAGGGGTGAAAATTCTAGGAACCTCCCTTGAAAGCATTGATATGGTTGAGGATAGGAAGGTTTTTGAAAAACTTTTATCAGACCTAAATATACCACAGCCAAAAGGAAGGGGTGTAAGAAGCACGGCTGAGGCTCTTAGCACTGCAAAGGAACTTGGATATCCCGTATTGGTGCGGCCTTCATATGTAATTGGCGGGCGTGGCATGCAAGTGGTGTACAATGATGATGAGCTTTTAACTTATATTAACGAAGCTTTAAAGTTTTCGAACGAACATCCAGTATTAATTGACCAGTACATAGAGGGGTTAGAGGTAGAATTAGACGCTATTTCGGATGGCAAAGATGTCTTAATTCCAGGCATATGCGAACACATAGAGCGTGCAGGGGTACATTCAGGCGACTCTATGAGCATCTATCCTTCAAGAAATATTACAAAAAGGCAGGAGAAAAAACTTGTAGAATATGCTAAAAAAATTGCCCAAAAGGTAAAAATAATCGGCCTTATGAATATACAGTTTATCATTAAGGATGACGTTGTTTATGTAATTGAGGTAAACCCAAGAGCTTCAAGGACCGTGCCTATTATGTCAAAGGTGACAGGGCTTCCTATGACAGAGATTGCAATAAATGCAATATTAGGAAAAAGCATACGGGGACAAGGATACGGCATAGGGCTTCATAAGACAACAAAGCTTGTGTGTGTAAAAATGCCTGTTTTCAGCTTTAGGAAACTCAACAAAATAGACCCGGCGCTGGCACCTGAAATGAAATCCACTGGCGAAGTTTTAGGGGTGGATTATTCTTATAAAAAGGCTTTATTAAAGGCATTTATTGCGGGGGGATATAAATTCGACCAAAAAAAGCAGCGTGTGCTTGTGTCTTTAAATGACCATTATAAAAAACCGGCATTAAAGATTGTGAAACAGATTTACGAACAGGGATTCTTTATTATGGCAACCTGGGGCACGCATAAATTTTTAGAGAAAAACGGCATACCATCAAAGATGATAGAAAAATTCATGGTAGATAAACTTCAAAAACGTATGAAGGAAGGTCGTTTGAGCTTTGTCTTAAATACGCCAACTCTCGGTAAAAATTCCCAGACATCCGGTTTTCAGATTAGAACAATTGCCGAAATATACGGGATACCTTGTTTTACAAGCATAGATACAGCAAGAGCCTATATGACGGCAGTTAAAACATATGATAAGAAAACCCGGCTAAATTGTGACACCATAACCAATTACAGAAAGAAAAAATTTTTAGGGATATTTTAAAACGAACTCCGCAAAGGTGTGCAAAAACTAATTTTTGGGCTGATGGGCTGATGGGCTGATGGGCTGATGGGCTGATGGGCTGATGGGCACACAAAAAAGTTTATGCACTTAAATTATTGTGCATTTTTGCGCATTGACAGCTATGTTATGAGTGCAGATGTAGCTAATCTGCTGCAGCGCAAGGGCTTTAAGGCGAGCTGATATCACTATAGGAATTGCAAACATTTCAACCCAATTGATTATATAAATCAATTTACACGCAAGTCAAAAAATCAAAAAACTTGTATTTATCTTAGACAAAATCTAGCCACATTTAAAAAATTTAAATATGGATGGCATTTTATGTTTTGCAGCTTTGCGTTAAAAGGAAGGGCTGAAATGTTAAGTGGTTAAAAAATCTAGCACAGCATCGACTTTTCCGTCTGATAAGAAGTGGCCTCCTTGTGAAAATTCTTCATAATGAATATTACTGTTTTTTCTGGTTTTATCATGAAGTTTGTGAGCATATTCAACAGGGATTGTTTTATCATCAGCGCTATGAAGAATCAAAGTGGGACAGTGTACGTGCTTTAGTGCTTTTTCATTGTTGAATTTATTTTTCAAGGGAATTAAACTGCTAGGGGCTTTTTTTAGAATCTGTTTAACAGTGTTAGAAGCATCAATAGAATCAATGCGTTTTTTTACCATATCTTTCAGCTTATTAAAAGGATTTATCAAGACGAGGCTTTCAACATCATGATTTTTGGCATAATCAGCTGCAACACCGCAGCCAAGTGAATGCCCAATTAAATTAATATCCTTATCTTCTATGCCTTTATTATGAAGATAGTTGAACACAGTTTCAAGGCTTTCTTTTGTACCCTTTTGGGAAAGACCATCACCGTCGCTGTCACCCCAGCCAAGATAATCGAAGGCAATCACTCCATAGCCTTCATCCATTAATTTCATATAGCTTTTTTGTGCCTGAATGTGGTCCTTTGGACAGCCAAAACCAAGACAAATGACTGCATATTTTTTATTATCGTCAGGATTTATGTCCCAAACGCTTATATTGGCGCCGCTTTTTGTTCTCAGGGTTAATTTTTCAGAAAAATCCTTTGTATCATCGGTTATTTCATTATTATTATAGTGAAATTTTTCACGTATTTTGAAAAAATCAGACTCCATCTTTCTGATTTTATAAATACACGCTGCGGTCAAAACAGAAACTGCAGTACTAATACCCATTGCAACCTTTTTTGGTGCAGACATGTTTGCAAAACCATCCTTCGCCTCATTAAAATGACAATTGATACTGTTTTTCAGGGCCTTTGGCATTGTGGGCCCTTGATTTGCCATTTTATTTATATTTTTGCGTGCATAATTTGGAATTACAGTAATTTTTATCATAATTAAAAGCTTGTTGGTCTGCCATTATTATAAACCACGCACAGGAATTTTTTTGCCAAATACGCGTTTGTTAGTTAATAAAACTTAACAATTGTACAGTCTTAGCTGACACAAAAAGCATTCTGCAATAATGATAAAAAACCTAACTATTACATATAAACGCCAGTTATTAAGCATTTTTAGCTTTACATGGCACCGAAACACCCAACAGGGCTTTGAATGATTTAATATACTTAGCATTTAAGACATTGGCAACGATTACCAAAACAGTATTTGCCCTAAATTATCCAAAGATGTTGGACATTATTTTTCTTCAACTTCGGGAATTTCGGTGAAGGTACTGAAAAATTCAGCGAGAGAGATTTTTAGGGAGGCACAGATGCCCACTATAGTTGAAAGCTTCATATTACTTGAGCCCTTAAGCACATAGCCTATACCGCTTTTTGATAGATTTCCGCGCCAGGCCAGTTTTTCCATTGTTAAATTTTCTCTTTGCTTTAATTCAAGAATCCTCTCAGCAACTTTTTTATTTATGTTCATAATTGTGATACCAAAATATTGATATTGACATATTAGTATCAATTTGTTATATTTTAATTCAGCAAGTTGGTACCAACACATTGTTATGAATAAACTAATCCAAGCAATGAAAGGAGTATTGAATCTTATGAATATTAATAATAGAATATGAAAGCATAATGTTGTTTTAGACAACAAAATATTAAAAATGGAAACAAATATAATTCAAACTAAATATAACTAATTTTAAAGCCCTTATTATTGTAGATATAAGGGCTTTTTATTATATTTTTGCATTATTCATAGGATTTTATCAGAAAGGTATTTACTTTTTTAGCGTCAAAATGTAATATTGTTAGTATAATATCTTATTTTGGAGCAATTATAACCTATGTTAATTGAAGAAATTTTAGAGCTTACGGTGCAAAAAAATGCGAGTGACTTGCACATATCTGCCGATTTGCCACCTGTTATCCGCATTGACGGCGAACTTATAAGAACAAGTATGCCGGCTTTAACCAGCGATGATATTGAAACATTGGTATTCCCGATTTTAACAAACGAACAAAGACGTACATTAGAACAAAACTGGGAACTAGACTTTGGATATGGCCTTCATGGTATCGGCCGTTTCAGGGTTAACGTTTATAAAGATAAAGGCAGCTATGCTGCAGCATTCAGAACAATTAATTCAGAGCCCCCTTCTTTTGAAGAATTAGGTTTACCTGATATTGTAAAAAGAATTGCAAATAAACCAAGAGGGCTTGTTCTTGTAACAGGACCAACAGGTTCAGGTAAATCAACAACACTTGCTGCGATGATTGATTACATCAACACAAGCAGGACAGAACATATTTTAACAATTGAGGACCCTATAGAATTTGTTCACCCCTCAAAAAAGAGTATCGTTCACCAAAGAGAATTGGGTCAAGATACAAGATCAACCGCAAACGCTCTAAAATCAGCCCTTCGTGAAGACCCTGATATTATCCTAATAGGTGAGATGAGAGATCTTGAAACTATTTCTCTTGCTCTTACAGCCGCTGAAACGGGCCACTTGGTTATGGGAACACTACATACATCTTCTGCATCACAGACTATTGACCGTATTATAGATGTATTCCCCGAAGGCCAGCAGCAGCAAATCAGACTTCAATTATCAACAAGCTTAATTGCGGTATTCTCTCAGACATTACTTCCTAAGTTATCTGAAGATGGATTTACAAAAAAAGGACGTGTAATGGCACAGGAAATTATGATTGTAAATAATGCCATTGCAAACTTAATTAGAGAACAGAAATCTGCACAGATATATTCAGCAATTCAAACTGGTGCAGGCTCTGGTATGCAGACACTTGATATGGCACTTCGTGATTTATTCAAAATGAATTTGATTGATCAGCAGGATGCTATTTCAAAATCACAACACCCAGAAGAATTAAAAAGAATGCTTGGCATTCAGACAGGTGCTGCAGCTAGAACATTTGGCATGTAATAAATTTAGTTTTAATAAACTTAACAAAACCTTCTTTCAAATATTGGAGAAGGTTTTGTTATGTGAATTTGCCTTTTCTTAATAATTAATAATAAGCGATAAATTAGACAGGCAATCTTTTTAGAAACATTAATTACAAGACAATGCAGCCTGGATAAAAATGATTGGCCGCTATAAAATTAATTAAGAAATTTTTACACACTAGGATATACTTATTTTATGACAAAATGGATGTTATTTGCATTTCTGTACTTTACAAAATTTTTGTTTTTGCTAGAATTAAATTAATCATAAATAGAAATTAAAAAATGTCCAAATGGGCATTTTTTAATGGCTTTGCTAAATGCGAAGCTTCTTTGCAACCATATAAAGGTTTACAAAGAGAAAAACAGAATAGATACACTTCCCTAAAAAGACAAGGAGACACAAATGGGAATCAAAGGAAAAAACGACAGAATGGTTGTTCTTGCATGTGAAGACTGCAAGGAAAGAAATTACACAACCACCAAGAATAAAAAGACAAACAAAGAAAGAATGGAGCTTAAAAAATTCTGTTCAAGATGCAATAAGCACACTGTTCATAAAGAAACGAAATAGTTTTTGAATATAATCCTTTGGCGGGTTGTTTTTCAATAATTATCAGTAAAAATATATGCGTTTAGTTTGGCAAAATTATCTGCCTAACAATTAAGCATATTGGCACATTGAATATAATAAATATGTCTTTTAATTTGGCTTATGCCAAACAGCGCCAATACAGGCAAGAATTTGACAGCCAAATTAAAAGACAAGAGTGCATTGATTGATTAAAAAAATGCATTTTGACTTAGCTTTTAACATATCAGTTTTTTGTTTTGCAAAATGACAAAAAATTAAATCAAAACAAATGCGTCCTTAGTTCAGTTGGTAGAACGTCGGTCTCCAAAACCGGATGTCGAGGGTTCGAGTCCTTCAGGGCGCGATTTTATAAAATAGTCTCTTCAACTACAAAGGAAAAGAAATGGCAAATCCTAATACAAAGATTAAAAAAGACGATAAAACAACTATTGCCTTGAGTTTTAAAAATTATTTTAAGGGTGTAAAGGCCGAATGGGGCAAGGTTACCTGGCCTGAAAAACACCAGATAATTGTAGAAACTGGCATTGTTCTTTTTGTTGTTATTGCTTTCACTGTAATTGTATATCTTATGGATATTATATTTAAGGGTTTGCTCGGGTTGATTCCCTAAAAAGCAAGAAGGAATTTAGAATAGATGAAAGATAGCGAAATGTTTGATGAAAAAGATAATCTGGCCTCCGAACTTGAAGATACTGTGGTTAGCCCAAAAGAAGAAAAGCCGGATTTTAAATCCAATAAAGAGCCGAAAAAAAGATGGTATGTAGTTCACACATATTCTGGGCATGAAAACAAGGTAAAGGTTAACCTTGAAAAACGTGTTGAATATATGAATATGGGTGAAAAAATTTTTAGAATTGAAGTTCCACAAAAAACAATAACCCAAGTTAAGGGCGGGAAAAAATCTGAGAAAGAAGAAAAGATTTTCCCAGGATATGTTTTGGTTGAGATGATTATGGATGATGATTCGTGGTATGTTGTAAGACACACAGCAGGCGTAACAAAATTTGTAGGCTCATCCAAAAAACCGATTCCTGCAAAAGATTCTGAAATTAAAAAGATTATTCACAGAGGTCAGGCTTCTACTCCAAAGATTGAGCTTGATGTTAAGGTTGGCGACAAGGTTAGAATCGTATCAGGGCCTTTTGCAGAATTTATCGGCGATATTACAGAGGTTTATCCTGATAAGTCTAAATTAAGAGCGATGGTTTCGATTTTTGGACGCGAAACCCCTGTTGAGTTAGAATATAAACAGATACAAAAAGTCTGATTCTCGGTAGGGCGAAGCGAAAGCGGAGCCCCGCAGCTTGCAAAAGTCCGATGAAGTGGCAAATTGCAGAGCAATTTGAAGCGAAATCAAGGACTTGTTTGCCCGAGTAATCAGAACACAAAAACAATAAAGTATAAAATATGTGGAAGGGCACTAAAATGCCTGCCAGACCACGAAAGGAGAAAACAAAATGGCACCAAGTAACAAGAAAGTAACCGGCAAAATTAAACTTCAAATTGAGGCCGGAAAAGCTAATCCATCACCGCCTGTTGGTCCAGCTTTAGGCCAAAAGGGCGTAAATATTATGGATTTTTGTAAACAATTTAATGAAAGAACACAATCTCAGGCAGGATATATTATCCCTGTTGTGATTGATGTTTATGAAGACAGAAGCTTTACATTTGTTACAAAATCCCCTCCAGCTGCAGTTTTAATTAAAAAGGCACTTAATCTTTCAAAAGGCTCTGCTGCACCTAACAAAACCAAAGTGGCACAAATTACTAAAGCACAGCTTGAAGAAATAGCAAAAACCAAGATGGACGATTTGAATGCTACCACTTTAGAGGCTGCTGTTGATATGATTAAAGGTACTGCAAGAGCAATGGGCGTTACTGTTGCTGAATAGTTATTGATGGGAGGCAGAATTTAAAAGTCATTTGGCTTTAAAGCTGCCGTTATCACCACGGAAGGAGAATTAAATGTCGAAATTAACAAAAAAACAAACAAAAATAAAAGAAATGCTTGAAGGCTTTGAACAACCTGCAGCAGCAGTTACTGCTATTGAGATGCTTCAAAAGATTTCATCTGAAACTGCAAAATTTAATGAAACGGTTGAATGCCATATGAGACTTGGTATTGATGTTAAACATGCTGACCAGCAGATAAGATCAACCACTGTTCTTCCTGCAGGTCTTGGTAAAACAGTAAGAGTTTGCGTTATTGCAAAGGCAGACAAGGCAGCTCTTGCGAAAGAAGCTGGTGCAGACGAAGCTGGTGCTGAAGATATTATTGAAAAAATATCAAAGGGCTGGTTTGAGTTTGACACATTGATTGCAACACCTGATATGATGGCGCCCTTAGGTAAATTAGGACGTGTATTGGGCCCTAAAGGTTTAATGCCAAACCCAAAAACAGGAACTGTTACAACCGATGTAGCCAAAGCTGTTAAAGATGCCAAGGCTGGTAAAGTTGAATTCAGAGCTGACAAACAGGGTATGATTCACGTTCCTATTGGCAAAATCAAATTCACAAAGGAAGATTTGATTAAGAACTTTGCAACCCTTGCAGATGCAGTAATTAAGGCAAAACCATCTGCTGCAAAAGGTACCTACATTAAATCTGCTTATTTAACAACCACAATGGGTCCTGGAATTAAACTTGATTCTAAAAACCTTGCCAGCGAAATTAAGGAATATGTCGGATAGTTTAAAAACTACAAATTTAATGTTTAGAAGCATAGAGCGGAGAAAAAATTTTTTGCGCTCTATGCTTTTTAAAGTTTTTGACTGGATTTATACAAAATCATTCTGGGGAATTTTACAACACCTTGAAAGAAGGTTTGTAAAATTTTTATTTGTGGGGGCTGTGAATACCATGTTTGGTTATTCAATGTATGCCTTATTTGTCACACTCTCTTGTAAACCTTCGGATGCACTTTTAATATCATATATTTTGAGCATTTTTTGGAATTTCAAAACCACAGGCTCAATTGTCTTTAAAAACAAAGACAACAGTTTAATTTTTAAATTCTTTCTATCCTATATTTTTACATATTATGTGAATAATTATTCCCTAAACTTTTTAATAGACACGCTGCATTTAAATAAATATCTTGCGGAAGCTATTGTAATTCCGCCTGTGGCCGTGTTGTCTTTTGTTATTTTTAAGACATTTATTTTTAAGGACAAAACAAACAAAGCAAATTGATTTATTTTCCATATATTTTCATAACGGTTCTAATATCTCTTTGTGTGGGGCGAGTATTGTATTTTCCTTCATTTTCATACATTACATCACTTCTGTTTTTACTATGTGCGCCTGCAATGCCAATCGCATGACCTATTTCATGACATAAAACGCTGTATATATAAGTATCAGAAAATCTTGTTCCATCCTTATCATATTGCGCCAGATATATTTTTGCATCATAAAATTCTGTATTATTGTGAGCGTACGCCCTCCATATAGCGCAACCTACTGCATTTTTATCCGTACAATGTTTGGTGGGGTCATCAAATATGACTGCAATATCAGCTTCTTTTTCCTTTTGCACCGTATGAAAACTTACAACAGGATAAAGTGCATTTTGCCAATTACTAAAAGCATTTAAAAGATTTGCAGTATTATGACCGGGCTCTATCCAAACCGTTATAGGCATTTTGCCCCAATGGGTAGGGCTTTTAATCTCATCATAATAATCAGGCTTATCTGTGGTTTCAAGCCTTTCTTTTTGTTCCAAATCATTTTTTGCACCGGTATAGATTTTATTAGCCTGAACTGCATATTCTGTGTCCTTCCAGTTCTTTATCACATAATTGGCATAATAAATTGCAGGCTCAAAATTTCTGTTTTCGCGGTATGCATATGCAAGATAATAATAAATTTCAGGGTTATTTTTATCTTTTACTAATTCGTTTTTGTAACAAAAAGTTGCCTTGTCATATGCACTCTGCTTTATAAGGTCATAACAATGAAGTGCAGTTTTTGGCACAATTTTAAATGATGAATTTGTCAGAATCCCATCTTTATCATCATTATTTTTATTGAACAATGTTCTTAAAGTATTATTTTTATTTGCAAAGTCAACAAACCCTGCCGATGTAAAAACTTTTGAAGCAATAAATGCAATTAAAATATAAAACACTAATTTTTTCATCATATCATTTAATTTATACATTTTTTATCAAATTGGCAATTTATTTACGATAATTTCACCCTATTGTTTGTATCCTGCGTTGATAGTATAATATTTTATGCTGAAGTTCATCAGCACATCAAAACGAGAGGAATAAGAATTATGGAAAATCTGTTATCTGAAAGAATTAAATCAACTCCGCCATCTTTTGTAAGAAGCATTCTAAAAACTGCGGCAGACCCTGAGATTATCTCTTTTGCAGGCGGATTGCCAAACCCTGTCTCATTTCCTCAGGACGATTTATTAAAATCTATGGAACGAATTACTAAAACCTATGGCAGTGCCGTGTTTCAGTATTCTTTGACGCCAGGAATTTTTGAATTAAGAGACTATATTGCAAGGCGTTATAATAAAAAATTCGGGCTCAACTTAACTTATGAAGATGTTTTAATATCAACAGGTTCTCAACAGGCACTAGATTTAGCTGGCAAAACCATACTTGATAAGAATGATGGTATTATCTTAGAAAAACCCAGCTATCTTGGCGCCATTCAGGTATTTTCACAGTATCAGCCAAAATTTCATATGGTTGAATTAACAGAAAATGGATTAAATATTGAACAGTTAAAAGAGGCCTTAGATAATGATATCAAACTTATTTATGCAATACCTGAATTTCAAAATCCTACAGGATTGACTTATTCAAAGGAAAACAGGGAAGAGGTTTATGAAATTCTAAAAGACAAAGATATTGTATTAATTGAGGATGATCCATACGGCGAATTGCGCTTTACTGGAGAACATTTACCCTACATTGGCGCAGGAAGGCTAAAAAATAGTATTTTACTTGGGTCATTTTCAAAGACAGTAACGCCTGGAATGCGCACAGGATATATGATTTGTCAGAATAGAGAATTGTTAAAAAATATTTCCGTTTCAAAAGAAGCAAGTGACCTGCACACAAACGTTTTTGCTCAATATCTGATTTGGGATTACCTAGAACATAATAATTTTGATACACACATTGCAAAAATCAGAGAATTATATAAAAAACAGGCCAAGGCTATGCTTGATTCAATGGATAAATACTTTCCATCCAATGTTTCATACACAAGACCTGATGGCGGGATGTTTTTGTGGGTAACCTTGCCAGAAAATATAAGCGCGCTTGAATTATTTCCAAAAGCGCTTGAAAAGAAAGTAGCATTTGTTCCAGGAGACCCCTTCTATATTAATAAAAAGAATGTAAATACGATGCGATTAAATTATACAAATGCTGACTGTGAAACTATTGAGGAAGGCATCAAAAGGCTTGGTGAACTTTTAAAGGGGCTGTAAGATGTTTATTCTAGATAAACCTTATATTTCTGAGTTTTTGCAGGAAACTGCCGTTAAGAATAATTTTCCGACATTTTTAAATCCTGACGCTAGAGACCTTGAACTTGACCAAAATTTAAAATTGTTAGATGAAAATACTACAATTAAGAGGATTAAAGAAGACAAAAAAGCTATTTATTGTAATTCCGAAAATGCAATCAGCTGGATAGCAAACAACCTTAAAACTGGAGACATGCCTGAAAAAATTGAATTATTTAAGGATAAGGCAAAATTCAGAAGACTGATTTCCAAAATATATCCTGATTTTTTCTTTGAAGAAATTCCATTTGGTAAATTAAAAGATTTCAATTACGAAAAATTAAGATTTCCCGTGGTTTTGAAGCCGTCTGTCGGATTTTTAAGCTTCGGGGTGTATATTATAAACAATACTGACGGATGGAGAAAAGTTGTAAAATCTATTGACCAAGATGTTGAAAAATTTAAAGAGTTTTTCCCAAAGGCAGTTGTTGACACCTCAAATTTTATTATTGAAGAGATGATAGAAGGCGAAGAATACGCAGCAGATGTTTATTTTGACAAAAATGGACAGCCAATAATTTTAAATATATACAAGCATCCTTTTGCATCGGGAGACGATGTTTCAGATAGAGCTTATTTTACATCAAAGGAGATAATTGAAACCTGGCTCAATAAATTCGAAGAATTATTCAAAAAAATTTCCGATGCCGCAGAATTATCTAATTTTCCAGCACACATAGAATTAAGGGTAAAGGAAAATAAAATCATCCCTATTGAAGTAAACCCTATGCGTTTTGCGGGCTGGTGCTTGTGCGATTTAGCTTATCATGCCTTTGGGATAAATGTCTATGAGTATTATTTTAACCAAATAAAACCGGATTGGAATAAGATTTTAAATACTAAGGGTGATGAGTTATATTATTTCGTGGTTGCCGATGTGCCAAAAGATGTGGATAAGTCTTTGTTTAATAGAATTGACTATGAAGCCTTTGCCGAGCATTTTTCTTCGCTTCTTGAACTTAGAAAAATTAACTACAACAAACATCCGTTGTTTGCTTGTGCATTTGCAAAGACAGATAATTATGATGAAATTTTGGATATATTAAAGCTGGATTTAAAAAAATTCATGCGAAATTAAACGATATTCGCAAAAAAGTAACAATGCAGCATCTCATAAGTTTCTGCTTGAAAAAAAACTTTGCTTAGTGTAATATTTGTATGTATTCTTAATACAATTTGACAACTAAATGTAATGTATGCGGATGTAACTCAATTGGTAGAGTACTTGCCTTCCAAGCAAGCTGTTGCGAGTTCGAGCCTCGTCGTCCGCTATTTTTTGTATAAAATTCCGGTCAAAACACTATCTGCGGGGGTAATTCAGTGGTAGAATGCAACCTTCCCAAGGTTGACGTCGCGGGTTCGAGCCCCGTTCCCCGCTTAGTTTAAAATTCTGATGCCGATGTTTCTTTAGAAATCTTAAAATAATTTTATATTCATTCCGTATTTTTTATTTTGAATCAAACTCTGATTTCGTTTAAAATTAAACTATTTGTTATTTGGCGGATTATCTTTTATTTGCTTTTGTTGAAAACGGTTGAATCATAATAAAAGGCCGGTTCTATTTCTTATTAAATCTATCATATAATTTTTCTAAAAATATTTTTGCGGCAGAGGAAAATACTTGATTTTTTTTCCAAACAATATCAAGACCTGATTCAAGCTTTGGGCTCAATGGACGAAAACAAAGCTGGCTGTCAACAGAGGTGTCTGCAAGTTTATCAAGGGTGACAGCGCAACCTATTCCTGCCTTTACCATAACTGCTGCATTATATACAAGATTATATGTGGCAACTATATTAAGGGTTTCAAATTTATCGCCAAACCAGCTCAGAAAGCCGCTTTCTTTCGAATATTTAGGAGACATCTGGCGGGATGCAAGCAATGGAACATCTAATAAGTCGTTAAGTTTTATAACATTATTTTTTGCAAGCGGGCTGTCTTTTCTCATAATGACACCCCAGATATCTTTTCTTGGCAAAGAAAGGCTGTCATATTTTGATAAATCGATAGGCTGAATTAGTACACCAAAATCAAGCAGGCCCTTGTCTAATTTTTCTGTCACATCTTCTGCGTTTCCAGAATAGATATGAAACTTTATTTTCGGATATTCTTCCTGCAATTGTTTTATAATGTCAGCTATATATTTCATCGAATCAGTTTCGCCGCCACCAATATAGATATCACCCGTTATGGTTTCAGATATTGATTGAAACTCGGCCTCAGTTTTTTCAACCATATCAACGATTTCCTGAGCCCTTTTTCTTAGAAGCATGCCTTCTTTTGTAAGGGTAACCTTGTATTTACCCCTTATTAAAAGCTTTTTATTGAGTTCTTTTTCAAGGCTTTGCAACTGTCTTGTAAGGGTTGGCTGAGTTAAATGCAAAGAATTTGCCGCACCCGTAATAGAGCCTTCTCTTGCAACAGCAAGAAAATATTTTAAAACTCTGATTTCCATAATGATTATTATAGTTTTTTAATTATGCCTGTCAAGTATTTATCGTTATATAATATAAGTATTTGCTATTTTTAGATATTGATAAATAATAAATATATGAACACAGAAATTTTGTAAAATTAAAAAGATGCAGATTACGATTCTATTTTAATTAAAAAATATTTCACTAAAATGATACCAGTAAATAACCAGAACAAATAAGATTATAATCATTCGACGTGAATGCCCTTTTGAACAAACACCGCAATCACCAAAAACAGAAAGATTGTCTTGTTTTTTGTTTTTAAATTTGGTTGGCATCAATAACGATAAAAAGGTGAAAACAATGGAAATTATCAGAATACATACCAAAAGAGGACTTGAACTTAAGGGAGCAATATTTAACAGCAACAATAAAGAAACAGCTGCAATCATAATGTCAGGAATTTGCTCCAACGTTTTTCAGAATGATTTACTATTAACAACGGGGCAATTATTAAGTAAAAATAATATTACCTGCATAATTGGCCATGCAATGGATGCATTTTCCTGCATTACCTACTCTGATTTATCTATCGGCAAACAAAAGATTGCAGGTGTTTTTAATGATGATTTCAGCTTTGTTTATGAAGATGTAGAGTCTTATGTAAAATATGTAAAAGATTTAGGATTTAAAAATATAATTCTTGCAGGGCATTCACTTGGTTCAAACAAAATTATTCACTATCTTGGAAATACACCTGATGATTTTGTGGATTATTTTATAGTTTCAGCCCCGGTAGATTTGGCGCATTGGTTTAAGGTTATGCCAAATATATCTGATTGCATTAAAAAGGCAAAAGAATTTGTTAATGCTGGCAGAGAAGATGAAATTCTTCCATATCTGTTTGGAGGTTTCTCACCAATAACAGCAAAAACAGCCCTAAATTTTTATAAAGCATATAATCTTAAAAACTGCCCGGTTATAAGCAATGAGGGAGAAGTTAATTCACTTAATAATATTAAAATTAGAGGCTCATTTGTAATCGGCGCAAAAGATAGTCTTACTGAAAATGACCCAAGAGGTTTTATAGAAAAAATAAATTCCTACACCAAAAACCCAGATAAAAACAAGGTTGTCGTTGTACCAGAGGCGTCTCATATTTTTTATGGGAAAGATAAAGAGTATGCAGAGACTGTCCTAAGGATTATTAGAGAAAATATGCTTTCAAAGGATAGATATTAAATGATGAAAATTGATAAATTTTTAGATTTTATGAAAAACAATAACAGAATTGAAGCTGGTTCCAAGGTTTTTGAAATGTTCCACAAACTAAGTCAGGAGGCGCTTAAAATCACAGTGGAATTAAACAATAAATATCATACGCCAGATGAAATTATTGGTATATTTTCAAAATTGACAGGCAAAGATATAGATAAAAGCTTTCGTTTATTTCCTCCGTTTTACACTGATTGCGGAAAGAATATCAAAATTGGCAAAAATGTTTTTATTAATGCCTGCTGCAAATTTCAGGACCAGGGCGGAATTACAATCGGAGATGGGTGCCTGATAGGACATAATGTGACAATTGCAACACTTAATCATGACATTAACCCAAAGAACAGGGCTTCATTGTATGCCAAAGCAGTAAAACTAGGGAAAAATGTCTGGATAGGTGCAGATTCAACAATACTTCCCGGCGTTACTATAGGGGATGGAGCAATTATAGGTGCAGGCAGTGTAGTAACAAAAAATATTCCTGCAAATTCAATTGCTGTTGGCAATCCCTGCAGGGTAATAAAGAAAATTAAGGAATAAGGATGCAAGATTATGAAAATTTGGTTATTAATTTGCATGGTATTTATTTTAATTTCAGGAGGCGCATCTATGAGATTTGCACAGCAGAACATTTCAGACAACAATTGGGACAAAACCTTTAAAAAAAGCGAAAAAGTTAATATTAAAAAGGTGAGTTTTAAAAACAGGTATGGGATTACACTTGTCGGAGATTTATATACGCCAAAAGACAGCAAGGGAAGATTACCAGCTATAGCAGTTAGCGGGCCCTTTGGAGCAGTAAAGGAACAGGCATCCGGTTTATATGCGCAAACACTTGCAGAAAGAGGCTTTACAACCCTGGCTTTTGACCCTTCATATACAGGTGAGAGCGGCGGGGAACCAAGACATGTTGCATCACCGGATATTAATACTGAGGACTTTTCTGCGGCTGTTGATTTTTTAAGCAATCAGGATAATATTAATCCCGAACAAATTGGAATCCTTGGCATATGCGGCTTTGGAGGATTTGCACTAAATGCTGCCAGTATGGATACAAGAATTAAGGCTACTGTCACATCAACTATGTATGATATGAGCAGAGTAAATACAAACGGTTATTTTGATTCTATGGATGAAAAGGCACGCTATGAACAAAAGAAGGTTTTGAATAAGCAAAGGACGGAAGATTTTAAGAACGGTGTGTATACACCAGGCTCAGGCTTGCCTGAGAAACTTACAGGAAATGAGCCGCAGTTTGTAAAGGATTACTTTGGATATTACAAAACAGAGCGCGGCTTTCATAAACGCTCTATAAACTCTAACGGAGCCTGGAATATGACATCTTCATTATCGTTTATGAATATGCCGATACTTGAATACAGCGGCGAAATTCAAAATGCAGTACTTATGCTCCATGGTGAAAATGCGCATAGCAGGTATTTTTCAGAAGATGCATACAAAAAACTAAAAGGCAAGAACAAAGAATTGTTGATAATTAAGGGTGCAAACCATGTTGACTTATATAATAATTTAGAAAAAATTCCTTTCGATAAGATTGAAAAATTTTATAAGGAGAATTTGAAATAGATTCAAGTTTTACGCCTTTAAAAATTTACTTTATATTGATTGACATCGCTTACCAATAACGATTAACAGCTGAGAGGAGCCGAATAAAAAATCGGCTCCATTTCTTAGATATTTTTAATTACTTTACAGGGATTGCCTACAGCAACTGAATTGGACGGAATATTTTTTGTTACAACACTTCCTGCACCAATTACAACGTTATCTCCTATGGTTACATCTCCAATAACAGTGACACTGCCGCCAAACCATACATTGCTACCGACTTTAATTGGCTTTGCATATTCAAGGCCTTTGTTTCTTGTTTGTGCATCAATTGGATGCTCTGCCGTATAAAAACTGCAATTTGGCCCTATGAATACGTTATCCCCAAATTCTACATTACCAGGGTCTAAAATAATCAAATTATGATTAGAATAAAAATTTTGCCCAATTGTTATATTGTATCCATAATCGCACATAAATGGCTGTTCAATCAAAAATTCTTCCTTTGTAGTGCCTAAAATTTCTTTTAGTAAAGCTTTTCTACCTGCAAAATCATCATATGACAGACTGTTGTATTTTGCGCAAAGAATTTTACATTTAGTACGTTCTTCAATAAGACTTTTGTCATAGTTTGCATCGTACAACAGCCCTTTTAGCATTTTTTCTTTTTCATCCATCATAAAATCCTCACTATAGCGGCTTAAATAATTATAGCATAAGTGGCATTTACTTACCTATATTTGTGCTAATATCAAAAAATGCATGACATATGGAACCCATGGCATGGCTGCACAAAGAAAAGCGAAGGCTGCGACAATTGTTATATGTACTTTTTGGATGCCAAACGGGATAAATCCGGTGCGGATATTTTTCGTGTGAAGAATAATTTTGACTATCCTTTACACAAAGACAAATCAGGCAATTATAAAATAAAAAGCGGCGAGTATTTAAGGGTTTGTATGACATCTGATTTCTTCCTTGAAGAAGCAGACCCCTGGCGGCAACAGGCATGGGAGATTATACAAAAACGGCCGGATGTTGTTTTTATATTCATTACAAAACGCCCCGAGAGGGTATTAAAGACACTGCCTAAAAACTTAAATTATGAAAATTTATGGTTTCATGTAACCTGCGAAAACCAAAAACGAGCAGATGAGAGAATACCAATATTGCTTGATTTACCATTTTTGCACAAAGGAATTATGATAGCGCCATTTATTGGGAAAATTTCTGTTGAAAAATACTTAAAAACAGGTCAAATAGAAAACGTATGGTGCGGAGGTGAGAATTATGAAAGTACGCGACCGCTTTTTTACAACTGGGTGGAGCAATTATCGGATGAGTGCAAAAGGTGCGATGTTACATTTAGTTTTTTTGAAACAGGGAATGTATTTATAAAGGATAATAAAAAAATTACGTTTAAGAATAAGGCGGAGCAGGCAAAATACGCTTATCTGTGCAATTTGAATTATAAGAGCGCAAAAAAGCAGATGTTTAATATTAAAAGTACAAAAGAATACCTGCAGACAAATTTATTCAGTCCGCCAATAGCTGAAAAATATTTTAAAGAAGATTGCACATATTGCCTTCAAAAAGAATGGTGCAGGGGATG
The DNA here is from genome assembly GCA_949741915.1 of uncultured Candidatus Melainabacteria bacterium. Lineage (GTDB taxonomy): Bacteria > Cyanobacteriota > Vampirovibrionia > Gastranaerophilales > Gastranaerophilaceae > MGBC122484. Next base: position 7,387 of record CATJOM010000054.1, on the reverse strand, counting down.
TTCAAAGTGCTCAAGGTGTTATTTTGAAGTGTGATGCAAAAAATATTAGTTAAACAATGTAAGCTTTTGTAACGAAAATTAACCGCATTAGCAAAGTTTAAAATTTATGAGTTTTATAAAAAGGCATTAATTGTGTTGAAAAATATGAGATTTTATAATAATGAAAATATTGAAAGCAGGATATTCTTATTACAAAAATTTTACTCCGCCTATTCAGGCAAAAAATACAATAAGACAAGATAGAATTAGCTTAACCAGTAACAATATTTCAGGCAAACTTCCTAATACATTAAGTTTTCTTGGCGCATATTATACTGCAACAGATAGCCATACCAGGGTGCCTATGGTGGCTTCAACGTTCAGCGAAATCGAAAGAAGGAGACCTAAAGACGAACCTGTATTTTTCCTTGACTGTGGAGATTGTCTTGGCGAAAATTATTCTCTCGATAGTATGGCGGATTTATATACCACCTTCAAAAAAAGAAATCCTGACATAGATATTATCTTCAACCTTGGCAATATGGACCTTTCAGCCTTTTATGACAATGGTTTAGGAGATATGTCATCTTATCAGGATAAAGTAGTTGAATCTTTTAAAAAAATGTTTGATGCCGGAATAAAATTTGTAAGCGCATCTTACTGTTTTGCATTAGAAGAAATACCCAAACGCGAAATGAATTATAAAAAACTTGATTTTATAAAACCATACATAATGATAAAAGATAAAGTAGATGACAATGAGCAAAATATACTTGTAACTGGTGTTTCTGTTAATAAGTCAAACTTATTTGAGCTTGGAGTTGAAGAAGAGAAGAAAGCCCTAAAATACGCTAAAGAATACTATCAAAAGGATGGAGTTAAACCGGATAAAATAATCTTAATGCTTCATGATATGCCCAAAAAAGCAAACGAATTATTAGAATATGCTAAAAAAGAATTAGAGATGGAGAATGTAGAACTTGTAATTGGAGGACATCCTCATAGCATAGAAGATTATACGGCAGATAATACAAGAGTATTGTATCCGCCTGCACAAGGAAAAGGTGCTTTTGAAATAAAGAATGATAAAGATGGATTTCATTTTACACCATTAGAATTAAAAGATAATCATTATGATTATTCACCTCTTAAAGGCAATCCTGATGTTGTTGATAATTCAGATATTAATAACCCATTTCCCATCAGCAAAGAATATGCCCACATATTAAAAGGCCCTAAAAATTTAGAATTTACAAAAATGGTGACTAAACATTCACCTTATTCACTTCAATTTAGAAACTATGACGAAAAATTAAGTACGCCCACAACATTTGGCACATATATCTCAAACAAATTCAGAGACACACTGAAATGCGATATTGGAATTTGCAAAAACCAGCATTTGAGAGAAATTTTGCCAGAGAAGGGTAAACCCATAAACTGGTATAATATTGCAGATGCTGCAAATATGGATTTTGGCTTATACAGAATAAAAGATTGTTCCATAGAATTACTCAAAGAAATTTTTGAAGTTTCGCTTCAAAAACAGAATATGGGGCTTTCAAACCCTACATTCCTTGAATATTCTGATAATTTAAGGGTAACAAGAAAAGCTAATTCGAATGAAGATGAGGATAAGGTTTTACAGATAGAAATAAAAGAAAACAGGGAATGGGTAAAACTTCTTGATAAGGATGGGAAGGCAAAATATCCCAATAGAACTTTTACAATAGCAACAGACAGAACACTTGCGCTATCAGAGCGGGCTGAATATCTGAATTTGCACTTTAATACCGAGCCTGTTGATAATATTACATTAAGGACCCTTTTAGCGGATTCACTTAAAAATGAAACCGCAGACCCGAATGAACCAAATTATCATGCATCAGAGCTCATCAGTGAATAATAATCATTTATGATATGATTTTGTTTATGAATAGCCTGTTTGAAGAATTAAGAGAATTAAGGTTTGATTTATCAAAGGAAGAAAATCTGCCAAGCTATTGCATATTTAACAATAAGAGCCTGGATGAACTTGTTCAATATTTACCGACGTCCGAAGAAGAACTTGAGGCTATAAAAGGCTTTGGCAAGGCAAAAGTTGAAAAATACGGCAAAAAGATTATAGACTTAATTACTGCTTATATGAAGGAAAATAGCGTTGAAAAACCCGAAATTCCAATTAAAATAAAAAAGACAAAAGAAACAAAATTAGTGGCTGGCCTGTCAGATGAAGAAGAAAATCTAATTATAAAGTGTATTGAAAAATTTAACGGCGAATTTGGAATATCCGGCATTGTTAAAATTTTAAAAGGTTCTGATGCTGTTCATAAAAGCTATTTTGTTGAAGAATACTATAAAGGTCCTATAAATTCAAAATTTTTTGGAATTTTAAAAAAATATTCTGCAAATACCATTAAATTTGCAATAGAAAAATTAATAGAAGAAAATAAGATACTGCAAACAGGCGGAAGCCGTCCAGCGCTTCGTATTTCAAATGTTGATTATTCAAAAATAAAAATAAGAAAAATAGAAGCAAGCGAAAAGCTAGATGTAAATTTTGTACAAAATAATATTGAGAATTTAGACAGAAAATACCACGAGAAGAGGCTTAAAGAATTAGGGTATGAAAAGTTTTTTGATAACCAGTGGCTTGTTGTTTCAAAAATATTAGAGAACAAAAGGGTTTTAATCATTGAAAAAACAGGATTTGGAAAATCGCTTTGCTATCAATATGCTGCAAGCATATTCTACAAAGAATCTAAGTGCCTAACCATAGTATTTTCGCCGCTTCTATCCTTAATGAGAGACCAGGTTTTAAGCCTCAAGCAAAAAGGAATAAAGGCTGAGTGCATTAATGCAGAGCAGGATGAAGAGACCAACCTTGAAATATTCAAAAAGGCTCAAAGAAATGAAGTTTCAATTTTATACATTGCCCCCGAAAGGCTTGAAAATGACGTTTGTCTTGAATTTTTATCAAAGATAAGGCTCGCCATGGTGGTTGTAGATGAAGCACATTGCATATCGCAATGGGGACATGATTTCAGGCCCTCGTACAGAAGAATTTTAAACCTTGTGAATTCACTTCCAGAAAAGTTCCCAATCCTTGCTGTTACAGCAACAGCAACTTCCAAAGTGGTTGATGATATTAAAATGCAGCTTGGAGACAGCCTTGAAATCATAAAGGGTAGTCTTAACAGAGAAAATCTTCAATTGCATTCTATTTTTTGCAATGATAATGACCAAAAATTATACTGGCTTTTAAGGATAATAAAGAATACAAAGGGGAACGGACTTATATATTGTCCAAAACGTGCTGATACGCAACTTGTAGCGGAATGGCTGAATTTTAACGGGATAAACTCCTGTTATTACCATGCCGGGCTCGATAAAAAGAAAAGGCTTGCTATTGAAAAAGATTTCTTTGAGGATAGATACAAGGTTATTGCCTCAACAAATGCCCTTGGGATGGGGGTCGATAAAAAAGATATGAGGTTTATTATCCATCTTCAAATTCCTGAAAATCTAATGAGCTATTACCAGGAAATAGGAAGAGCAGGAAGAGACGGAAAACTTTCACAGATAGTACTATTATACAATCAAAAAGACAGAGAGCTTGCTGAATTTTTCATTGAAAATTCCAGACCACACATTAAAAAATACAGGTATGCAATAAATAAGCTTAAATTAAAACCATACACTAAAGCTGTTCTTGCGGAAGAATTATATTTAAGTGAATCAGACACAGATACACTTTTAAATGATTTATATGATCAAAATATAGTTTTTGCAAAGGAGAAATATTATTATTACAGGCCAAATGCCCCAAAGCTTGATGAAGATTATTTTGTTTGGCAGATGCAGCAAAAATTAAAAGAACTCGATAAAATGCTTGATTATGCAAATACCGATATTTGCAGAATGAAGTATTTGTGCAATTATTTTGAAGATTTTTCAATAGAATCCTGTAATATGTGTGATAACTGCAAAAAATATAAGTTTAGTATAAACAATTTTGACGCTACCAAAAAACAGATTGAAGAATTTAATAAAAAATTTAAGAGCGAGTAAATAATAAATCATTTTCGCATTACAAAATTCGGTTTATAAGTTTACTTCATTAATAAAACAGAAAAATTAGCGACTATCCGTTGCATAATAAAATTAAAACTTGCTTACTTTAATACTTTTTTACGCATTAATTTTGAAACAAGACGAATAATAATCCCGCATAGCATAGTTTTAAAACCTATTCCTGAAAGTGTTTCACCTATACTCATATTAACTGTATATTTTATTCTTAAATCTAGCGGCGGGTTCTGATATGGAATTCCTGCTTTCACCATAAGATAATATAAACCTGTAATCAAAATGATAATGCCAGCCATTATAACAGCATCAATCACTGAATAAAATTTATATTCTACTTTCTCTTTTATGCTCAATTTTGCATTTTTCTACCGCAAGTCCGAATAAGCCAATTATATATCATAAATAAATATCCTGCTTGAAAATTTTCCATTTTTATAATATAAAAGGCTTGTTAGTTTTTTATAGAAGGAGAAGCTTGTTATGGCAAACAAAAAAGTTGCGATTAACGGATTCGGCAGAATTGGCAGAAACACTCTGAGAGCTGCCATCAGAGAAGGTATTTATGATAAGATTGACTATGTTGCAATCAATGACCCTGGTTTAACACCTGCAAATGCTGCACATGTTTTTAAATATGACTCAGTTATGGGACAATTCTGCGGCACTGTAGAAGTTGTTGAAGATGGCCTTGTAATCAACGGCAAAAAGATTAAATTCTATGCTGAAAAAGACCCTGCAAATCTTCCTTGGGCTGAACTTGGTGTTGAAGTTGTTGTTGAATCAACAGGCTTCTATACAGATGCTGAAAAAGCAAAGGCTCACATCACAGCTGGTGCAAAAAAAGTTATCATTTCTGCTCCTGCTAAAAACGAAGATAAGACAATTGTTCTTGGTGTTAACGAAAATGAATATGACCCTGCTAAACACAATGTAATTTCTATGGCTTCTTGCACAACAAACTGCTTAGCTCCTGTTGCAAAAGTTATTAAAGAAAAATTCGGCATTGTTAAGGGCTTAATGACAACTGTTCACTCATACACAGGTGATCAAAGAATTCTTGATGCTGGCCACAAAGACCCAAGAAGAGCTCGTGCTGGTGCTTTAAACATCGTTCCTACAACAACTGGTGCTGCTAAGGCTGTTGCTTTAGTTCTTCCTGAATTAAAAGGAAAATTAGACGGCTTTGCAATGAGAGTTCCAACTCCTGACGTTTCACTTGTTGACGTTGTATTTGAAACTGAAAAGAAAGTTACAGCTGAAGAAGTAAACGCAGCTCTTAAAGAAGCAGCTGACGGCAAAGTTCTTTGCTATTCTGAAGAACCACTTGTATCTTCTGACTACATTGGTTCATCACAATCTTCAACTGTTGACTCATTATTAACAAAAGTTATGGGCGACAATATGGTTAAGGTTATTTCTTGGTATGATAACGAAATGGGTTATTCAACAAGATTAGCTGAAACAACTTTAATGGTTGCTTCTAAACTATAGAAATATTTAAAAGCCCTTTGATTTTCCAAACAAAGTTCAAAGGGCTTTTTATTATATTAAATAGCACTTAAAAATATGTTATAATTAAAATATGAAATTATTTACGCTGAATTATTTTTATTGTTGAAATTTACAGGCTGAATTAAAATATAAAAGAGGTAATCTTTAGGTATATCAAAAACGGACAATATATCTTGTCGGGTAACTTCAAAAACTATCCCTTTGGGTAATATCGGAAACAAAACTTAACTTGTAGTATTGTTTTAACAATAAATAAGTTCATTGAAAGGTATTAAATGATGGCGACAAAAACACAGACAAAAGTAAACCCGATAAAGGTAATTATAGTTGAGGACTATAAATTAACAAGAGTAGGCTTAAGGTATGCTCTTAATGAGTTTGAACACATTGATGTTATTGGCGAGGCTGAATCAGGCGAAGCAGGGATTGAATTTATCAGAAGGGAAAAACCAGATGTAATCCTTATGGATTTAGGTTTACCCGGGATGAACGGCCTCGAGGCTACGATGAAGGCAAAAGAAATATGTCCCGATGTAAAGGTAATAATTTTAACATCTCATGAAAGAGAAGAAGAAGTGCTTGCTGCACTAGGCTCAGGCGCTATTGCATATTGCCTTAAAGACATTGACCCCAAGGCGCTTTCAGAGGTAATAAGATCGGTTGCACAGGGTGCATGCTGGATTGATCCTAATGTTGCAAAACTTGCACTAAAACTTTTCCCAAAACCAGAGAATGTTAAATTATTAAATGAGCACGAACCAATTGATGCAAAAGGACACTTAACAGATAGAGAAACCGAAGTATTAAAGCTTCTTGTAAAAGGAAAGAGTAACACAGAAATTGCAAAAGAATTAATTGTATCGGTTCACACAGCAAAGGCTCATGTTTGCAGTATTTTGCAAAAATTATGTGTAGATGATAGAGTGCAAGCCGCAGTTAAGGCAATAAAAGAAGGAATTGTCCAGGGATAAAAAGAGATTCTAAATAAAAAATACAGAAGGCGCTCAAAAAATTAATTCGAGCGCCTTTGTGATACCGTATTTTTGTGCCTTTCAAACTAAATACAATTAAAGCACGGGAAATATTTCACCATTCTTTAATAAGGGAGCACAAACCCGGCATCAAAATTTATTCAGTCTTAAAACCAATTTCTTTCGGCTTTGTTCTGTCCATTAAAAGCATGAGAGCCTTATTGATTTCAGCTAAATCTACTCTGTTTTCTTCACAGTGCTGCATAAAATAATGTTCTAATTCTGTTAATCTTTCTGCAAGTTCTTTATTATCCAGCGCCCATTGTCTTAATTTTACAAATGTGCGCATTATTTGAATATTAACTTGAATTGCACGCTTGCTTTTCAAAACACCTGAAAGCATTGCAACACCCTGTTCTGTAAAGGCATATGGCAATTTTCTTGTGCCACCCCAACTTGATATCACAAATTGTGACCTCAAGTTTTCAGTTTCTTCCTTTGTTAATTGAAACATAAAATCATCCGGGAAGCGCTCCATGTTTCTTTTAACTGCCTGATTTAAAACTCTTGTTTCTACCTCATAAAGCTTTGCAAGGTCACTATCGAGCATTACCTTTTGGCCTCTTATCTCATAAATAAGCCTGTTAATTTGTATTAAGTTGCCCAAAATTCAACTTCCAAACTAATATAATTGCAGACATTATTATAATATAAAACATTATAATAAACAATTTTTGTCCTGGTTCATAACATATTAGACTAAGCAATATTTTTAGTCATGTTATTGTAATACTCCATAGGTGTCAAGTAATTCAAGGCTTGATGAGGTCTTT
>CATJOM010000053.1 GCA_949741915.1 uncultured Candidatus Melainabacteria bacterium | reverse complement strand
CAGAGTCTGGAATTGAATCTGTGTCAGAGTCTGGAATTGAATCTGTGTCAGAGTCTGGAATTGAATCTGTGTCAGAGTCTTTACCAATATCCGAATCTTTGTCTATATCTGAATCCTTGTCTTTATCGATTACGTCATCTTTATTATTTTCATTGTCTTTATCAGTTACGTTGCCATCGTTCTCTGAGTCTGCCTTTATTTCTATAGTCTTCATCTTTGCAAAATTAACATAGAATGTATCAAAATTAAGACTTACAGGTGAACCATCCTTGTTTAAGAATAATAAATTGCCTTCGGAATCATAGAAATTAATTGCCCCTGCTCTATCCAAATCAAGGTTTAGATATTTCATGAAGTTTTCAATTTTACCGTCCGCATGTTTTGCAAGCACTTCTTTTCTGATGCTTGCAAGTTCTTTCCCTTTTTCTTCTGCGGTCATCTTGTCATTGATGCGACTTTCTACCTTATCTTTAATAAGGTCAGCCATTTCGTAATCAATTACATCAAATGCACCAAACATCTCATATTTTCCATTAATTGTTTGCGGTGCAGTAAATATGCCAAGATTATCAGAATTATAGATAAAGCTTGTTTTTGCTGCATCTGCTATTTCTTCATCAGCCTTTGTGTTGATATTCATAAAAGATACACCATTTTTATCAAAGAGCATTAATGGTTTATTTTCACCAGGGGTAGTATAATATTGCAGGATATCATTAAGTTTTCTGACTTGTCCAGCCACAGGTTTTGATAAATCGATTTTTTTATCAAGTTCCATTATGACTGCATCCTTGCCTAATTTTTTGCCTTTCAGATATTTAGAAGGGGCAATTTCGTAGATTTTTTTATTTGTTGTGATATATTCAAGATATTTATTGTCATCAGTGCTATCAACTCTGCCCACATTTGAAACCACTACATTATCTGGAAGATGTAGACCTTTTATGTTTCCTGCCTTTAGCAATAAATCTGTTCTTTGATTATCGTTTAATTTGGATGCATCAGCACCAAGTTTTTTGAAGTTTCTTGGGTCATTTGCAGTTTGGAATAATATTGCATTTACAGCAGCATTATAGCCTGCAGACTTTGAATCAAGATTATATTCTTTTATAATAGCCTGTTTTGCGCCTTGATATTCACCATCTTTTAATTTTCCTGCTGTTTTTTTGCTGTCAACATCAACAGTGCTTCTTTTTGCTGTATAGGTTTTATAAGTTACCTCATTTCCGCCAATTTTGGAATCGTCGGAATCAGGAATTGCAAACAGCATATTTGGTAATTTGATGCTTGCAACTTGATTTTTAACTGCTTTTGAAAGTTTTGCATCGAGAACCAAATCATAATAATTTAAGCCCTTGCTGTCAGCATATTCTGCTAATTCATCCAAATTCTTCATGCCGTAAATTTCTGGTATAGCTTTTCCTAATGAAGGATTAGACTGAAGTATTTGTTCAGCAGCATTATTTAATAAGGAATTTTTTCCTGTGCCATCGTTTGTAACATTTATTCCAGCCTTTTTAAGTGAAGAGTTGAATTTGAGCCTTCCTAATGAATCTCTAAGGCTGTAAGCAACATTTTTTTTGCTTCTGTATTGTTCTTGATTAGCTTTCTGTTTGGATATAATTTTTTGTGTGCTGACAGCTGGCTTGTATTGAACCTGAGTGCGGCCTGAATAAATAGTGCTAACGGTCGCAAACTCTTTTTTAATTTTATCTGGAATATTGAAATTCGTGCTCAATGCTTCAATATCTTCTTTTTTCAGTGATTCATTGATGCCCGTATTCTTGGCTGCCGGTGCAGTTGTTGCTTTAGAATTCGCTTTGTCAACAGCTTGTTGTTGGGCACTTTTTGTTGATGCATTAGCAACATTATTTTTCTTGTCAACTGGCGGGTTGCATCCAGCTAGTGTGGTTGCACCTGTGGCAGTGAATCCAGCAAGCAACAATAATTGTCTGAGCTTTGATAATGGGCTTGATTCTTCTTTATTATTTCCTGTAAAAGTACTCGTAAAAGTATCTTGTTGCAAGCCAGCGTTTTTAATCTGTGAATAGTTTATGCTAGACTTTTTTGATGAATTGCTAACCTTTTGAGGCTGATTCCCCATAGAGTTAATAAAAAATTTGGTCTCCATTTTGTTCTCCCAAGTTATAATATATTATTTATTGTCATTTTGAATTGTTAATTAAAAGCTTTATATGCTAACGTATAGTATAAGTATCATAATAGAAAAAAGTTGTCATTAAATTTAAAAAAAATGGTAAATTTTTACAAAAGTTTACAAAACTTGAAAATTATGAAGGTAAAAACTCTCCAAGAGTTGTACTTATAATTCCTTTTCCTGTAATATTTTATGAATATATTTAGCAACAGCTTCACCCATAGAAAGACAACTTTTTTGTATTCTTAGTGCAGCCTGCGCTTCAAATTCTGCCCCTAAATTGCGTCCAGCAACAAAAAGATTATCAAAATCAGCGCTCATTAATGCTTCAATTGGCAAAAAATATTTTTTAACAGCTTGCAGGGTTGAAGAATTTTGTTTATTAGAATGAATATCAATCGGATAATCTGCTGCAAGAGCAATATTTTGAAAATTCTTACCCGATTTTATATCATCAAGCTTATAGATATATTTTGTTTTTGGGCGTTTAGAAACCCGCACCCCTGTTATATCTGCTATTTGGGAAACAAAAGAATTATTAAATCCATCAAAATATTTTTTCATGAAATTATGGAGCCTTAAAATGGTTGCCCTCGCTCGGATTAAAGAGTTTGAGTATGAGAATATGTCTGTCTCAGAAGTATTTTGAAGTCTTGGACAATTAAAAGCAAGGCTATTTGGCATGCCAGCAATAGTAAAAGTCTGAAAATAGGCTGTGTCACTATATTCTAAGTCTTTTGCTAAAATTGCTGAATGAAATATCCTGGAAAGCCCCCAAACCTTGTTGGAATCAAACGTATAAGCTGTTGAAAGATGTATTTCAGAACCTATTCTACACGCTGTTGTAACGTTCCTATCTGTATCTAATTTAAGGATTTGCGTTGAAAATTTTTCTAAATTTACATTTGAAACAATAAACCTGAGCGAAGAAGGTTGATATTTCCCGTTATCATCAATAAAATTGCATTTTGCTATTTCGCAAAATTTTGAATCGCCAGTAGAATCCACATAATATTTCGATTCGATTTGTAGTGATAAATCACGAGATTTGATATTAATAAACTTGATTTTTTTATCACTACAGTTAGCATTAATAAGCTCTGTTTCAAATAAAATCTCCACCCCTGTATCCTGTAGCATCTTTTCGAATATGATTTTTAGCATCACAGGATTAAACCAACCGCTATTGCCGTCATCATATGTAATTTGGGCATCATACTGCCTCGCATTTTCTATGAGGCGGTTAAAAAAATCAATATTAATATCTTCTGAGGCGCTTTTCATCATGGGAATAACCAGAGCACCCGTAATTTGTCCACCTAAATAATTATTTTTTTCAACAAGAAGAGTTTTAAGGCCCATTTTTGCAGCATTGTATGCACAGCTGATTCCAGCTGGACCCCCACCGATTACTGTCAAGTCATATTTTTTATTTAGCATGGTTTTATTCTAACATTAAAACAACTTTTTCTCTGTATAAAATATAGGCTTATTAATTAATTGTTTAGAATCAGCATATATATTCTATATTTTGTCAATGCAATTGAACAGAAAACCTAGATTGGACAATCTAGCCTAAAAACATACTAGTGGCACTATAATATTTTTTTAAGTATTTGATTTTTTGGCACCAGGTAATTCAAAAGTTAACGAATAAACAAGTAATCTGCGCCTTTATTAAATCTATTAGATACGTATCTATAATGTATATTATGTAAATTAAGCAAAAAAATCATTTGAGAAACTAATTTTCTTTAAAAGAAAAAACAAATACAATATAAACGCCTTTCTGCACCACATATTTTATTTTTACCTTTAACAAAGCTTGGCGAAAAAAAATATGCATAAAAACATTTAAATAATAAAGAAAATAATAATATATACCTTTGTTTGGCCAAGGTAGAATGAATTTTTAATACTGCTTGAATAAAATACAAATGTTTTTCAGGAGAAATAATAATATGTATAACAGTATTCAAAATAAACCATTTTCAGAAAAAAAGTCTAATATTGAATCAAAAATCAGAATCCTTATTGCGGATGATCATAAGTTAATAAGAGTTGGTCTTAAAAGCCTTTTTTCAAAGCATGAAGACATGACAGTTGTTTCTGAAGCTGAAAACGGTAAGGATGCAGTAGAAAAAATAAAAACGCAGCATCCTGATGTTGCAATTCTTGATTTAGTTTTAGGCGATATTAATGGCATTGATGTTGTTAAAAAAATATCAGATGAGATTACAAATACAAAAATAATAATTTTAACATCACATATAAAAGATTCCGATGTCACAGATTCTTTAAAAGCAGGGGTGAATGCATATGTGCTCAAAGACATAAAGAGCGATATACTTGTAATGATTGTCAGAACCATTAATGAAGGTGCCATGTGGATAGATCCAAAAGCAGTTAGCGTGTTAAGAAATTCCCAAAGCGCAAGCGTAATTCCTCAAAAAACTTGTTCAAGGGCAAATTTCAGAGCACAGCATGCCAATCTTACGGAAAGAGAATATGAAGTGCTAAAATTAGTAGTAGAGGGTAAATCTAATTTAGAAATTGCAAAAATGCTTCATATCAGCGAACACACATCAAAAGCGCATGTGTGTAATATTATACAAAAATTAGTAGTTGATGATAGAACACAAGCTGCAGTTAAGGCAATAAAGGAAGGTCTTGTATAAAGCACTACTGGATATTTCTCATAGTTCAGAAGATTATGCAAAAGTACGAGCGCATGGCTTGTATCTATAGAGTCAACTGCCAAAAGCAAAGCTAAAAACCTTAATATAAGTGAGTTTTAAGGCAAAACAAATGAAGAAGATAAAACCAATAACATAGCTCGGTAACTCAGTTGGTGAGAGCGTACCGCTCATACCCGCATTCTCTCTGGTTGTACTTTTTGTTTTTAAAATTTATATATAATATAAAATAAGAACATTTAAACAGGATTGCCTACATAAATTTTAGGTGTAAATTTTTATCACTACATATCAAATAGAAATCTCATCAGGTTGTCGCAAATTTTATCACTATGAATCTAATAGTTATATAGTGATAAAATTCTATATTATATTTTTTTATCT
>CATJOM010000052.1 GCA_949741915.1 uncultured Candidatus Melainabacteria bacterium | reverse complement strand
TATAAGAATTCATTAGAAATTACATCATTAATAAAAAGCAGAATTGAATTATACAAGAATGATAAGGAGTATCGAAGTAAAAATATTATAGATAAATTTTATAAAGTATTTATAGAGAATTTGGATGAGTCTATTTCAGATTATGAAATAAAGCGTTTAAAAAATGAACAAGCTAGAAATTTTTATAAATTCTTTATTCGCAACAATCCAAAACCATTACATGAAAAAATTGTAAAGCAATACAGATATTTTAAACGAATACAAAATTCCAAGATTTCAGATAAATGTTATTATATTGGCGAAACATTTGGCGAAATAAAACATCCTACAAGATTTTATGAAAACCCTAAAGATGTTTACGTGAATTTAACCAATAAAGAAGATAAATACTTAATAAATCTTTCTGTTGTAAAAGTTTGTTTGGAAGAAGATTTTGTTAATTATAAATTGAATAATTTTTTTAATTTAATGTTAGATTTGGACTTGATTTCAGTGGATGAATACAATGAAACCGTACTTGGAACTACAAGTCCAAATAAAATTAAATTAGTAAATTTAGGTTTATCCATAAACATGGTTAATCGTCTTGAAGAAGATGACCAACTTCAAAATATAACCTATGATTCTTTTGGAAACTTAATCAAAAATGAATCCATAAAAGAATATTTCGACTCTTTAGATGAATATACCAGGTTTAAATTTGAAAAAGTTTTTACATAACATCTAACCTTTGCAACAATTTTTTAGCATATTACTTTATTTGATTTTCTTTCTTGCCATAATAATTTCAAAAAGGGGAAGAATAATTAATATTAAAAATAAGAGAAATTAAACGAGGGAGGACACCTGTTATTAATATTAACTTCTAACATTGCGACTCGCATAAATTAACATGGTGCACAAATTCTTTGAAACACCATACAATGGAGCCATAAAGCAGCTAGATATACGTATGCAAATACAAAGGAGTTATTTTTTATGTGCGATAAAAACACGTTAAATTTATTAGAAAACAAAATTTCTGACGCAAGAATGATTTTATACGATTTGCAAGTGTTCATTAAGTTAGGTGCCCTCGCTAGTGATTCTGGCATTATTGATGAAGGTTTACAACTCAACAAAGATAAAGATGATTATTACATATTTTTTAGAACATTAAACAAAAAGCTGCAAAAAGCAATAGATATTTTGCAATCCTAAAGTTCTTCAAATAAAATAGAAGGTTTAATTCCTAATGCTCGTGCGATGTTAAATACATTTTCTATGGTCGTATTTCTTTCCCCACGTTCAATCATTCCTATAAAATTAGGAGACATGTCAAGAATTTCTGCTAATTCAAGCTGGGTTAAATCGCGGTCAATGCGCAATGATTTTAATCGCTTACCAAACTTTTGTAAATCTCGTTTGCTCATATTGTAATTTTCGTGATAATATAAAATTAATGGAACAAACTGACCGTGCGTTAATATATTTTAAAGCATTGTTATTATTGAAAAATTAAATACATACCAAGTGAGGTAAAATGAAAAAATTTTTATTTGTATCTTTTGTTTTATTTTTAACATCTTTATCAACATCTGCTGCGGATTGGGTACAAATTCCAGACACTAAAACTTATTTTGATAAAGAAAGTATAAAAGTTAAAGGCGAGAATATATATTCCATAGAAACCAAATCACCTGCCGATAATGGACTGGAATATAGAAATATTTTTATTATAAATGGCAATACACAAAAATTTAATCTTAATGAGGTTAAATTGATTGACCCCAAAAATCAAAAAGTTTTAAAAAGTAAAAAATATTATGATTGGTACAGTATAAAACCCGGCTCAAATATCTATGACTTGTATCAAGTAATTCTAATTCTTACTACAACACAAGCAAAAACTAAAAATAGACTTATACACGAAATGCTACAAATAAATCCTGATATTGAACTGTTAATGGCTCACGAATTTTACAAGGGAATCAAGGTTAAAAGCATAAAAATAAAACAAATTGAAATTGAAAAAGATACTGAAATAAAAAATAAACAGGCAATAGAAGGAGAACCCAATCAGTTTTCTGTGATTGTTGAAATAACTGACATGAAGGGAAACATTACAGAATTATTTGGTACCCGTTCCTTAACTGTTGGGGATTATGTTTTTAAAATCAAAAAGGATTAAAGTAAATGACAGGATTTATATTATTCTGTTTATTGTACTTGTTGTAATGTTAATCATAATAAAAAATGCTCTAGAATTAGATTAAGCATTTTGATGATAAAACATTGATTATTTCATCTTTTAATATCGGTATCCTTTAAATTTGTTGATTCTGTTATATATAAGTAAAAAGACCGCAAATTTTATGGCAATTATTAAATTTGTATTACTTGTATCATTGGTAAGCTTGCCGACATGAACGATAAAATTAGTAAAATAATTTTTTAGTTTTAAACTAACCATACTAACCAAAATAACCGGTTAGTGTGGTTAATTAGGTTAATTTGTTTTGCGAAAGTTTATAACGAATATTTTAGTAAGTTAATTGCTTTATTGTCAGATTCTTGTATTGTATAGTTAATTTTTAAATTTTCTTGATATTGTTTTTCGCAAAAGTCTATAAAAATTTTAGCAAGTTTATTATTGAGAATAGCCTTTTGCTCATCACTTAATTTTTCATTTTCGTAAATTTCAATGTCATTATATAAATTATCAACAACGCTTAAAGCTTTTTCTAAGGATTTTCTTCTACGTACCCATTTAGCATAACAGCAATTATCATGTTTTTCAGGATTGGAACTTTTTTGACATTTATCTTTATGGCACAAAATTTCTTTTAAGTTAAATTTTTTTATTTCACCATTTCTTATGTAAAAGTTAGGTTTTCCACAATAATAACATTGATGATATGGCACAAAAAGGATTTTCTTCAAATTCTTAGACAAATTAAAAATCCCAAGCAAATTAACTTGAAATAAGAGCCAACTAAGAGCATTTTCTTTTCGTGTTGATGACAAATCGTATTTTAATTTCAATTCGCAACCAGCAGGCAAAGAATCATCTTTTATGTATGTTTCAAGTAATTCAGGTGCTAGAACTCTAAAAACAGTTTGTAAGTCTTGTTTAGAGAGATTTTTATATGGATTTATATATTTTTCATAAAATTCATTTTCGCTTAGAGCAAGTCTTTTAAGCATATTTTTAGGAGGTTTGCTTAAATTTTTATCAACTTCAACTTCATTTAACTTTTTAAAATACCAATTTTCAAAAACCTCTGATAACTGCAAATATTGTTTTTTATCAATTCTTTTTCGCTCACAAATATATTCTCCTAAATCGATTATATCATACAAACAATACAATAAAAATTGTAGTACATAAACACAAAGAAAGGGGGAAATTTTTATGTACGAAAATTCAAAAAAGTTAGAAGAAAAAGAAAAGGAGAACAAAACTATGTTTAAAAGCTTAAGTGAAGTAACAAAAGCCATGTATGGCAAAGAACTTGAAAACCATGAGAAAAAACAGGAATGTCCTGCATGTGGGCACAAAACATTTCAAATGTATGAAGATTACAAAAAAGCAAAATGTTTTCATCCAAGTTGCGGATTGCATTTAAATCTCAATGTAATCAATGGGAATGTAGATTACAGAATCGTTGTAGCAGATAGGCTTGCAACAAAGCTGCATGAATATTTATTTACGCAAGACCAAAACGGACAACCAATTCAGCCGTTTATTTATGCAAACAAAATGCGCAATATTCCAGAAAACATTTTAAGGCGTTCTGATGTAGGTGCAATTCCTCTTGATTATGATGTCAAAAAAGAAAATGAATATTTAATCAAGGAATTAGAAGAAAAAATTAGCGAAGAATCAGACGCAAAGAAAAAAGAAAAGTTGCAGACCAAGTTAAATGAATTACTGGAATTTATTATTGAGTTGCAAAAATTTATCAATAATAACTACAACAGACTTGTATTTTTCTATCGCGATGAAAGAGAACTAATCACACAGTTTAAAACCAGAAAACCTTATGCTGATACTAAAACATTTCAAATCATAAAGGTTCAGTCGAAAACGGGCATTTTCAATGCCCGACTGTTTTCACCTGATGAACTTTCATCAAAAAAGCATAAGAAATTAGCTGAAAGAATGCTTGTTGTCGAAGGTGAATTTGACCAGCTTACTTTTGCAAGTTGGGACTTAAAATATCTTATTCCAATTCAATCCTGCGCATTGGGTGGTGCAAACGGAGATATTGAAACAGCTTTAAAATTATCTGACAAACCGTGTATTTTTTATGATAATGACGAAGCAGGCAAAAGCGTACTTGAAAAAGCTAAAGAATTACGCTCTATTAGAGCCATAACAACGCTAAACCCTTATAAGGATATTGATGAATACATCAATAGTTTTAAAGATGATAAAGCTTGCAAAGACGCTGTGATTGCTTTATTAAACGAGGTAAAATTCTATCATAGAGAACTTAGCGGAGTAAGAAAACAAGTTCGAGCTATGATGAAATTTGCTGAAGCAAAAATGCTCGATAGAAATCAGTCGGTTGCAGATATTGTTATAAACGAATTTTTGCAGCGTGGGAAATTCTTTCAAGATACTAATTATCCTTACTTTTTTCCTGATGATAGCAAACACATAATGCCATTAATGAATAATAACGAAGATTTTAAGACTTTGTTAAATCGCATGGGTGTAAACGCCGCTAAAGATTTTTACTCTTTTGTTGCAGAAGAACTAAGGACATATTGTCGCACCTACGGGGCAAAAATAGAAACATATAACTCATGTCATTACGATTCTAAAAACTTTGCGATATATCTTTTTAATAACGACAGCATTGTCTATAAGATTACACCTGAAAATATTGAAATGCTTGAAAATGGTGACGAAGGGGTTTTATTCAATTACAGACCGGAACATGAGCCGTTTGAACTTGTTGAAATAGATGAAAATAAAGATTATTTCAAGGATTATGTTTTAGATTTCATGAATCTTGATGAATCCGGTGTATTGAACCCTAATGAACAAAAAGAATTATTGCGCACCTGGACAATGGCCACCTTTTTCAATTCGATTATGCCTTCAAAAGTAATTCTGGCAGCAATAGGCGAAAGGGGTAGCAGAAAAACTTCTATATTGAAGCGATTGGGCATAATTCTTTACGGTTCAAAGTTTAATGTCGCACCATTACCGAATAAAGCTGATGATTTCGACACATTAATGACAAACTCTCATCTTGTAATTCTTGATAATGTTGACACAGGGACACCATGGTTAAATGACAAACTGGCTTCTGTTTCAACAGGACAGACGATTCAAAAAAGAGAATTATACTCTGACATGAAACTGCTTAAATTCGATACAAAAACATTTTTAGGCGTAACATCAAGGACTCCACAGTTTACTCGTGATGATGTTGCAGACAGGTTGCTGTGTATAAATTTCAAAAGAATTAAAGATGATAAAGGCGATGATTGTTTCATTGCTGAAGATGAACTTATTCAAGGCGTCCTTGATAACCGCAATGAAATCATGTCATATATTATGCTTGAGCTGCAAAAAATATTAAAAGCCCTAAAAGAAACGAAGGGACGCAGTTATAGGACAAAATTCAGGATTGCCGATTTTGCAAAATTTGGTTTGAGAATCAATGATGTAATTGGAAGAAAAGCAGAGTTTGAAAGCATCTTAGACAAAGTGCGTCAAGCGCAAAAAGCCTTTGCTGTTGAAGAAGATAGCCTTCTCTATGCTTTGAAAATCTTTGCCAAGAAACAAATTAAACCGCATAAAATATCCGGTTTTGAACTACATAAGCAGCTTTCGTTTATCACAAACGAGGATAACTTTAATATTCCTGAGTTTAGGACTAAATACAAGAGTGTTAAATCGTTCACACGTCGTCTGGCAAACATCAAAGGAAACATCTCTAATGATGTTAAGATAACGATTTACAAGGAACGAGCAAATCAAAAGTCTTACAAAATTGAGCTTATAGATAAAGATTTTGAGTTACCACTCACAAATGACAGTCTTTTTGATAAAGCTTTGGATAAAGCGCAAAACATCAAAGGGGGTAAAGATGAATAAACTGTACACAATTTTCGAAACCTCTTTAATGCTTCACATATCAGAAAGCACGCTTTACAGATGGATTCACCAAAAGAAAATTAAACATGTCAAAATAGGCTCGAGAGTCTTGTTTTCAAGCGATAACTTAAAAGATTTTATTAATAAAAACACAATTAACGCGGAATAAAGCATTCCAGTGAGCACTGCCGGCACTATGCCGGCACGGTGCTTACAGTGCCCGTGGGTATTTTTAAAATCATGTTTGCAAAAGTTAGCGTACAGGCTCGCAAATCACAATAAACACGTTAAATTATAAAAAAGGAGATAACAAAAATGGCATTTAGAAAAAATAAAATAACAAACAAATGGAAATTTGATTACAAAGATATCAAGGGTAAGAGACAAATTAAAAAAGGTTTTAAGACTAAAGCCGAAGCCGAGCGGGCTTATACTAAGTTGGCGGAAGAATTAAGGCAGGGTGTTGCAATAAATAATAAAATTACATTTAAAGAAGCTGCTGAAACCTTTATGCGCCTTCATGTCGAAGTTAATTGCAAACCTACGACACAAGAAGGATACAGAGATTATTTAAAAAATCATCTTAATCCATTCTTTAGCAATATGAAATTAAACGAGATAACACCCATTATGACTAAGGAGTTTATTAAACAAAAACTTGAAACCGGCAGAACTAATTCTACCGTAAACAAATATACAAAACTCATGAGCGAGATTTTCAGTTTTATGATAGATAATGATGTTATAAATAAAAATCCTCTTGCACGCATTAAATCACTTAAAGAAACCAAGAACGATAAAATAAGAGCATTATCAACAGAAGAAGTGCAAGCATTATTATCTAAAACAAAACAGGTATATCCTGATTTTTACCCGTTATTATTTACTGCATTATTTACAGGTATGAGACAGGGCGAGCTTTTAGGTCTGACTTGGAGTTCAATAAATTGGGTAAAAGGTAAAATTAAAATTGATAAAAATTATACCCATGGGCGCGTTGGGACACCGAAAACAAATAAAATACGCTATGTTGATATGTCAAAAGAACTTGCAAAAGTATTAAAAGAATGGCGCTTGGCTTGCCCTCATAGCGAATTAGATTTAGTTTTTCCTAACAGCGAAGGATTATACACGGATGTCCATAATATGACAAAAAGAAGGTTTAAACCTGCTTTACGCCGTGCAGGTATTGAAGAAATAAGATTCCATGACCTGAGACACACATACGCAAGTTTACTTCTTGCTAACGGTGCCCCGATGAAATATGTTCAAAGTCAATTAGGTCATGCTTCAATAACTATGACAATGGATTTATACACTCATTTATTGCCGGAAGTAAATGATAAATGTGTTAATCTTCTTAATAATATTGTAGTTGCAACTATTGAACAACAAGAAAAAATTGTGAGATTCGGTACATAATTAAATTAAATAATTATTTTAAAACGAGCCTGCTAATTAAAGCAGGCTTTTTATTTAAATATTTTTGCGTGTAACAACTAATTTATATGGTCTAAAATGAGGTAGTTGTGGCATTCCTGACCGCACTTTTACGCGCTTACAGATAAAATACATATAAAAATAATTTCACTAGCCTTAAAATTTGCCGTGCAAAAGGATAAAATAAAAAACGCAATTCTAAAAATTTTTGCAACTTTTTTGCAACTTTCGCAATTTTGGTATAAAAAATACCACAGAATTGACGAGTTCAGAACTTGGCTGCTTGAAAATGTGGCTTGATAAAATTATTGTTTTTCGAATATTATAACAATATGATAAATTTTTTTGAAAGCTTTGAAGCAGATATATCACCAAAAGATTTTGAAAAACTATGTTTAGACTTATTAATGAAAACAAAAAATTTTAAGAGCATAAGTATCGTTACGGTTCAACACAATAGAAAAGAAAAAACTTCTGACGGTGAATTTCAGTTAGATGGCTACATTGAATATGAATTATTGAATGTTAAACATAAAGTAATTATTGAATGCAAAAAACATGCACGACCAATTCAACGTTCGGTTGTTATGGAACTAAAAACAAAATTAGAAAGCATTGGAGCTCAGAAAGGTATTTTAATGTCAACATCAGGGTTTCAAGCTGGAGCTATAGAATATGCAAAGCAGCATGGTATTGGATTAATACAAGTAATTGAAAAGAATTTACTAACTATACAAAATTCAATAGTCTCACGAAAAAATATTTTGCAAAGATATTTAAACATGCCCCCATACGGGTTAATAATGTATAATGCAGAAAACCTAGGAATGCTTTGTAATTTAAATAACAATATAGAATATCTTGAACGTTTTTTAACTTATTCTGATTAATATTTTTTATTTCCAATAATTAGACTTAATTTTTCTGAAATCACTATTTTTAATGATATATAGATTTCCTTTTGTTCTTGTAAGTGCAACATATAACTGGTTAAGCGTTATTTGCGAAATATTTGTTGTTGTGAAATCATGATTTGATAATTTTTCAAAATTATCTGTTAATATTACACAAACATTATCAAATGTATCACCTTTAGAATAAGACCAGTTCATAGCTCTGAATTTATATTTATCCGAATTTTTGTGTACAAGTTTAATAATGCTGTTGTCTTCTATTATTCTATCTACATTGTTATCAATGAATATTACTTCACCTGAATTTTCATTGTTGTGAGTAAAAGAAATATTTAATTTTTCTCTCACAAACTTACAGATATTTTCTGGACATCTTCTTGAAGCCTGCAATGTGTTTTCATCAATGTTAAAACCCAAGTTCGTTATAGTGGCTTTAAAATCTTCATAAGATACATTGGTAGTTCGTTTTTTAAATGGTCTGCCAGAATTATTTATTGCCGACACTGAATGTTGATTATAATCCCCTACTAAAGTAATATTATCAATTTCTTTTGCCATTGCTGTAATTAAATCATAATCAAATTCTCTAAAATCTTGAAATTCATCTATTAAAATTTCATTGTAAAATTTATTTAGATTACTTGCAATTCTTTTTATTAGGCTATTCCGATTTTGTTTTATGTGCATAATTAATTCTGCTAAATTTGCACAATAGTAAAAACCTTTAGAAGTTATATAATGCTCAATTTTGTCCTTTGAAAAATACTTAGGATTTGGTTTTCCATCAATAGTTTGTGGAGCAGGTTTATTTATCGTTATCCCCTTTGTTCTAAAATTTTCTTTTTGGAAAAATTGTAAGATACTTGGTTCATAGGGTAAAATCATATATCTATATACAAAAGAGTCAAAAGTAAGAACTGTGGTTAATTTAGGAATACAACCAAAAGCTTCGATAAGTTCTCTTCTTATATTTTTAATGTTTTCATGGGTATAAGCTAATATTAGATTTTTCTTGTTTTCATCTATATTATGGCAAATATGGTATGTTTTGCCAGCTCCTGCAACAGCCAATATTACTTGTTTAGCCATTCTATTGCGTCCTTAATATATTGAGGAATTTCAAATTTAAAACCTGACTCTAACATTTTGTATGCAGTATCAACTTTGTTATTGAGCATTTTCCCTAACACTTGCCCGTAATCTTTGTCATAAAATAGATATTTAGCATTTTGTTCAACAGTAATTAAATTTTCCAATATTTCCTTATTTAATTTATAAAAACAAGCTTCCCAAGTCCAACCTTCATCAATATCACTATCCATATAAATATGTTGCAATATATTTTCATTATTAAATTTTGAAGCTTTTTCAACTTTAGCATTGGATTTATCATTATCCGTTAAGACAGCAACTTTTTTATCAGCATTATTTATTACACCCAAATAGCGTGAATAAGATATTCCACTACAAGAAATTATACTGATTTTATCTTGTTCTATAGTTCTACCAGTTATTTGAGTATATAAGAGCGGTAATAGCAGAAACTCAGTTGCGCCTTCCACCAATATTGCTTTTTTAGAAAGCAATAACTGCAAAAAACTATTATTATCAGCTTTTATAAAGAATTTTGCGTCAGTTTCAGGAATATCATTTAAAGATTTTATCTTATCGTCAGTTATCCATATAATATTTTTTAAATTTAGACGACTTGTAATTAAGTTATTATGTGTTGCAATTATAATTTGAGAGTCAGCTTGGCGTTTTTCAATTTCTGCAAGCATTGTTCTTAGGTTTGTAGGACAAAGATGATTTTCAGGTTCTTCCATTAATATTACATCTAAATTGTTTTTAGATTTATCGAGTGCGATTTGAGTTTTAATCAAACTACTCATTCCGCTACCTTTATTTTCCAAAGCAATAGAATTTTCATATACAGATAATACCGACTCTAAAATAACTTTTTTATCATTTATTCCAAATTGTCTGTGTTCATCAATATCGTCAAGCTCAATGGACTTAAACATTTTATTTAATTCATTTCTGAATTTATTTTTTGAAGCAATGCGTTCTTCTTCACTATATCTACTGTTAAATAATGTTCTATTAAAATAATTAAAAGAACTGTTAGTATCATTTTCAGAAGTATCTATTGATATAAAATTAAGCGGACGTCTAATAAGATAGTATGGTTGTTTTGCATATGTTGTCCAGCTTAAATTGTAATATTCATAAGGAATTTCACCATTATTTATTACATCGACTAAATTTGCCCCTATATCTTCATTAAACACGCATTCAAATTTTATACCAAAATCTACAGTATTATTTCTATTATTTTCGCCATAGAAATATTCAGTATTTTTTTCATTTACATCTAATGCTAAATCTATTTCAATTTGGATTTTAGGTAAAGTTTCAATAGACGGTTTTTCTTGAAAACTATCTATTTGACTTCTATTAAACAAATCTTTTAAAACAGACTTATCAGCATTTCTATATTGTTGATTTAAAATAACTTTAATAGCCTCTAAAATAGTGCTTTTACCAGCTTCATTTTCGCCGACAAGAATATTCATATGCTCATTAAAAGGTACCGTGAGTTCAGAAAATTTTTTAAACCCTTTTATATGCAATGTTTTTATGTATGCCATACCATCCCTTTTGATATATTCCTACCCTCGATTATTTAAGTTTACTACAAAAATGTAATGGTGGATGATTATTAATTCAAGTCCCGTATTTTTTCAAATCAATAGAGACGATTATACTACCTGTTTTAGATATTAGTTGACATTTTTTCAAAAGCATGTAAAATAATATCTTCCCCTCTATTCTAGTCATAGCAAGTGTTTTCAGTTGACAAAACGTAAAAAATATGGTATAGTGAAATCACAAAGAAATAGCAAGTGCATTTCTTAAAATATTTCAAAAGATTGTGCTTTGCTCCATAACAAAATTCTCACCAGCCTATAGTATGGGTCTAGTTCCTGTGCTTGAAGCCTTTTAAAATGGGGGTATTTTGTTGTGCCAAAATTTCAACAAACAAAAGGAAACCAATGAAGCAAGTTAAAACTTACAACTTCATAGAAATTACAAAGAAAGAGTTTCAGCAATATCAGTCCGAACCTATTTCAACTGCTCAGGCTATTGAAATTCAAAACAATCTCTTTGGTGTTGTAGATTTACTTCTTAAATGGAATTCCAAGAATAATGCAATTACGCAAAAGGCATAAGCTTAATGTATTTAAGGACTTTAACACCTATAATATGTTTTTTAACTGCTCTTAAATACATTTTGATAAGAGAAGGCGCACACATGAAAATAGAAGGATAATGCTTATGACATACTTATTGAAAACACGTATAATTAATAAACCTGATGTAATTGATATTGAAGATGATAATTTTGAGAATATGTTTGACTCAAATATTATTGAAACGTCTTGTTGTTTGAAAATATGTAATATTACTGGCATGTTTGATATCCTACAAAGAAATATAAAAATAAATGCCAAAAATACATTCAGGGAGTTGTTAAGTGGGATAAATGACTTTATTTCAAGTATTTTGATTGAAAAATATGAGGAATATATTAATACTTATGCAGATGTGTGTTTGAAAGCCCGAAGGGCTGATGTAATCCAATTAATGAAGGATTGGAAGAATGGCGATATTGATATTTATTTTAAGCCACATTACAACACGGGAAAAACCCATAACTTTAAAAAGGATAAACCTAAAAACATTCCTGAAAAAAATATTATAATGACCTTTGATAATGAAAGATTTAAGGCATTGACAGGCATAGCAACTGGTTGGGATAGATATGCAACTCTGTGCAGGCATTTATTTGTGTTAGTGTTGCTGATTAGAACATTTGAACTTGCTAATATTGATTTATTATTGATTAATATTGATTTCTGCCAAAGACTATTCGAAAAAGTTAAATTAGCCTTATTGTCTGGTATAAAGGCTGATTGTGAACTTATTTTAGAAGGTTCTTATGGTGAACTTTTTGAAGAAATCGCACAACTTATCCCTTGGCGCAAAAATGAGATGAATTTTACTGTTGATAAAGAAAAACAGATTTTTGAGATAACAATAAAAGATGGTGCTTTTCTCTCTCGAGCTTATGGTGCTTTTGTTAGAAACAGATGGACAACCAAAGATATTGGAAAAAGAATAAAAATTGCAACTAACAACGGCACATATCAAATAAAATCAGATGATGTAAGGGTATACGAGCATGATGATTATCTTGATAGTAAAGATTTGTCCAAAATTCGTATTACAAGAGGTTCAACAACGGACTCCATGAGGGTAAGGGTTGAGTTGTCAGGAAAAAGGATTATTTCACGATTACACAAAATAAACGGGTTGGCTAGTGAAAATGTCCTTGCAGATTTTCTATATGAGCATTATTGCACCCCTGATGATATGATTGCTAATTTACTGTGGCGTATTTTGTGGCGGACTCCTCAATGGCAACGTGATACAGAAATTCAACGTTCTTTTTATAACGTTTATGCTAATTATATAAAAAATCACAATGGGAAAAGGAATATCACCAAGAAAACGGCTATTGTTATTCTTTTGGCTCAAAAAACAGCGGATGAAAGAGAAAAGCTAATTAATAAATATTTTGACAAAAATGCAACTCGACAAAAGGCAGAAATGAGGTCTGAACTTGATAAATTAGATAAACTTATAGCAAAAGTTGAACCTGATGACGCAACATTAACAAAATTGATAGTGGGGCTTGAAAATCGTGTTTGGTAATATTTTGATTGATAAAATTAGGCTGAATATTCCTGATAGTGCTATTTCAAGCGAAAAGATTAAAATAAAAACTTATAAGAAAATTTTAAAAAGACATCTTGCAAGATATTTTTCGGATGGAGCTTTTACAATAACACATTCTCGGAACGAAATAAAAATAACCCTAACTCCTACTAGGTTTATTCCTGTTTCTGATGTATCTTATGACGATGTAAATTTGGAAATGCCAACAGAAGATTGGTTATTTAACCTTTTAAATGAGTTAGGGTGTTTTAAAAATGAAAATAGAAGGCTTATTGAAGCTTTTCACATTGTCGAGCTTCATTTAACTAAAAATGTAATAATGAAACACCCAGTATTTAATTATATTGACTGCTTGAATAACCGAACTTACAAAAGAATGAAAGCAAATATTATTCAATCCAATGAAACTAACCGCACCTTGCGTATTGCAACCCCTAAAAGAAATCAGAAAGAACGTAACACAACAGGTGACAGGCAATTTATTCTTTACGATAAGTCCCAACAACTTAAAGATAAAGCAAATATTAGACATGTTGTATTAAAAAGGAATTTAACAAATGAAGAATTACGGCAAATTCCTGCAAAAAATTATTTAAGACGTTTAAACCGCTTAACAATAGAAGATTTGAATATTGCTCGTTTTGAATTGCAGTACAAAAATAGTTCCAAACTCTGCAATCTAGCAAATTTCATTACGAAACAAGATGAAAAAACTCTATGTTTTCATACATTACTGACTTTGTTACAACAACGCAAGTTGTATCAAATTTTAAATAGTTTTTATTCTCAAGAATTAAAAGAATATGTTTTCTTTACAGAACCTCAAAACAACTGCATAGATTTAACATCTTGGGATGGTTTGTTTGCAGAACTCACAAAAGAAGCTGATATTAAAAGCTTGATTGCTTTATACAATGAATGTTCAAATGCCGAAATTCATAACGGAAAGAATTTTATTGCTTTAGTTAAAAAAGTCCAGCAACAAAATGCGGATGATTTATATAAAGAACTTTATGAAAAACTATTCTTATAAATTAATTCTTCAAGTGAGATTAATTCTACAAATAACTAAAATAGCCCTTATTTATGCTAGAATAAATGAAAGGAAATAATCATGGCAAATGAAAAAGATAAAAAAACTTCAATAAAATTGTTTGAGGATTACAAAGTAAGAACCTCTTGGGATAATGAAAAAGAAACTTGGTATTTTTCTGTTGAAGACATTGTTTTTGTACTGACAGAGTCAACTGATGTTAAACAATATATCAAGAAAATGAGAAAACGGGACCCAGAGCTTAATTCCAACTGGGGTACAATTTGTACCCATGTTCAAATGGTTGCTAAAGACGGCAAGAACAGAAAAGTTATGGCTTCTGATACAGAAGGCATTTTAAGACTTATTCAATCCATTCCAAGCTCTAAAGCTGAACCATTTAAGTTATGGCTTGCGCGTGTCGGAAGTGAAAGACTTGATGAAATACAAGACCCTGAAATTGCCATCAATAGAGCCCTACAATATTATTTAGCTAAAGGTTATTCGCCTGAATGGGTTAATCAAAGATTAAAATCTATTGAAATTAGAAAAGCCTTGACTGATGAATGGCAAAGAAACGGCGTTAAAAATTCTGAATATGCTATTTTAACTGATATTCTTACGCAAGAATGGTCTGGCATGAAAACTCGTGAGTACAAAGATTTTAAAGGTTTAAAAAAGGAAAGTTTAAGAGATAACATGTCTAATATGGAGCTTGTTTTGAATATGCTTGCAGAAGTTTCAACAACCGAAATTTCAAAACAAAGAAATCCTAAGACCTTAAATGAAAATAAATCAGTTGCAAAACAAGGCGGAAGTGTAGCAAAAGTTGCAAGAGAACAAATTGAACTTGAAACAGGAAAACCTGTTATAACTGATGAAAACTTTTTACCCAATCAAGGAAAGCCTAAACAAATAAGGAAAGAAGATTAAGGCAGAATGGATATTTTAGTTATAGGAAATGGCTTTGACCTTGCTCATGATTTAAAAACTTCATATAAAGATTTTTTAGACTGTTGCAGCAAGAAAAACTTGAAAGATTGTACAGAGGGTTCGCCTGATTATAAAAAATTATGTAAAAATAATTTATGGATGAAACATTTCATTACAAGGCAGAATGAATTGGGCGATACTTGGATTGACCTTGAAAATGAAATTTTTAATGTTATTTATGGCTTAAAAAATATGGAAGTTGTTAGTGGTTCAGGAGTAGTTGCTGATAAATGCCCACAAATTTTATATGTACAAGAAGACTTGACTGATTTTAAATTTAGCAAAATAAAAGACTACTTAAAAAAGCCTAATTGTGAATATGATGTTAATAAAAAAGAGTATACAACTGACATTCCTGCCAAGCCTATAGGTGCTTTTTCTGCGTACTTTAAAACACCCAAAGGGTTTCTAAACTTTTTATACGACCAGTTGCGTGAATTTACTAAGGGATTTGAAAACTATCTAACTGGGAAAGTTTTAAAAGAACTTCCAGAGGAGTCTAAGTATCAATTATCTTTGCAAGCTATTGGAGTTGAACCTAAAGACAAAGATGTACATGTTCTCAGTTTTAATTATACTAATACTTGTGAAAAACTTTATGAACAAAAGTTTAATACATATTGTAATCTGAGAATTAAACCTGTTTATATTCACGGCAAAGTTTGTAATTCCGAAGATTGCAATTTGGTGCTGGGAACTCACAGCTTTAGTAATGAACGAACATCAAGCAATACAGACCCTATTTCTGTAAATTTTAATGTATTTAAAAAACATAACCAACGACATAAATATGAAACAATTGAAGCATACCAAGACTTCTTAAAGTTATTAACAGACCCTAAAAGAGTAATTAAACCTGTATTTCATGTTGTTGGTCATTCTCTTGATAAAACAGACCATAATATATTAAAACATGTTTTTCTTGTAAACAAAAATTCTATAATAAATATTTATTACCACAACGAAGAGGCACAAGAACGATTGATAAATAATATTACAAAGATTATAGGCGAAGAAGAAGTTATGACTAAAGTAAGAATGATTTATCAGCACGATGAAAAACGTGGAATATTAAAGCCTAAAAAATAGCTTTTGTATGTTTTGTCTTTTCAATTACATTCTATTTTGCACCCTGTAAATGTGAAACGGTGCAGAAAGGAATGTAATTTTATGAAAAATTTAGTTGAACCGATTAAAAGTAAAAAGGATGTTGAGAACATCGAAAAATATTTATCAAAGCATAGTTTAAGAAACCGTCTTATTTGGGCATTTGGAACAAATACAGGGCTTAGAATTTCTGATATTTCAGGCTTGAATGTCGAAGATGTTAAAAATAAGCAGTATGTTGAAGTTATAGAAAAGAAAACAAGGAAGTATAAGAGAT
Organism: uncultured Candidatus Melainabacteria bacterium; assembly: GCA_949741915.1. Taxonomy (GTDB): domain Bacteria; phylum Cyanobacteriota; class Vampirovibrionia; order Gastranaerophilales; family Gastranaerophilaceae; genus MGBC122484. The sequence goes on along the minus strand of CATJOM010000052.1, from coordinate 12,343 downwards.
TTCCTCTTAATACTAAATTAAAAGGATTGATTAAAGAATATTTAATAGAACGTGATAAACAATACTCAATAACAGAAGATGAACCCTTATTTGTTGGCAAAAAGCACAAACGACTTGACCGCTCGCAAGTGTACCGATTTATTAATGAGGTTTGCAGAGAACTTAAAATAACTGTAAATGTTGGAACTCATACTATGAGAAAGACATTTGGCTATCATCATTACAAGCAGTTTAATGATGTGGCGCTATTGCAGAAGATTTTTAACCATTCATCGCCATCAATTACAATGCGATATATCGGAATTGCACAAGAAGAATTGGATGAGTCTTACATAAACTTTGAATTGTAGTGAATTATAGCGTTTCTTTTGGCTGAAATGCACCGTATAACAATACAACAGACTATTTATACGGTTGTATAAATCATAGCTCCTTAATCATAGCATAAATTTAATTTTTTCATACGGTGCATATAAAGCAAGAATTGCTATTAAATGCAAATCTGAAATTCAGTAGTTGCAAGTATTAGCAAAGTTATACACCAAAATAAATATAGCGGTGTATAAGTGTTAAAAAGGGCTTGTAGTATGAATTTGAAGAAAAAGACTGTTTTTATTATTTCATTGTTATTAATTCCCCTAGCTGTTTTAGCCTATCCTTTTGAAGTGAGGACAACGGCAAACGGATACAGCTATGTGTACCATAAACACAATGAGGCAAGCTATCAAGAAGCTTGGTGCAAGGCTCATAATGGAGTTATGGAATACGAAAATAAAGATAAAACCAGAGTTGATTGTTTAACCGAAAAACATGCAGTAGAATTTGATTTTGCTAACAAATGGGCTGAAAGTATCGGTCAAGCCTTGCATTATGGGATTATGACAGGCAAAAAGCCTATGGTGGTTTTGATTTTAGAAAATGAACAACAAATGAAATACTATAACAGAGTTAAAAAAGTTGGTGATAAGTACGGTATAACCGTTGAATATGTAACAAATGATATCCTAAAACTTGATGAGAATGAGAGATGTTTTAACCCCGACTGCAAGTGTAATAAAGATTTACACTATAATCCAATGCAACAGAATAGCGATATTGTTGTATAATCTCTTTTCTTTAATATTACCATGAAAATTTTAAAATTTATAAGGTGCATAAATAAAAGTTTTAGCATATTTTGATACTTTTTATTTCCTTTATTTATGGTCTTTTCTGGGTTTTCTCATCATAATCGCTAATTTGATGTAAAAGACTGAAAAGGTTAAGAATATGGCAAAACAAATTAAAATTAGAGTATACCCTGACGGCAAGATTGAGTCAGAAACAATCGGAATTAAGGGAAAATCCTGCCTAAATTACATTAAAGAAATTGAACAATTAACAGGCGCAAAAACCGTTCAATCGGAATTTACGGAAGAATATCATCAGCAAGAAGTTTACAACGACACTTATAGCGAGGGTTATCAGCAAAGTGGAAATTAGGATTAATTCATATATTCCTATAACTGATGTCGAAGGTGTTGGAACTCGTTTTGCTATCTGGGTTCAAGGTTGTTCTTTGCGCTGTAAGGGATGTGCCAATTCTCACATGTGGGATTTTGATAGTGGAACATTATACAATACCGATGATTTTATAAACCTGATAAAACAGTATAAAGACAGGGTTGAAGGTGTAACTTGGCTTGGTGGTGAACCATTAGAACAAATTGAAGCTGTAACAGAGATTTCAAGGGCAGTTCAAAGTTTTGGACTGTCTGTTATTGTTTTTACTGGGTATGAATACAAAAGCCTTGAGTCTAGAGCAGATTTTCAAGAATTGATTAAATATGTGGATATTCTGATAGATGGTAGATTTGAAGAAGATAAAACCGATTATTCAAGACCTTGGGTGGGTTCAAGTAATCAGAATTATTATTTTTTCTCAAACCGATATGACAAAAACGTAATAACAACCTATAAAAACAAAATTGAAATTAGAGTTGATAAAAATAATAATATTTCTCTCAATGGAATGGGAAATTTTAAAGAAGTATTAAAGGCAATGCAAGAGGTGTAATATGGCAGTATTAGAGGGATTAAAGAAAACAGAACAACACTTAACCAACCTTTTTAAAGCAAGGTTTAGTTTTGTATATATTCCTACTTGGGAAGAAATTAGAATAGTTGATTTAATTACCAAAATTGCCAACAACACAAAAACAATTAAAACAAAGCGTGAAGTGTTTATCTGGAGTTCAACAGAAGGCTTGAAGAAAAACCTTAAAAATGGTCAGGAAAAAGTAAACAACGGAAATGAGCCTATTGAAGCCCTAAATTACATTGATAATTATAATGCTCCTGCAATCCTTATCATGAAAGATATTCACACCTTGCTTGGAGCAAGCAACAGAAATGCTGATTATAACTTCATTAGAAAAATAAGAGATGTTGCGGGTTCTTTGAAAAATGCTGAATTTTCAAAAAATGTTGTAATTCTTGCACCCTCTTTGGTTTTACCCGTTGAACTTCAAAAAGATATTACCGTAGTTGATTTTGACTTACCAACGCTTGAAGAAATAAAAACACTACTTAATGAAATGATTGATATGAACGAAGGTTCAGGTGTTTCAATAAATCTTGATGAAAATGAAAAAGAGGTATTATGTAAAGCTGCACAGGGTTTAACTTTGCAGGAAGCTGAAAATGCCTTTGCTCGTGCAATGGTAGCTAAAGGACAATTAACAATAAATGAACTTGATGTGGTTCTTGATGAAAAATGCCAAGTTATTAAAAAGACTGGAATACTTGAATTTATTAAATCAGATTTTAATATGAATGACGTTGGGGGATTAGAAAACCTTAAAAAATGGCTTACAAAACGCAATAACTCTTGGCTTGGTAAGGCGCAAAAGGATTATAATTTACCTGCTCCAAAAGGTGTTTTAATTACTGGCGTCCCTGGGTGCGGAAAGTCTTTAACCGCAAAAGCTATGAGTGCTATGTGGCAGTTGCCTTTGTTGAGGCTTGATGTCGGTAAAATATTTTCTGGGCTCATTGGTAGCAGTGAAGAAAACATGAGAAAGGCAATTCAAACAGCAGAAGCTGTTGCGCCTTCAATTTTGTGGATTGATGAAATTGAAAAAGGTTTTGGCGGTTCAGGTGGCGAGCGTGATGGTGGAACTGCAACAAGAGTTTTTGGAACATTTCTTACTTGGATGAGTGAAAAAACAAAACCTGTGTTTGTAATGGCTACGGCAAATAATATTAATGCCTTGCCTTCTGAAATGCTTAGAAAAGGTCGTTTTGATGAAATCTTTTTTGTTGATTTACCAACAAGAACAGAACGCAAGGTAATATTTAAACTTCACCTTGAAAAACGTTTAAGAGGCAGTATTTCAAAGAATTTTATTATAACAGATGAATTGCTTAATAAGCTATCTGAAATTACAGAGGGGTTTGTAGGGGCTGAAATTGAACAGGTAGTAATATCGGCTTTATTTGAAGCATTTTCAGAAAATAGAACCCTAGAGGAAAAAGATTTATTCAAAGTGATTAAAAACACTGTTCCATTATCCACAACGCAATCTGAGCAGATTTTAGCTATCAGAGAATGGGCAAATGAAAGAGCAGTTGCTGCAACTGCTCATGATGAAAGTTATAACTATATTCCAGAGGAAACACAAGAACAGGTCGAAAAGAAAAAGAAAACACAAAAATCAACAGAAACCGTCAAACGTGCCAGAGGTGGCAGAACGATTGAGTTTTAAAAGAAATAAAGGTAATAATGAGTATATTTGAAATAATCATACCTAAAGAAAATTTGAATAAACTGTTGGAACCTTGCGACAATCCCAACTGGGGTGGTTATTACGCACTAATTGTATATCCTATGTTATTGTCTTGCCTGTTACTAGGAATTGTTTATAAAATAATCATTTGGATTGCCAAAAAAATAATAAATAACAAAAAATCCTTCTCGGAAACAAATTTAAAACTTAATACCCAACAAATATCTAAAAAAATATCAGTTGATAACACCCTAAAAAACAAACAAAATAATGAAAAAACAATAGCTAAGAACTATAAAACAAAAGGTATAGAAAATTTTAAATTAAAAAAATATGATAGTGCAATTAAAAATTTAGAACAAGCCATTTTATTACAAGTTGAAATTACGCAAGAAATGCACTGTATGCTTGCATTTTCTTATTTTGTAACATACCAAGGCGCCAAAGCCTATGAACACTTCAATAAAATTGATTTTGAAAATTATCTCCCAGAATTAAAAGACCTTGTTATGGATTTAGAAAAAATAAAAACTATATGGGATATAAATACTTTTTATGAAAAACAAGAGTATGAAAAAGCGATAAATTGTTTTGAACAAAATTTTAAGATAGAAAAAGCAAAGTTGAATTTATTGTCAGAGTATAACTTAGAAAATGCTTATCACAAAATTGCTTTTTGTTATTTTTGCATTGGCAAATATGACAAAGCTAATGAGCTTTTTAAAATATCTTATCCGAACAATTTTATTCAAGGATTGTGTTATATAAAGCTCAAAGATAAAGAAAATGCGCTAAAAGCATTATCCAATTTAAAATCACCTTATCAATATACATGTAGAGAAGAATTAAAAATGTTTTTAAATACAATAACATCAGATGATATAAATAATTTGAATGATAAAACATTAAATAATATTTTATTTGAATACATATTTAAAATTGGCACATATTTAATTTTAACTTATAAAGAAATAGCACTTGCCTTTTCAAGTATTATTGAAAAATTTTCATCTTGTGAATATGATTTTCAAAAATTTTACGAACCTCTCGGATACGCTTATTTGGAAACCAGAGCTAGTAAAAAAGCCTTTGAAATATTGTTAAAATCTGTGGAATTGGGTGCCAATAATCATCGCACTTTTTTCGAACTCGGAAGGTTTTATCTGAAAAAGAAAAACTATAATGAGGCACTAAATTACTTCAATAAAGCTATTGAGCAGGTTAATGATGTTAGTTATTACAAAGATATAACATTGGTAAAAGCAGAAGATGAAAAGAATTTTCTTGATTTAAAAGATATTTCAAGCAAACAGATAAAAATAATCGACCTAAAATATATTGACTACTATAAAGCTCGGCTCTATATAGATGATGAACAATATAATAAAGCTGAAAAATATTTTTCAAAAGTAATTGATACTGAAAATAGCCCCATTCCTTTAAATGACATATATGTTTTAAGAAGTTTTGTATGCTGTCAAGGAAACATTGGAAATCCAATTAAAGACCTTGTGTCTGCCATTGATGATAGTAACCTTAAAAAAACTATGAATAGGATTTGCAATCTAGATTATGCTGCATTACAGGAGTTTATAAATATTTACTTATCATCAAAACAGTACAATATACCTAGATTACAAGCAGATATAAGATATTCAGAGAAAGACCAAGAATTTTTGCGTGTTCGTGGGTTATTGCACTTTTACTTAGGTAATTATAATAATGCTTATAGCTCTTTAAAAAGCTCGTTAAATAATATTGACGAAGATGACGAAAGCCGTAAACAATTAGAAGAAATTGACAAAAAGCGCAATGTAAAAACTAAAAACAAACCAGCAGATAATAAGCCTTCAGAAAGGCAAGTTTACAATGATAATAAAATTATAAATATACAAACTTGTACAACTGATGATTTACGTACATTGCAAGGTTTTAGCGAAGAAAAAGCAAAGCTATTTATAGAAAAACGCAATAATGGCATGATGTGGTATGACATTGATAGCTTTGCTCAAGATTTTGAGTTACAGCCGCATGAAATTATCATGTTGCAAGATAGATTGAACTTCCCAATTAAACCTAATGTAAAGCTTGGAAGAAAGATTGATATTTAGAAAGGAGTGGTTGAAATGTCTGTAAAACTTACGTTAAAAGCAAGAATGGAAATAAGAGAACAAGCAAAACGACTTGCAAAAGAAGAAAAAGAAAAAATGATACAATTTGAAAAAGAAAAAAACATAAAAAGAAATAAAGAAATTTTAAATATCATGGAGCAAGTTGCAGAAGCTCAATTAAGAGAAGAAACCCTTATAACTCAAGATGATATTTGTACAACTATTAAGAATAATATTAAGAAAAATGCTTCTATAAAATTAGAACAAGAAGAAACGCTAGAAGATGGTTCTGTTGTAATTACTATAAGTGTGTAAGGTGAACCAATGGCAAGGCAAAAAACAGCAATAACAGCAAAAGATATAATCATTCTAATAACAACAATCATTGCAATTATAACAGCGATTGTTAAGTTTGTGAGTGAAGTAAATCGTTTAGGACTTTGGAAAGAGTTTTTTATAGCAACAGCTTTATTTGCAGGAAGTAATTATACTGCTTATCTTTCAGGCAATAACAATATTTTCTTAATAACTTTGTTAGCAACAGTTATTGCTTATTGTATTTACTTTGCTTGTAAATTTTCATATAAAAGCACTCATCTAAATACTTCATTATGGAAAGAGCGTCAGTGGTGGTGGACATTAGATGGTTGGCAGTTTGAGCAGGAAGTAGCAAATGTTTTTAGATTAAATGGTTACAAGGCAAAAGTAACAAAAGGCTCTGGGGATGGCGGTGTTGATATTATCTTAAATAAGAATGGTAAAACCTCAATAGTTCAATGTAAGCATTACCAAAATCCTGTTCCGCCTGAGCCAATTAGAGCCTTGTGGGGGTGTAAAGATGATTTTAACGCTGATGAAGTGATTTTGGTTGCTTCATCAGGTATAACTGATATGGGTACAAGATTTGTCCAAAATAAACCTAACTTTAAGGTTTTAAATTTGGACGACATAATCAAAATCGCAAAGCAAGCACAGGCGGAAAGCAAGCACGAAATAGAAGAAAAAGTAATTGATAAACCGATTGAACAATCAAATGAAATTAAAGCTCCTGCAAGAAGTGGAAGAAGGTTAGATATATAAAATACCTGCTCTTATGCAGGTATTAAAAATAACAAACAAAAATCAATCTATATTAATATTCAGAAGGCAAAAGCAACATGAATTGCAAAGGTTCAAGATTATGTAAGGATAAATAAAATTTGTATGTGGTAATTTCTTCATCAACAATGGTTGGTAAGTCGATAAAAGGGATTTTTTGATAAACTACTGAAATATGCTCATGGTAATTATCCCCTAAATATCCTTCATGGTAAACTTCCATATAACCTGTTTTGTCTTGTTTTAAAACAATTTCTATAACATAAAAAGTATCTTCTGTTTCCTTGAATGTTTTTAATACCTTTGGCATATAGCTGATGACATTATCCACAACCCAAAAGGCATTGAGTGTTTTTTGAAAATCCATTACCCCTTCTGTGTAAACAAGCTGATTATAATAATCACGCTTGAATAATTGCATTGAACCAAAGTTCCTATTGTAAATTTCTTTTACTGTATTATATGTAATCATTTTTAAATCCTTCTTTCTTTTGTCTATGAAAAGTACACTTTTTGTGGACTAATCTAGGTTGCGCAAAATCAATCTTTTTTGAGAGTGATTATTTAAAATTTTGGTACATGAAACGCACCTAACTTTTTATAGACTCTGCGTATTTATAAAAAGTGCTTTTTGCTATGTTGCACATGGACATAACATCCTTAACCTTAATCAATCCATTTTGGTAAAGTTCATAAGCCCTTAAAAAATCCTTTGGCAATTCGGTTTTAGGTCTTCCAAACTTTACACCTCTTGTTTTTGCACTTGCTATGCCTTCCGCTTGCCTTGTTTTGATATTATCTCTTTCACGCTCTGCAACATAACTAAGCAACTTTAAAACAATATCAGTAATTAAACTGCCTGTGAGTCCGTTTTGATTATTTCTCGTGTTCAAAATCGGCATATCTAAAACCTGAATATCGACCCCAATTTTTACAAGGCTTTCCCATTCGTTGCAAATTTGCTTGTAATTTCTGCCCAATCTGTCAATGCTTTTTACAATTAAAAGGTCGCCATGTCTTAACTGTGCTTTCATTGCTTGGTATTTTTCACGACCGACAAAATTTTTTCCTGAAGCTTTTTCAACTATGATTTCATCAATTTTTAAACCGTTCAGGCTGTCTATTTGTCTATCTTCTTTTTGTTCACGAGTTGAAACTCTGATATATGCAAAAGTTTTTCCCATATTTAGCAAACTCCCTTGATTGATTTTATAAAATCGTTTGTTAGTTCATAATCCTTGCCATAACAAGTTATGGTTTTAACTCCACATTCCCTTAATCTTTTAAAAATCTTTTGTATTTCTGCCTTTGTCATTGTTTCATTAAACGCATACAAGTATTCAATCAATATTTTTATTTTTCGTTCCATGTTTACTTCCTTTTAATAGGGGGATAAATCCCCCTAGGCAACTAAATCATTATTGTTATTATTTTTAGTTTTAACTTCTGTAATTTTTAAAACATCAACATCATCAATCATTTTTGAGTCAGAAATTTCTGTAATTTCAAAATTTTTAATAAACCCTTGCCACATTTCTAAAAATTCAGGATAAGCGTACTCACCGCTACAAGAAATTTTTACATATTCTTCCCCTGAATATAGCTTTTCAAAAGGTTTTTCACCGATATATTTGTGTAAATCATAGTTATAATCACATTCTTCATCGCCAATAATAAAACCGATTTTTACACTTTCAACATCTAATCCCCATGGCTTTTTATCTGATGGCTTTTCTTTAATATCTATAATTACTCCGCCATTGTTATTATCTGTTTTATTGAAATATCTTTTAATAACTTTTTTATCAAATACATTAGGAATACTTTTAGTATTTTTTCTAAAATCTTGCTCTTTATATAATGAATGTTTATCATCAATTATTGTCATAAAGTCTTTTAGTGTCTTTTCTTCAAATCCTCTATAAGTTACCATTTCCATGAATGCTCTCATGAAATTATTGTGCATAACTCGACCTATGCCCCATTGATGATGAACTAATCTTACATTTACTTTGCCATTCCAGTATGTTCTTTTTATTAAAAATGCTGTTCTTTGCCCCATGATATATTTTCCTTTCAAATATTTTTTGTATTATAATTACTGTTGTTAAAATGAATTCCCCTTGTGGGGTGTGTAGGGTTTAATTACCCTACACAATTTCAAATTTTATATAGCTACTAACTTTCAATAATGCCTTGTATAATTCGGCATATTTTGTTTTTAGAGTTTTAGTATCAACATTATTTCTTGTGATTTCTTGCATTTTAAAAGTAAATGCACCCGCTTGAAGCTCTGTAACATTAGCTTTATTCATAAATTCCTTAACTAATGCGACTCTTTCGTCTTTGAGTTCTTTAAGTTCAGCAATTTTGCTTTCAAGGGATTTAATAACCTTTGCTTCATCTTCAAGGTTTAAATTTGTAGTGATAACTTGCGTTGCCATAATTTTGTTTCCTTTCATTTGTTTTGTATATCATACTTTCATGATGTATCATAAATTCATGAATTACAAGAGGTCAAAGACTGTTTCGACACAAATATTTACAAAAGTGTGATATATCACAAAAGTATGCTACAATGATTTCAGAGGTGATAAAATGACAGAAATATACAAGGTACAAGAAGAACAAAAAGAGCGCATTAGAAGACTTGTAAAAGACTTTTTACAAGAGCAGGATACATCTGTGTACAAACTTGCTAAAATGCTAAATGAAACCTATGGTCGTTCAGGTTCTGTTTCAAACCTGTTAAATAAATTTAAAAATGCCACATTTAAAACTGCTGAACTCATGGACATAGCAGAGTTATTTGGATATGAAATAGGATTTGTTAAAAAGCCGATAGAGGACAAAAAACAATCCGACAACGGGTAAGCTTCTGCAGGCATAAACAAAGTATTGCACAGTACGGTTATTATGCGCCATATTGATTTTTGTGTAGCAAAATTTTAAAATAATCCATTGTATATAATTTGCAATAGATTTATAACAAGGTAAGGTAAGATAAAGCAATAAAATAAGCCATCTATAAACACTTGCCAATAAATTTGTAATTCAGATTTTAATTTATCCATTTCACTACCGTTTCGCCTTTGTAGCCTTTAACCCAAACAAACCACGCATAAGCAATAGCGCTTGAATTGTATGTTTTGAAATCACCATTCTTGGCACAGTTTATTCTGGAACTTGAAACATATATTGTTTTAGGTGGTTGTTTATCAAAAAGTTTTCTTCTTGATTGAGTTTCAAGGAATAACACTTTTAAGAACATACAAACTTTTCTGCTTTTATCAACCTTGCTTAATGCATGTTCTACAAATTCTTGTGCATATCTATATGGTGGGTTGGTTACAATATCTCCATTATGATAGGGTTCTGTATTGATTAAAAAATCTTCTATATCACCATAACCACGATTTATTAAATCGGTTGCTTTTCCTAATTTTCCTGCTTCATCAAAAACACGAGCTAAATGTCCCTCACCACAAGCACATTCCCAGATATTATTTAAATCTGGTTCAACTTCCAGTAATAATCTTCCTGCAATGGGTTCGGTTGCATAATAGTCATTTTCTTCTCGAATACCCTTCCCATGATTTGTTGCACCAAGATTTATAAATGTACTTTCTTTCAAGTTTTGCTCCTATTTTATTTGTTTCCTTGAAAGAATTTAGTTATAGATACATTTTTATGTTGACAAAGCGAGCTTTTGGCAACATAAAATAAAATTTAGAACAATAAATAAAAAGAAAACTTAGCAAGAAAAAACATATGGATAATATTTAAACTACGCTATGATACAGACTTTCGACCTTTTTCAAAATTTTAGTGCTATAATCGACCTATGGAACAAAGAATAAAAGCTGTAATATATGCTCGTGTAAGCTCAGAAGAACAAAAGAAAGAAGGGTTTTCAATTCCTGCCCAACTTGATTTGTTACATGATTTTGCACATAAAAATAATATTGAAATAGTAAAAGAATTTGAAGAAGCTGAAACTGCAAAGCAAGCAGGCAGACACAAATTCAATGAAATGTTAAAGTTCCTAAAAAAGAATAAAGCTGTAACTAATATTCTTTGTGAAAAAACAGACCGATTGTATAGAAATTTCAAAGATTATGTTGATTTAGATGTTGACACAACTGGCTATACGGTTTATTTGGTTAAAGAAAGTGTTGTATTGAGTCCCACCTCAACATCTCATGAAAAACTTGTTCATGGTTTAAAAGTTTTACTTGCAAAAAACTTTATTGATAACCTTAGAGAAGAAACTCAAAAAGGCAGATTGAAAAAGGCAAGCCAGGGTTATTTTATCGGTCAAGTTCCTTATGGTTATAAGAAGTTAGACCCACGTACAACTGTTATAGATGAAGAAAAAGCACCATTTGTAAGACGTGCTTTTGAATTATACGCTTCGGGGCTTTCATTAGAAAAAGTAAGATGGCAATTAAGAGATGAAGGATTTGTTTATCAGTCATCAAACAAAGTTATTTCACACGGACAATTAGGTAAACTCCTAAAAAATGTCAGCTATATTGGAGGCTTGTATTTCAGAGGCACAGTTTATTCAGGTAAACATGAGCCAATTATATCAGATGAATTATTTGAAAAAGCACAAATTTCAGCCCAAAAGGACAATAAACCTTTATATAGAGATGACCACAATTTTGCTTTTGCAGGTTTAATAACTTGTGTAAAATGCGGTTGTGCTATTACTGCCGAAATTAAAAAAGGCAAATATGTTTATTATCATTGCACAGGCGGTAAGGGCAAGTGTGAACAGAAGAAAATTTACATAAACGAATTAGATTTAATGCCACAATTTGACGAAGCCGTAAAAGCGGTGAGTCTTGCACAAAGACATATTGATTATATAAAACAAGGTTTGAAAGAGAGTTTGGCAGATAAAAAAGAATTTTCCGAACAAATGCGTAGCAATCTTGAAGCGGAAGCAAAAAGAGTTCGTCATAGAATTGATAAAATCACTAATGAATATTATGACGATTTAGTTGACGCTAAGTTTTACAACGAAAAACGTGTTCAATGGAACAAAGATTTGGATGAAATAATGATAAAACTTGAAGCATTGCACCATGCCGAACAAAAATATTATGAAGAAGGGGTAAGGATTATCGAAACGCTGAAAAACGCTTATATCCTATATAAACAACAATCCCCTATCGAACAAAGAAAATTACTAAATTATTTACTTTCGAACTGTACTTTAGAAGGTCGAAAGGTAAGCTATGACTATAACTTACCTTTCTCATATTTCGTAAATTTTGACTCTTGTCGCAAAAAATACCCCGGATGCGATTCGAACGCATGACCCTTTGCTTAGAAGGCAAATGCTCTATCCAGCTGAGC
>CATJOM010000051.1 GCA_949741915.1 uncultured Candidatus Melainabacteria bacterium | reverse complement strand
TAGCCTTATCGTTAATAGCACTTCTTATATCACCAACATTTTCAGCTACACTGTTTTGAATGTTATCAACTTTTTCGGCCAGCTTATTTTGAAGATGTTCTGACCTTTCATCCAAAATATTTTGAAGATTTTCTGTTCTTTCATTCAAAATATCGCGCATGGAACTAGTTTTATCATTCAAAATGTTTTGCAAATTTTCGGTTTTTTCGCTAAGAACATTTTGGAATGCATCCACTTTTTCATTAACATTTGAACGGGTAGAATTTACATCCTCATTAAGCGAATTTATCCTCTCGAGCGTATTGGTCTGATTATTTTGTATAGCATTCTTTAGATCCTCAATCAAAAACTCTACATTTTTTATGTTCTCAAGCTTTTCTTCAAGAACACCCTTGAACTCATTTGCTGCATTATTTTTGATATAAACAGTATTTGAAAGAGCTTCGCCAACGTTTTTGTAAATATCTGATAAGATTTCTTCCTTCTTGTCGAGCCTGTCAAAGCCCTCCTTTATTTCAGCAAAAGTATTATCCTTTAGGTATTCTAGCTGCGATAGCAGACCATCAAGTTTAACACTTGCTGCAACCTTTTGTGCATCCTCTTCTTTCTCTGCATCAGGCCTAAAAACGCTTACGATTTTGGCAATTTTTTGGATGACCTCTTTCATCCTCAAATCCATATGTGCTTTTATAAGTTTTACATATTCTTCCTTATCAACATTGGCTTCAAGGATAGACTGAACCTTATCATCAATGCCTCTTATCAGGCTTGGTGTAATATCATTGTTACTTGGATGAAGGCTTTCAATCTTAAAAGACAACTCTGAATTCAAATTCTGAATTTCACTTAATAATTCTTTACCATTATGAATTTGTTGCAGATTGCATCTTTCGACCTTATTTTCAATCTCAGCTAAAAGCTCCTGCTGGCTTGCTTCCTGCAGAGAAGTTACAGAACTTTTTTCCTTCTCTTGATTGGCTTCAACTACAGATTTTTTAATTAATTTTTCAAGCTTAACATCAAGCATCTCAAAATTCGTCTTGCTATTCTTGTTTATGCCTAAAATACCTGCAAGAATATCGCTTTTAATGGTGTTTAGCGTCTCATGAACCTGCAGCTGACTTAAGCTTATGGCATCATTAATTCTATCTGTGCCTTCCTGGCTCAGAGTTTCAAATGTTGATTCAATAGAGTTTAATTTATCCCTGAATTTATCTTCATAATCCGTAATCTTTGACAAAACTTCATCGATATTTGTCTTGTGGTCATTAAATTCCCTGGTAATATTAAAATTAATATTTTCAATGGTTTCCATTATATGATTTGACATATTCTGCAAATCAACTTTGACACTGTCGAGCCCACCTGAATTAAAAGATTGAAAATCATCTTTAATTGAGCCTGCTATCCCCTCAACCCTTGAAGTTATAGTATCTACAACCTGTGCAAAATGCTGTTTCAATTCTGTAATATTTGCAGAGTTTTCACTCACAACATGGTTTCTAAAAATTTCAAGTTTATCGGAAATTTTTGGAACAGTATCATTTAATTGCTGCAAAACAGCAATGCTGCTGCCATCCTGGGCCTTTTCGAAATTATCCTTCAAATTAGTTATTGATACATTTATATCATTTGTGACCTCTGATAGCATCTCTGAAAACTGACGCAGGGTATCAGATGATTCTAGCGACTCAACACACTTTGAAATACGGTTAAGCGGCTCTTCAAAAAGTTTTTCAGGACTGTCATTATGATTTTGCTGAATACCCGCCTCAAGAGAATCCATTCTCTCAGACACATAAGAATTTTGCCTGGACATCTCTTCGGACATCCTTGCAGACATTTGCCCAAATTCTGTCTTCAAAAGCTCAATGGCATTAACAAGATGCTGCTTATCAGCCTCTTCCTGCCTTTGTAAAGCCTCTTCAATCTTGCCAATCTGACTTTGAATAAAGTCATGACTTAACTCGAGTGTCTCAGAATTGCTTTGTATTATACTCTTTGCAGCCTCATCAATATTTATATTTGACGATAGCTCAACAAGAGCATTCTTAAAATTCTGAAAATCATCATTCAGCCCTTGAAGCTGTATCTTTATCTCTTCACTGCGGCCCGTAATTCCATCTGTAACGGCCGCACACACCCTTTCTACTTCACCCGTTAATTGCGCAAGATTATTATTTACATTTCCTTGCTCAAGAGTTAATTTTTCACCAATCTCTGTATAACTTTTGTTAATTATATCCACAATATCAGCGAATTTTGCTATTATTTCATCTTTTGAATAAGTGGCAGTGTTTCTTATTTCATTAAAAAGATTCTTGATATCGCCCTTGATTTCATCTATTGTGCCAAAATTAAGATTATCCAGCTTTTGTTCGATATTTGCAATAGTAGAGCGGAATTGCTCCTTATTATCCATATCGTTCTTTTCCATGTAAGCCTTGAGATCGCTTAAAAAGGACGTAAGTATAGTAATTTTTTCATTAATATAATTCGTGTCTTCCTTTGAGGATAAGTTATGCACCCTATTTGCAAGAGTATCAATTTTTTCACCAGCAGACGTAATATTGGCGGAATTCTTAATAATTTCTTCAAGATTATATTTTATCTGGTTTAGTTCTTCCTTCTGGCTAAAAGACTGCACTTGCTCTAGAAACTCAGCAAAATTTTTATTCAGTGTATTTGTTATATTATCAAAACCCCGTGAAAATGCAGCAAAATCATTACTTAATTTTACCATCTCTGCGGCTGTGCCCGATGTCCTTAAGGCATCCAAAGTTTGTGTAAACTTCTGAAACTGCAGTTCCTGATTGTTAACTTTTGTATACAAAGAATTTAAGTCAGTGTCTAATTTTGACATCTGCATCTCAAATTTGGGATTTGTAATCTGTGCAGCAGCATTTTTAACAGCGCCTTCAAAATTATAGAGCATTTCTTGAAGATTGCCCTGTCTTTCTTCGGCCGTTCTTTTGATTTCGTTAACTATGATTTGAAGCATTTTTTCAGTGCTCAAATTAGTCTGATTCTCAAACCTTTGAAGCATTGTATTAAATGCGTTATTTATTTCAGCCGGCGTCAAAGACGGTTTATTGTACAACCCTCTAATTGCATCCGTAAGCTGCTCTACTCTAATCTCTAAATTATCCGCCATACGTTTAAAACCTAAATTCTATAAATCCCCTAATTTTAACAATATTTTAATACAAAACCGTGCCTGATTTCCACCTTTATTTAGTTTTGTTTAATTTTATTTACAATTTTAGATAGATTTATAAATAAGACAGCAAGTTTATAATTTTAAACAACAATCGTATCCTGCAGAGACAATTCCTTGATGAATCTTAAATCTTTTAGCATTAAATCCCTTGGCGAATTTTCTTCCAAGGAATGATGCCTCAAAAGATAAGAAGGGTGAAATATAGGTATAAAAACTGTTCCCTTGGAGCCTTTAAAAACCTTTCCGCGTGCTTTTGAAATTGATAGGCCTTTTATAAAGCTCTCAAGCGCTGTAGCACCACACAAAATTATAATCTTCGGGTTAACTGCATCTATCTGCTGTTTTAAATATGGAGCACAGGCTTTTTTCTCACTTGACTCAGGCTTTCTGTTATTAGGCGGCCTGCATTTTAGTGTATTGCAAATGTACACATCCTTTTGTCTATCAATTCCAGCCTTTTTAAAAAATTCATCCAAAAGTTTACCAGCACGGCCCACGAAAGGAACCCCAAGCCTATCCTCATCTGCGCCAGGTGCTTCACCAATAAGCATAATATCAGCATTCGGATTACCATCAGAGAATACAACGTTTGTCCTTGTGGAACATAGAGGACAACCTTTACAATTCTGCAGTTTTTCCTTTAAATCATCAAGGCCTGACATTTAATTTGTATATTCCTTTTCAAAACCGAACAAAGAACTTACTGACTGATCATCATGAATCCTTGAAATAGCTTCACCAAGCAGCGGGGCAACGGACAATTGAGTAATCTTTGTCGGGATAAATTCACTGCTGTTCAAGGGAATTGTATTTGTTACAATAACTTCCTTAATAGGCGCCTCATCAAGTCTTTTTAAAGCAGGGCCCGAAAATACAGGGTGTACAGCACAGACATAGACATCCTTTGCTCCCTCTCTTTTTAATAATTTTGCCGCCTCACAAATCGTGCCTGCGGTATCTATCATATCGTCAAACATCACACAAATTTTATCTTTAACATCCCCAATAACATGATCTGCCACTGCAACATTATGCTGGGTTCTTCTTTTATCAATTATTGCAAGCGGGCAGTTCATTGCCTTTGCAAAAGCTCTTGTTCTCTGAACACCGCCAGTATCAGGAGAAACCGCTACAAGTTCATCTGTTGGCAAGTTCAACTTCTTCATATAATTCACGATTATTGGTGTTGCATAAATATGATCAACCAATATATTAAAGAAACCCTGAATCTGTCCAGTATGCAAATCCATAGCTAGCACTCTGTCTGCGCCCGCTGTAGTTAAAAGGTCAGCCACAAGTTTTGCTGTTATTGCTTCCCTGCCGGATGTTTTCCTATCCTGCCTTGCATACCCATAATACGGTATAACAGCAGTAATAGTCTTTGCTGAAGCCCTTTTAAAAGCATCAATAATTATTAATAATTCCATCAAATTTTCATTTACAGGATTGCATAAAGGCTGAACAACAAAAACATCATCGCCCCTTATGGAATCCTGAATTTGAACATAAATTTCGCCATCAGAAAAATTCTTTATAATCATAGGGCCCACAGTCGTTCCTAAATATTCAGCAATCTCTTTTGCCAAAACAGTATTTGAACGGCCGCAAAAAAGTTTTATCTCATGTGTCGGGAACACAGTCTTCTCTTTTGCTGGCATAGTTTCAAGCCCTAGCTTCATTTTATTCTCCTTTTATTTAACGTAATTTTTTATTTCCCTTTGGGAGCTTCTTGTCAAACCTAATGAATTTGCGCCCACGTCTTTTGTAATGACGGAGCCTGCTGCAATAAATGCCTTTTTGCCCAATTCAACCGGGGCAACAAGCACGGTGTTAGAGCCTATTGAAGCACCATCGTTAATTATTGTCTGTTTCTTTTCTTTTGTTATAGAATTATAATTTGCAGTTATTGTGCCTGCACCTATATTTACATTTGAGCCGACCTCAGCATCGCCAACATAGCTTAAATGTGAAATATTTGTGTGAGATTTTACAAAGGATTTTTTAAGCTCCACAAAATTTCCTATTTTTACATAATCCCCTATAGTGCAATCTCCGCGAAGATGGGCAAAAGGACCAATTTTACAGTTTTTGCCAATCTTGTTTTTGCCATTTATAAAAGTATTTGGAAAAATAACAGTGTCAGCGTCAATTTCGGTCTCGGGAGAAATCTGCGTATTTGCGGGCGAAACGATTGTAACTCCGTTTTCCATTAATTCATTTAGATGACGTTCATTCATTGTTTTAAAAGCATCTGCCAATTGAGCCCGTGAATTTATGCCAAGAGTTTCACTGCAATCTTTTAGAATATAAGCCAAAACCTTTAGCCCTGCCTCATTTCCCCATTTAATAATATCTGTTAAATAATACTCATTCTGCACATTATCATTCTTAAGATTATCAAAAAAGCCTTTAATCTTTTGCCAGCTCAAACAATAAATTCCGGCGTTCACCTCTTTTATATCTTTTTGAATATCAGAGCAATCCTTTTGCTCCACTATCTCTGCAACAGCGTCATTTTTATTTCTGACAATTCTGCCATAGCCGAACGGATTTTCAAAGACTGATGACATAACTGTAATATCAGAATTATTTTTATTGTGATATTCAACAAAATCAAAAAGGCTTTTTGCTGTAATCAAAGGGGTATCACCGCACAATATTAAAACATTGCCATCAAAATCACCAAGAGTATCTTTTGCCATACTAACCGCATGGGCAGTTCCAAGCTGCTCTTTTTGATATACACAAACGGATTCAGGATGCTGTTTCTTGACAAATTTTTCAACATCCTCCCCCTTGTGCCCCACAATAACAATATTTTCAAACGAGCCTATCTCTTCGCAAGCACTAAGTACCCAGCCTGCCAAAGGTTTGTTAAAAATTTCATGTAAAACCTTAGGCTTTTCAGATTTCATCCTTGTGCCCTTCCCGGCAGCAAGGATAACTGCTTTTAGACTTTTATTCATAAAAGAACCCAACTCGTTTTTTGCTCTTATTTTCTCATAAAATCCCGTCAAATAAAAGTATTAATTTTGAGTTATAAACAAAATTTTACAAAAACAATTTTTCAAATTTAATATCATACTAAGTCAGAAAGAGCTATCCCAAGAAGAAATTGCTGTTGTTTAACTTTAGACCAAAACATATTCAAGACAAAACTATGCGTCTTTCCTTAAAATAAATTCAATCACTGAGCTGTCTCCTTCCTGTCCATATTGCTGAATATTAACAATTGAAGTGTTTTTTGCTAATGAAAGAATTTTGCTTGCTTCATCTATGCAATAATAATTAAATAATCTATTTTTATTGTCCCTTTGTTCGCCGTTGCCAGCCTTTATTGTGCCCCATAAAATACCATTTGGCTTTAACAAGACTGTCATACTATCAATTGCATCCTTGAATTCATCCCTTGGAACATGCAAAAGAGAATTTCTTGCATAAATCCCGTCATATTTTTTATCGGGAGAAAACGTTGAAAATTCTTTGTGCTCTACATTAATTCCAGTATAGTTTGATGCCCTTTTGCACATTTCATATGATGCATCAAAAGCATCTACATCATAACCCTTTTCAATAAAATACTTGCTGCAAATCCCACTGCCGCATCCTGCATCTAAAATGCTGATATCTTCAATCCCCCTTTTTTTTGAATCGGGATTTACAGGAAGATTTCCTAAAAAACGCTCCATCTGTTCTTTTGTTTGTTCAAACAGAACATCTCCTCTTGTTTTGCTGCCAATCTTATCATAATAATTAATTGTCAAAGTGTCTGCACCAAAAGAAATTTGCCTGTTTGCACAAGGCGGTTTGCTCATATTTCTTGTATGCCCGAAATATAAAGGGTTATAAAAAGTCATAATCTTCATATTGCATATAAACCCTGTGAATAAAATTTGTTGCCTCCCATAAAACTTTCTTTGCAAAATTTTTTAATAAATTTTTACAAAAAAACTTGGTATCATCAATCGTATACTAAATTTTCAAGCCCTTTTAGGCTTTCCAGCATGTTTTTCAGGATAAGTTTGATTTCAGAGGATTTTCCTTCATCCGTATTCCAAACCTCAATTAAATTTGTTTGCGCCCTCAAATTTAAAAATATCTTTTCCAAATCATAAACATTTATCTTAACATCCTTCATAATTACCCTGCAAACAAAACATGTCATGGAATTATTGTATCATATTTTAATTAAATCTATAGATAAATCTATAAAATATTTACAATTTATCTTAAGTTATATATATTATATAAAATTGGTTTATGAGAAAAAAACTTATAAACCTCAAGGGCGGCAAAGGCAGCATTTCTTATGGCGTAATACTGCCAAAATCATTGCTTGAATCAATCGGATGCAATTTGGATGATATGACAAATATCTCCGTTGATGTTAAATTAGATACAAAGAGTGGTAAAATTACCATCTGCGACCCAAAACCAATAAAAAGCTAACCGCACATTTAAAAAATTAATTTAATAAAGGGCAAGCTCTGTGCTTACCACCTGGTTGGACAACATTTTTAATGGTGACACCAACAAAAATGAGGTAAAGCTGAATGATGTTCATTATTAGTACAAAAGCGCCATTTCTTATCTTGGCGATAATCATAGCGCTTAAATACAAAAAACACTAAAGGCTTTCAATGTGTGGATTGCAATCCACACGCCCAATATATTTATTATAAACCATTTAATAATAATTTCAAGGAGAATAAAATGAAAAGTAACGCAGTTAAAGAAGGAATAGCACGCGCACCCCACAGAGCACTTTTATACGCAGGGGGTCTGTCAGACAAAAATATTAAACGCCCGTTTATCGGTATAGCAAGCTCTTTTTCAGACCTTGTGCCAGGCCATATGGGAATGAGAGATTTAGAAAGACAAATTGAAAAAGGTATTCATTCAAACGGAGGAAATGCCTTCATATTTGGCACTCCGGCAGTATGCGACGGTATAGCCATGGGCCATTCGGGGATGAGATATTCTCTTCCAAGCCGGGACTTAATTGCAGACTGCGTTGAAACCGTCGCAGGCGCACACCAGCTTGATGGCCTTGTACTCCTTACAAATTGCGATAAAATTACCCCGGGAATGCTTATTGCAGCACTAAGACTCAATATCCCAACCGTTGTCGTAACAGCAGGCCCATCCCTTGAGGGGCACTGCAAAGGCGAAACTCTAACATTTATAAGAGGTTCATCAGAAGCAGTAGGAAGATTCAGAGCAGGTGAAATATCAGAAGAAAAACTCCATGAGATGGAACACTACGCCTGCCCCACAGCTGGTGCCTGTCAAGGACTTTACACTGCAAACACCCTTGCTTGCCTCACAGAAGTTATGGGCATGAGCATAACAGGGTGCGCCTCTGCTGCTGCGGTATCATCCAAAAAAAGGAGAATAGCCTTTGATTCCGGCTTTTTAGCAGTTGACTTGGTTAAAAACAACATACGTCCAAGAGACATTGTAACAAAAGACTCTATGAGAAACGCGATAATTGCTGATTTGGCGCTTGGTGGAAGCACAAATTCAATTTTACACCTTCTTGCAATTGCAAACAGCTCAGACATAGATTTAACGCTTGATGATTTTGAAGAATTAAGTTTCAAAATTCCACAAATAATAAAACTTGACCCATCTGCCCTTCCTACAATGACTGACTTTGACAATGCGGGCGGAATTCCAGGCACCATAAAAACCCTCTGGGGAAAAACCAATGAACTTAAAAACGTAAAAAACATCGAAGGCAAAACAATGGAAGAAAGAGCAAATGAAGCGTGGGTAGATAACAGCGTAATCAAACCCTTTGACAGCCCAATAACCAAAAACCCCGGCCTTGCAATTCTTCATGGAAATCTGGCAGAAGAAGGTGCTGTTGTTAAAATTTCAGGCGTTGCAGAAGAATGCTTCGAATTTGAAGGAACAGCAAAATGCTACGATAGAGAAGAAGACGCCATGAAAGGTATTGAAGAAGATGATGTTAAGGCAGGAGATGTTGTTGTAATAAGGTATGAAGGTCCAAAAGGCGGCCCCGGAATGAGAGAAATGCTTGCGCCAACCTCCCTTCTTGTAGGCAAAGGTTTGGGTAAAAAATGTGCCTTGATAACAGACGGCAGATTCTCTGGCGGCACAAGGGGCCTGTGTATCGGACATATTTGCCCGGAAGCCACAGAAGGTGGCATTATAGGCCTTATTAAAGATGGCGATAAAATCAAGATTGATATCAACAAAAGAACAATCGATTTATTAGTTTCAGAGGAAGAGATTAACGAAAGAAAGAAAAATTTCACCCCAAAAACAAAAGAAATAGAAAGGGGATTTCTGTCTAAATATGCAAAAACGGTATCCGGCGCAAACCTAGGAGCCATCTGCGGGTAACCCAGATTGCCCGCCGGATTCCTCCAGCAAATTTAAAACACACACTGACAATTATCTGCAAACCATATACAAAACCTATTGTCACCCCGCCTGAAGGTAGCGGTAGCAACAGACTTCAGCTAGTTAAAAGGTACATATGAACAATAAAATAAAAACAATATGCATATTTGCAAGCTCGTCATCCTGTATTGATAAAAAATACTTTGCTGCTGCAAAAGAGCTTGGAATTGAAATTGCAAAAAACCACTATAACGTTATTTATGGCGGTTCAAACTGCGGCCTTATGGGCGAAGCAACAAGTGCAGCAAAACAAAACGGCAGCGAAATCACAGGTGTAATGCCCGAGAAACTTCACAGTCTTGGAATAGACCATGGCGATTGCACAAAATTTATCATGACAAAGGGCATGAGGGAAAGAAAAGCAAAAATGGATGAACTTTCAGAAGCACTTATTGCCCTCCCTGGCGGTTTTGGAACACTTGAAGAACTAAGTGAAATGCTTGTTCAAAAACAGCTTGGCTATTCTAACAAACCAATTGTACTTTTAAACACTGATGGCTTTTATGACGGCCTAATAAAGTTCTTTGATGAAATTATTGACAAAAACTTTGCTACAAAAAATTCAAAGGAACTATATTATGTTGCAAGAACCCCACAAGATGCGCTTTTATATATTAATAACTACGAATTTAGACAAACAAACTACATCACGGAAAAGCTATTAATAAAATCGTAAAGAATTGTTAAGTAAATTAAATAAAACTAGCAAAAAAAATTATTTACATGTTTTTATATGACACACAAATAAAAAATAAAATAAATCCCCGGTTTGGCTCAACATCTTTCCCCAGGATTGTTATATAAAACCGGGAATTACTGACTAAATTTTTAAACCCCAAAACTACTTACCTACTACTTACTTTTACTTTAACAAACTAACGCAAAAAATCAGAGAATTAAGAGAGAAATTACCCCGGAAAATTCTTCCCGGGGCCTTGTATTTTTATTTTAGTTATAGAGTTTTGCACCAGGCTATTATCTTTCTTGATAAAGCAGCCTATGTTCAAAATTGGCTCAGAAACTTACAGCTGAATCTGCGCCATCTCTTCTATTGAAGCAAACACACTGCTAGCGCCGCAGTCAACAAACTGCACCTGCCCTGTAACGCCTGATGACAAATCGGATGCAAGATATAGTCCAGCTTTGCCGACATCCTCAAGAGAGGGTGTTCTCTTTAAAGGAGCCTTTAGAATATTGGCTTTCAGCATTCTATCAAACCCTGAAATACCCTTTGCAGCAAGGGTTTTCACAGGCCCTGCTGAAAGACAGTTACATCTTATGTTGTATTTTCCTAAATCATAAGCAATAAATCTCATAGAAGATTCAAGCGCTGCCTTTGCAACGCCCATAATATTATAATTTGCAACAACCTTTGTCGCGCCAAGATAAGTCAAAGCAAGGATTGAACCTCCGCCTGTTGCCTCCATTTGTGGTTTTGCATATTTTGAAATCGTCAATAGAGAATAAGCACTAACATGCATAGCTGTATCCCAGCCCTCTTTTGAGGTTGTGTAAAATTCACCCATCAAATCCTCTTTATTTGCAAAAGCAACCGCATGTACTACAAAATCAAGTGAATCATAATGCTTTTTATATTCTTCAAATGCTTTTTGAACATCTTCATCCTTTGTAACATCACATTCAATGCACATTTTAGACTTCATTCCATCCGCAATGGGCTTTACCCTTTTTTCCATAACCTCATTTGCATATGTAAAAGCAATTTCGCCGCCTTCCTTGTGAATCTGCTCAGCTATAGCATTTGCAATACCATGCTTGTTTGAAACACCAAATATGATGCCTTTTTTACCTTCCATAATACCCATAAAATCTGCTCCTTTGATTAGTTGTAAATTTTCAATTTATCTTACAATAAACATTCCAAAAATTCAAAACAATGACTGCAATAATTACACAAATTCCCCGCTTGCTTATTTATTATGTTTTCTTTTTATTTCAAGTTTTGTCTTAAAAAATGTTGGCTCCGTTTTTTATTGTAATGAAAATCTTTTTATAAAAAGAGCACATCCAATTAAGTCTCCAAATAAAATAAAACTTAAATCCGTTCTTTTAGGAATAAAGACCAGAATAAAAAGAAAACACCTAATGGACAAGTGCAAAATTGTATATAATATCCAATATTCTCTTGCGCAATATTTTTATAGTATAATACTTTTAAACTCAGGGTTTTATGCCATAAGAGGTTTAAAAGATGAAAATAATTGCAGAAAATCTTATAAAAATTTACGGAGACAGATCAGTTGTAAATGACGTTTCTTTTGAGGTTAACAAGGGAGAGGTTGTTGGCCTTTTGGGGCCGAACGGCGCTGGAAAAACCACAACATTTTATATGATAGTGGGCCTCGTGAAGGCAAATTCTGGAAAAGTCAGCCTCCTTAACAAAAACACAAATGAAAGAAAAGATATCACACTTATGCCAATGAATGAAAGGGCAAAGCTAGGCATTGGATACCTTCCACAGGAAGCTTCTATTTTTAGAAAATTATCAGTTGAGGATAATTTAAAACTGGTGCTGGAGCTGAATGAAAAGCTTGATAAGAATGAAAAAAAACAAAAACTGGAAGAACTTTTGGAAGAATTTGGCATGGCGCGCCACAGAAAAGCAAGTGCCGTGTCCCTTTCTGGTGGCGAAAGAAGAAGGGTAGAAATAGCAAGAGCACTCGCTGCAACACCGCATTTTATTCTGCTGGATGAACCTTTTACAGGAATTGACCCCATTGCAATAGGTGAAATCAAAGAGAATATTTATAAGCTTGCAAGGGAAAAGGGGCTTGGTGTCCTAATTACAGACCACAACCCAAAGGCCACTCTCTCTATTACAGACAGGGCCTATGTTATATTTGACGGCAAAATTAAAATTCAAGGAAAAAGCCAAGAGGTGGCAAATGACCCTGTTGCCAAAGAATTTTACCTTGGAAAAGATTTCACCCTATAAAAATAATAAAGCAGGAAAAACGTGTTTAAAATAAGTATTTTCGATAAATATATATTCAAGCAGGTATTTATGGCAACCCTCGTATGCCTCTTGCTTTTCATAATTGTGTGGATTGCTCCTGAAACACTCGTTAAAATTATAAAAAAAATTTTCACACAAAACATGCCTCTTTTATTAGCGGCAAAAACCCTTGCCTATGAAATGCCAGAGGTCCTTGCAAAGGCCATCCCCGTAGGCATTTTGCTTGGGTCAATCTTTACATTCGATAAACTTTCAAAGGATTCTGAATTAAGCATCTTAAGGGGTATTGGGCTGTCATTCACAAGAATTATGGTGCCGGTTTTGACACTTGGCTTTGCGCTCACTTTTTTATGCTTTTATGTCAGCGATAAAATGATTCCATATGCCTCAAAAGCAATGGGCAAAGGCTCTAATTTTGACAAGCATTTTGTTTATCTACAAAAAAATGAAAAACAAATCCCAACAAGAGGCATTATAATCTCAAACTTTACTGATGAAGCCATAAAAAATCTAATTATTATTAACTTTTCAAACGAAAAATATGATGATGCAATGACATTTAAAAGTATTCTTTTTGCACCATACGCCATTTTGAAGGAGGATTGCTGGCTAATTCCTGAGGCAAAACAATATTCAATCAACAAAAACGGCATTTATACAGATATAGGCAATGTCAAGGATTATAAAATCTTGAATGGCAAGCTCTCGCAAGATATCTACAAAATGATTGTAAATTCAACCAAAAAGGAAAGATTTTTTACAACAAAAGACCTAAAGGAATATAAAGAAATATTAAAAGAGCAAGATTTTACGGATGAATACAATTATATTCTTGCAAAATATTACCAAAGGTTTCTTCATCCTCTTACCTGTATTCTTTTTGCCGCAATCGGTTGCCTTTTGGGCTTTTCGCCGCCGAGGAGTCAGAGGCTCGTAGGGTTTACTGTTGCGGTTGGCATGATTTTTTTATATTATATAACCCTGCCATTCTTTGATTTGATGGCGCAAAAAGGTGTAATGCCGCCGTTTCTTGCGGCCGCACTTCCAATTATCGCCTTCATTATTTCTATATTTGTTATTAAAAAAGTTAAGGATTTGTAAAGATATGTTTAAAAAAATAACACTTGCGACATTAATAATAACCCTATGCCTATTTTATACACCGGCCCAAAACGCGCCTATACCGCTTATTATGCAAAGCGCAGCCGCAAAAGAGGCAAAAGACAATATAGAAGTAGAGCACACAACACCAGGCGTATACATATTCAAAATGAACACAGAAAAAATGGGCTGCAAAATAAAACCCTATGTGGCAAACAAACTCACTGCTACATCTGATGTATTTAAAAATAGTGAAAAATATGACCTGGTCATTAATGGCGGCTTTTTTGATATTGTGACAGGAAATGCCGTTTCATATGTAACAATAGATGGAAACGTTGTTGAAACACCATTTTCAAACCAAAAACTAATAGAAAATGCAGGCAAAACAAATCGCCTTGAAGCGATACTTAACAGGGCAGAATTCAGGATACTAGAGGATAAAAAAGGGAATTTAATATTCGATATGGATTATCACTTTGTTCCTGTTCAACAGGGGCTTACCTTGAAGCACAGCCTGCAGGGCGGCCCTTTTGTATATCCATCCATGAACCTTGAAAAAGAAAGCTTTTTAAGGATGGAAAATAACAAAGTAAAATTTCAAGCAGCGGATGTACTAAAACGAAGAGAAAGAACGGTTTTGGCCCTAAAAAATGAAATGCTGTATATTATATTATTTACAAACCAAAATAAAGTAACCATGAATGAAGTAAGAGATTTTTGCAAAAAAATGAAGTTTGACAAAGCAATGGCGCTTGATGGCGGAGCATCTACCTCTGCAAACTATAAAGACTTGGAAATTTATTCAAGCATAACAAACCAAAGAAGGGTAAAATCTTTTCTTACAGTAGAAAAATAGTGTATTATAATAATAAAAAGGTAAAATAATAAATGGATGAAAACAAAACACAGAATATAGAAAACAGCAGCGCTGACAAAGCGCCCGAAAACAAACAAGATAAAAATCCCAACAAAATAACGATTTTTGAGGTTTTTGTAGGGCTTCTTTTAGTGTTTTGCATAGGCCTCTACCTTTCGCCAAACATTTTTTTGAAGCTTGATAATAAAAGAAATGCCCAAATGCAAACAAACGCAAGCATTTTCACCTCTAAGGCCCTGGGAGAATTTTCATCAAACAGCAAAATCAAAGCATCAGATGTTGCAAAAAAAATCTGCAAAGAATTAAATGCTGTAAACAAAAATCCATACGACAAAAAAAATCCCGCCTATTCAATTAAAGACAAGTGTTTGGGCTGCGTTGTCATTACCCCAGATGACTTCTTGAATTCTGTAGCTGTTGAAGCATATTCTAATGACAACATTCTACTTGTAAGAACGGTGATTCAACCTCCCTCTTTTGTTACTTACACAAGGGATTTAACCTCTCTTGACGCTGAAAAGAAAAAAGGCAAAAAAGATGGAAAATAATCTTGAATATTTGGTGCAATACGCTGATACAGACGCTTACGGTGTAGTTTGGCACGGCACTTATCTCAGGTGGATGGAAGCAGGGCGCGTCGGGTGGCTTTTAGACAAGGGTATCAGAATTGATGAATTGGCAAGGGATTTCGGCATTGTGATGCCCGTGGTTGATATAAAAATAAAATACAAATACCCTGCAAAGCTAATGAACAACGTGGTTGTAACCACAAGCGTAAAAGAATATTCAAACGCAAGCGTTACATTTGAGCAAACAATAAAAATCAAAGAAACAGGTAAAATCTGTACCATCGCTGAAGTTCGGGCTACGGCCACGGACAAAAATGGCAAAATTATTAGAAATTTGCCTGATTTAATAGATTTAAAGTCCAAAAATACAGACAAGCAATGTATTTTTCACTAAAAAATTCTGAAATACATTAATACTAAAGGAATTAACGATGTTAAACACCATAAATCAATATTTTACAGACCTTGGCACAATAGGATTAGCCTTAAATTCTTGTATAGAAAGCTTTTTCCTTGTTCCGCCGCCTGATTTTCTCTTGATTGCAATGGATTTAAAAAATCCCCAGAATGCACTATATTTCGCACTTATATGCACAATAGCGTCAGCATTAGGCGGAGCCATCGGATATTTAATAGGTAAATTTGGTGGAAGACCAGTATTTAACTGGCTTTTTGGGCTTTTAAGCAAAAATGGCAACAAAAAGGCTCAAGAGCAATTTGACAAAGTAGAAGCGCTTTACAGTAAATATGGTCCGCAAGCCGTATTTTTTGCAGCTTTTACGCCCATTCCATACAAAGTTTTTACAATTGCAAGCGGCATCTTAAATATGAATTTTTGGGCTTTTATGGCCGCATCCATCGTGGGGCGCGGGATGCGATTTTTTATTGTAAGCATCGTTTTAATGATATTTGGCGAAAAAATTAAAGACAATATAGAGCTTGTGATAATCGCCGTAACAGCCGTCATTATTGCATTTTTCTATGTTTTATACAAAAAGAGAAAGACCATTGCAAATATTGAAAGCACCCGAACAATCATTGAAGGCAGCCCTCTTGCCATATCAGAAAAATCTAAAGAAACCGAAAATATTACAATAGAAGCATAATTTATTCTGCTTCTATATTGAACTGTAGTTCAATAAATTCAATGCTTTTTGGGGCCACCGATACATTATTATAAATAACCGGCACGTGTGAGGTATTATAGAAAACCCCACAAGTCTTGTTACCAGCGGTTTTTAGTCCATAAAAAAGCAAATTTTCGGGCAAATTTAGCAATTTTTTCTCACGCACGTCTAAAAATCTTCCCAAAATCGGCACCACTGGCGCATAAAAGGTCTCTGCAACACGTTGCATTAAAGCTATATCAGAGTTTAAAACACACGCAAATTTTACCTTATGAAAACCCAAACATTGTAAATCAGGAGTTTCAATCGGAGGACCTGCTGGAATAAATCTTGCCAAATTTTTTGGCTCTGAAATCCGCGCTGTGCCGCGCATTAAGGTGATTTTTAGTTCACTCTTATGAATCTCATATTCATTCAGACCAAAGGTCACCACGCCAAAGTTCTGCGCCATTACCCATTTTTGCATAGGGAAAGAATTGGAAAAGACCTCTATTTTTGGTTTAGCAGGCATATGCTCACGCATAAGCCAGTTATAATCGTGTTTTCTCTCAATAAACCCAAATGCATCCTCTGCAAACGTAGATTCTATGGGGCTTTTCAAATTAAAGCACGCTTGAATTTTTTGATTTTTTCTGTTATTGTTGAATTTTGCCTCAAATTCAAAAAATTCCTGATAATTTGAAAGATAAACATCGAGCTTGAAATTATTTTCAAATAAAAGCCTTAAAGCGGCTCTAATTGGGCCTTTTTCAACAATTTTGGCTCCCAAAAGCTTGTATTGAATGGGTTTCTTTGGGCAAGCAGAATTGTAACTATCCCCAAAATCCTCTGACACAATGATTTTCAGAGCATCGAAATATTGTATGCCGGCTCTTTTATCAAATAAATTTAGCGTTATTCTGTCTTTTTCACGTCTCAAATTCAATTCCAGCAAGGAATTTGAAATTTTATTTTCTGTGATTTCAAGCTCTGATTGTATTTGAACGCATTCAATGGGTGCAAAAGCAAAGGGTTTCAAACATTTTGCCTGTACCAAATATTCATACATGGGGAGGTATTGCTCTGTTACAGGGATTTTCCTTGTATTGTATAGGATTTCGTCACTAAAGCCCCTGAATTTGCGCACCAATTGCGCATTTGACATCTTTGTATTCGAGATAACACTGACAGGGCCCGAGTATTCAAAGTTTGAAAGATTGAAAGCAAAAATTTCTGCACGCTGGTTTTTGTTAGTTTTTGGTGGGGTACAAAATTTATTAGGCGTATAATCTGCATTTTGGGTAAATTTACATATTAAATCCCGAATTAGTCTTTGTTTTACCCCATAAATCACCGCCTTTACCTTGTCAAATCTGGCTTGCACGCACTTGTGCACCTCATCTGTCGAACAGCCGTAAATTGAATCATGGGCATGGTTTTTAATGAGTTCTTTTGCCGCAAAATCAAGACTGGCAGCGTATTTAGAGCTATTAATCCCAAGATATTCAGCAAAATGATTCAAAGGTTCTACAATTCTGAATAAATCCCACTGAAGCTTAGCATTTTCAACCTTTTGCGGTATTCTGGAAGAATAAACACCAGGTAAAATATAGGTTACAGTGTTATCTAGAAGCTCGCCATGCATTGAAAGATGTGAATAATCAGCATTTTGGGTATATTCAAATGGAGATTTCAGCTCTATTTCATAATTTTGAAGGTACTTGTTTACAATATTTACAATCTTTGAGGAATCCTTTAGTGCTGCAAGATGATCTGCCCCTATTGGCAAAAGCAAATCACCATCAGAGTTTTGGGCAATTTTATCCAGAATTTTCTCTAAAGATTGAACTATTTTTATAATTTCATTCACCGTAAAATCAGCATTAGCAGAGGATTTCAAATTACAAAAATCATCAAAACAAGCACTGTATCTTTCTAAAGGATGTAAGACATCCATAAAATAGCCATATACAAGCCTTGTGGCATTTATGCCATTTATTTTAAAATCATTGTGGGGCAAGGGCCCAATCCCTCGCCACGCAAGGGCATTAGCAATATTAAAAGCCTTTAGTATATCAAAAATACTTCTTGAATGCCCGAAAGTATCTGGCAGATATCCTATAAAATCAGTCACACCAAAACTTTTAGAATATTCAATACCAAAATTCAAATTTCTGATTAAAGAAATACCGCTCACCAAAAAGCTGTCTGCACTTGCATAAAATGGGCCTATAAAAAGTTTTTTGGATTTGATAAGTTTTGTAACAATTTTAAGATTTTCAGGCCTGAATTTTAAATAATCTTCAAGAGCTGCCGTCTGTCCATCAAAATAAAAACAAGGCATAGAACCACTTTGAAGCTCTTCTAAAATTTCATCAAAAACTTCCAAAAGTCTCAAATTAAACTCTTCTTTTGTTCTATACCATTCCCTGTCCCAATGGGTGTGAAGGTAGGCTATCACTCGTTTTTTGGCAGCCACAGTTAAAATCTCCGTTTATAATTTATGCATTCGCTAAAATGCTCAATAATCAAGCTATATCGCATTTTGCAGGTTTTTTATATTATAAAAATATAACACATTTTACCATATTCAACAAATAATTTTCCATTTTTTAGGGGAACATTAAAAAAAACAAATTGGCTATAATTAAGTCACAAGTAAGGAATTGAGCCCCCAAAGTCATGAATAAAAAACTTATAAAACGCTTAGAAACAGAAATATTAAACTGTAAAAAACAGCTGCGTGAGTTAAAACCGCATATAGAGTCAAACTCCGCAATGGCAGAAGCATACAACCGGACACTAATTAAAAAGGCCATATTGATTGATAAATACAAAAAAGAGCTTTACCCGACACCAGTAATTGAAAAGATTAAAAGGCTTTTGAAATTTAAAAAAAGCAAAAAGCTTATCTGCGACTATTTTCCAAGCTCATAAATTCCTGGAAATGCTTAGCTTGTCAGGAGTTTTGTTATGCTAAACATATCAAAAACTTGTCATAAAAAAGCTACCAAAAATTGCAAAATTCAATATGTTTCTCAAAATCCCCAACAAACCCTTTACGTAAAAGAAAAAGAGCCTTTAAACCGGCTCTTTAATTTTGTTTAAGTATCCTCATGTGGTGTAGTGATGTGGTTTAGGTAGTTTTCTCTCTTTTGTTCTCTCTTTTTGTGGCGGTTCTCTATTCTTCTCTCTTGCTATTTTCTGTGTGGTGTACGGTTTTCTTCTCTCTCCTCTTTGGTATTTTGGTTTTCTCTCTTTTTGGTTTTTCGGGGTTTTGTTTTCTCTCTCGTACTTATATAAAGTATTTTTTATAAAAAATATTGCCTTTTTATATACTTTTTACTTAATATTTAGTAATAATTGTAATAAAACTTAATTTAAAGAGTCGAAATCAACTTGTTGCAATGTTTTTATAAGCAGGTAAAACCAGGCAGCTTAAAGTTCGGGCCAACAACAAGGCTCTTAATATAAAATATCCATTTATTCACAACAGAAAAAAGGGGGGTTCAATAATATGCCAATACAGTGACAGAAACTGATGTGAGTGGAAATATTTTGGTATATAAATACAAATTTAAATGGTCTTGAATTACATGAAATAGGGATTATTTGTATACTAAACAATCCTTTCAACCCTAGGCCAGCATTCAACGCCCAAGATACACAATGGTTGTCTAGCAGAAATTTAAAAAGATTATTTGTTCTTATCTGGCCGAATTACATTAAAAGTTTTATTTTCTGTAATTTCACACCGCGCAGCCTTAATTTTATCCCGAATTTCAATATCCAGACTGGCGCCATTTACAAGCCTGTCTACAAATGCGTTGTTCAACCTTACAGCCTTTGGCAAAGCGCCAATTTCATCTAAAACATCCTTAATCTGCAAAAAATCATAAGAAAAAGTTTTTTTTGAATTATATGTTAAAACTTCCCCTGAATTTGCAACAATATCGGCTCCGCCTTTTTCAAAATAAACTTTAAATATAGACCTTAAGTCCTGAATTTCAGACTGCATAGAAGCAATTGTATGCTGCAATCTTAAGTATCTTTCAAATAAGTACTCAGCATTGTCAATTTGGCTCAACTGCCAGTCATATTTTTGAAAATACATTTTTTTAAGTGCTGGATAGCAAAGCGCAAGCCCCTCAGCATCAGCCATTGCACGATGTCTTGTAGAAAAATCTACATTGAAAGTGTTCATCAAAGCCTCAAGCCCACACGATTCAAGCTGGGGGTAAATTTCTTTAAACATAACCTGGGTATCAATGTAATGATTCTCTAAAGGCTTGTCATATAAACGTTTTGAGGTTCTATTCAAAAAGCTGTAATCAAAAATTGCATTATGTGCAACAATAGGATAATCCCCAATAAATTCAAAAATTTTGGGGAACGCCTCTTCCTCTGTGGGGGCATCCTCAAGCATTTCTTCTGAAATACCATGAATTGCCTGAGAAGACTTTCTAATATGTTGTTTGGCGTTTATCAGGGTTTCAAATTTGTCCTTTATTTTGCCATTAACAAGCATAACACCGGCAAACTCAATAATTTTTTCTTTTGTATAGTCAAGCCCTGTAGTTTCAACATCCAATACAATTTCAATTTCGCTCTTCTTTGGCATTAAAAGTTCCTCTTAGGCATAAATAATAACCACGCCACTACCTTTCGAAAATGACGGACAAAATCTACAATTCAAACATTTCCTTCAATCTTTAAGGCACCCGTTAACATCAATTTAGTGCTGCTATGTTTCCATCCTGACACGGTTCAACCGCATAATCGCCGCCCTAAAAGAAAGATATCAACAATATTCAAATTTTCAATGTCTGCCCATCAGCCCCTCACGGTAGGCTCTACACCCGGCATAGGCTTCCGGTCGAGAGTTTGCAACACCCCGTGGAGCGTGGTTAAAAATATTGTAACATAAAATATTATTGATTATCAAAACAGAGCACTGATTATACTAAGTTTTGTAATATTTCCAACTGTTATTTTTGAATCGCAATCGGCAAATTGTATTCATGGCTTGTGTAGAAAAGCATATCTATATCAATAAATTTGTTCTAAAGTATTTATGTAATATGACTCAGTATCTTTTAGTACAGTTGGTTTATACGAATATTTTAAAAAAGCAAAATCAACGATTTTATGGAATCTTGTGCACAAGATAGCATAAACAAATAAGCTTATTTTTTATCGCGCTCAATAAACTCTAAATCATAGCCTAAAATATCCGCAATGAGCTTTATTTCTTTGTATTTTATGGTTTCAAGCCTCAATTTATTCCCAAGATTTTTTGCAGAATATTTTTTCTTGAGCCTTGTGCTCATTTCTTTTGCAAGCTTTTCCTGCGTCCAGGCTTTTTTTAATAAAAGCATTTTGACTTCTGTTAAAATTTTTTCATCTAAATTCATATAAATTATTTTACACATTTATTATTATTTATTCTTAAACATTGTAAAAATCATTGGCATTATCATTATATAGTGTTATTTTATACTATATAATTCATAAATATTAAAATGAGTGAAGAAATGAACACAAAAAGAAGAAAGTACAGAATCAATAAGGTTATAAAATCAGCGCTAGGCGCCCTGGATATGCTTTATATAGTAAAAACAGCCCTTTCAAATCCACGCCAACCAAAAATGACACCCATCCCCATGTTAGCATTATTGAGTCCATTGAAGCAAGAATTCTTACTATAATGAAAACCCTTGAAAGATAAACAAAAGCGCCTTTTTAAAGGCGCTAAAGAAAGTACGTCATCTCAAAATAGTTAAAAGTATAGTGGAAAAGTGTAATGAAGTGATTATTATATCCAGTCGTTGCTGAATGCTTTTGTGCCATGTTTTACACAAGTTAGACACTTTTCAGTGTCAAGGTAGACTTTCCTTGAAAAGCTTTCAGCTGTAGCACCCACCCTTGCCCTAAAATCATTGCACAGGACAGGACAGCAGAATACGCCCTTTGAGCTTACAATTCTTGAATTGGAACAGTCAAGATTATTTTGGTCAAACTCATTTGTTTCAACCTGTTCAAAAGTATTGGCAGCAGGATTAAAATAGGGAATAATTTTTAAGTTTATATCTTCAAATTCAAAATCTATTTTATTCAGCATATCTTTAAAGCCTTTAAACAAGTTTTCTTTGGATTCATTATAATAATTTACAACAGAAATAATTGGATTAAATTCATATTTATAAAGGCTTTGAATAGCAAGAAGAGCCTTTCTATAGCTGCCCCTGCCTCTAAGTTCATCATTTTTCTGTTCATTATAATGATCTAAGCTGATTCTATATATTGTTTCAAAATTTGATTCATCGTCAATTTTTCTTAAAAAACGTGCTTTTTTATCATTAATTAATGTACCGTTTGACAGTACTGTTACGTTGGAAAATTTAAGGCACAATCTTAATATTGTATTAAAATCAGGATGCAGCATGGGTTCACCACCTGTCAAATAGATGCATTTGAGGTTTTCCTTTTTTGTTAAAATCAGGGATTGTTTAATTTTATCTAAGTGAATAAAATCTTTTTCCTGTTTATAAGGGTTTCTTTTGATATAACAGTGGCTGCATTTTAGATTGCAGCTTTTTTGTGTTAATTCAAAAAATAAATTATTTAATTCCTCCATTTTAACTTCGGGCGCCTGCATAAACGTGGGTTTGCCCATGTTTTGAATACTTTGCATTGATTTTCCATTCCTTAAAATATTATCTTAACTTAACAACAATTATTGTATATTTTCATAATTAAAATAATATTACCCCTTTGGGTAGTACATGAGGCCATGATAAAACATAATGCAAAAAATAACCGGTAAAATTACCGGTTATTTAACTTATAAATATTTTCACTCAAGCTTATTTGTCTTATGGCATAGCCGGTTCTGGCATATCAGGCGCCATAGGAGCTGCATTTTGAGCTGGCAATTGAACTGAAGTCGGAGCACCTGGGGTTTTTGTATAAAGCCTTACTTTTACATTGGCAACAAGGATTTTTTTGTCTTTTTCCCAAGGCTGCATTTCAATTTCAGCAAGATAGCTCAGGTTAGGATCTTTCATTAGACCTCTAAAGAAGTTTTGAAGCTGGGCATAAGAGCCAACTGCTATTATTGAAAGCTCGCATACATTATATTCAGCAATGTGGGCATTGTAAATTTTATCATCTGAGGGCTGATAATTATAATTGATTGAGCGGATTCTAATGCCTGATGTTTGCGCTATATTTAACACAATTTCAAACAAAGGAGCAAATGATGCTTCGCCACTAAACTGGGCACCTTCAAGCTCATATATTTTTTTTCCGTCTTTAACTGTTGTCTTTACGCCTCTTGAAGCTTCGGCCTGCGCCTGTAATGTTCTAAGATCTGATTCCTTAGATTCAAGCAACTTCTTTGCTTCATTCGCCTGATTGAATTTGTTATACGCATTTGTAGCTTCAGGACGAATTACATAAATACTTGCCAACAGCGCTATAATTACCAATATAATATAAATAAAATTGTCTTTAACTATTTGCCACATCTTTGTATTTTTCCTTACTTTAGTTCATCTCAACCGGTTCTAACTTTGGTAAAACAGGAGGAGCTATAGTCGCACCGGCAGGAGTTGAAGAACCTTGAGAACCGGCTTGATTTTGTTGATTCTGGTCTCCGCTTGCACCTTTTAGAGACTTGGGAGAAGAAACATTTGCAATTTCAAAATCAAATATTTTCTTGGCATCATTGTTTTCTAAATCCACTTCATCAAGCGGGCCAGACACAACCTGAAGCCTGTTTAGTTTAATACTTGACTGAGGAGAAATTACTTTTAAGCTCTTATAATAGCCATAAATATCGTTAATCGTGGTTGATACACCCTCAACAGCAACTTTATCGCCATCCTTATTATAATAATAAGTAAGCCATAAATTGCCAGGTATATCTGAGGCCAGAGAATCATAGAAGCTTATAGCCTGTTTATTTGCGCTTAATATTTCATTTACAATCGCATCAATGTCAAGGAAACCACCTTGGTTTTTAAATTCATTAATGCCACGCTCGGCATCTGACATTTTAGATTGGTATAATTTCAGATTTCCATCCCAAATGCCACCTGCAGTGCGCAATAAACCCCACAACAAGAAGGCAAAAAGTGCCACAGCGAGGAATATTCCACAACAAACCGCTCTGACAAATTCAGGAGTAACAAGTATCTCCTTGTCAAAGAACATAAATGTTGCATACAGGGTTTGCTGGCTTGCAGCCCCTCTTCCTAATATATTTAATACAAGGAAGTCTGACATTTGACTGTTTGCAGCGCCCAAAGCAGAAAGCGTTATTGAAGAAGCTTCTTTGCTTGTAATCTCGGGTGCAACATCAACAAACGGACGTTTTGCATATTTGTTGCAATCAATTGTTTCTATCTTTTCATCAAAAATTATCTGTGTTTTTAATACTTCCGCACAAATATCATCAGCCTGAGAAACAATCAACAGTTTCTTTGCAGGGTAGTTTGGCAGAATTTGTGAAACAGAAGTTGTAATTGCCTGATATGCTTCCTCATAAGAGAATGACTTAATTGCAAGAGGTACTTCCTGATAATCAACCAATCTTGTTCCTACAAGCGAGAAGATAGCATAACTGTTTGTATTAATTAACAATACGTTCCAGCTGTAGTTCTCTGCTATTTCTTTGGAGCAAAGATTTGAAAAATAAACACCCCTCAAGATAGCACTGTAGGAAGATTCTATACCAACAAGGTTTGAGCCTATGTCGGCAAACACGTCCTTGATTTCATCAACAACTGTTTTCTGGAATGATGAATACACAATGTGTCTTGTGTCAGTGTTTGCATTGGTGTTAATATCAAGCCAAGCTGATACAGGCTCTACCCTCTTGAATATATAGGACTCTTCGGCCTTTGCAAGAATTGCATTATTTATGGCCTCATCACCTATAATCAAAGGAAGATTCATAAAGTCAAAATGCACATTTGGCAGTGTCAAAAAGACATTTGACTTTGGATTGATATCCAATTCATTGAAAAGGTCAATTACAGCAGCCTTAAATGCACCGTAATCCTGAATTTCTCTTGATGAGAAATTGTACTCAATGAACCTGCGTCCATACTTGATTACCTGATTTGACTTTCTGTCAGTCATAAGAATTTCTACACCAATATTAGGTGTCACTGAAATTCCAACTATTTGTTTGTGTGTTGTACTAGCAAAATTAAACATTGCTCATTTTTTCTTTTTTAACTCTAATCATACTTATATATGGAATTTATAATACAATAATTAATGTAAATGGGAAACTATTTTATTAGAAAATACAATATATGGAGTATAAAAAATTGAAAAATTACATCTGGGGAAAAAATGCTGTACTTGAAGCACTGTTAAAAAACCCCAAAAGAATCAATAAAATTTACATTTCAAAAAATATCGGGCTTGATAACCGTCTAAAAAAAATAAAAGAAACTGCACTTAATAATTCCATAATAATTCAATTTACAAATCTTAATAAATATTATGACCTAATCAAAGGAGAAACCGGTGAAGATGTGAATTTACAGGGAGTTATAGCCTCTGTATCACCGGTTGAATATATTTCTTTAGAAAATTTTATAGAGCATGCTCCAAAAGAAAAACACAAAAAACTTATAATTTTAGACGGCGTATCAGACCCCCATAATTTTGGCGCCATAATAAGAACTGCTGCTGCAGCAGGATATGACGGCATTATGGTTGGAAACCACAGAAGCTGCCCTGTAACACCAGTTGTTGAAAAAACCTCCGCGGGTGCTGTTAACCACATTCCTATTATAAAAACAAATAGCCTGCCGGGTGCAGTTGATTTTCTTAAGAATAACGACTGGTGGATAATTGCCTTGGATATGAACAATAGTGATAATTATTTTGACGTTAACTACAAGGATATGAATTTTGCCCTTGTACTTGGCGCAGAAGGCGATGGTATTTCAAAGACATTATTAAATAAAGCAGATTTTAAAATTAAGGTTCCCTCGCATTTTGAATCATTAAATGTTTCATCATGTGCTGCCGTTGTTATATATGAAACAATCAGGCAGATTGAATACACATAAAACAATTGGGCAAAATTGCAAAAATAAGTTATAATGGCTTTGTCTTTAGGAGAAACTAATGAAAACAAAAGCACAGAAGAAGAATAGAGAATTTGAAGAAATAGAAGAGCAAACAGAAGATACTGCGGAGGATTTAACATCAGAAGATGACGAAGCCTCTGTCTTAGACGTTAATAAGCCCCAAAAAGTAGATTATAAAAGCGTTATCGCGGATGATTCTGTTAAAATGTATTTGCAGCAGATAGGAAAAATCCCTCTTCTTTCTTTTGATGAAGAAATGGCCGTTGCAAAAGAAATTAAAGAAAACAATTCCCAAAAAGCAAAAGAAACACTAATAAGTTCAAATCTCAGGCTCGTGGTAAGTATTGCAAAAAAATATATTGGAAGAGGCCTTTCTTTCTTAGATTTAATTCAGGAAGGAAATATGGGGCTAATGAAAGCGGCTGAAAAATTCGACTACACAAAAGGCTACAAATTTTCAACTTATGCTACTTGGTGGATTCAGCAGTCAATAACAAGAGGGATTGCCGATAAATCAAGGATGATAAGACTTCCTGTACATATGATTGAAACTCTTGGCAAAATAAAAAGAGCCTCAATAGAATTATCCTCTGAATTAAACAGAATGCCTACAAAGGAAGAGATTGCAGCAAAATTAAATATGCCTCTGTCAAAATTATCTGCACTTATGAAGTCTGCCCAAAGCACAATAAGTATTGAAACACCAGCAAATCAGAAGGACGATTCCTCAAAAATAGCAGATTTTATTGTGGATGAAAGCCACCTTACACCGGATACAAAAGTGACCCAGGAAAGCCTTTTGGATGATATCCATAAAATGTTAAATCAATTAAACCAAAAGGAAAAAGATGTTTTAATTATGAGATATGGGCTTGATGATAACGGACAGAAGAAAACTCTTGATGAAATCGGCACCAGATACGGCGTTTCAAGGGAAAGAATCCGCCAGATTGAAACAAGGGCAATTTCAAAACTTAAAAAACTCTGCAAAAACCAAAACCTGAGCGGAAATTTACGAAACTACATAGGAATGTAAACTTCTTTTGTTATAACTAAGTTAACCCGCAAAATTAAATAGCATTAAAGCAAGGTCTTCTATTGGGCAAAAGATGCAGAGAATAATATATTTTTCAAACTATTAATTCATTCCGCCATTTATTATATTTGGCGGCTTTTTTTAGCTTCTAAAAAGCTTAAATAACCAAATACTGAGAAATAATTGTCTTACTGCTGATACTTTGCAATACATTTGTTTTGATTACTATGGAGAAAATATCAAAGAAGCAACTATGGGAGGCGGCAAGCTAGATTAAGGCATAAAAAAAGAAATAATATTTTGAAAATGAGATAATCTCATACTATGAAAATAATTTGCACAAATCAATTGCCTATAAAGTGTTATTTCATATTTTGTTGAACAAAAATTCCAAACCAAAAAGATACCGTTCAACTTTTCTATAGGCCCAAATCCAGTATATGGAGCACACAAGAAGCCAGATAATTATTTCTTTTTCAAAAAATGCTGACTGCTTTTGATGCAATCAGCATTTTGTTTTATAAGGTTTCTATAAACTTTCTGTTTGAATATAGTTCTCAATCACAGTATAGGCAGTTTTTGTAGCACCTACTGGTAATTGCGCCTCTTCGCCTTTCATTAATAAAAATAAAGGGCACACAATTACACCTAAAACTATTGAAAGTACCATCTTGTCATCCGGTTTTGCAGACACAGAACCAGATAACGGAATATATGTACCATCAACTGCGGTTGTATGAAAATCACTAACTGTTACTTCTCCGGACCTTCCAATCATTCCTTTAGATTTTGAAAAAGTAATTTGTGCTGTTACAGGTGCGCCTGATTTTATTAATATATTACCATTTTTACTTTTAACATCACGCACCACGGAAAACCTTACCATAGAGCCATTAACTATATTGTTTGTTGTAATTGTTTCATCACAACGTATTATAATTGGGGTATGGGGCTCTAAAACCGTCTTTCCTTTTGTATTTTCTTGAGAAGCAAGTTTCATTGAAGGATATTTAAAAGATGCCTCAATATCATCTGTTGTCTTTAAAAATTCGCTGAGAGACATGTTATCCTCTGCTGTAACCGCCCCGGACAAAGGTGCTTGCCATAACATCATAAATGCTGCAACCAAAATTGATGTTAAAAATTTCTTAATCATTTTTACATAATATCCTTTCCAATAAATATTTTATAGATACAACAAAAAGCAGTCCCATAATTATTCCAACTATAAATCTTATAATATTGCCTGTATTTTTTATGCCAAAACTAAAATTCATCAAAATATCAATTATAACAATCAATGCAAGTATTAAAAAGAGTCTTAAACTTAGCTTTAATTTGCATAGCAATGAACAAATTCCCGAAAGCACAACCCCCAAATAAAAACCTAAACACCTGCAGCACAAAGCAAATGGAAATCCCAAGAACCAAAAACTCCTATCAGGAGCCTGATGACAAGAAGACATGTATAAAGATGTTAATTTAGCAGACACTTCAAATTCCCCCGCTGCTGCACAAATTGGTGCAAACACACCGCCAGCAAGAAAAAATGCACTATATAAGCAAATTAAAAATATTAACGTTTTTCCAATATTTTTCAAATTATTATTCTGTTTTTTTCAAATTTGTATTCATATTTTATCACAAATAATAAAATTATTTTGTCTGGTTTTGCCCTGCAGTTCTAAAATCGGTATAATGTCGGTATGGATGAAAATATTCGCTCAAAGATTCAAAATACCAAGTCAAAGGCTCTAAACATCATTGAAAACACAAAGCTTTATGAGTATAAAGGCGTGGTATCAAAGCTTTTGGGCCTTACCGTGGATGTAAAGCTGCCTGGGCTTAAAATTGGCGATTTATGCTACATTCAAACCTACACGGGCGAGAAAAAAGCGGCTGAAGTTCAGGCCTTTAAAGGCGATGTGGCGCAGCTTTTACTATTATATGACGGCGAAGGCATAGGCCAGGGCAGCCTTGTAGAAAGCACTGGTGGTCCTATTATGCTTCCTGTCGGGGATTTCCTTCTCGGAAGGCTTATAAACCCACTTGGAGAGCCCATGGACGGTCATCCTATGGATATCACAAATGCTGAATATGTAAACATAAACGGCACAGTGCCAGACCCTTTCAGTCGCCCAATTATCAAAGATGCACTATCTACAGGCATTAGAGCCATTGACTCACTTCTTACAATGGGCATGGGTCAGCGTATGGGCTTATTTGCAGGGTCGGGGGTTGGCAAAAGCACCACCCTTGGTATGATTGCACGTAATTCAGACGCAGATGTCAATGTTATGGCGCTTATTGGCGAACGAGGCCGTGAAGTTAAAGAATTTATGGAAGATTCCCTTGGCCCCGAGGGTATGCGGAGGTCCGTTGTTGTTTGTGCCACAGGCGATTTGCCCCCTCTAATCAGGATGAAATGCCTCCTTGCAGCTACTTCGGTTTGCGAATATTTTAGAGACAAAGGCAAAAAGGTATTTTTGATGACCGACACGGTGACAAGGTGCGCTATGGCTGGAAGAGAGGTTGGCCTATCCCTTGGAGAGCCGCCCACAATGAAGGGTTACCCGCCATCAATATTCAGCTGGCTTCAAAGAGCGCTGGAGCGCACAGGAAACTCTGAAAAAGGCTCTATCACAGCGCTTTACACCGTCCTTATGGAGGGAGATGACATCACAGACCCGATTGTAGACATCGTCCGCGGAATTGTGGATGGGCACATCTTTTTATCAAGAAAAGTGGCTGAGATGAACCATTACCCTGCAATCGACACTCTGGGCTCGATTTCAAGGCTTTTCACAGCGATAACAGACCCTGAGCACAAACAGGCAGCAGGAAAAATGCGTAAATTACTGTCATTGTACCGTGAAAACAAGGACCTAATTGACGTTGGGATGTATCAAACTGGCTCAAATCCAAAACTTGACATCGCAATTCAATTAATGCCCCAGATTAACGGTTTTTTGCAGCAAAAAACCACAGACATTGTTTCTATGCAGACAACAATTCAGACGCTTAAAGATATGATGCGGAATGTAGATGTCTAAAAGACCCTCCACAATGGGTTTTAAGGCATATTATTAAACATTGCATCGTGTTAAAGTACACATATATCAAGGGTTTTAACGCTTTATAAAAATAAAAACCCTTTAAAATTAGGTGTTTAAATGTCAGGCTTGCGTGAAGATACAGTATTAACAATAGTTTTCAAGTTATTAATTTAGCGAATTGCCACATCTAGAGTGTTTTAGACACACAAAATGCGTGCATATATCTAATTAGCAATGATTACAGCTATTTTAACACTTCAAAACAAGCTATTTCACTGCGTTTTCAGGCTGCATAGATTTTGTTATTGCTTCAATCACCTTAGATACTTGTATAGTCTTGATTTTCAGGTTTTTAACCTGTGCAGATAGTTTATCAGAGCTGATTTTTGGTATCAAAGCTTCCTTAAAACCTAGTTTTTGTGCCTCTTTTAAACGTTTTTCAAGGTTGTCAACAGGCCGAATTTCGCCTGACAAGCTGATTTCGCCTATCATAACAAGGTCTTTTTTACAGCACACATCCCTCACGCACGCTAAAACAGCCATCGCAATCCCTAAATCTGCAGCCGGTTCAATGATATCAACCCCGCCTGTCACATTAATGTAAACGTCCTGTTTGCTTAGGTTTAGCCCCACCCGCTTTTCTAGAACCGCAAGAATTTGAAGGAGTCTGTTATATTCCACACCGCGTGCAACCCGCCTGGGGCTTGGATATGGGGTATTCCCAACAAGTGCCTGAACCTCTAAAAGCAGTGTACGCGTGCCTTCCACGGTTGCTATTATAGTACAGCCGGGACAATTTTGTTCTTCACGCTCGGATAAAAACAATTCAGACGGATTTTTTATTTCGGCCAAACCATCGTCGTTCATTGAAAAAACACCCACTTCGCTTGTGGTGCCAAAACGGTTTTTTATACTCCGAAGCATTCTGTATGTGCGAAATTTGTCTCCTTCGAAATTTATCACGCAGTCGACCATATGCTCCAGAACCTTAGGCCCTGCAATGTTTCCCTCCTTTGTCACGTGTCCAATCACAATTGTAGTAAGGGTTTTGGTCTTTGCTATTCTCATCAATAAATTTGTACATTCACGAATTTGCGACACAGTGCCCGAAGAGCTTGTTATTTGCGCGCTAAATACTGATTGAATGCTGTCAACCACCAAAAAATCCGGCTTTAATTCATCAATTTGCTTCACTACCTCTTCAAGGCAGTTCTGTGCTGTTACATATAAGTTCTCAGAATTCGCCCCAAGCCTCTCTGCTCTTAGTTTTACCTGGCTTGGCGATTCTTCTGCGCAAATATATAAAATTTTGTGGTTGGCATCCCCAATATTTTTTGCAGCCTGCAAAACCAAGGTAGACTTGCCTATGCCAGGGTCGCCTGCAAGCAAAATCAAACTACCTTCTACAAATCCTCCACCTAAAACTCTGTCTAATTCATCAATTCCGGATTTTACCCTGATGGTTTCATCAAGCTTTATTTCATTTATTTTGCTGTACCCTAAATCGCCAGCCACAAGCGCATTTGAGGGTGAATTCGTCTTTATTTCAACCTTGGCCTGGCTGATTTCTTCTGTCATTGTTGAAAACTGTCCGCAATCAGGACATCTTCCAAGGTATGAAACCGTCTCATAGCCGCAATTTTGGCAGACCCACTTTGATTTTACTTTAGCCATAACAAAAATTATATCATAAAATCTTACCTTAAAATTTTTTGCGTGAAATATCCTTAAAACAAGAAATAACGCGCATTTTCACAGGGTAAACACGCACGTGCTTTATACTTTAGTTTGATAAATTTCTAACTTACGGGTAATTACGAAAATTTGAAAAATAATCTAGTATTAAACTATCAACACAATATTTTATGCAATTTATATCTAACTGGTGATGGCAATACAGTGGAACTGAGAAAATCG
The DNA here is from genome assembly GCA_949741915.1 of uncultured Candidatus Melainabacteria bacterium. Taxonomy (GTDB): domain Bacteria; phylum Cyanobacteriota; class Vampirovibrionia; order Gastranaerophilales; family Gastranaerophilaceae; genus MGBC122484. The sequence continues at coordinate 2,865 of CATJOM010000051.1, read as the reverse complement.
GTTCCTTTTTTTTGCAGATATAACAATACATTAAGGCATATTTACAGCAGAAATCACCTATATGCGTTTTTTAGATTATAAAATAGTATAAAACCTTGCCCTGCAATAGTTTCCCGCAAAATCAATGCCATTTTTTAAGCAGGCTAAGACTGGCTCACATCCAGCCTTTCTTGCAAAGAAAAATATTTAAAGACTGAAAAATAATTCTAATTTGCATGTCATGTGCATTTATTTTATAATTTTATTAACTGGGAAGGAAATGCACTAAAAACAATATGGTAGTTGAGCTTGAGGCAAATAAGAAATTTACAAAAAAGCTTCCCCCGCATAATTTAGAGGCGGAAGAATCAGTCCTTGGGGCTATTTTAATAAACTCTGGCGATGTTTTAAACCGTGTTGTTGAAATTTTAACGCCTGATAGTTTTTACAACCCCAAAAATAAACTAATTTATGAGGCTATGTTTAACCTTTTTAACCAGAATAAGCCTGTGGATGCACTTTCTGTCGGGGAATATTTCAGTGCCAAAAACCAGCTTGAAAATATTGGTGGCAGAGAATATTTGAACGATTTGATGATGGATACAATGTTAACATCAAACGTGGAATATTATGCAAATATTATTAAGGAAAATGCAACAAAAAGACAGCTGATTTCAGCAGGCAGCACGATAATTGAGGAAACTTTTAAGAATCCAGAATCGAAAATTTCGCTTGAAACTGCAGAAAAATTAATCTTTGAAATAGCCCAGCAAAAAAGCTCTTCACAGATGGAAGCACTTAGCAGCCTGTTGTATGAAACAATGGAGCAATTAGAATACAGATGCACAAACAGGGGCTCTTATACCGGTGTGCCAAGTGGCTTTTACGAACTTGATGCCATGACAGCAGGGTTTCAAAAATCAGATTTATTAATATTGGCAGCGCGTCCATCAATGGGGAAAACTGCCTTTGCGCTTAATATTGCGCAAAATATCGCAATAAGATCCAAGGTGCCAGTTGCAATATTTTCGCTTGAAATGTCAAAAATTCAATTGACACAGAGGGTTTTATGTGCAGAGGCTGAAATAGATGCCCAGAGGGCAAGAACAGGGGAACTGCAGCCCGCTGAATGGCAAAGGATTTCAGGCGTTTTAAATGACCTGCACCTTGCCCCGCTTTTAATTGATGATACAGCAGGTGTGAGCGTTTCAGACATTCGTGCAAAATGCCGCCGCCTAAAGATGAATTACCCAGACCTTGGGATGATAATGATTGACTATCTGCAATTAATTGAGGATAGAAGCTCTCAGGATAGAACCCAGCAAATTTCATCAATTTCAAGGGGCTTAAAATCTCTTGCAAGAGAGCTGAATGTGCCTATTATAGCGCTTTCCCAGCTATCTCGTAAGGTTGAAGACAGAAGCGACAAAAAACCAATGCTCTCAGACCTTAGAGAATCCGGCGCAATCGAGCAGGACGCCGATGTTGTAATGTTTATTTACAGGGAAGAATACTATGATAAGGATAATCCCGAGGTAAAAAATAAAGCAAAAATTATCATAGCTAAACAAAGAAACGGCCCGACAGGCGAATTTGACCTGCTATTTCAAGGTTCTACAACAAGATTTAAAAACCCAATTAAACGCCCGGAAGAAGGATAGGATTCGTTTTGCATAAATTATGCAAACTTCTGCTCTGTTTAGGGCCCAAATACACTGCGGCATAATTTTAGGGCGAAATTTTAAGTTTTTATGCAGCTATGCAGTTTTTAGGCTGCAAATTTTGTATGGTGCTGAGGCTAAATATACCTACACAATTTTTACTTACTCAATCAATTTATAAGGTTTTAAGCACAACTAAAGCTGCGCCTTTAATTTGTTTTCTTTATTAATTTAAAGTTTCTAAACGGCTAACAAAACCCTTATTATTCCTCTGTTTTAGCCTTTCTAATCTTTAAAACATCATTTTCCACAATGTACTCAACCTTATCAGTTTCAGGATTTATTTTTAGTAGTTTGAGAATTGTAGAATTTATAAATAATCCCCAACCATTGCCTGAACGATATAATTTCCTTTCCATATCTTCACCTTTACTATTACAATGTACTAGACAAAATAATAGTAAACTGCTACAATTTATCATACGCTTACAATGTATATTACAATATAAGGCACAACTAAAAGATGTCAGAAAAAACAACCCAAACCAACTACACAACTGAAATTTCGCAAATAAAGAAAAGGTCAAGATTACTTAAAAGATATCTTACTGATGTCAAAAAAATTCTTGAAACCTTAAGAAAAATAAGCCTGAACGACCCCGCCCCGCCAGGATATGTCGGCTATTTTCTTGAAATACTGGATGACAAATTTGAAAAGCTTGAAACAAAAATGAGGTCACTTTCCAGTAAAACTTAAATATTTTACATCTGGCTTTGTTGCAGTATAAAAAGTCTGCAGATGCTTTACACAAGTACTGGTTGAATATAAATAATGATTGAAAAATCAATAAAAATGTTTTATAATAAAAACACAGGGTGGCAGCTTGGACAAACTGCCGGACGCCCTTACGAAGGCTTAAAACGGTTCTATCTATTAGAGTTAGAGCCGTTTTTTAAGATATAAAGAATCAAAAAGATTAAAAATAAACTCAAATTGAATTCATTCATATCAACCTCCTTTTCTAGTCGGGAACCAACCCGAAGACTCAAGTTATATTTGCCGGCTAGTTACCTTTCAAAAAAAGAGTGTCTTTTACCCTGTGTTTTAATTTTCAAATTTCAATATCTGTCCAAGTTCAAACACATATTAGACAAAATTAATCTTTTAAGAGAAATTAAAAGAAAAAGGAGTCTGATGTGACACAAGTAAAAGATGTAAGACTTT
>CATJOM010000050.1 GCA_949741915.1 uncultured Candidatus Melainabacteria bacterium | reverse complement strand
CCCCCCCCCGAAGGAAACCTGACGCCATATAATAGCAATAATCTGCAGGCATATTATTTAACAAATAGTTTATCTGTAACGCGTCAGGAGGTTTGAGAAAAAAGTTGCAGGGAGTTTGAGAATTTTTTCAATTTCAAATTATTTATTTGCCTGGTTAGTATATATTTTGTATATCAAATTATTTTTTAATTAAAGTTTGAAGTTTTTTTGAAAATAAAAGGCAAAAACCTTTATTTGGCTTTTGCCTAAACATCAACACACAAAAACTAATAATTTTTAATTAAAAGCTCTTTATATTCTCTTCCATTAGGGCAATAGTTGTTTATTCCTTTTTGTCGCGATATTTCAATAATATCAAAGCCTTTATAAAGTTTTCTGATGTAATCTGAATCATCATAGGATAATAAAAATTTACCTTTAAGGTTTTTTAAGATTTTAGCCAGTTTTGCGTGCTCAAAATCCTTTGTAGAGCAAACTTTATACCCTTCACCTGTTGAATACGGCGGATCAAGATAGAAAAAATTTTGTCCGTTGTCATAAGTTTGAATTAGGTCTAAGGCGTTTTTGTTTTCAATATTTACCTTATCTAGCCTTTTTGATATTTCCATAACCCTTTCTATAATGCCACCCGCAGATTTAACCCTCGTTGCAAATACTGTCCCCTTTGCACCAAATGAATAATTTATGATATACAAAAACTGTGCTGCTTTTTGAACATCCGTAATGCCTCCAAAATTTAACTGCTGTTCAAATTGCGTCCTGCTTGATAACATACAACACATTTGCCGCGCAAGTTCGCAAGGATGATACTTAACCACATTGAATAGATTTACAAGCCTTGTGTCAAGGTCGTTGTAAATTTCAAGCTCTGCCCATCTATATTTATAGAATAAAACCCAACCCCCACCACCAAAAGGTTCAATATATCCTTTGATATTATTGGGGATTAATTCAGCTATCTTTTTTCTTAACAGGCGTTTTCCGCCAATCCAAGAGATTAAATATTTATATTTTGTCATAATTCAGCTACCTTTCTTCATTTTTGATATGATTTTAAATGTGGGTAGCTATGGCACTATAGCTATTCTCATAATGGTTGCCGCCGTTATGAGAACTTGGGGCATTTTGCCCCTTGCCTGCGATTTTTTATGTTTATTCAATTTTCAACGTTCAAAAGAATTTAAACCCGTTTTAATTGATATTTAAAACCCTGTTAAAACGGGTTTAAATTGTGTCATGTGTTATGGTGAGAGCGAGTAGTAAAATATAGCACTACAGCTTCAAGCTGGCGTTTACATTATTTTTTGCATAAATGCGTGAAAGATGATTTTGCACCGTGCGTGTTGAAATATTAAGTTTTTCCGCTATATAGCGGGGCGGAAGCCCTTCTGCTAAAAACGACATAATCTTTCTTTCTCTTTTTGTTAAAAGCATTTAAACCCTCTCTAAATACCACTTGATTTTCCCCCGGATAAAATCTCCGGTTTGTTTTGCGCCTCCTGTAATATCCGGCAAGGTTCTAAGGTCAATTTTTCCGACATTTTGCTTTAAATAATCGTTCCAAGAAAGTAAATCTATAATTAATTTACCTTCACAATCAGCATTTGTAAGGCTTTTACCTGCTTTTTTGGTTTGATAATTTCTAACCATTTCGCCAATTTCAGCATGGGTATAAAATTTATCAATATTTAAGCCTAATTCTTTTATTTTAATTGCACAAGCCTTATAAAAAGCCTCAATTTGCTTAGCTTTGATGGGGGTTTGAGATAAACCGCCACAGCAAGAGATATTATATGTTATTGAATTCATCCCGCCTGTGGATGCTGTTTGCCCTTGTGGCTTACCATTATGATGTTTGCCATTGCCGTCAATCAATAATTGATAACTCTTTAAATCATCGATACAAGGGCTGTATGCCCCCGCTGTCCAGTGGCCAATGAGATATTTTACTGCCATTTTACCCCCTTATGCTGCCTGTGCTTCATTTTTGGGTTGATATTGATGCAGTTTTTGAACTGCTTTTTCAATCAAGCAATCTGCAAGTTTTATCAGGGTTTGTTTGAAAAAAGGTATCATAGGTTTTAGGTAAATTGGCAGTTTTGACAATAAAAAATCAATTGCAAGCTCTTTTTTAGCTGCACCCGTTCCAGACCCCAATAAGCCCTCTGCATAGTTAACAGCTTTGTTTGCAAGCCTTTTAAATGTTTCATTCGCTTTTGTAATAATAATTTCTTTAAATTTCATAATTCTTAAATCCTTTCTTTTTTGTTTGTTATAAAATTTTTGTATGTTAGAAATTTTTAAACTTGAAAATAAGCAAAAAGAGCATTTACATTGTTTTTATTGCGGGAATAAAAAACCTGAATTTTTAATACGGATTAATTCAAAAATAGCTAATGCTCATATTGCATCCAGTATTTGTCAAGGTTGTCTTGATGAATTAAAATCAGAATTTAATCAGGAATTTAAATATTTGTGCGGTTTGAGAGATACAGAGGTTAATATGAGCTGCTGTTCAGCTCCGACTTTTTTTCCTCCTTTAGAACGCTAGCTCTAGCTAAATGCTTTCAAGCTCTTGCAGTTCTTCTCTTAACCCCTCTGCTTGTTTTTCAAGCTCTGCAAGTTGTTCGGTTTCACCTGCTCGAAGCGGGCGAATTGTTTTATAGTCTAATTCTTCAAGCCGCGCTTTAATTTCAGCTATTCTTGTTTCTCTTTTTTCCTGTTCTTTTACCTCTTCTGATTTCATAGGACATTTATTTGAGAGATACCATTGATTATCTATATCAGATTGTTTAATATCTACTTTCTTCATTCCTTTTGACATATAGAATCTTTCATTGTTTCCTTGTCCTATACCTTTTACTAATCCTGTTTT
>CATJOM010000049.1 GCA_949741915.1 uncultured Candidatus Melainabacteria bacterium | reverse complement strand
GCTAATCCAAATACTCAATCTTAATATACCCATTAGCACCTTTACCTCCTTTACCATAATTTCTGTTTGCACTAATACCGCCGCCTCCGCCATTTCCACCCCCTGAGCTTCCATCAAAATTAACACCATCAGAACCATTAATACTAGTTTCATTTCCACCCTCAGGTGTTACTCCTCCTGATTGTCCTCCATTACCCCCTTTATTATGATCACCATCAATACCATTCATACTCTCAATACAATTATTATTAACATTGCATTCTGCTATACCGCCATTTCCATTATTTCCAACAAGAGAAGTAATCATAAAATAACTATCATAAGTACTATTTATCCTAACACTCTTACCTCCTCTTCCACCCTTAGAAACAACAGCAGTAAATCCTTCACTTCCACTTCCAAATGATGTATCCCCTCCATTACTTCCATCCATCATCTGTAATGTATTAGAATTAAAGCTGCCACCATTACCCCCAGCTCCTATTCTATACTTTATCTTTCTTGTAATAGGAGAAATAACAATCTTCTTTGTTATTTTTTCTCCAGCACTTCCACCACCACCAGAATACCTTATAGCTTCACTCTTATCTAAATTTCTAGCTAAGCCCCATTCAATCTTCACATACCCATCTCCCCCTTTACCACCATATCCTCCATAATATGCGCCAGCACCGCCAAGACCTGCAAGACCATTGCTACCGTTTCTTGATGTTAGAGTGCCACCTGTACCTAGTGATGTTCCACTATCTCCATCCCATACAAGTGGAGTACTTTTGCCACCTGCGCTTGCACTTCCTTCGAATCCGCCCTGATGACCATGCCAATTCCAGTTGACATCAGCACAGCTTCCATCTATATGTCTTGTGCCGCAGTAGTCAATACAAGCACCGTTTCCTATCACGCCAGAAGAGGTTGTTTGATATCCACCGCCGCATGCTCCACCGCCTGTGCTTGCAAGGGTTGTAGTGCCAAATTTAATTGTGCTTGCAGTACCTGCATTGCCATGAGCATTTACTAATGATGTTGAATTATTTACTGTTCCTGCAGTATTTTTAGTGCTTTTAACAACACCTCCGCCTATTGAATTTATAATTACCCTATCGCCTCCAGTTCCGCCGCGGCCAAGATTTACAGTTATTATATGCCCACCTTTCATGGAACTTGTTAATCCTACCCTGCTTCTTGGAACTACTGCGCCAGCACGTCCTGCGCTTCCGCCATAGAGGTGTGTAAGATACCAGGCTATTACCTTGCCATCTCCGCCATCGCCTCCATCTGTTGTTCCATTGGCATTCCATCCACAGCTTGCGCCAGCACCACCTGCGCCCATTGTTGCTTTTGGAATTTTTACGCCTCTTGGGCCATTAGCTACGCCGCATCCTGTTGGTGCACTTGTTCCTGGTGCCCAGGCTGATCCGCCTCCACCTCCGCCTGCACCGCCGCCAACACTTGAATTACCTGAGTACATATCAAAATCTACTCCATATCCGCCATTACCATAATTATTTTCTGTTAGGCCTGCTGCACCGCCTTGACCTCCTCTTGCTGCACCCATTGCCCGGCCGTCATCACCAAGTTGTCCGGTTGCACCCCATCCGCCTCTTACTACTCCTCCTCCAGTTGCGCCATCTCCGCCTGATTTTCCGCCTTTGCCATCATATGGTCCGCAAACTCCGCCTGTTCTCGAAAAGCCACCATTATTGTAAGCTATTTTCCACGCTGCGCCACCTAGGGCATGCCAACCGGCACCACCAAGGCATTGTCCTGCACCTCCGCCTCCGCCAAAAGCTGTAATAGCGCCATCTGCAAAGTTGCTGGCACCGCCGCCGCCCCCTCCGCCTGTGTTGGCAGCACCTGCACCCCCGCCGTTGTATCCGCCAGCGCCAGGATTATTCCAATATACTCCGCCCTTGCCTCCTCCACCTACTATTACCTTGATTTCATTTTTATTTGATGCAACATTATAAAAAGTATGATCTACAAAACCCCCGGATGCACCTCCGCCTCCGCCGCCTTGGTCTGCGCCGCCTCCGCCGCCTCCGCCGCCGACCATTTCAACAATTGTTCTGTCGCCTTTCAATATTTGCGGTACACTCCAAGTATACGTTCCAGGTGTTGACCAATCTTTAGAAGCCAAATTGGCGCTCCCTGCACCCCCGCCACCCCCTCCACCAACAAGGGAAACATATATTTCATTAACACCATCAGGTAATGTAAAACTAGCATTACCATCATTT
>CATJOM010000048.1 GCA_949741915.1 uncultured Candidatus Melainabacteria bacterium | reverse complement strand
CTCTGCAAGCATTTTTCTGTTAACCTGAATATTGGCCTTTTTAAGCAGGTTCATAAATTTTGAGTAGCTTATGCCGTATTCACGAACTGCAGCATTGATTCTAACAATCCAAAGGCTTCTCATGTTTCTTTTTAGAACGCGTCTGTCGCGGTAAGCATATTTTAGGGCCTTCATAACAGCCTGGTTCGCCACCTTAAATATGCGGCTTCTTGCACCGATAAAGCCTTTTGCAAGCTTTAATATTTTTTTATGTCTTTTTCTTAAAACATTTCCACGTTTAACTCTCATTTTTCACCTTCCTTATCTTGAATATCTCATGTATGGCAGTTCTTTTGAAATTAAGTCCAAATTGCAAGACGGCACTTCAACCATGCCGGTTAATCTGTTCTTTCTTGCAGGACTTTTGTGTGCAAGAAGGTGTCCTTTGCCTGCCTGGCGTCTTAAAATTTTGCCTGAAGCGGTTACTTTGTAGCGCTTATTGGCCGATCTGTGTGTTTTCATCTTAGGCATTTTATTTTCTCCTTAATTTTATGGCTCTTGCGGCATACCAAAACCGCTTCGATACCTTATGTAAAGTATTCTAAAATAAACAGCTCAGGTTGTAAAGGTTTTTGCCGGGGGTTCATATAAAACTTTTACAAAATATATTCAAAACGGTATCCTAAACTAGTTGCATATTTTTTGATTATAGTAAGCTCAGGTGGGCTTGCTTTAATTTAAACGCTATACTTCAAAGAACTCCTGTGGAATTTTGTCTCATCCCGACAGGGATTAAACCTTGTGTATAAGGCTCTAAAAAAATTGGCACAAATTTTTAAGATAAAATGCTAAAATTTGCGCCAATTTTATAATTTATAGCTTTTTAGCAATGCATTAATATTTCATAAACCTCGTCTGGGCCAATATTGCATTTTTCGCCAAGGACTGTGCCTCTTTGTCTAAATCTTTCGGAGATTTTCTTTGCTGCATCAGCTCTATCTATGCCATAGTCTGAAAGTTTTGTTCTTCTTCCGATAGATTCAAAGAATTTTTTTGTCTTTTTTATTGTAATATCTGCAAGTATATTTTTTGGCAGGAATTCATTTGCGCCAAAAACCTCAACCGCCATTTTTGCAAGCTTTCTCATCTTGTCGCATTTTCTGTTTTTCCAAACTCTTGGAAGAACAATGGCTAGAGATTCGCCGTGGTCAATGCCGTAGAGTGCTGTTAGCTCATGGCCTATCATATGGGTAGACCAATCCTGGACACAACCAAGGCTCATCCAGTAATTAAGGCCACAGGTGGCACACCAGAATACGTTTGCCCTAGCTTCGTAATCATTTGGGTTTTTTAATACCTTTTTACCTTCAACCATAAGGGTTTTAATTAATCCAAGCATCCATTCATCCTGCAAAGGTGTGTTTACTTCTGAGGTTGCGTATTGTTCCATTGTGTGCACGTATGTGTCCACAATGCCATTAACCGTTTGTTTTTCAGGAAGTGAATAGGTTGTTGTTGGGTCAATTATTGAAAATTTAGGATAAACTAAAGGAGATATAAACGGGAATTTTTCATTTGTTGAGAGTCTTGAAATCACAGCACCACAGTTCATTTCAGAACCTGTAGCGGGAAGCGTTATGATATCTGCAAGCGGGATAGCATCTTTGATTTCAGTTCCTTTAATCAAGATATCCCAAGGGTCGCCTTCAAATTTACTTGCTGCGGCTATAAATTTTGTGCCGTCAAGTGTTGAACCGCCGCCAACAGCAAGAAGAAAATCAATATTTTCATTTTTTACAATTTCAACAGCCTTCATAAGGGTTTCATATTTAGGATTAGGTTCAATTCCGCCAAATTCCATAACATTATGTTCACTTAGTGCTTCTATGACTTGTTTGTATACGCCATTTTTTCTAATAGAGCCGCCACCATAGGTCATAAGGATTTTTTTATCTTTAGGTATTTCATCCTTAACTCTTTTAATTGTGTCTTTTCCAAAGATTAACTTTGTTGGGGCCATAAATTCAAAATTGTTCATCCGTTTTCTCCTAAAAAGCTGTAAAATCTGTTATTTACCTATATGATTAATGCTCTTTCTGCTAATAACTATTTTTAATAATAACATATATTATTTTCTTGTAGATTATAAGGAAGAATATATTGTTAAGTTTATCTATTAAAAGAATAACGACAATAGCTCTTACAGGCTTTATTTTATCTGCCTTTAATGTTACATTAAATAATGCCGCCCACAAAGCCTTTGCAGGCGAAAAGCTGAAAAAAGAGGCTGAATCAAGGCTTCAATATATAAACCTTGATTTTTGGAAAAAATTTAATGATGAACTTTTGATAAAATATATAGTTTGCGCTGTTAATAATAATTATGATTTAAAAAATTTAAGATTAAAGATTAACGAGCTTAGACAGACAAAAAATCTGGAAATTTCAAAGCAATTTCCCTCGGTAAGCGTTGGGGCAAACTATTTTGGCCTTAAAATTCCAAGAACAGCCATCCCTTTTCAGGGCTTTAGGGATAATTCATTTGCACTGCCATTTATTCTTAATTGGGAAATTGATATGTTTGGCAAACGTAAAAATAAAATAGATATGGCGTGGGAAAATATAAGGGGTGCCATCTATGAAGAAAGTGGTGCCGCGATATCTTTGGCCAGTGAGGTTGCAGGGATTTATTTTAATATTTCAAACCTAAATGCCCAAATAGAGATTCAAAAAGAGGTGATTAAGAATTCAGAAGAAAAACTAGGAAGGGTGCAAAAAGCATATAATTCGGGCGTTATGAATGCCATAGATTTAAACAATGCACAAAAGACAGTGGAATATGAGAAAATTGTTTTGAATGACTATAAGAAACAAAGGGAAAGTTTTTTATTAAATCTTTCGTATTTAATGGGTGAAAATCCTAATGAGGTTAAGGATTTTGCGTTTTCTGATATAAGGCTAATTGAATATAGAGACAAAATTCCTGAATGCATAAATTCTGATGTAACAATTTATCGGCCAGATGTTTTAAAAAAAGAGGCTGAATTAAAAAAAGCCAAAATAGATGTAACTCTTGCAAGGAAAGAATTTTTGCCCAATGTTAATGTTTTTGGTGTCTTGATGTTTTCAACCCTTACGCCGAATTTTGGCTGGCCAGGTGCTGTTGCAAACCTCCTTGCAGGGGCGACTGAAAATATTTTTTCAGGTGGCAGAAGGATATTTAATGTAAAACAAAAAAAGATTGTTTACAAAGAGGCACTGAATGAATATTTGAAGACTGATTTGAATGCCATAAAGGAAATAAATGATACATTATACAGCCTTAAATCTGATGACAAGACATATAAGTCAAACCTGAAAAATCTCCATTTTGAGGAAGATAATTTTATAAGAGTGTCAAATTCTTTCAGCTCGGGTGTTTCAAATTGGATTGATGTTTTAGATAATCAGAATAATTTTTTATCGGAAAAATCAAAGGTCCTAAATTCAAAGGTGCAGAGATTTGTCGATATAATTTCTCTCTATAAGGCTGTCGGGGGCAGATTATGAAGATTTCAAAGACCGGCATGAGGATTTTAATCACAGTTGTAATGATTGCAGCAATTTTGGTTGCCATTGCGTATTTTTTCTTTAATAAGCCCAAAACAACTGAATTGAAACTTTATGGCAACATTGAAATAAGGCAGGTAGATTTATCTTTCAGGGTTTCAGGGCGTTTGAAACAAATTTATTTTGAAGAAGGAGATTATGTTAAGAAGGGGCAAACTCTTGCAAAGCTTGACTTTGATACGTTTGAAACAAACTTAAAAGAACTTATGGCAAGAGAGGCTGATACAAAGGCTGCAAAGATAAATGCAAACAGTATATATAGAAGAAATCTTGCCCTTTGCAATGATTTTACATTATCAAAGCAAGAGTGTGAAAATCTTTTAACAAACAAAACAAGGGCAGATGCAGAGTATGAGCTTTCCAAAGCGCAGCTTGAAAATGCCAGGATAAGCCTTAATGATGCGACATTGAAGGCTCCGAATGACGGTATAATTTTAACAAGGATAATGGAGCCTGGTACAATTCTTAGTGCTGGGGTTCCTGTTTGTAGCATGTCATTATTCAGACCTCTTTGGGCAAGGGCATATATACCCGAAGAAGATTTAGGCAAAATAAAGTTAGGCCAAAGTGCTTACGTATCAAGCGATTCCATGCCTGATAAGGAATTTAAGGCACATATAGGATTTATTTCTCCTGTTGCAGAATTTACTCCGAAAACTGTTGAAACTGTTTCGTTGAGGACGGACCTTGTTTACAGGCTAAGGGTAATTATTGATGATAATGATAATGAATTAAACCTCTATTTAAGGCAAGGGATGCCTGTTGATATTAGAATTCCGCTTGAGATGGCCACTGCAGAGGAAAAGCAGGATGGGTGATATTTTAATTCAGGTAAATAATCTTACAAAAACTTTTGAAACAAAGGAGGGGCTAAAGACCGCCCTTAAGGATATCAGTCTGACACTTGGCATGGGTGAAATGGCAGCGCTTGTCGGGCCTGACGGCTCTGGCAAAACGACGTTTCTCAGGCTTTTAGCGGGGCTTCTTTTGCCTGATAGTGATTGCAATTATCTAAAAAACAATAAGGGCGGTTTTATTAAGAAAATATTTGGGACAAAAGAAATTGTAAAACCTGAGAATTTTTGCAAAACGATTTTAATAGATAATTTTTGCCCAACGAATGATTTAGAGGATGTTAAGAATATAATCGGCTATATGCCTCAGAAATTCGGTCTTTATGAAGATTTGTCAGTTATTGAAAATCTGAATTTGTATTCAGCATTAAATAATCAAAAAAATAATGCCAAAGAGATAGATACACTGCTTGATTTCGCAGGGCTTATTGATTTTAAGGACAGGCTTGCTGGAAATCTTTCAGGTGGAATGAAACAAAAACTCGGGCTTTGTTGTACTTTGATTTTTAAGCCGCAGCTTTTACTATTGGATGAACCATCTGTTGGGGTGGATCCGCTTTCAAGGCGGGAACTTATGAAGATAGTTGAAAAACTTGTTAAGGAAAATAATATAGCGGTGATTTGGTCGACATCTTATCTTGATGAAGCAGAAAATTTTGAGCGTGTATTCTTTTTTTCAGAGGGTGAAAAACTCTATGATGGCAGCCCGAAAAGTGCTGCAGAATCAATGAAGGGGCTTGTTTTTTTAGCAAAGAAAGAGGGTGAAAATTTAAGAGGACTTTTAAGGAATATTTTAAAAGATTTGCAAAAAGAGGGAAAGCCTTTAGTGGATGGGATTATAGAGGGTGATAATATTCGTCTTGTTTTTCAAAATAGGCACTTTGCGGATGAATTTTTTCTTCCTAAAGTTGAGGCCAATCCAAGGTTTGAAGATTTTGTAATATATACCTTAAAGTCAAGGCTCAAGGCGCTTGATGGCAATTTTTCTTCTGATAATACTTTGTTTAACAATGTTTCAGACGTTAGAGCGCCTGAAAATGACATAACCATAAGGGCAGAGGGGCTAACCAAGGTCTATGGAAAATTTACGGCTGCAGATAAGATTAGCTTTGAAATTAAAAAAGGGGAGATTTTTGGGCTTCTTGGGCCTAATGGTGCCGGAAAATCAACCACATTTAAAATGTTATGTGGTCTTGTTCGTCCAACATCGGGCGAATGCGCTATTATGGGTGTCAAAATGGACGAAAATCCTGTCCTGGCCAGAAGTTTTCTTGGTTATATGGCGCAAAAATTCTCGCTTTTTGGAAATTTGAGTGTGCTTCAAAATTTAGATTTTTTTGCTGGGGTTTACGGCCTTTTTGGATTTGAGAAAACAAAAAGGATTAAGCTACTAATAGATTTTTTTGATTTGGGACAGTTTCGAGATACGAATGCTGAGGATCTGCCCTTAGGATACAAACAGCGGCTTGCTTTGAGCTGTGCAATTGTCCATAAACCGCCAGTTTTATTTCTTGATGAGCCTACATCTGGGGTGGATTTGATATCAAGGCGTGAGTTCTGGTCTCAAATAAATTCATTATCAGAGAATGGCACAACAATTTTGATTACCACTCATTTTATGGATGAGGCACAGTATTGCGACAGAATAAGCCTTATTTTTAAGGGTAAATCATTAATAACTGCAGCGCCCGATGAATTAAAAAACAGCGTAAAAACAGAAGAAAATCCGGACCCTACCATGGAAGATGCTTTTATAGAACTTATTTCAAGGGAAAATAATAAAACAATGGTGTCAAAAGATGAATAAGGATGTGGTTTTTGCGCTGGTAAAGAAGGAGCTTTACCAGATAATAAGAGACTTTTCAAGTATTTTAATAGCGTTCATTCTTCCTGTAATTCTTCTTTTTTTGTTTGGTTTTGGGATAAATTTTGATACAAATACCGTAAAAATAGGTGTCATTATTGAAGATAAAACGCCAACAACTCTTGAAATCCTTGATGCAATGAGATTTAGCCGTTTTTTAAATGTTTATATGTTTGAATCAAGAAAAGAAGCTGCAAAAGCGCTGCAAAAGGGGGCAATAAGGGGTTTTGCAGTTATTCCGAATGATTTTACAAAGAATTTGAAAGCTATGCAGAAAAAGTCGCAGCAAGCTAACGGGGCTATGAATGTGTCGAGCGTACAACATATACAAAATATAAATACACAGGCAGTAAAGCTGCCTGAAATCCAGGTTATAACTGACGGCTCAGAGCCAAATACTGCAAAGTTTGTCGCTGCTTACATTCAGGGGGCTGTACAAACTTATAAAACAATTAATAATGAAAATTCGCCGAAATATAATTCTAAGCCACCTGGGATTTCTGTCATTCAAAGGTTCTGGTATAATCCTGCCCTAAAAAGCACGTATTTTGTATTACCTGGCTCCCTTGCTATTATTATGACGATGATTGGCACTGTTTTAACTGCACTTGTCATTGCAAGAGAATGGGAAAGAGGCACAATGGAGGCGCTTTTAACCACCAAAGTAACAAAAGGCGAATTTTTGACAGCAAAATATATTGCCTATTTTATTCTAGCGATGGCATCAATTGCTTTTTGTCTTTTTGTGATTATTTTTGTATTTAGGGTGCCTTTTCAGGGCTCAATTACAGCTTTTATTATAGTTTCAGCCTTTTTTATGCTGGGGGCGCTTGGTTTTGGATTTTTAGTTTCAACAATTTCTAAGGACCAGTTTATAGCAAGCCAGATTGCAGGCGTTGTTGGCTTTATGCCTGCGATGATGTTGTCTGGGCTTATTTATGAAATAAACTCAATGCCTGCATTTTTAAGGCTTTTAACATTGTTTATTCCGGCAAGATATTATGTATCTTCAATTTCGAGCCTTTTTTTGTCAGGTACGATAATGTACACAATAGTCAGAGATTCAATATTGCTTGGGCTTTTTGCCCTTTTAATGTTTGTTTTGGTTTATAAAATCACACCACAAAGATTTGATGATTGCTAAAAATTAGTCACAGAGACTGTTTGTGTGGCCAATTAAATAAAAATAGGGTTTTTGATGATGTTAAATAATATTAAAATACGTTTTGCAAGGCTTTTTGCCCTTATAATAAAAGAATTTTATTCAGTTTGGAGAGACCCAAAAAGCCGTTCGCTGCTTTTTTTACCACCAATTATGCAGCTCTTTTTATTTTCCCATGCAGCAACTCTTGATATTGAAAACATAGAAATTGCTGTTTTAAATGAAGATTCTACGCCAATTTCAAGAGAATTTTTAAACTGTGTGTCATCTTCAAAATATTTTAAAAAAATAACTTATGTAAACAATTTAAAGGAGCTAAAAGATAATCTGGACAGAGAGAAGGTGCGCGGGGCTTTGTATATCAAGAATGATTTTACAAAGAATTATCAAAAGAAAAAAGGTGCTGAAATTGAGGTCATACTTGATGGCAGACATACAAACGGCAGCCAGATAATCGGAAATTATTTAAGCGAAATTGCTCTTAACTTTAGTGCAGAAAACCCTAATGGCATTGCATCGGTAAATCCAAACCTGGCAAAACCTTTAAAGGGAGGCGATATTCAGATAAGGACAAGGAATTGGTATAATCCAAATCTTTATTATCACTGGTTTATAATTTCATCTCTTGTTGGTATCCTTTCGATGTCAATGGTGGTCTTGCTTTCAGCGTTATCACTAGCAAGGGAGAAGGAATCGGGAACATTTGATGAATTATTGGTTTCGCCATTAAAACCTTCTGAAATTTTATTTGGAAAGTTGGTCATACCTTTGTTTTTTGGGGTCATTGACGGTATAATAATTTTGCTTGCTGCAAAATATGCTTTTTCCATGCCTTTTGAAGGAAATATTTTTCTCTACTTTTTTGCACTTATTATATTTTTGATGTCTGTTGTTGGCATTGGGCTTTTTATATCATCGCTTTGCAAAACTCAGCAGCAAGCTATGCTTGGGGTGTTTGTGTTTATGTTTCCCGCCATGATTTTATCTGGATACAGTGCGCCGGTTGAAAATATTACCCCGCAATTTCTTCAAAACCTTACAATAATCAATCCTTTGAGGTTTTTTCTTGTTATATCTAAAGGTATAATATTAAAAAATATTAACTTTTGTGATGTCATGTTAAATTTAATTCCAATTATTTTTATTACGATTTTTACACTGCTGACTGCTAATTTTTCATTCAAAAGACGGCTTGAGTAAATCTATAAAAAACTGAATATGTCTGTGTTTCAGCGAAATTATAATGTGTATTTATTAAGTTTTGTAAAGTATATATCCTTTAAATACTAAAGTTTTTTTTAAACCGTACGAAGTATTTTATGTGCTTGGAGTTTATTTTTGGAAAAAAGTGTAATATAATAAATAACAGAATTTGCCAAGTGCGAAAAGTAAATTAGAAATGAATATGAAAGGTAAAAATCGATGAGAAAGAGTTTAGGTTTTACTCTTGCTGAAGTATTAATTACTTTGGCTATTATTGGTGTAGTTGCTGCTATGACTATTCCTTCAGTTATTATCAACACTAACCAACAAGAATACAAAACAGGTCTTAAAAAAGCTGTTTCTGTATTAAACCAGGCAATCACTATGAATATGGCTTTAGAGAATCTTACACCTACCGATATAACTGTAGATACTCAGAATGTTCACAATCCTAATACCTTAATGGGCTATCTTGCTTCAAGATTAAATGTAATCAAAAGCACTGATGCTTTGGATTTTGGTGGAAAGAATGCTGCATTCTATACATCTGATGGTATGAGATTTGAATTCCCTGCTGCTGGTAGCATTGGTGGTATGGCTTATAAACGTATAACTTGTGGTAAAGGTGAGCCAAATAATCAAGGCATAACAAATCAACCTTGTATGGTTGTTGTTGACGTTAACGGTGATAGAAGACCCAACCCTGTAAGCCCAACTTCAACTGCTGCGTATTCAAAGCCTGATCCTGCCGGCACAAGAATCAATGATGTATTCTCTATCATGATTACAGATACAGCTGCTATACCATATGGTACTGTTGCTCAAAGAACAATGTTCCAAGCTGATGACAGATAATTAAATCAGTAAAGAATAAGTTTATAAAACCCAGGGATGAAATATTGCCTGGGTTTTGCTATTATTTTAACTAGTACTTCAAAACAAACAAAAGTAAAATAAACTATTTCTTCTTTGTTTTTAAAGCCATATTTCAATGCAGGTAGATATTATTTCGGTTTTTGATGGCATATGCTTTATTGCTTGGCGAAGTATTATGCTAACGATAAATTAAGGCACTCATATGTAATTTATACTAGTTTGCCAAAAGAATTTTTTCCATATTCTGTGTAATATATGCAAAATAGAATGTTTTAATAGGCTTTTACCATCCCCAAAGTTTTTTGTACAAGACATTTTATTGCAAGAAAAAAGTCAAATTAACTTTTTGTGTAAAATTGTATATAAATGCCAAATTATAGCACGCAAGTAATGCCTAGTACTCATATTCTAAATATTCAAATAAGTGTTTGAATTTTGGATATAATTTGCTGGGTGCAATATCATCGGCCATTTCAATAGTAATTGTTGGGATATCTCTTTCAACTCCTGCGTATGTGCCAAAACTTCCAGGGGTAGGGTAACCTATATCTTTTTGCACAGGATAGTCTGTAATAGTTGATATTGTTTCGGCAAGCTTCAGGGCTTTTCCGCCATTGTCTCCGTCGTAATTTACAACCTTATAGGGCGAATGAAGTGTTATTATGGCATCAAAATTTATTTTATCCATTAGGTTTACGATAAATTTCGTTTCTTTCTCGCTTGCAGGAGATGGCCCTTCATAATAGTTATCAGGGTTATTGTTGTCAACAGGTAATATTATGCTTTTTTTTGAAGAATTCTTATTATCATTGGAATTCTGGTTGAATTCTCCCCAATTGCTTGTTGGAAAATTTCTATTTAAATCTACACCATTTTTATTTACACGGGTTTTGGCAGTGTTTAGTCTTGGGATGTAGTATGCATTATTGTTTTGATGTGTTTTACCATTTCTAGGCCCATAAGCATGGGTGGTTTCATTAAGGTATCTTTTTATAAGATACTCTCCAGCCTCTTCGTCTCCATGAAAAACTCCAATAATAAGAATGTTTTTGGCATTTTTATTATTGGAGTTTATTCTTTTTATTAAATTTATTTGCATTTTGATAACCTTACGGTTTAATCTTGTCTGATATTCTAACTGTTTTGTGTTTTATTTAATTGTATACAAATATTTTGACAAGCTTTTATTAAAACAGTATTGCAGCCTATGGTTAGCATGATTTGGGCTAGTTTATCCTCTGAAACATATAGCCAATACCCCTTGCTGTCAGGATTAATTCAGGGTTAGCGGGATCAGCTTCAAGCTTTGATCTTAATCTTGAAATATGAACATCTACTACTCTTGTGTCAATCCTGTGATCTGGCGGATAAGCCCATACATGCTGCAGAATTTCATTTCTTGAATAAGCTTGACCAGAATTGTTAACAAGTAATTCTAAAAGACTGAATTCCATGCCGGTTAATCTTATTCTTTCGTTCTTTCTGTAAACCTGTCGCCTAGCTGTATCAATTTTGATACTACCTGTTGTAATAACATTTTTAGCAGTTTTGCCTGATGGAATGCCGCTCATCTCTTTTGTAGTTGTGCGTCTTAAAACAGCTTTAACCCTAGCTTCTAGTTCTTTTGGGCTGAATGGTTTGATAACATAATCATCTGCTCCTAGTTCAAGCCCTGTAATTCTTTCAGAAACATCGCCAAGCGCCGTCAAGATGATTATTGGAACATCAGATGTTCTTCTGATTTCTCTTGTTACGCCATATCCATCCATTTTTGGCATCATTACATCCAGGATTACCAAATCTGGCATAGTTTTATTATAAACATCAACCGCCTCTTCGCCATCTTCAGCTGTAACAACATCATAGCCAACCATTTTAAGACGTGTCTCTAAAATCCTTCTAATGCTGGCTTCATCGTCTACAACTAATATTTTTTGTTTAACTTCACCCGCTTCATTCTGCAAATCATCAGTCATTCTTTTAAAAAATCCTATCTTCCTTAATTATTCTAAAATCTATTACAAAATATTGATTTTTATAAACATATATTAACATACATTAAGTTTTTTTGAAAACATTTTTTAATGTTAATGTAAATAAATCTTAAAAGAAAATTAAGTCAAAATCAATAGGAAGTTTGAAATATCATCTCATAATATGGATATTTCAACTGGAAATGCCATAGAATGCCCGATATGCAGTTGTTTTTAATATATGCACATTGGTGCCTATAAAAGTCAATATGTATTTAGCTTTTGTTGTCATTGAAAAATGTAATTAATGGGCAATGCAATACACGAGTGTAATTTTATTCAAACACTGTTTCGAAATTGAAAACATCGCAGATTTTATAAGGATAAAAAAGAAGCCAATCTTTACAGATTGGCAATAAGGTTAGAATAGTTATAATACAATTGGAATTTTGGTTAATGCTCATAATTTTACTATTTGGAGGCTTTTATACTATATGTTATGCCAGCTTAATGGCATCGTTTTTAATATTTGTATCAACCTGCTGCTGAACGTTTTCTAATTCGCTCTCTGCGGCCTTAAGCTGTGTTTCTATTCTTGTTTTTTCACTCTGCAGCTGCTTTTCTTCTTCGTTCATCTGTGCAGTAATTTCTTGTGTATATTCTTTTAATTCCTGCTTATAAATCTCATTAAATAATAAATAAGCCTGTTCAGGGTTTGCAAATTGTGCATTTGTTGAGGTTGAGGCGTAATTATACTGCCCGTTTGTTGCATTCTGCAATGCCTGCATCTGCTGTAGATAAGCATCTGTTTTTATTTGCGCTGATTGATAAGCAACACCTGATGAATTTGCCATAAAATCCATCTGAGTTCCAAATAAAGATGATGGACATGTTGCTGCCTCGCTATATGTTACAACACCGTCTGCTATGTTGTTTCCAAAGCTTGCAAGATCTTCAATCCGCTGTGAAATTTGTACTGCTTTCATCTCAAGGTTGCTAATCCTTTGTTTGAGCGCAGCTTGTCTTAATGACAACATTACCCAGGACATTCTTGCCTCCTAACCTGTATATCTTCCTTCATTTTTGCTTAAACTTTAAATTACAAGCAAATTTTATTTGTTTTACTAACCTGAAATTTAAATTTAAACTAACCTTACATTATAATAAAGTATTTTTCATTCTAAAAATTGCTCTTTTAAAAATTTATTGTTTACATTTCTTAACATGTCAAAAGCCATGTATGCCATGGGTTTCAAGGTTTCTTGGGTGGTCTTTTTCAATACTTTGATTTTTTATTACAAGCTTTTCTGTGCCTTGAAAATAGGAATTTTGAGCTTTTATTTATTACAAAGATCATTACAAATCTAAAATTTTTACTGCATAGAAAAATATCCCGAATGATTAGACACACATTTTGCTGGTTTTTTTGTCTACGGTGTTATTGGTGAATGCAATCTGTCTTATTAGTATTTTGCATTAACTCTGTCTTTGTGTGCAAAGATTTCAATATCGTCATTTAATTTTAAAAGCGGAATTTCGCAAGCATATTTTTTCTTTAGGGCAAGAGATATTAAATAATCGCAAAATTCAGGATTTTTAGGCAGTATAGGCCCATGGAGGTAAGTTCCAAAGACATTTTTATATCGTGCACCTTCGGTTTTGTCTTTGCCGTTGTTTCCGCGCCCAACTGAAACTTTCACAAAGGGCTTTACCCCTTTATTAAGATATGTTAAGCCAGAGTGATTTTCGAATCCTACAATAGTTTTACGCCTTAAAAATTTTGCCCTCGCAGTAACATTTCCAATAAATCTTGTCTCTCCTGCTACGGTATAAGCATCCAAAAGCCCAACACCTATTAGTTTGTCTCCATCAAGCGGCTGATAATAATGTCCTAAAAGCTGATACCCGCCGCATATTGCTAAAAACACTGCGTCATTATCAATTGCGGCTTTATAAATTGCTTCTTTATTTCTTTGCAATTCCAAGGAAGCCATAATTTGTTGCTGGTCTTGCCCGCCGCCTATAAAATAAATGTCATGCTTTTTATAATTAATTCTGTCGCCGGTTTTCACTTCGGAAATTTCAACCTCAATATCGCGCCATTTCAGCCTGTTTTTGATGGCTAAAATGTTGCCCATATCGCCATAAATGTTTAATAAATCAGGGTACAAATGGCATATTGAAATTTTTAGCTCCGATGTTCCAGTTAATTTATTATTTCTCGCTCGTATAATCACTTTGGTTTGTCCTGTTCTAAGATAATTTTAGCTGCATAGTGCAATTGTCAGGCGCTTTCGCCATAATGCGTGTTTTTATTTATTTTAGCATACTAACTTTTTCTATTACAGTATTTACAGCCTCATCAGGAGAAACCTTTAAAAGCTCCATCTGTTTTCTTTCTTTGAATTCCACAAGCCCTTCTGTGATTGTTTTTCCAACTGTTATTCTAAATGGATAGCCAATCAAGTCGGCATCTTTAAATTTAACGCCTGCCCTGTCTGCCCTGTCATCTAGAACAGCTTCAACGCCTCCGTTTATGAGTTTTTTATAAATGTCTTCAGCAAGTGCCATCTGCGCCTCATCATTAGAATTTACAGGTATTACAACTGCATGATATGGTGCAATTTCAAGCGGCCAGATAATTCCATTCTCGTCATGGTATTTTTCAACTGCTGCTGCCGCTGTTCTTGTCACGCCAATTCCATAACAGCCCATAATATATGGGTGCGTTTTACCGTTTTCATCAGTATATACGGCATTCATTGGCTTTGAATATTTTGTTCCAAGTTGAAATATATTTCCTACTTCGATTCCGCGGGTTACATTAAGTGAAGCTCCGCACTCTGTACAGTTTTCACCCTTCTTAACAAGTGAAACATCAGCAAATTCAGGCTTATTTTTTAGGTCATTTTCAGTAATATCCGAGAAATTATAACCTGTTATGTGCTTATGGGGCTTGTTTGCGCCTATTACAAAATTTTTCATACCCTTTGCTGAATCATCAAATAGCACCATTACATTTTTATCTGCTGCGCCTAAGAAACTTATAAAGCCTTTTTCTGTATTTAGATGTTTTAGTACTTCATCGTCAGCTGCAATCCTGATTTCAAGGGCATTTACGGCATTCATAAGCTTTGTTTCTTCTACTTCCTTGTCCCCTCTAATCATAACAAGGACGGGCATATCGGCCTTATCTTCATCCGCGAATGAGGCAATATATAAAACAGCTTTTAATATGCAATTTTCTTTGATGTTGAAAAATTTGCTTAATTCGTTAATTGTTCTAACATTAGGCGTATCAACCGTTTCAAGCTTAGAGAAGCCGCCATCAGTGTGCTCTTCGTTTAGTTTTGAAACAGCATGGTTTGAATTGGCACTATAGTTGCATTTTTCGCAATAAAATACATCATTTTCGCCAGCACATGTGTCTGCCAATACCATAAATTCGTGGCTTACAGAGCCGCCTATGGCGCCTGAATCAGACTGCACCATTTTTGTTTCAAGACCGCATCTTTTGAAAATTTTTGTATAGGCGTCTGCCATATTTTTGTATTCAGCATGAAGACTCTCTTCGTTTGTGTGAAAGCTATATGCATCCTTCATTATAAATTCTCTACTTCTTAAAAGGCCAAATCTGGGGCGGATTTCATCCCTGAATTTCAGCTGAATATGATATAAATTTACAGGCAGCTGTTTATAAGAGGTGAAAATGCCATCTACAACTGATGTTATAACTTCTTCATGCGTTGGTGCGAGGCACATTTCATTGTCATGGCGGTCTTTCATGCGCATAAGCTCTTTACCGTAAACCTGCCATCTGCCTGATTTTTGCCATAATTCAGCTGGCTGCACAAAGGGCATTAAGAGCTCCTGGGCGCCTGCAGCGTTCATTTCCTGTCTGATTATGTTTGATACCTTGGTCAAAACGCGCTGCATTAAAGGAAGATAACTGTATCCGCCATTTGTTAATTTTTTTATATATCCTGCTCTTACAAGCAGTTTGTGGCTTATAGCCTCTGCATCATTTGGAAAATCCCTCAGTGTCTGGACAAAAAGTTTGGAAGCTTTCATAAATTCCTTAAAAATCCTATTCTTACAAGTTACAGCAATAATTATAGCACTAATTTTTATTTTACAAAATTCAAAACAAATGTTATAATTACGTGCATAGATTCTTGGGGATTAGATGGCAAAAAATGCCTGTGGATACGGCACATACAACCAATATGGACTTTATAGCAATATTCGGGTTTACATTTTTTTCAATAATAGCTGCTCTTTTAATGTATTTTCTGAGCTTTGCTTTAAGGTATAAAACAAAAGAACAAAAACCTAAAAACCACTCTGGATGCGCATTAAGCCTGTTTGACAACATAAAAACTTCCTGCCAACCGCAGTTTTTTGTTTATGTTCTTTGCTTTTTGTTATTTGAAGCACAATGTGTCCTATTGCTCCCTTTTGCTTGCGTGGCAAAGGTTTTAGACATTTTTTCTGTACTTGAAATTATGATTTTTATCTTAATTATGATTTTTTCAACTTTGTTTATAACGAAATCAGATTTATTAAGATAGGTTAAGAGGATAATTTTGAAAGTTATTATAAGCTCAATTGATTACATACTAAATTTTAGCACAGCAAACAGCTTAACTGCATTGCTTTTTGGGAATTCATGCTGTGCGATTGAGTTGTCTCACATACCTTTTAGCCAAAATTATACCGCCGGAATTAATGTGAGTGATTTTAAAAATTCCCCAAAGCATGCCGATTTATTGATTTGTGCGGGACCTGTGAACGTGAAATCCGCTTCTTATTTGATTGATACTTATAATCAAATGCCAGAACCCAGGTATATCATCGCTGTCGGCGCGTGCGCATGTTCAGGAGGAATGTTTTCTGATTCATATGCCTCAATCAAGGGTATAGATAGTATTTTGCCAGTAGACATATATCTTCCTGGTTGTCCTCCAAGGCCTGAAGCCATTTTAGATGCTGTTAAGAGTTTAAAAAAACGCATAAAACTTGAGGCTGGTATGTCGAAAAATGATTCAAAAACCTGTGATAGCACAGCGTTAACCTTATGTGCAGGCGTAAAAGACTTGAATATAGAGCATTCTGGGGTGAAATAATTATGGAATTAGAAGCAATACAAGCATTTAAGATGTTAAATAATCTTAAAAACAAGGGCTTCATAACCCTTTTATCCTTAATGGCAGAGGATTTAAGCCCTATTGAGACAGATATTAGTGGAGGAGAAAATTTTAGACTAACCTACACGCTTTATAATCCCGTTTTAAAGGAATTTAAGGAAATTCAAACCATTGTAAATGCTGAAATGCGGAGTGTTAGCACGCTTTTTAAAAGCGCCAAATATGATGAAATGGAAATTTACGACCTTTTTGGCATAAAATTTAAAAATCACCCGAAATTAGACAGAATTTTTCTTGACAAAAATTTTGTCGGACATCCTTTGAGAAATAATTATAAAATGCCTGAAACTCAGACTAAGAAAGGGTATTGAAGCAATAATATGCGTGAAGTAACCAAAGATAAAATTGCAGTAAAAATTGAACCAAATCATCCTATAACGCGTGATATGATTGGCTTTGATGTTATTTTGGATGGTGAAAAAATCTCAAAAATCAATTCCAACTTGGGTTTTAGCCATAAAGGAATCGAGAAAGCTGGGCAGGATAGGTATATTGGCCAGTATTTGCCTGCGATAGAAAAAATTGATTATTTTGCGCCATTTTTTTATTCCCATGCCTTTTTGTCAGCATTAGAGAGGCTTTCAGAGATAGAATTGCCTTTATATGCCCAGTACGTAAGGGTTTTAACTATGGAGCTTAACCGAATAACCTCTCATCTATCTAATTTGGGACGTTTTATGGATGTTTTAAATTGTCGGAGTGCTGCTTTTCATTTTTTTAATATGCAAAATGAAATTTTAAATATTTTCGAAAAAATTTCTGGTGGCCGTATTTCCTGTAATTACTATGTTTTTGGTGGAGTTAAGAATAATATTTGCCGTGAAATTTTGACTGAAATTTTGAATTTTACATCAAAATTTAAAGAAAAATTTAAAATTTTGCAAGGTTTTACGAAAGAAAATCCTGTTTTTTTAGACAGGACAAGGAATAAAGGCATAATTGATACGCAAAACGCCCTTGAATACTCAATTACAGGGGTAAATTTAAGAGCTAGCGGCTTGAATTTGGATTTTAGAAAAGAAAAACCTTATCTTTTATATGATAAGCTTGAATTTCACGCCCCTACTGTGTTTGAAGGTGATTGCTACTCAAGATTTGCCCTCAGGCTTGATGAAATAAAAATATCCGTAGAACTTGTAAAACAGTGCCTGGATTGGCTTTTGTCTAATTGTGAAGAAAAATGCAATCTTGAAATCAAATTATCAGATATTTGCCCGAAAGCCGGTGCTGCTGTTAGTTTTACCGAGGGTCCGCGTGGTCTTATTATGTGCCATGTGGTTTCTGATGGAGGCAAGAAACTAAAACGTGTAAAATGGCGCACTCCTTCATTTTACAGTATTCAAATTCTTGAAAAAGCACTTATAGGGCTTAATCTAGCTGATTTTGCTGTAATTTTTGATAGTCTTGATATAAATTCTTCGGAGGCAGATAGATGACAAATGCTGCTAGCACTGGATTTCAAACTTTTTCAAGCCTTGGGGATACAATACAAAGCTGGATATCTGGTTATAATATCCCTGAATGGCTTACTATAACAATTTTTTTGGGATTATATTTTGGGCTTGCTGTAATTTTGGCTATTATAATTGTGTATGTTTTAGCATACACCGAAAGATGCATTACTAATGTATTTGCGCCCTATAATGCTGTAGATGAGGATGAGTCAAAAAAACATAAAATCCTGATGCCTCTTGCCCATTTTATAAAGTTATTTTTAAAAGAAGGATTTCGGCCTCAAAATTGTCAAAACGCATTATTTTTTGTGTCGCCAATAATTATGTTTAGCCTGATTCTATGTGCTTTTTGCCTGATACCTTTTGGTTCGTCTGTGATTTTTTTAAATCAAAATTTTAGCGGATTATTTTTTATGGTGTTTTTTTTAATGGCTTTGGCCATAAGGTTTTTGGCAGCTTATGCGGGGGGCGGCAAGTTTTCTTTTATTATCTTAATGCAGGAAATTCAAGAAAACATAGCCTTGTCAATTCCAATGTTATTGTGCCTTTTGGGGGTTTCAATTATGGCGGGAAGTTTAAATATTAATGATATAATACTTGCGCAAGCTGCTTCTTATGGGATTTTTGGATGGTTTTTTGTAACCGAGCTAATTGCCGCGGGAATATTTTTTGTGTGCGTTTTGATATTTTTCGATAAAACGCAACTGTACAATTTAAATGCTCCTGTTGATACGGTTTTTGGATATAAATCTGAATATTCAGGTGTCAAGCTTGCGATATTTGAATTTTGTGAATATTTAATGTTGTTTGTAATTTCATTATTTTTTGTATGCCTGTTTTTTGGGGGGTATCTTAGCCCGTTTGGCGCTTATATTCTGCCTGAGTTTCTTATATTTTTAGAACAGATATTCTGGCTTTTAATTAAAACTTTTCTTGTGTTTTTAATAATAATTGCAATCAGAATTGCAACTCCAAAGTTAAGCAGTGCAAGGCTTTTAGAAATTTCATATAGAATATTAATTCCACTTTCCTTAATAAATCTTAATATTTCAATTTTAATTCAATATTTTTCAGGTGTAAGATGATGCAAAATAATGCTATAAATTCGATTTTTGGTTCTATAAAGTCTTTTGTTGTTGTAATAAAAGATGTTTTTGGAATATTTATAAAATTATTTGGCCATGTGGGCGCAAAAAATGCTGAAAAAACATTGGAGCTATCTGAAAATTACAGAGGAAAACCTGAGCTTGACTATGGAAAATGCACCGGATGCGGTCTGTGTGTTGAAGTTTGCCCTTCAAGTGGTATGTTAAAAATAAATAATGAAGAAAAAAAACTTGTCTCGATTGATGTTTCAAGGTGCTCTTTTTGTGCTAATTGCGCTGAAATTTGTCCAAATGAAGCATTAAATATGACAAAACAATACAAACTTGCAACGGGTGACAAAAAAGTTTTATTATTAGAATATCCTAATGAAAAAAACATATCGAATGACACACAAACGTCTGCAGAACAAGATATTCAGCCAAAGATAGAAACTGAAATGCAGCAAATTTTGCCAAATGAGGAATAAAATGGATACATTAAATGCCGTTATTTTTTATATTTTAAGTGCAATCTGTCTTATTTCAGGGCTTTTTTGTCTGTTTCATAAATGCACTTTTAATGCTGTAATTAGCGCATCTCTTTTACTTTGGGCGGTTTCAGGTTTGTATTTTTTATTAGGTGCTTCGTTTCTTGCGGGCATTCAGATGCTTCTGTGGGGTGTTGGAATTACAATCATAATGATGTTTTCAATCATAATGACCAATAAAGACGATAAGGACGGGTTTTTATTTAATCTTAAAACTCTTTCTGTGCCTTTAATCGGCGGAATTTTTATATTTTTGATTTTGCCGTTTATTTTATATCAGTTTAGCGGCCTTGTAAATTTACAAAGTTATTCCGCTGGTGATTTTTCAACACTTTTATATAAAAATAATGCATTTAGTTTTGAATTAGCAGGTGTTCTTGTTTTCTGCGTGCTGATTGGAATCATTACAATTTTAACTGCCAAAAGGATTATGAAATGCCGAATGAAATAATATCTTCATTGAATTCTATAGATTGGGCTGCCCTTGCTGTGCCAGGGCTTTGTCACTATTTAATTTTAGCCCTTATTATTTTTGTTATAGGCATTATGATTATGGTTGCCGGTGGAAATTTAATTAAAATTGTAATTGGTCTTGAGTTTATGCTGAATGCTATATGTATAAACTTTATCGCAGCTAATTCTTTTATTAATTCGGCTAATTCAGCTATAAATCAGGAAAATACAATAGTATCTGCAAACAGTTCGCTTTCCCAGGCAGCATCTTTAGGCGTAATGAATTTTACTTTTTTAAATCCCGAAGGTCAAGTGGCAGCTTTTATTGTAACGGTAATCGGAGTAATTAATATTGCTGCGTGTTTTGGGCTAATTTGTGCGATTTATTATAAAAATAAAAAGGTGGACACCAGAATTCTTGACGGTCTAAAATCAAACGATTGTCCTGAATTAGAAGAATGTAGTGATGGGGTATAAGATATGGATATAGCGCAAAACCTTTGGATGCTGTTAATTTTGCCGTTATTTGCGGTTCTTTTTACAATAATTCCAAGTGCATATATTGCTTTACCTAAAAGACGCATTACTCTTGGTTTAACAATAATATCGTCAAGTGTTTCTCTTATCATAAGCTTGATTTATGCTGGTTATTTGTTGCACCATCCGAATGAAACACTTGAAACAAACTTTGTGTTTTTAAATTCAGGCGCATTTAAAATTCATATCGGCGCATTTATGGACAAAATTTCCGTATTTGTTCTTTTGATATTTAATATCATAGCGCTTACATGTGGAATTTTTTCATATAAATATATGCAGAATAAGGAAGATTTTAGTAGATTTTTTGTACTTTTAAATCTTTTTATTTTTTCAATGACCGGGCTTATTTTAAGTGCAAATTTAATTCAATTTTATATTTTTTGGGAACTTACAGGCGTATTCAGTTATCTTTTGATAGGTTTTTATTATAAAAGGCCGGCATCAGAGAAAGCGGCACGGAAAACATTTTTAATTAATAAAATTGGGGATTTCGCACTACTTGCTGCAGTTTTAAATTTTTCGTATTTTTTAATTCAGGATACTGATGCCATTTTTTATCCACTATTGACTTTGAATGATGTCAGCACTTGGGGTTTGATGGCCTATGTACAGGTTGGGTCTTTTGTATATACAGCGATTTGTCTGTTTATAGTGGCTGCAGCGGTTATTAGAGCTTCTCAGTTTCCTTTTCAGGTTTGGCTTGTAGATGCAATGGAGGCACCAACTCCGGCTAACAGCTTAATCCATGGCGCTATACTGACCAGCGCAGGTGCTTATTTGATTATTCGTCTTTATCCTGCTTTAATGCTTTCTCCTGTAGTATTGAAAATAATTGCTTTAATTGGAATTATAACGGCTATAACCTGTGCTGTTATTGCAATAGCGCAAAATGATATTAAAAAAATACTTGCTTTTTCAACTGCATCTCAGCTTGGGCTTATATTTACTGCACTTGGATGTGGGGCATACAGCGGTGCAGTTTTTCAGCTTGGCACACATGCTCTTGCAAAAACACTTATGTTTTTAGTCGCAGGTGTTATTCTTCATAAGACATTAAACAGAAATGTAAAATTTTTGGGTGGATTAAGGGAGTATACGCCAATCCTTGCTGCAGGATGGCTTATAGGGGTACTTTCTTTGTCCGGCGTGTTTTTTAGTGGTTTTTATTCCAAGGAAATGATTTTAAATCATATGTATGAATCACGGCAGTTTGTATTTCTTGGCTTATGCATTTTTGCTGTGCTCTTAAATGTGGTATATTTGTTTAGAAGTTATTTTATTATATTTGAAGGTCACTATAAAGGTTCTTATGATTTTTCACAAGATGAAGATAAAAAATATGATGGTATAGATAAATTTATGCTTTCAGCCCTTGGTATTTTGGCAACATTGACTGCATTTTCAGGCGGTTTTATTGCGGCAGATTTTCAAAAATACATCTATATAATCAAGCAAAAATTTTATTTAGTGAGACATCCTGAACTTGAAATATCATTATTTATTGCTGCTTTTTTAACAATATATCTTATGTGGCAGATTTATGGCGTACGAAAGTTTAAAATTAAAAGAATACGCATGATTTACAGGTTTGTGGTGCTTCAATTTTATATAAATAAATTATTTGAATTTGTCTACAACATTCTAATAAAAGGTGTTTCTAGATTAATAAATTTTCTTGATAAGTATATTATTGGCGGAATATATATTCTGCTTTCCCAGTTTATAAGGCTTGGAGGTTATATGTCCCTAAGGCTGCAAAATGGGAATTTGAATTCTTATATTTTTTATTCATTTGTTTTTATTACAGCTATACTGCTGTGTGCTGTAATGGTGTATTTTAAGGGGCTTTCACAATATGGCGGTTAATTTTTTATCAACGTTTATACTGGTTTTGTTGCCAATTATTGCAGGTTTATTAATAATTTCACCATTTTTTCCGAACAACGCAATAAAAATTAGGCGCTTTGCAAAAGCTTTTTGCGCTTTTAATTTATTTTATTCTATTCTTTTTATGCTGTTTATTCCCTGCGATGTTTCAGGGTTTGCTTTTGTTGAACAATTTCCACTAAATATTATGCCAAACCTTAATGTTTCAATAGTTTTTGGGCTTGATAATGTTTCAGCTTTGCTTTGTGTATTAAGTTCTTTTGTTATGTTGCTTGCCTTAATTGCATCTAAAAGCTTGATAAATTCACGCCAAAAATCTTTTTACAGTCTGATGTTATTCTTACTTGGTGCGGTTTTTGGTATTTTTGCTGCAAATAATTTATTTACATTTTTAACATTTTGGATGCTTTTACTTCCCCCTGCTTATTTTCTTATTTCGATACCAGGCGGCAATAATACCAGAAAAAATGCTGTAAAATTTGTGCTTTTTTCGTTTGCAAGCTCAATATTGATAATGATTTCAACCGCTCTTGTTTATGCTTATTGTGCTGATTTAAATATTTTGTCTGATTTTGGCACTTTAATTAAAAAAAGCGAGGATTTTCCTGTTGTTATGCAAATGATGATATGCGCAGGTTTTAGTATTGCTTTTGCATTGAGGCTTCCTGTTTTTCCACTGCATTCCTGGCTTGTAGAGGTGCATAGCGAGGTGCCTGCGCCTGTAAGTGCTGTCCTTGCTGGAATTTTATTAAATACAGCTGCATACGGATTTATTAGAATTAATCTTCAAATGTATTATGATGTTTTTCAACTGTTTGCACCTGTGCTTATTCTTTTTGCTGCAATTGGTGTGGTGTGGGCATCTTGTGCTGCTATAGCGCAGAACAATATAAAAAAACTGGTATCCTGTATATCACTTGTTAATATGGGGATAATTTTAATTGGAATAGCGTCATTTACCGAATTTGGACTTACTGGAGCTATTTTTCATATGGTCGCACATAGTTTGATAATTTCGGGATTATTTATTGGTGTGGGAATAATTAATGCAAAGTTTAAAACTGATAAACTAGAACTTTTGTCTGGAATAGCAAAGTATGTACTTGGGTTTGCCGGCGTAATGTTAATAATTGGCCTGTCAGCAGCTTTTTTACCTTTGACGGCGGGCTTTAGCGGCGCATTTATGTCGCTTGCTGGCGGTTTTAATTCGCCATTAATTGAAAAAGCTTTTTTTGCATCTGATTTAATGCAATTTGCTTCTATTTTTGCGACTGTTGGAACGGCCTTATCTGGCGTATATGTTCTGAGGTTTCTACATAAAACTTTCTTTGGACTTTCAGAGTTTGATTTTGGGGAAATAAAACTTGCCAACCATCAATTTGCCGTTCTTGCAATATTTTCAGCTGGTATTTTGATTTTTGGAATTTATCCTATGGGCATTATTGATAAAATCAGCGCTTTTGCACAAACAAATATTTCTAACATATTGACAGCCATTTTTTAAAAAGGAGCAGCAATGGAAAATGTTTTTGAAAATTTAATATATTTTATTCCTGATTTTATATTGATTTTTGGAATTATTTTATTAGTTTTTTTAAATCTTCATGCAGGTGCAAAAATTTTGCCAAAATGGCATATGGCGATTCTCAACGCTGTTATTTTTGCTGCATTGTTAGGTTTTTTACCATTCTTTAGTGATTTTTTAAAACTGAGCGGCTTAGTGAATATTTTTGCCGGGCATTTGAGCTTTACACCATTTGAAAATTACAGCGTAAGCTTTTTGAATGATTCTGTACATATAAAGCCGCTTGTTGTCATGTTTAAATTTTTGATAACATCATCAGCCCTGGTGTGTGCTATTTTGTCTTATCCTTTTGTAAAAAGGTTAAATCAAAAGATTTCAAGTTTTACGCTTTTGTCTTTAATTGCTGTTTTTGGCTGTAACATGGCAGCTATGACAAATGATTTTTTGTCATTATTCATATCCATTGAAATTGTATCTGTTGCTATTTTTTTTCTTATTGCAATATTTGATGAGAAGAAAAACAAAACTGCACTTGAAGGCAGTATAAAATATTTAATATTAAATGAGACTGCAGGTGTATTTTTTCTTCTTGGGATGAGTTATATATATTTAAATCTTGGCACAATTAATTTTTCAGATATCAACACTATGGCTCTGAATAAAATTTTGCCATCTAATCCTCTTTTGAATATTTCAGAAATATTAATATTTCTCTCTCTGGCAATTAAGATAGGGGCATATCCCTTTTACCTATGGGTTATGGATACATTTAAGGCATCAAATTATGCTGTTGGGCTATTTATTGCAACAACAGCACAGATTGCGGCTGTAGCTATACTTATTAAAACAGCGTTTGTGATTGGATATTTTGGCAGTATATTGAGTTTTGCACTAATATTATCTGCAGTAATAACGCTTTTTGTTGGGTCGTTTCTTGCATTTAGAATAGTAAAAAAAGAGGGGTATATAAAAGATTTTCTTGCAGCATCTACTATATTAAATATGGGTAGTATTTTTCTTGGAATCTCTTTTTTGACCAAAAATTCAATTACAGCGGCGTTATATTGTTTAATTGTTTATATGATTTCAAATTTTGCCCTGTGGTCGGCTTTTATGCTCTTTGTTAGAAATATAAGGAAAGAGCCTGTAAAATCACGCTATGGTAGAATAATAAGGATGGAAGAAAATCTTGCATCAATTAAAGGGATTGCATATATTAGTCCGTCTTTTGCTTTTCTTACCACAGTATGTTTATTGTCTCTTGCGGGAATTCCTTTGACTGCAGGGTTTGCTTCGAAATTTTATCTTTTTTCTGAAATTCTAAGGAGTGGCATTTGGGCTGTTTATCCTCTGCTATTTGCTGCAATTTCGGCTATTATTGCGGTTTATTGTTATTTTAAATTAATTTCTTACATGTTTTCAAAGCCTGAAAATCTTAGAATTTATAAAAAAGAGCTTCTTTTTAATAGGCTTAATGTATATACATTTATTTTATCCATAACAGCTGTGTCGTTAATTGTATTATTTTTTATTGGTGTGTTTGTACTCGAGACGCTTAATAAGATTGTATAAATATCTGCAGTATGAATTATAGAATAATTACATATAATTACAGCCTTTATCATTTCTTTGATAAAGGCTGTAATTGGTTTATTGTATAAAGATTTTAGGCACCTGCATCCGGGTTTCGCTCGAGCACTTCATCTCTGGTGCCGTCAAAATATATTATTCCGCTGCCAACCTTATAGAATGGGTCGCCATCTTGGCTTACCTTGGCATCATATACAATACCATCTGCTGTTTCTTCGTAATTAATCTTGGAATCTTTAGATACACCAACATTGTCATCCACAAAGCTTCTTGCTGTTGTCACCGCCAGCTTTCCATTCTCAGAATGTTCATAGTCTACTATGTATCTGTTCCCTTTGCCGTCATTTGTGCTTGTATGGGTAACGTTGCCTTTTGCATCAAGTTTTTCATATTTTACAACAGCTTCCTTGCCTGGCTCTTCAATGATTGCAAACCTTGCTACTCTGCCATCCGGTTTTACCTGTTGATATTCATATGATACTTTTGTAAGTTCATTGCCGTTGTTATCTGTTATGACTTTTTGCGATAAATAGCGATTGACGCCATTGTATTCATAGGCTGTTGTTTTTATAGTGCCGCCCTTGTTTAAGGTTTTTTTCGTTACTTTTCCTGTTTCATTATCATATTCTTTTTCTATTTCGGTAGGCACTCCCTTTATGCTGCCTGAGATTTTCTTATGAGTTTTATTTCCAGTTTCAGGATTGTAGTTTACTTCTGTTTTTGTAACATTTCCATTAGAGCCTGTTTTTACGATGCTTTTAGAATTAAGTTTTCCTTTCGTGTAATTTTTTGTGACAACCCGTTCAAAGCCGTTTTTTGCAATTGTTTTTACTTCTGATTCAAGCTGGTTTTTATCATTAAATGTCTGCACCACGGTTTTGCCATTTTTGTATTCTATTGTCAAAACATTACCGTTCCTTGTTGCGGCTGTGCAGTTTTTGCCATACGTCTTTTGAGGATTTTTAATTTCTGTTATATCATCCTCTAATAAATTGGTGTCTACAAGTTCGCACTCCTCCTTGGCTGCATTAGATTTTGCACCCAATTCTTCCGTTTGCTGCGGCTTTTTTTTGTTTTCAATTGGAGCGGTTTTTACAGAGTTTACAGCATTTGCTGAGTTAAATGAATCCACACCGTTAACCATATGTTAGTTCCTTTCACTATGCTATAAGTCGTATAACGGCATCCTTATATTAAAACTTTAGAGAATGAAAATTTTTGTATTATTTTCTTTACAAAAATTAACAAATAAACAGAAAGACCAAATAAAAGGGTTTATATGAGCTATCTGAATGTATTTTAGAGCTTAGAAGCTAACTTTATATTTTACAGTTTTGAAATCATGTATTTATTATATATGTTAAAGAATGCTTAAATTATAGTTTGTTATAACATGTGATTTTTGCAGGCAAAAAGCACCTCTACAAACAGAGGTGCTTTTTTATGTATATTATTAATAGTTTATTTACAGACTATCAACATCATTAATTGGTGAAGCATCCTGCATATTTACGGTGTCATCAATTTCTGCGTGGGTTTGTTTCTTTCTTGCGGTTTCAGCCATATTCTCATCTTTTTGTGCCTGGAATGGTGAATCCATTTCAAACCAGCTGTTTGTAAATGTTATATCATGTCTGCCGAACAGCTCATCATCTTGCGCTGGGTCAAACCATCTTTTAACAACAGTATACCATTTTGATTTTTCATCTGTTGCATTAGCAAGAGGGTCTTTCTTATAGTATGGTTCAATTGTTTTATTTGAATGTAGATATCTCACAGTATCAGTAACCTGTGTCATACCAGTGCTGAATCCTTCTGATTTCAAGTGGGGAACAGTTGAAATGTCTTCAGACTGAATTGCTGCAAATGCGCCTGATGCGATTCCAAATGCACCTAAAACACAAAGGGTTATTGCCAATTTTTTCATAGTGTAAAATCCTCAAATTACGTACTTTTATTTTACTAATATTATTATATATTATTATTCATTTTTAACCAACTGTTTAGTGTAATTTTTTTAATTAAAATCTTGATTTATTATATTTTCAAATTCGTCAAGCAGGTTTTCTTCCTTAACTTTTTTTATGAGGACTCCTTTTTTGAATATATAACCTTCGCCGATAGCCCCTGCTATGCCGTAATCTGCATCTTTTGCTTCATTTGGTCCATTAACAGGGCAGCCCATTGTTGCAATTGTAACAGATTGTTGCAAATTATTAAACTTATTTTTAAATCTTTCCTCTACACGGTGGGCAAGAGAGATTAAATCTATTTGACATCTGCCGCAAGTGGGGCAAGAGACGAAATTTACACTGTTTTTTCTTAGTTTGAGGGCATTTAATATATCAATTCCTGCCCTTACTTCTTCAATTGGATTTTCTGTTAAAGACACCCTTATTGTATCGCCAATGCCATCGCACAATAAGGCGCCAAGCCCGATAGCTGATTTTATTATACCGCCTCTCATTGTTCCTGCCTCTGTTACGCCAAGGTGTAAAGGGTATG
Source organism: uncultured Candidatus Melainabacteria bacterium (assembly GCA_949741915.1). Taxonomy (GTDB): domain Bacteria; phylum Cyanobacteriota; class Vampirovibrionia; order Gastranaerophilales; family Gastranaerophilaceae; genus MGBC122484. Next base: position 223,175 of record CATJOM010000048.1, on the reverse strand, counting down.
GGATTTCATTATATATCATTCTGTATGCATCAATTGTAGTCTTAACATCTGAGGATTTTAGGGATACTTTGATAAGGCGAAAATCATTCTCTTCAAGGATTTTTATATGATTCATGGCACTTTTTACCATCTTTTGAGCAAGGGTTAGAGAATCATCTGTCATTAAATATTTTTCCAATGAGCCTCCGTTAACGCCTATTCTTATCGGAGTATTAGTTTTTTTTGCCATGTCGACAACTTTTTTAACGTGGTCTTCTCCGCCTATGTTGCCAGGATTTAGCCTGAGAGCATCAATTCCTGCTTCCATTGCAGAGAGAGCCAATCTGTAATCAAAATGAATATCAGCAACAAGCGGCACAGCGGTTTTTTGTTTAATTTCTTTTAGTGCAGCGGCACAATCTTTGTTTAATACGGCAAGGCGAACAATATCACAGCCAGCATCTGCCAGTTCTTTTATTTGTGTAATGGTTTTTTTGACATCATCGGTTTTTGTGTTTGTCATAGACTGTACTGAAACGGGTGCCCCTGCGCCGATTTTTACATCGCCTATTTTTATTTGAATCTTTTCCATAAAATTTCTTTCCACAATTATTATTTTTTATGCTAAAATCATAGCATGAAAATTGCAGTAATATCAGATATACACGGAAATAAACTGGCTTTTGATACAGTTTTAGATGACATTAACAAAAATGAATGCGATAAAATATTTTGTCTTGGCGATATTGCCATGGCAGGATATGATCCAAATTACGCCATTGAAAAATGTATGGAACTTCAAACCTCAATGGGGAGAAACTTTGAAATAATACAGGGTAATACAGACAAACTCATAGCAAATTACTCTGACTCCTGTTTTTCAAAGCTTGTTTCAAAGGCTTCCCCTATGGCATACGCGCTTCGGGATGATATGCTCTTTATAAAGAAGGAGAATGTTGAATATCTAAGACGGTTGCCTGAAAATAAGATGGTGCCTTTGGAATATAAGTCAAAAACCTTAAGAATACAATTAGTGCATGGTTCTCCAAGGCGCCAGGATGAAAATATTTATCCAAGCCTGACGGAAGAAGAAGTTGAAGAAATAACAGGACGTTCTTATGCTGACATTATATTTTGCGGACATACTCACTTGCCTTGCGGATATGTTTTGAGTTCTGGAAAACATGTTGTGAATGTCGGAAGCGTTGGAAGGTCAATGATTCCTAACAGAATGCCTGTTTATGTGATATTGAAAATCAATGAAAACGGTACATTTGAGATTGAGCATAAATTTTTAAATTATGATAATAAAAAAGTTAGCAGGCTAATAGCACAGAGGGGCTTTAAAGAAGTAGAAAAGCTTGCAAAAATGTTTTTAAAAGAGGAATAATTAATGTCAGAAGAATTACAAACCCTTCATACAAAAGCATCCGAAGCAATGGCTGACGGGGACAGAGAATTAGCAATTGAGTTATATAATGAAATACTAAAACAGGCGCCAACTGATGAAATTGCCCATGGGCAATTAATGGATTTATATTTTGACAATGATAAATTCAAATATTATATTATGCGCGCAAATTATAATGCTGTTAATCAGAAATTTGAGCATGCTATAAATGATACAAAGAAGGCATTGAATGTTAATGCTGATTCAATTGAGGCAAGGGTAAAACTGGCAAGATTGTATCGTGTGTGTAATAAAAATCTTAAAGCTATTGATGAATTTAATAAAGTTATTGAATTAGAGCCAAAATTAAGGGATGCATATCTTGAACTTATAAGCCTTTATACGCTTGAAGATGCCAAAGAGAGTGCAGTTGGCATTGCAAAAAAGGCTGTTGATGAATTCAATAATGATGTAGAATTAAAAGATATTCTTGCAAAATTGTATTTTGACACAGGCTGTTATGATTTAGCGCTGAATGTGGTTTGTGATAAGAATCTTAAGGTAAAAATTTTATTATCTGATGGCAAAAATGATGAAGCTAAGCAAATTTTAGATGAAATTAAAGGCTCTTTGCCTGATGATAAGGAGCAAAAAGGAACATATTATCTATTACTAGCTGAATATTTTTATAACAAAGCCGAATATGACAATGCCCTTAATACAGTAAATGATTTTGTAAATATTATGGGGCCAAATGCTGTATCATTCCAAATGAAGGCACTTTGCTATGAAGGCAAGGGTGACGATTTCAATGCAAGTGTTAACTTTGGGTATATGAAAAAGGCCCAGGGCAAAAATGATGAGGCTATTGTTGAATTTAATCATGCACACAGCCTCAATAAGCAAGATAAAAATGTACTGGTAGAGCTTGCAAATTTGTATATGGTGCTTGGCGAAAAATATACGGCAATGGATTTTTGGAATGCTATATATGAATTAGACGGCGATAGTGATGCCAAAGAGGTGCTTGGCGAGTTTTATTTTGCCGAGGGCGATTATAAGATGGCTGCAAAATATGGTAAAACAAAGAGCGACAACCCTGAGGCCAATGGTGCTGAAAAGAATTATTCAGAGGCTGATGAAGAGGATGAAGGGCTTATTGAAAAAATCATTAAATTTTTTACAAAGAAATGATTACCTGTTTTGCGTGTGAAAGTTTTGACTGCAGGCAGGGATTAAATATGTTCATTTTGAAGGTTTTTAATATTGTCGCAGCCTGGTTGTTGTTTTTAATTGCACCTATAAAATAAAGATAAATATCTTAATTTTTGTAACAAAATACTAATTTTACTGGCAAAAAATATTATTTACGGGTTTTCTTATATATAACGGTAACTTTAAAAGGAAAAAATTATAATGGAGATGAAAGTTCAAAACAGCGCTTATACTTTTGGCGCAAATCAAACAGAAACCGCTCTCCCCCAGCAGAAAACAGAACAGTCTAAAGAAATAGAAGATTTTGATGCAAAATTAAAAGCCGAAACACCAGAGAGTGATGTAGCGGTTTTAAATAAACAAAAAGCAGATGAAATGGGTGAAGATAAGTCTGAATTATCAAAAGAAGAAAAACAGGAAATTTTAAAGAAAGCAACAGCTAAAGCGGCTGGCTGGGCTGTTTTGTTTGGGATATTCGATACTGCCTACTACGGCTTAAGAAGAGATAAAACTGTAGCAAAAAGGTTTGATTTAGATGTTGAAAAGGATAAAAATTTCATCAAACAAATTAAGAAAGAACAGGTAAAGGCAACGCTGCCATCGGTTATAGGTACGGTTTTGGGTAATATTGTGGCGGCATCTGCAACGAGAAAAGGTAAAGCTAATATATCAACCCTGGCAGCTGTAAATATACTTGGATGGGGCCCAAGGCTTGGTGGTTACGCTTATCATAAGACAAAAGACTCTTCAAAATTAGAAGTTGAGAAAAATTAAACCGTAGATTTAATAAAATACCAGTAATTTTGGATTTAAATATAATGCCTCTTTGTTAGTTCAAGGAGGCATTATAGTTTTTTATTGTTGTAAATGGTAAACATATAGTCTGGCCTTTTTGTTGGGCTGGTGTTGAAATTATTTTATCCAGAGGCTTGCCCAAAAGGCTTCAAATATGATATTATTCAAACGCTATGGAAAATAATAATCTATCTGCCTGTGCGTTGGGTAATGAAAAAATCAATGCTTACAATATGGATGAGTGGTTTAAAATATTTAAATCATATGCCAATGTCATAGAGAAACTTTTTTATGATAAAAAGTACGACGATTGCATAAACCTATTCGGTGCTATAAACAACATATATGAAGATATTATAAGCCAATTTGAATACGAAAGAGTATTAAATAAGCAGGATTTAACTATTGCTAAAAGCAAATTTAGAGATGCCAAAAAGGTCGAAAAATTTTCAAATAAAAAATATAAAGATTTAAAGTTAATAAGGCAAGTTTACACTTTTCTTGCTGCGATATACAAAGAGTGGGCAAATGAAGCATATACAGCCCGGGATTTTATAAAAGCGCTCAAGTTTGCAAAATCTGCTTATCTTTATAATCCAGATGATATATTTGTGAATTTTACCCTTGCAAAAATTCTTGATGCATTAAATGCCAAAAAAGAGGCAGCAGATTCGTACGAGAAAGTTCTTTCTCTTGATAAGAATTATGAGGAAGGAAAGAAAATTCTTGCCGGGCTTTACTGTACCAAAGATTTATCGGATTTTGATAAAAGCATATATTATTATGAAGAATATTTAAAAAAGGCAGAAAGTGACAAATTTAGCTGGCTTAGTCTTGCAAGCCAGTATTACAACTTAGGATTACACAAAAAGTGTGCAAAGGCTTGCGAAAAGGTTTTTAAAATTGATTCTGCTTATTATCTTCCAATTGCAACATATATGCTGAATTACCTTAAGATGGCGCCATACAGTCAAAAGAAAATAAAAGAAACAACAGAAAGGCTTGTAGAGAATTATATAAATACTTTGGGTATTAAAAAATGTGCGTTCAATTTTAATGATAGAAATAAAAATCCAAACAAAAGAATAAGGATAGGGTATTTATCATCTGATTTATATCATCATGTTGTTTCAAGGTTTTTAATGCCGATAATTGAAAATCATAATAAAGAAAATTTTGAAATTTATATGTATATGACATCAAAAAATTTCGATGATGTTACAGAGACTTATCAAAAACTTTCAGAAAAATTAATACAATGCAATCAAATGCCTATTGATGAGCTTGCACAGAAAATTTATGAAGATGAAATTGATATTCTTGTTGATTTGAATATTCACACGGGTGACACTAGAGTAATGACTTTAGCCAAGAAGCCGGCGCCTGTTCAGTGTGTATATCTTGGTTATCCAAATACATCTGGTCTTGATACTATTGACTATATTTTAACGGATAAGGATACTATAAAACCCGGCGAAGAGGGGCTTTATACAGAAAAACCAGCTTGGATTGAGGCTGGATACGAAGTTATTGAAAAAAGTGCTAATGGACTATCTGATATAACCGAGGCACCTTATATAAGAAATAAATACGTTACAATGGGTGTTTTTAATGCCGTTGCAAAGATAACAAATGAGATGTTAGAGGTTTGGGCCAAGATATTAAAAAAGGCAAAAAATACTAAAATTTTATTTCAGTATATAAACTATTACACTAAAAATAATCAAAAGCGAATATTAAAAGAATTTGTAAAGCATGACATTGAAGAAAACAGAATTATTTTTATGGAGAAAGCCAAGGGATCTCATTATAATGCTATAGCTTGTGCTGATTTTGCACTTGATGTTTATCCATATTCCGGCACAGGCACTACAATGGATTGTATTATGATGGGACTTCCTGTTGTGTGTTTAGAAGGATACAACGCAACATCCAGACCTACTTCAAGAATATTAAAGGCTATTGGCGAAATAAAGCTTATTACACCTGATTTTGACGGATATATCCAGAATGCGCTTGATTTAATTAATAATCCTGATTTAATTTCAGAATACAGAAAAAGTTTAAGAGAAAAATTATTTAATTCAAAATTGACAGATTACAAGGGTTTTACCCTTTCGCTTGAAAATACATACAGAAAAATCTGGATGGATTATTGTAATAAATAAAGGCAGTTATATACATTTATGCTTGTTTATTAAATGCTTCTTTTTATTCCAGTCCCTATGTATAAAAAAGAACGGGATGAGTTTCACTTTCAGGAAACTTATTTAGAACGTTCTTTTTTATACATAGGGACTTCTATTGCAAGAAAGAAATCAATATTTTTGTGTATAATTGTCTAAATAGATACACAAGCCTGCAGAGTAAAAGTATATATAAAATCCCTGCCAATATTTTGTCTTGTTTTGGCAGAGATTTTGTTGATAAATTTATTCTGTTATTTTACAAGATATTCAGTATCTTTAATTTTTAGCATAAAATAAGGATTTTTCTTATCGGCTTCTTTCATAAATAACACAAAAGGCTTATCAAAATAGAAAAATCTTGGTTTTATGAAATCAATGGCTACAGCATTGCGCTCTATCAGCATTAAAGCTTCATTTTTTAGCTTTGCACCTTTATTATCAAGCTTGAATTCTACGCTTTCAAGAACTTTTTTTATAATAAGATTGGTATTCTGAATTTGCTTATCTGCAAGCTCTTTGTATTCAAACATATTATCTAAATTAATAAATGGTACCATAAGCTTATCAATTTCACTAAAACGTTCTTCGTCTTGGTTTATTCGTTTTTTTACATCTTTCCAGATATCATTAACCGGTTTGTTTATATCTCCTCTATATAAAATTATTTCATCATTAGTTTTTGTATGCAGTAAAATGGCATAGTTGTCTTTATCCTTATAAAAAAGCGGTTTTACATTATTTTTAAGCTTGTCGTTTTTATCCTTTATGCCAAAATATTTAAATTTATCTTTAGAATTATCAAATGCTGACGTATCTAAAATCTCAAATTCATTCATGAATTCAACATCTTTTTTTACCATGGCATATAAAACAATGTGATATGCATTGCCCGGTGTCCATTCAATTTTATCAATGAGTTTACTTTTTTCTTTGAATTTTTCCCAAATGGCATCTTCTATAATTTTCTTATATTCAGGCAGCCTTTTTGCAACTATTTTATAGTAATATTTTTCATCCAGCCTGTTTGTTGGCGGGTCAATAGAATTTATTGTATCAATTATATGCGAATCATATCCTTGAAGCTTGATTGGCCCCTTAACAACTTCATTCTTTAAATCTTCAAACAAAAGAGGCAGAGCCGGTGTATACATATCCTGGCCGTAATAGCTATCATTCAGGGGAATGTTTTTTGCTTTATCCCTGGCGGTTGTCATTAGATTTAATCCGCTCAGTACGATTAAAAATATTGCTGTTAAAATTATCAAGATTTTTATTTTATTATTCATCATAAGACTCCTTTTTTTGTTTTATTCTGGTAATTTATCAAATTCGACAAATGGTTTGCTTTTTTCTATTCCAAACCTTGAATAGAAGAAATGCATAAGGCTGTTATTGTTTTCTAAGAGCGTAATATGCTGTATAGCACAGTTTTTACCATATAAAAAGTCCATAAAACTAATCTGGTAATTATCCTGCATTGCTAAATCAACCCATAAATTTTCTTGAATTTTGTTTGGAACATAGCCAGGTAGATTTTCTTTGTAATAAGGAATCATATCTACAATCTTGTTAATAAGATTCTTTCTGCCTGTATTCATCAAATAATGTTTTCTTGGTTTTAAATATTCATAATTCATTAATCCCCAATAAATGGTATCACATAAGGATTCTGCAGTAAAATCAGGAACAAGAAAACCGCCTTCTTCATTCCCCCAAAATATAGGGTGCTCGCCTCTTGAATATTTATTAAAATCTCTAAATGCAACAATACCTGTATTGCAGCTTGCAGCCTCTTGAATTACTCTGTTCTTGCCCTCAAACAAGGAAGGAAAGACGCAAAGTTTTGAGCCTGTATAATGTTTGGGTAAATCTTTATGGGGAACATGAGGTATTATTTTAAGATAATCATCAACCGTACCAAGCTCTTCTTCAATTAATTGCATTTCCTTTTTTTCAAGCGAAGTATTTGGCTCACCCCCTGTTACCAGAGTTGCCGTTAGTTTTCTGCCGTATTTTTTATGATAAATTTTTAATGCACGAGCAAATATGTTTAAATTTTTAAGTTCTGATAATCTTCCAATGCAAAATACATCGATTTCCTTTGGAGTATTAAAGGTTGGCGCCATAAAATATTCATTTGTAAAATCAGCATCCTGAACAGGCAAAAGTATTTTGTCTGCTCTATCTGGATTAGTTTTTTTGAACCATTCCTCTCTTTGGGGATTATCATAGCATACGCAATATGCATCTGCTTTTTTTGACCAGGGGTATGATGACCACATTGAAAAAGCGCAGGAGTGAAAAATTTGCCCTATATCAGGGTAGCATTCATAAATATAATCTGTACCCTGGCTTAAAAAAATTCCTTTGGTTACAATGCCCTCATAATTCAGCGGCGGAAGGACAATCATCATATCCACGCGCGATTTTTTAGTGATCTCATCTGGAAAAACTTCCATACTAAAAGCATCTATATCGGCATAAATTTCATTTATAGGCTTATAAATAATGGGGTTTTTGAAATAATCGTAAGGATAATTTCCTTTCATATTAACCATTCTTTCCAGCTTAAAATAAATCAAAGTAATTATATCAAATTGAATACATCTTCGCAAGATATATATAAAGTTTTAGCATGAACTTTTAATCTAATTGATTGGTAATTATGTACGTATTTTAGAATATAGTACAATTAAGCCCATTGTTGATATTCCAAAGATAAAAATAAACATCAATATTCTAAAGATTTCCCATTTTAAAGGAATGATTTTTTTAGGAATAAAAGATATAACTAAAAGCATTGACGGTATAAATGCAATAAGGCCGAAAGCTGGGGTGTAATACATAAAAACAAATAATATAAAATTAGACAAATCACTTGTAATGGTGAAAATAAAATAATTGATTAGTGTATAAAAAGGTATAAATACTGTAATAAAAACAGCCTGATTATTTTTATTTTTTATCTTCCAAAATGCAGCTATAATCACTATAAGTGCAGGAAGATAATAAATAAACAATGAGGTAATAAGAAACAGTGGAAATAACGGGGCGATTATTATTTCGCCAGATAATGCCACAAGATAGAAAAGAGTTATGGTAGTCCAAAATAAAAACCATATTCCAATAATCTTTGCTGTTTGTATTAAAATTTGCAAATTTGCATTATCTCCATTTTTATTCTCGAAAACAGTTTTCGGTCTTATTTTACCAGTAATGATTATTTTAGGTAATCATATATGATTACCTAATTTTTATACTTTAAAAATTGCTATAAGAGAATTTTTGTACTAAGTTTTTATTGCAATAAGCAAAAACTCTCTTGCTGATGGTTTGTAAATAATAACTAAATAAACTCGGGCTTAATATTTTAATGTCTAAATATCTTGCGGTTTGCAGTATTTGTTGAAGCATTAATAAAGAAAATTCAAAAATACCTAGCCTGATGAGGTATGGTTGCAATAACCAGTAAAAATATAGCAAAAGCTGGATTCCATTGGATTCTTTGCTTTTAGATGAAAATGTTATAATATTATGCTGTAACACTTGGGCTAGTGGCAAATTTGCCATTACTGCTATTAATTATATTTTTTCAAAATATTCTACTGTGATTTTTTTAATATTTTTGTGTAAAGTTTTGTTAATATTTTTAAAATTTTTGAAATTTTGACTTTGAAAAAAACTTTATTAATATGAAAGAAGCTATTAAGTAACAATATAATCCCGAAGGGAAACAGTATTAGAAGCTCACTCAATGGAGTGATAAATAAAGTCTTTCATCCAGCAAGATGACTTTATCTAAAAATATAGCTCTTCAATTAAAATCTGTAAAATGTGATATTGAAATATAATAGCACTGCAGACAATAGACACAAGCTTTGCTGTATACAAGTTATGGTATTGCAAGGTTAAATTTAACTTAGGATAATTCTTATTTTTGACTATCTTATTTTAAAACAAATTTTCTTTCAGTTGTAAATTATGCTTATTTTATGACATGTGCGGTATTTGCCGCACTTTTATTTTTTTTTTTTGGGGAAAGATTGCTGCGCCTTTAAGTGTTTTAATCATTTTGTAATAGAAGAAAGATGTTTAGTATTATTAATGGTTTTATAAACTAGAATCTTGAAACCCATCTGCAAAGGTGTTTGATGGAAATTTATATGCTAAAGGATGAAATTATTTGTAGTGAAATTGTAAATAATTGTAAATTTTTTATTGAAAAAACTGTTTACAGTAACAACTTTATTTCTTCTTGGGTTTTGTAATGATACAATAAAGTAAAAAAATGGAGAAAAAACTATGGTAGGAATCTCAATCAATAATCAAAACAGACATGAACAATGCAAAACAGCGGTTAAGACTGGGGCAGCAGCTTTTGCAATTGGTGCAGCTGTTAATAGTGCGGCAGAAGCAATAAGTCAGAAGGTAGTTCTATCTCGTCCTGATGAATTTATGACAAATATTGAGAGTGCCGTAGCTCTTAGAAAAAAGAACTGCACAACAGAAAAACTTGGCACGCAAAAAATGGTTGACCGTGTATCAAAAAATCTTGACAAAACGCTTGAAAATGCCCAAAACTTTATCAAAAACGGCAAACTGAACCTTAAATCAATTGCAAAAGCTGGTGCAATTGGCGGTCTATTGACAGCTGTAGCAGTTGGTATTGGTCGTATGATATATGCAATTTACAAAGGTGAAAAAGCAGATAATGCCAGAATCCTTGCAAATGAATTGGCAAAAACAAACTCTGATACAACTGCAACAATAAATATTGAATATACTGGCGCAAGGGTTGAAGAAGATAAAGAAGAATCTATTGCTGCGGAAGATATTGATGCTGAAACAGTGGCAGCTACCATGGAAGTCGTTGCAGATATCCTTGAAGAGGAAGTTGCTGAATAATTTTTAACTATAAATAATAATGACTTACAAAAGAGCTTTCAAAATGCGAAAGCTCTTTTTTTTGGTAGAGCTTTTTAAAACCCATCTGTCGTTTTCTTTGCTCTTCTGTAATCCCAGCTCTGCAGGTGTTTAGTATTTAAAGAATTCTTTGCAAGTCCTTAGTTTTTATGTAATAATTGCACCATGCTTTTTGTGATAGATATTGGAAATACTAATACAAATATAGGCGTTTTTGATGGTGAAAAGCTCCTTATAAACTGGAATGTGGCTTCTGACACAAAAAAAACCGCAGACGAATACGGAATCTTATTCTTAAGTCTGCTGAATTCAGCTCAAACTAAATTTCTGCCAGAAGCTTCAATAATTTCAACTGTCGTGCCACAATTAGGGGAAACATTTAGGGCTGCACTTAAAAAATATCTAAATATTGATGCAATCTTAATTTCTCATAAATCAAAACTGCCCTTCAAAATTAGCCTCAATGAGCCAAAAGAGCTTGGTGCAGATAGGATTGCAAACGCGGCAGCTGCTGTAAAATTATATACCCTGCCTGCAATTGTAATAGATTTCGGAACAGCCACAAGCTTTGATATCGTCGATGAACACAAGAATTTTGTAGGCGGTATAATCACACCTGGATTAAAAATTCAGGCAAATTCCCTGAGTAGCTTTACATCAAAACTGCCTAAGGTAAAAATAGAAGCGCCAAAGCAGGCAATAGGCAAAGATACGATTTCTGCAATGCTTTCTGGGATTGTAAGAGGCCATGCCTGTATGATTGATGGTATGATTAAACTTTGTGAGCAGGAACTTGGCAAAAAAGCTAATATAATTGCAACAGGCGGCTTTTCAAGTGTTCTCTTTCCTGATATGGAAAGAAAATTTGATTACATAAATAAAGACCTGACCCTTTTGGGGCTAAAACATTTGTATGATTTAAATAAGGAAAATAAATAATGGAAAAGATAATATTAAAAGTTGAAAAACTGCCCCACTGTGCAGGTTTACCTGAATACAAGACGGAAGGTGCTGCTGCAATGGACCTTGTAGCGTCAAACCTTGAGCCTGTTGTCTTGAAACCGCTTGAAAGAGCGCTCATTCCATCTGGCATTAAGATTGAACTGCCAAAAGGCTACGAAGCTCAAATCAGGCCGCGAAGCGGACTTGCTATAAAAAATGGCATCACCCTTTCAAACTGCGTCGGCACAATTGATGAAGATTACAGGGGTGAGGTTTGTATTGGCTTGATTAATATTTCAAACGAAACTTTTACCGTAAACAGAGGCGATAGAATAGCACAAATGCTTGTAGCACCTGTAGTTAGGGCGGAGATAACCCTATCAGGATTATCTGAAACAAAGCGTGGCGAAGGCGGATTTGGCTCCACAGGAGTGTAATCCAGACTCTGGTTCATTCTATGTCAATGGTTGAGTTTTGCTTTTCTTAGATAAGCAAAGCCATAAACTTTTACCGACATAATGCTTGGGTTGCTTGGGTGGATTATTCTTATTTTAATATCATCCAGGCGTATGTTCAAAAATGCCTGCGTTTGTTATCATTCAAACTCAAACAGCTGATTGACCTTGATTTTGAGAGTGTTTGCTATACGATATACACTGCGCAAAGTCGGATTTCTTCTGCCGCATTCAATGTTGCTGAGTTCATTCGGGTGTATTTGAAGCTCAAGCGCCATTTCAAGCTGGCTCCAACCCTTTTGTTTTCTGAATTGCTTAACCTGTCTGCCAAACATTTTAAAAAAATTTTCTTCGTCCATTCCTATTTTTTAACACCCTCATTATCATTAAAATCAAACAAGTCCTTGAATTCCACTCCAAGAGCCTCTGCTACCTTAAAAAGCGTCTTTAACGTCGGATTTCTTCTGCCGCATTCAATATCACTTATGGAATTAGGGCCTGAGCCATCCTCCATCCTTATTGCAAGCTGCAGTTGATTTAAACCTTTATCTATCCTCAATTTTTTAATTTTTTGCCCAGTTTGTTTTAAAAAATCTTCATACATCATAATAAATTAATGATATATTATTGACAATAAAATATAATACTATATAATACTACTTATATATTAGTAATATTATATAGTAAATAAAATGAACAAGAATGATTACAGGCGTCTAATAGACTTAATCCAAAATCTGCAGGCAGAATGCGCATATTTTAAAACATTAATAAATGAATTTGAAAACTGCATAAATAAAATTCATCCTGATAGTGAAGTCTTAAAACTCCTTAAAAATCTCTCCAAGCATATAAATTGAGCCTGTGATGACATTTAAATCAACATTATTTGAAATTTCATCAAGAGGATTATTGGTAGAATGCAGAAATTCATTGTGCAACGAGCTATCTGATGAGCCAATCATGGGTAGAATGCCATCTAAAAATTCTTCATATTTTAATGCATTTGGGTAGTTGAATTCATAAAAAAATAATTCCTTTTGCCCTGAAAGTTTAAACTGTTCAAAATTTTTATCTAATGCCACGTTTTGCAGATTCTGATTCTCTAAACCACTGTCTCCATCATTCAAACAACCATGGTCATTTTGCAAAGTGCACTGCATATCATTATGGTAAGCAGGTTTTAATGGTCCATATGGGCTGCTGCTATTCAAAACACGCGCTGCCGCATTATCTGCCATTAAATACCGAAAAACATTCCTGTAATCCTTATTTTTAAGGCATCCGAATACAAACCGTATTTTCTTATCCTTAAAATTTGTATCCAAATATTTTCTTAAAACCCTTGCTCCATCAGGATTGTGACAAGAATCAATAAGAACCTTTGCACCGTTAATGCTCCTTAAATCGAGCCTAAATTTCCATCTGACCTGACTCAATGCTTTTTTTATGCAGCCAAAATCTATCTTTTTATTAAGTGCACCCGATGCATTCAAAATTTCAACTACCTTTAAGGCAAGGCCAAGGTTTTCACCCTGATGGTTGCCTCTTAAGCCAAATACCATGGCCTCTTTGTTGTTTTCAAAATTAATGGCTGCATAAGAAATCTCGTTAATTTCTTCAATCTCGAATGCCTGCGCCGTATGCACTAAAGCATCCTTGCTCTTAGCTTCGTCAAACAAGGTTTTAGAGCCTTTATTTGATTCTAAAAATACAACAGGTGCACCAGGTTTAATTATTCCAGCCTTTTCCTTTGCGATTTCTTCAATGGTGTTGCCTAAAATCTCCGTATGTTCAAGGCTGATTGAGGTAATAACACTTATAAGAGGCTTCTTGATGACATTTGTCGAATCAAGCCTTCCACCAAGGCCTGCCTCTAAAATCACAATATCACACCCCTGCTCCTTAAAATATAAAAATGCAGCAACCGTTAAAATTTCAAACTCTGTAAGACTTATATTGTGTGCCTTTTCAACCTCAAGAATCCTTTTTATAATTTTATCCAGCTCTTCTTCGCTGATTGGCTCCTTGTCTATACAAAACCTCTCGGTATATGAAAAAAGGTGCGGGCTTGTAAATTTTCCAGTCTTAATACCTGCTGTTACAAATATTTCCTCTAAAATCGCACAGACAGAACCTTTTCCGTTTGAACCCGCTATGTGCACAAATTTTAAATCTTTCTCGGGATTTCCCAAAATCTCTAAAACCCTTGATATTCGATGAAGCCCGAGCTCTATATGAAATTTATCAGCAGATTTCAAGATTTTATCGGTCTGCATTTTTTCTCCTAATAAATATTCCAAGATTCAGGCACAGCTTGAATGCAAGCAGTATCGGCTGTTTGGCTGGTTGTATCAGCCAAAGAAACTCCAGCGGCATCTAAAATTAAATTTAAAATATCATATGTCGGATTCTTTAAAATTTGAATTGATGCATTTTTTCTCAATTTTTCAAATTTTTCCCTATCTTGCATTAGATTTTTCAGAATGGTGACAAGCTCATTTGTTTGTGATTTTTCAGATTTTACCTTTTCATCATTTTCTTTTAGGTTAGCATCTTCAACATAAATAGCGGCGCCAAGTTTTTCTATTTCTCTTGCATTCCTTCTTTGATGATCATGTGCGGCATAAGGATAAGGAACAAGTATAGATGGTTTTTTGGCCGCTAAAATCTCTGAAATACTGAGGCTGCCTGCCCTTGAGACAATAATATCCGCTGCCAAAATCGGGATGTATAATTTTTCAAAATAAGGCTCCATGATGAGGTTTTCAGGCATCAAGTCATTATTCTCTGCTTCATCATAAAGTAAAGTAAGAAGTTGTTTTTTTGTATCTTGATAATTTTTTCTGCCTGTCTGAAAAATTATCTTTACATTCTTATCATCTTTGAAATGCTTAATCACAGATATTGCAGCATTATTAATGCTTTTTGCCCCCTGAGAGCCTCCCATAATTAAAATACAAAATTCATTCTTAATTCCAAGCGAAGCGCGCGCATCTTCTTTTGAGATTATAAAAAATTCATTTCTAACAGGGTTTTGATAATTAGTTATATTTTTTGATTTTACGTATTTTTTGCCCTCATTAAATGCAAGGTTTAGTGCCTTTGCGTTTTTTGAAAAAGCCATTGTTACAATTCCTGGATGCGCATCAGAATCATGCATTACATATGGAATATTTAAGATATTCGAAACAATAACCATAGGAGCGCTTACATATCCTCCTGTTGCAAAAACAGCATCAGGCTTGTATTTAAGTGCATAGCCAATACATTTAATGATGGAAATTATTAGAAGGAAAATCCATCTAAACATTTTGAGGCTGAATTTTCTTGGCATACCAAAAACTGGCACATCCAAAAATGGAATATTTAGCCCTGAAATTACATCATACTCCTGATTTTTAGAATTACCAATGTAATAAATACTCTCACAGCCCTTATTTTTAAGCTCATTAAGTATTGAAACGCACGGATAGATGTGCCCTCCTGTGCCTCCGCCTGTCAAGAAAAATGTTTTATTGGTATGCGGCTTTTTTTGCATATGGTCTTATCCTCTGAACTCTTTTTTTAGAAATATTTAACAATACCCCAAACATACATAATGACACAAAAAGCGAACTGCCACCATAGCTTATAAAAGGAAGTGGAATGCCAGTTGCAGGAATAAATGAGCTTGCAACGGACATGTTCATAAATGCCTGAAAGCCGACGGAAAAAGCAATTCCTGTGGCCAGAAGTTTGCCAAACATATCCGGGCTTCTGGATGCTATTATAAAACTTCTATGTAAAAACATTGCAAAAAGCATGATTATAAAAAAGCAACCTAAAAAACCGAATTCTTCTGCTATTACGGCAAATATAAAGTCTGTATGCCCCTCAGGAAGCCAAGATAGCTTCTGCTTTGAGTTTCCAAAACCAACCCCGAAAAATCCCCCCTCAACAAACGCTACAAGTGATTGAATAATGTTATAGCCAGCATTTAGCGGGTCTTTGTTAGGGTCAAGCCAAACTAAAAATCTTTGCTTCTGATAATCCCTTATTGTAAAAGCAATAACCGCCGCTGCGCTAAGCCCTGATATAACAAGCTTTTTAAGTGAACCGCCCGCCATATAATACAAAACAGCAAATGTAAAAATTAAAAGCATTATCATAGAAAGGTTTGGCTGTTTGTATATTAGTAAAAGGCTTGCCCCGAAGATAATATAGGCTGGCAGCTTTTTGTCATCCACAAGCTGTGAATTTTGCGCAAAAAGCGATGCGAACATTAATATCACAGCAGGTTTAGCTAGCTCTGATGGCTGAAACTGGATGGGGCCAATTACAAGCCATCTCTTTGCTTCATTAACCGTAAGTCCCAATGGCGTAAACTGTACCAAAAGAAGCAAAACAAGCACCGCAACTGGTAATTGATATGTAAATGCCCGAAGTTTTCTATAGTCATAGTTTGCAAAAACCATGGCTCCAAAAATACCGGCAACAAGCCATGCAAGCTGTCTCACTGTAAAAAATACAGGATTGACACCTTCGGCAACCGCCCTTGGAGAGCCTGCTGAGAATATCGCCATAATGCCGATAACAATTAAGGCCCCAACTATCCATACCAGCGTTTTATCGGGCGGAGAAATTATATAATTTTGTAAACTACGTCCACTGCCTCCTCCTGAACTATTGTCAGGCTTATCATTTCCAGTGTTTGCACTGTTAATGTTGTTCCTATAGCTTTTGTTATATCTGCTATTATATCCCCCATGCCCGTCGTTATGGCCGCCAGGGGGTCTGTTAGAAAATCTTCCGGAAGAGTGGTTGTTGTCATTAGGCCCGTGATACATAGTCTATAAACGCATCTCCTCTGGCTTCATAATTTTTAAACATATCAAAACTTGCGCAGGCAGGTGAAAACAAAACTACTTCGGGTTTTTTGCCAGAAACAGCGTTTTCGGCTTTTAAGATTGCATCTTCAAGACTGTCTGCAAATTCTATATTTTTATAATTTACATTATTTAAGGCTTCACTGAATCTTTCAGCTGCCTCGCCTATTAAAACAACTTTATTAATTCTCTCCTTTACAAGCCTGCAAAATTCATCAAGGGATGTGTTTTTATCTCTGCCGCCTGCAATTAATACAACATTCTTTCCGTCAAAAGCAGTGATAGCAACGTTACTAGCCTCGGGGTTTGTTGCTTTCGAATCATTGTAATAAGATATTCCGTCTTTTTTGATAACAAACTCGCATCTATGTTTTGGTGCCTTAAAAGAGACTATGCCGCTTTTTATTTCATCATTTGGAAGACCTGCAATTTTTCCTACAATCGCGCCGCACATAACATTTTGCAGATTGTGTGCTCCAACAATAGGCACATCATCAATGTTTATTATAAATTCATCACCATAATATATCTTGCCATTCTTAATATACGCATCAAGCTTATTGCCAAGAGAATTCAGCCTGAAAAAATGCTTCTTTGCCTTTGAAGATAATCCCCTTGTGTGTTCATCATCAAAATTTAAGATGGCGTGGGTATTTTCGCCCATATTCTTAAACATCTTTGCCTTGTCATAAAAATAATTTTCAATATTTCCATGCCAATTGATATGATCAGGGGTTAAATTACAAAATACAGCCATATCAGGTGCAAAATCTTTAGTATAATGCAATTGATATGAACTGGCTTCAATCACAAGGAAATCAGGTTCTTTGGTATGAAGTGCATTAATTTTGCTCTTTGAGTCTGCTTCTAAAGATGAATCAGTCAAAGGAAATAAATAATCAAGAGGCGAAACTCCCACATTACCAGCCTGACAGGCATTAAACTTTCTGTTTAATATGTGCGTAATAAGTATTGTGGTTGTTGTTTTACCGTTTGTTCCTGTTATTGCAATGATTTTTGTCCGTTCAGGCTTTATTTTGTACGCAAGTTCGATATCTGAAAAATAAGGAATTTTTAGCCTGTCAAGTTCTTTTAAAATATCACTGTTTGGTGGTATGGACGGGCTTAATATACAAAAATCAGATTCCTTTATGAATTCTTCTGTATGTCCGTCAAATTCAAGTTGAACACCGTATTCTTCAAGTATTTTGGCCTTATCTTTGTTTTCATCTGCCAATTTATTTGAATCACTTAAATAGCACTTTGCGCCTGCACGGCACAAAAATTTTGCGGCTGCAAATCCTGTTACAGAAAGACCTAAGACTAAAACTTTTTTATTTTTTAAATTGGAAAATTGCATTTTTGTCCGCCTATAATGATGACACAGTTAAAATTCTCTGTACACAGACACCCCAGACAGCAATAAGTCCACCAAGGGCTGAAATTATTGAAAAAACAAGAACAATCTTTTTTTCATTCCATCCAGAAAGCTCAAAATGATGATGAATAGGACTCATTTTGAATATTCTTTTGCCTGTCAGCTTGAAACTTGCCACCTGCAGCATTACAGAAAGTGTTTCTGCAATAAAAATTATACCGATTGGAATAAGCCAGAGCTCAAATTTACCTGTGATGGCTATGGTGGCTAAAAGCCCGCCCAGGGCTAGGCTTCCTGTATCCCCCATGAATATTTTAGCAGGATTCTTATTGAAATACAAAAATCCAAGACAAGCACTGGATGCAGCCATAGATATGATGGCAAGGTCCATATTGCCATTAATAAAGCATATTACAGCACAAGCTAAAAATGCGAAGAATGAACAGCCTGATGCAAGCCCGTCAAGCCCGTCTGTTAAGTTTAGGGCGTTTGATGAACCTACAATCATAAACACTGCAAAAAATGGATAAAAATAAAATAAATTTATATGAAAATTGAAAAATGAAACAGTTGTCTGCCCCTGATATACAAGGTATACAGCAGGAAGCATTGAAACTGCTATTTGCAGTGCAAGTTTAGCCTTAGGACTTAAACCCTCGTTGTGACACCCTTTTATTTTTTTTATATCATCTTCAAAACCAGTAAAGGTATAAAAAATAAGTGTCATAAGTACAATTATGGCTCTTGTTGAAAGGGCTTGTGCCATAAACAGTACAATTAAAGAGCCCGTAATTAAGCCTGCGACTAAAAAAACTCCGCCAGTGGTAGGCGTTTTATTCTTTTTAGCATGGAGTATCTGTACCTCTTCTCTTATGTATTGTCCATACATTTTTTTCTTCATAAATTCAAGGTATGGAACACCAAAAAGCAGCGTTAAAACAAGTGTTATCAGTGCTGCAACACTAATCATAGTCATAATTTTTTCACCATTTCAATAATTTCTTCAAACTTCATTACTCTGGATGCCTTTAATAGTATTGTTGTACCAGGTTCAAGGTTATTTTTAATATAATTTGCACACTCTTCCTTTGAATCAAAATGCATTGAATTTAAGGAAGAACCGCGCGAAATAAACTTAGCTAATTCTCCTACTGTGAGGAGAGTTACGCCAGGATAAGACGACAAAAATTCTCCGATTTTTTTATGATATGCAATTTCATTTTTGCCAAGCTCACCCATATCCCCCAAGAGTACCGCCAATGGGGCCTTGTAAACGGACAGGAATGTTTTTAAAACTGCTGTCATTGATTCGGGATTTGCATTATAGCTGTCGTTAATAATAGTTAAATTATCGATTTTGCTTATTTCCCAACGTTTTTCAATCGGTCTATAATTTAACAGACCTTTTTTGATGTTATCTGTCGAAACTCCGGCCCACTTTGCAGCTTCAATAACAAGGAGTGCATTTTCAATATTGTATTCACCTTCAACAGTGATTTTATAAGCTGTTCCGTCATAGTTAAATTCTGTATTGCCGATTTCCATTGAAATATTTTTACAGTTTGTAATTTTGGTTAACACCTTTTTGCCTGGATACTTAAGAGTTTCTTCTAAAAGTTTTGAGTCGCTGCCTATGAAAATTCCGTCAGGGTTGAGATTTGAAGCTATTTCGCATTTTGCTACTGCAATATTTTTAAGATTGCCAAGTCTTTCAACATGTGCTGAGCCTAAATTTGTTATTAGGCCTGCATCAGGAAGGGAATATCCCGTTAAAAGCTGGATTTCACCAAGATTGCGCATTCCCATCTCCACAACTAGCATTTCTGTATCCAGGGGCATGGAAAACATTGTCTCGCAAAAGCCAATTTCGTTATTGTGATTTAGTTTTGATTTGTGGGTTTTGAATGTTGTCATAAGTACGCTTGCCAACATTTCTTTTGTTGTTGTTTTTCCAGAACTTCCTGTTATGGCAATAACTTTCGGGTTTATTTTTTGCCTTATATACCTTGCAAGCTCAAGGTATGCAGTGAGTGTATTTTTGACATATAAAACAAAATCAGCATCTTTATTTATTTTGTATTTTTGTTCGGTAAAGTATCCCCTGGCGCCGTTTTCAATGGCTTTTTCAATAAAATTATGTCCGTCATAGTTTTCGCCCCTCAAGGGAAGATAAATACAGCTGCCATCCAGATTCTGTAGTGTTCTTGTATCAGTCGAAATGTCGAAAGTCCCGTCAGTATTGCTTTTATGTAATAACTCGGCTTTTGTTACTTTTATAATTTCATCTATATTAAATTTCAAAACGTACTCCTGAATTAGAAAATTAGCGCAGCGAACCGCTTAAACTCCCAGATTTAATCCTGATTTTTTCTCATTGTAAACTAAACAGAATTTGATGTAAAATAATTTTTATGAAAAAAATTGCAATAATTCCAATTGACAATAGACCCATCTGTTACAGCCTGATAGAGCAGATTTCGGCTGTTAATGAAAAATTACAAGTTCACCTCCCGGATAGAAAATTATTGGGTGGATTATACGATATGGCGGATATTTCAGGTATATTGAATTGGTTAAAGTCAATCCCTGCGGTTGATTATGTCATAATTTCGCTTGATACTATTGCATATGGCGGTCTTGTGGCATCTAGACGAATATCTGACAGCACAGATGCTATCAAGTCAAGACTTTTGAAGTTTAAAGAAATTCTAAAACCACTAAATGCAAAGGTTTTTGCTTTTTCAAGCGTTATGCGAATTTCCAATAATAATATAAATGAAGAAGAAAAGGAATACTGGAACCCTTGGGGCACAAGAATTTATCAATATTCTTATCATCAACATAAATCAAGAGTTTTAAATCAGGCAAACTGTGTTATAAATACTGTGCCTGCTGACATTTTAGAAGATTATCTGAATACGAGAAAACGAAATTTTGAGATAAATAAATTATACCTAGATTGGCTTCAGGAAGGTGTATTTGATACGCTTGTTTTTTCAAAGGATGACACAGGAGAATACGGACTTAACGTGGAAGAGGCTAAAACCCTTGAAAGAGAAGCGCAAGCCAGAAATTTAAATGCAATAATTAAGACGGGCGCTGATGAAATTCCTTTAACCCTTCTTGCAAGGGCAATAGCGGATGATGAATGCGTGAAAATCAAGCCTGTATTCTTTTTTGAGGATTCAAAGTCTCGAATTTCAAAGTACGAGGATATTTCGGTGGAAAATTGTGTTAAATCTCAGCTTTCCCTTGCAGGAGTTGAGTTTGACACGTCAGTAAATCCGGAAATTATTATGTTTATTAATAATTTTGCCTATGAACAGGGGGATTTAGTGTTGGGTGATGTCATAAATTCGCTGAATGGAAAAATTGAATTTCCAGAAACACCTTATTTTATAGCTGATATCAACAACGCAAACGGGTCAGATAATGAATTAGTGCGGCAGTTGATGAATAAAAAATTGCAAATAGGCACTATGCTTGGCTATAGCGCGTACAATACTAGTGCAAATACAATAGGAAGCAGCTTGTGTATAGCCCTTAATTCCTTTCTGGCACTGAAAAATGGCTGTTTTAATCAGGCGGCTTTTAAGCACTTGATGGCGGTTAGATTTTTGGATGATTGGGCATATCAGGCTAACGTCAGAAAAGCAGTTAGGGAGAGTGGTTTGGATTTTGAAGAGGCGTTAAATATGCATCTGGAAAGCTTCCCACGCTTTGAGAATGTACTGTCATCCTTTCTGGGACTGTATTTAAGGCCAAAATATTTCTTGCCTTGGAAAAGAAGCTTTGAAATTGAAATAATTTTATAATTTTTTTGTTGATTTTTCACTATAAATATCGTAAAATAGGCATGAATAGCTTATTTGCAGGAAACAATGGACATAAAATTTGAAAAATGGCAAGGTTTAGGTAATGACTTTATAATCCTCGAAAATGCTGATGCGACAAGCGATTTAGCTAAAAAAATGTGTGACAGAAATTTTGGAATTGGAGCTGACGGACTTTTTTCTGCAGTAAAATTTGATAGACATCAAACTCCTGAAAATGCAGATATAGCTTGGAAATTTTATAATTCAGACGGTTCGGTTGCACAAATGTGCGGCAATGGTATAAGATGCTTTGCAAAATATGTTAGAAACAAGGGCATAATTTCTAAAGACAAATTTTCGGTTCAAACCCTTGCAGGAGTGGTGATTCCAGAGATTTTGGAAAACGGAAAGGTGATGGTTGATATGGGGCTTCCTATCTTTGAAGCACATAAGATACCTGTGAAAGTGCCTGATAGCTTTGACTTTGAGGTTGAAGGATTTAAAGCCGCAGCTGCAAGCATGGGAAATCCGCACTGCGTAATATTTACAGACAAAGAAGCTAAAAAACTTGCCATGGAATGTGGCCCTAAAATTGAGATTTCACCGTTATTTCCCGAAAAAACAAATGTAGAATTTGTTGAGATTATTTCAAGAAAAAAAATAAAAGTAGATGTCTTTGAAAGAGGCTGTGGCATTACTCTCGCTTGCGGTACAGGCGCATGTGCAAGTGTTGCTGTCGGTGTAATAAAAGGCCTTCTTGATGAAGAAGTTGATGTCATTTTGCCTGGTGGAGAGCTGAAAATTCAGTATACAGAGGGCTCTCACGTATTTATGACAGGAGATGCCAAAAGAGTATTTTCAGGCGTTTGGTATCAATAAACCAAAAACCTTATGGCTAAAGGCCTTCAACTTGATATAGAAAGAAAAAATTTGTGAAAAAATTTATATGCACGCTATTTTGTTTGATATTACTGAATTCTAGCGTATTTGCAGCAAACTGGGTTCAAATTGGCCAAAAAATTTATGCTGACAAGGATACCTTTGAAATAAAAGACAATGGCAATGTGATATTTTGGCTAAAAATATTAAACAACGGGGAATTTCACGAAATAAAAAAAGCAAAAAATATGGTATATTCTGGCTAAACAAGAAATCGACTGCACCAATAGAAAAATAAGAAATCTATCTACCCATGTATATGGGTTACAGAAACAACACATTACAGGAGATGACATTTCACGCTCATGGGAAGAAATTTTACCGGATTCAAGAGCAGAATTTTGGTATGGTGGTTTTTGTAAAGAAGAATAAACTTTTAGATAAGCACAAAAATGCAAACACCTGATATTGTTGCATTTTTAAGCGTATTATCCCGAAATGAGCTACAAAAAGAGGTTTTGAGATACTTTATAAAAAACGCTGCTATAAATAACTTAACGTTTTTCTTGTATCATAAAACGGTTTGTGTTACTATTTTTTACAAATACACTTTTAATCTAAGGAGAATTGTAAATGAAAAAATATGAACTGCTTGCAACCATCAAACCTAATCTGGATAATGATGAAGCAGATAAAATAGCAGCAAAGATTGAAGAAAATGTTTCAAGTCTTGGCGGCAGCGTTTTAGAAACCGAAAAATTAGGCAGAAAAAAACTTGCATATGATGTTCAGGGCTTTAGAGATGGTTTTATGATAGTTCAAAAAATGAATATCCCTGCTGATAAAATTGTTGAATTTAAACGCAACCTAAAACTGAATGAAAACGTTATCAGAACAATGTTTACAGAATTGAAAAAGGCATAAAAATGACGCTTGCAAAAATAACTGTATCAGGCAAAATAACTAAAAATCCCGAAAAAAGATTTACACAAAACAACCTTGCTATTACAAGTTTTGTTATTGATGTAAATCCGCAAGATGAAACTCTGGTAAGAGTTTTTGCTATGGGAAATTTGGCTGATAGAACTGCTGATACTATAAAAATGGGCGATACTGTTCTTGTTGATGGCAGGATGCAGACAACAAGCGTTAAAGGTACCAATGGTAAAGATAGAAAAATTATCGAAATAAATGCTGCCGCAGTGGAAAAAATTACTTTTGATTATTCGGCCTCAGTGGGCGGTTATAGTGCAGTGCAAAGTCAGCCTGCTCAAACCACTGCTGCGCCGAAAAGCAGTGATATAGTTCAGTTTGCGGTAGATGAAATTTCAGAAGATTTGATAGATGAGGATGAAATACCATTCTAAACCCTGACAGAATAAGGTGTTTTGTCAAACAAATAAATAGAAATAAATAATAGAAAAGGAAAAATATATGGCAAGAGAATCTTTAAAAGATAACAAAAAAAAGAAAAACTGCAGTTTTTGTGCAGATAAAGTTACTACGCTTGATTATAAAGATGCTTCAAAATTAAGAAGATTTTTGTCTGAAGCAGGTAAAATTCTTCCAAGAAGAATAACCGGAAACTGTGCTTATCATCAAAGAATGCTCTCAAATGCAGTTAAAAGAAGCAGAGAAGCTGCTATTATAGGTTATGTTTTTGAAAACTAAAAGCTAAGCTAGTCATGCTTTGCTTAACAATATTTAACAATTAGATGTAGTAAACAAAATTTGGCAACAAATTTATTAAAAACCCTGATTATTATTAAATCAGGGTTTTTGTACGCATAAGCTATATTTAAAACATTCTAAGAATATTTGTAGGTTGATTTTGCAAAGTGACTAAGTCAGTGCGAAAAATTTAAATTAAATACAAGCTACTGTTATTGCAAAATGAGAGCCTTATAGATTATTCAAAAATTTTAAAAGAGGCCATCTGTCAAATTTTAAATCCACCCAAAGCCAAAGTCTTTAAATATTAAAACTCTAGAAAATGGCGATTCTTTTAATGTTGTCGACTAAAATATCGGGCTAAAAACATAAGTCTAACAGTTAAAAAGCTGCCGACAATATTAATAATGCAACTAAAATTAAATTATATCTTTAATAAAACCGGCCAGGCGCTGTTTTATTTTATCTATCTTGGGCCTTATTGCGGCAAGTAAAATTTCCGTCTTTGCAGGCTTATTATATTTTTGGGATTTAGCTAAAAACCCGCCAAAACCCGAATTATTTACTGAAGCAGAATTTTTTAATGAACCATCATGGCGCTTTGAGCCTATATTAGATGTTGTTTTAAAACCTTTTGATACACCGCCAGCATGGGGCTTAAAAGCGCAAGCGCGGGCTTTATAAGAACAACAGATTTTTGTCATAACTTTTCCTATTCTAAATTCTTACTAAAGCAATAGTGTAGACAAAATATTTAAAATAATTATAATGCAATAGCAGAATTTAGTAAAGGAATGCAGATTTCCATTTTAGTCAAGCTTTGAGTATAAATTTTTTATTAGGTAAAATAAAATCCGCCTCTAAGGTATAAACAAAGCCTGAAACATTCAACTAATAGATTAAAATTGTATATAATTACCAACAAAATATTAATTTTGTAAAAAAATCATTGACCAATGTCTCTTCTGTAAATCTTCCCAGCAAATTTTATTTCCTGGGCTGTTTTGTATATGTCATTTAGGGCGTTTTTGCCTGATTTTACAATGCTTAGCACCCTTCCTCCGTTTGAAACAAGTTTCCCGTCAAATTTATATCCGGTCTGAATGTTATTTTGCAGCCTTTTTTTAATAGTTAAGTCTGTATCAGAATTTTTCTTATTATGACCCTCGCATTCTGGTAAATTATAGTCATTCTTTGAGGTGGTATTTTTTACCCCAGCAAAATAAAGCTTGCAGTTATTTTTTATGGCTGTATCCAATCCAGAAATAAGAGCACCCTTTTTTGGATTAATCGGATATCCTTCTGATGCTAAAACTACACAATAAGCAGTTTTACGCCCGAATGTTAATTGTGCCTCGTTAAGCCTTTTTTCTGACATTTTTATAAAAATGTCCAACAAATCATTGTCCAATAATTCAAGCAGCGACTGAATTTCAGGATCGCCAAACCTTATATTGTATTCAAGTACATAAATATCATTATTTGCAAGCATTAACCCTGAATAAATCACTCCGCAAAAATCGGCATGTTCTGCTTTGAGGGCGTTTTCAAGTTGTTTTAAGTAGTCTGCCAATAACATTTTTTCTTTTGATGTAATTTTACTTGGTGCGAAAGAACCCATTCCTCCGGTATTTTCACCCTTGTTATCATTTAAAAGGCGCTTATAATCGCAAGCTGGTGGAAAGGAAGTTAATGTTTGCCCGTCCCATAGGGACATTACAGAAATCTCTTTTCCAAAAAGCCTCTCCTCAATTAAAATTCGATGCGAAGCATCTCCAAATTTGCCGTCAATAAATTCTTTTGCTGCTTTTCTGGCATCATCAAAATTTTTGGGAAGATAAACACCCTTGCCGAGCGCTAGTCCATCGGCCTTTATTACTGGTGCTTTTAAAGTTTCAGAAAATTGATAATTCTTCTTTGCAAAGCTTTTTTTGTTTTTAAAATACAATAATGCCGATTTTATTGCATCTTTGCTATGCACAGCCTTGTAATCTGCAGTTTTTATGCCATATTTTGTCATAAATTTTTTTGCAAAAATTTTTGATCCTTCGAGCTTTGCCCAATTTTTATTTGCACCAATGCATTTTATTCCCTTGGCACTAAAAATATCTACAATTCCTTCGCACAAAGGATTTTCGGGGCCAATTACAAGTAAATCGATATTCCTGTCAATAGCCATGTTTAAAAGGTCAAAATAATTGGTAAATTCAATGTTTTCGCCTAAATTTTTGAATCCATCATTGGGCTTTGCAAGGTAAAGATGATTTAAATAAGGCGAGGTGGCAAGCCTTTGTGCTATGGCATGCTCCCGTGCGCCGCCGCCAAAGAGTAGGACATTTTTTTTAAAAAGGAGGTTTTCAATAATTTTTGGGTACATATTGTGCTCAAGCTTGTGTATAGCGCTCTCTAGTGCTTCAAAGCTGAGTTCATCAGTTTGAATTGCTCTTTGTTCAATGATTTTGCCCGAGTCAACTTTTTTATTTACAAAATGTACCGTGACACCGGTTTTTTTAACTTTGGCTTCAAATGCACGGCGGATAGCGTTTTTGCCTTTAAATTTAGGTAAAAGCGAAGGGTGAATATTAATAAAAGTACCAAGCTTTAGTATTTTTTCAGGCAAAATGCGCATATAGCCTGCAAGTACATATAAATCCTGTTGTTCTATACTTGATAAAAATTCATATAGCTTGTCAAAATTAACATAATGGGCCGGAATACCAAGCTTTTCAGCCCTTTTTAGGGCATGCGCATCTTTGTTGTCAACAATAAGTGTAAAATTTACGCAAAGATTTTGTCTTTTTTGTGTATTTTTTTGTAGACCGGTTTTATTTGAAATTCTTGTTGTGTCTGGCTTTGTTAAAGATTGAGGGTTATTGGTTATGTTTGCGCAGGTTTTATCCAGAAGTAAACTAAGGAATCCTTTTGATTGAAAGTATTTTACAATGGCTTCAAAGTTGGAGCCATTGCCTGATGCCATTATGAGGACATTTTTAGCTTTCAAATTCTGCTGTTGCAATGTTGTTGCCTTCTTTTAGCTTCTCTATTCTGCCAAATACAAACGGTGAAAAGATTTTTGTAATATCAAAAATTTCTCTAGCATCTTTTTCTTTTGCAATAATGCAAAAACCAGCGCCCATATTGAATGTATGAAACATCTCTTCCTCGCTTACAAAGCTTTTCAGCGTTTCAAAAATTTCTATTTTAGGCAAAGCTTTTTTATCTAAAATAGCCCTATAGCCTTTTGGGATGCATCTTTTAAGGTTTGATAAAATTCCACCGCCTGTAATGTTGCAAAGCCCAAGAGTGAGTTTTTTTTGACATAAACTTAAAATTTCATTTATATAAATTGCTGTAGGCTCAAGCGTTTTTAAAAGATTAGTTTCAGATAATTTACCATCATTATATAGCTTTCTAACCAATGAAAAACCGTTTGAGTGCACTCCGCTTGATTTTAAGCCTATTATAATATCGCCTTCTTCAAGCAATTCTTTTTTTATTATTGTATTCTTAGATGCCAGCCCTACGGCAAAGCCTGCTATATCAAACAACCCCTCTTTAATAAAATCACCAAGCTCAGACGTTTCACCCCCTATGAGTAAACAATTATGGTCCTTTAGAACCCTGTCAAGCTCAATTATAAAATTTGAGATCTCATCAGGGTTTAGAGTATTGGCTGCTATGTAATCAAGAAAAAATAGCGGTTTTGCACAAGCACATGCTAAATCATTTAAATTCATTGCCGCTAAATCAATTGCCATGGTTTTGTACATCTTTTTTTCAAGTAATGGGATGAGCTTTGTGCCTATGCCGTCAGTTGTTGCGGCAAGAAGATATTCAGGCAGTGCTGAGTGTTCAAAAACTCCAGCAAAATTTGTAAAGTTGGACGAATTAAGCCTACTTGTAAGTATTTTAGATAATAAACCGGCATTTTCTAAGTTCACGCCTGATTTTTTATAGGTGTATTTTTCCATTGCCCCGAAAATTCCTTGTTTAGTGGCAAATTTTTACTGTGTTATGCTTATTTTAACACAACATTAGGCTTTTCTTTCAAGAGAATTTTCATAAATTTCTCTTAATTCTGCAAGATTAATTTTTACAAAACCGAGGTTTAGGTTACCCGTATTATTGGTCTTTCCAAGTTTTTCATATGGAATTTGGCTACCTATGAGATATTGCTCTACCTTATCAGCATTTTTAGCTGAAATCAGATATCTGCCTGTGATTTCACCAAAAAGTATATCAATATCACAAGGAAGGCAGCAGGAAAATCCTAATTGTTCAGAATTTTTGTTGTCATTAAAATTAAAGGAATTAAAAAGCATGATTAAAAGCGCCCCAATGATTCCGCCCTTTGAAACATCAATGGCGCCTGAAATTTCACCCTTGATATTTAAATCAAAGATTGCGGATTTTAATTTCATCTCAAGCTCAAAATCTATAATATCGGGCTTTCCGCCTAGGAAGTTAAAGAATAATCTTTGATATAAAGACGCACCTGTGCATGAATTTTTATTAATTTGTTTTCCAATAACAAAAATTGTTTCATCAGACAAACTTCTTGTATATATTGGGTTTTTGGTTTTTAGGATACTTAGCATGCCAATGACAGGTGTGGGATTGATTTTTATTTTTACGTCATCAGTGTGAATGTCAGTCTTTTTTACTCCTTCATTATAGAATGAAACATTTCCTGAAACAACAGGTAGGTTAAGCGTGCAAAGCGCATCTTTTATGCCTTTAATGGTTTCTGTGAACTGGTATGCGACATCTGGTTTTTCAGGGTTTGCAAAATTCAAGCAGTTTGTGATTCCAAGAGGCTCAAACCCTGAGGAGACAGCATTTCTATAGCTTTCGAAGATAATGTTAAAAGCGCCAGTGTAAGGGTTTAGAAGGCATAAATCCTCGTTTGAATCCATTGAAAAGCCTATGGTTGTATCTTCTTCACGTATATATAGGGGAGAAACCCCTATAAAATGAGGGTTTTTCAATGTCCTTGCGCAAACTGTTGAATCATACTGGCTGTATATATATTTTTTACTTGCAAATGCAGGCGCAGCAGTAATTTTGAATATAAGATATTTAATATTCTGTGGCGTGTTTATTTTTGTGTCCAAAAATAACTTTTTTTTCTTTAAAACATCAATATATTCAGGTTTTTTGGGATTCAAATCATATAAAACGGGTTTACACAAAGCTTTAACAGGGACAGATGCCAATAGAATGTCATTATGATATAGGTTGTACGTATTTCCTTTGCCCGTTTTTCCTATAATGGCTGCATTTAGTTCGTATTTTTTGCATATTTTCACAATTTCATCTACACCAGCTTTGTTTGCTCCAAATACCATTCTTTCTTGGGATTCAGATAACATGACTTCATAGGGCTGCATATTTTCTTCCCTGAGGGGGACTTTATCAAGGTATAAATCCATTGAAACATCACCCTTTGCAGCCATTTCGGAGGTTGAACTTAAAAGTCCTGCAGCGCCAAGGTCCTGAGAGCAAAATACGTTTTTTGATTGCAAAATCTCTAAAGTTGCCTCAATAAGCTTCTTTTTAGTGTATGCATCTCCGATTTGTACTGACAATCTATCAGATGAGTCGCCCTCAAGTTCTTTTGATGCAAAGGCTGCACCGAAAAGTCCGTCACGCCCTGTGGCTGAGCCTATTAGAGTGACATAAAGATTCTCTTTTGCAGCAGCGGTTTTAACATTGTTTTTATGGCAAATGCCGGCAGCCATAACGTTTACAAGGGGTGAGAGGTTATAGCACTCATTAAAGCTAACCTCTCCACCTATTGTCGGAACACCAGTAGAATTTCCATAGTCTGAAATACCTTCTGCAACTCCGTTTAAAAGGTATTTATTCCTACTGAAAGATTCCATATCACAATGTGTGTCGTTATTTATGATAGAAACAGCATTGTTTATATCATCGGGCAGTTTCATTCTTTCAATCGGGCCGAATTTTAATGAATTCAAAAGGGCTATTGGCCTTGCATTCATCGCAAGGATATCTCTTAGAATACCGCCAATACCTGTGGCAGCACCTTGATAGGGCTCAACAGCACTTGGATGATTGTGTGATTCTGTTTTAAAAAATATTACGTGATTACCAATCTTTATGCCGCCTGCATTTTCACTACTGAACAAACTTTTTGTCCTTGGCAGCATGTCAAGATATTTCTTAGAATGCTTATAGCCGCAGTGTTCTGACCACATTGCAGAAAATAGGTATAATTCAAGCTCATTAGGTTTACGGTTAAGTTTTTTGACTATTTCTTCATATTCATACTGAGAAAGCCCCAGTTTTTCAAGCTTTTTTATGGTTTCAAATTTTATCATTCCACCCTCTTCTTTGATAAATTTTTAGTTGGGCATGATTTTTTAAAATTTAATAATTCGGTTTTTAAAAATTCAAAAATCTTCTTGCCATCAGCT
This sequence comes from uncultured Candidatus Melainabacteria bacterium, assembly GCA_949741915.1. Taxonomy (GTDB): domain Bacteria; phylum Cyanobacteriota; class Vampirovibrionia; order Gastranaerophilales; family Gastranaerophilaceae; genus MGBC122484. The sequence goes on along the minus strand of CATJOM010000048.1, from coordinate 192,236 downwards.
AATCCGCATTGGCTTAATACTGCCCTTTCAGGGTGGGGCATCATGCCAATAACATGATGTTTTGAATCATAAAGCCCAGCTATATTGTTAATTGAGCCGTTTGGGTTATTTTTATACCTTAAAATCACCATATCATTTTTTTCTATTTGTTTTATAGTATCTTCATCTGCCCAAAAACAGCCTTCTTTGTGGGCAATTGGGATAGTTATTTCTTTGTTGTTAAAAAATAATGCGCAATCCTCTGATATAAATTTCGTTTTTGTATTTTCAATCAAGACGCCAGGCAAGAGCCTTGTTTCGCAAAGGATTTGAAAACCGTTGCATATGCCAAGCACAAATCCTTTATTTAGTTTTACATATTCTCTGAGAGACTCTATAACAGGTGAAAGCTTTGCAAGGCGGCCTGCTTTGATATAGTCGCCAAATGAAAAACCTCCAGGAAGCACTACTAAATCAAATTTTTCAAGATTTGTTTCTGTATGAAATATATATTCTACATTAAAACCTGCCATCTCAAGCGCCATTCGGGTTTCTTTTTCGCAGTTTGTGCCCAAAAAGACTGCAATTGCAGCCTTTAAGCCAGTTTGTGGATATGATATGCTGGCGAGATTCATTAATTAATTACCTCAAAAGTTGTTATTTCGTAGGTTTCAACAATTGGATTCATCAGTACATCAAAAATAATTTTGTTGAGCTTTGTTTTTGCTGCATCTTCATTTTCGGCATTTACTTCAAGCTCAAAAATCTTGCCAATGCGTACTTTAGCTTTATCCTCAAGCCCAATACGGCTCAAAACAGCGCTCACTGCCTCGCCTTTTGCATCCTTAATTTGTTTTTTCAGTTTTATATTTATGGTTGCACTAAATTTCATATAATTATTTTATAATGAAAGAAAAACTGTTGAAAGCACTTTGGTTATTTTTATTATTGAAGTCTGCAAAACAATTGGAGGCATAATGAAAGAAATATTATTTGAGACAAAATATTTAAATTTAATAGCATCAAAGAGGATGAATAAGCCTGACTGGGTTTATGTTAAGAGACCCAATGCTTCAAATGTTGTTGTAATTCTGCCGATTTTACACAGAGAAGATGGTGATTACACATTGTTTTTGACTACAAAACGGCCGCCTATAGTTGAAGAATACGGTGAAAAATTTTGTATAGAGCTTCCTGCAGGCCTTGTTGGAGATGAGAACAAGGATGAAACAATAGTTGATGCAATAAGAAAGGAGTTACTCGAAGAAACCGGTTATGATACTAGCAACATAACAATACTTGTGGAAAATCTTGTTTCATCTGGTGGTTTAACCTCTGAAAAATCAATACTTGCTGTTGCAGATATTTGTAATCTAAATAAAAAGGCGGAGCCTGTTAATGATGGAGGGGTGATTGTTGATAGGGTTGAGGTTAAAATTGATAAAGTTTTTGAATTTGTAAATGATATGCAGAATAACGGCTTTTTTATAAGCGCACAGACTTTGGCAGGTTTGTTTTTGTTACAGAACTTATAATAAGGACGCAAAGAAAATTTGTTTATGGAATAATGGGTTTTAGAATATATTTAGGAATTAGTTTATTTTTTAGGAATATAGATGAAACTCGCAAATACAAAAACAGACAATGCTTTTAATTATGCTTTTTTATCAAAGAGAATTTTTCCGTATATAAGGCCTTTGATTCCAAGGACTTTAATTGCTTTTATACTTGCAATTCCCTTAGGACTTTTAGATGGTGCGACAGCATATGCCCTAAAACCCTACATCGATGTTGTTGTAAATGGGAACCCAATGATAGTAAGGGGGTGTGAACTTACAAGAGATGTACTGGCGGCGCTTATTCCCTGGTTAATTGTAGGTTTTGCTGTGGTGCAGGGGCTTTTAAAATATATTAATGCATATTTGACAGACTGGCTCAGTAATACAATATCGAATTCTATAAAGATTGATTTATTTAAAAAATTAACATCACTTGATTCCAAGTTTTTTGATGAAAATTCTTCCGGGCTTGTGCTTTCAAGGTTTTTAAATGATCCTGATACAGCTTCCAGAAGCGTTATTGATTCAATTAAAACCCTTATCACCTGTGCAACGGGTGCTATGGGCCTTATTGCGGTACTTTTGTATAACAGCTGGAAGCTTGCGCTTGTTGGTGTTGCGGTTCTTGTTCTTGCATTTTTGCCTGTTGCTATGATTAGAAAGAAGATTAAGGAAGTGTCAAATGCCTCCATGGTTCTTGGCGGTGGTATAAATACTAATTTTAATGAAACTTATCATGGCAATAAGATTATGACAGGATATTCACTCCAAAATAATTTAAATGAAAAATTTCAAGAGCAAATCAGAAAATCGTTTAATCTTGCAATGTCTTTAACTAAGCGCGTAGGGTGGATGTCACCCATTATGTATTTGATTGCAAGCATTGGTGTTGCAATAGTAATGCTTTTTGGAAATCATTTAATTATATCAGGCGAAATGACAACAGGAAGTTTTGCAAGTTTTATCACTTCGCTCTTGCTTCTCTATAAGCCTGTTAAGGACCTTGGACGTACGCTTACAGGTTTGCAAGGGGTTTTTGTTGCAATGAGCAGGGTGTTTGAATTATTTGATCTTGTGCCAGAAATTAAAGATAAGGAAAGTGTAAAAACATTAACAGGCGTAAATTCAGATATTACATTTGAAAATGTATGTTTTGAGTATGAAGAGAATATTCCTGTTCTAAAAAATATAAGCTTTAGTGCGAAAAGAGGGCAGACTATTGCACTTGTTGGAAATTCAGGCGGTGGAAAATCAACAATAGTGAATCTTTTGCCAAGGTTTTATGATGTTAAAACGGGCAGCATAAAGATAGATGGGATTGATATAAAGGATTATAGTCTTTCATCATTAAGGTCACATATTTCAGAAGTTTTTCAGGACAATTTTTTATTCTCCGGTACTATTAGAGATAATATTCTAATGGGAAAATTTGATGCAACCAACGAAGAGGTTGAAGAAGCAATTCAGGGTGCTCACCTTAATGAATTCCTGCATACGCTTGAAAATGGTGCCGATACAATAATAGGAGAAAGAGGTACAAGTCTTTCAGGCGGCCAAAGACAAAGGGTTGCAATAGCAAGAGCTATGATTAAGAATGCGCCAATAATAATATTAGATGAAGCAACTAGTGCATTGGACAATAAGTCAGAGGCAATTGTGCAAAAAGCACTTGAAAATTTGATGAAGGATAAGACGGTTTTTGTTATAGCACATAGACTTTCAACGATTAAAAATGCTGATATTATTCTTGTTGTAAACGATGGGCAGCTTGTAGAAGCAGGCTCTCATGAAGAATTATTAAATATTGAAAATGGGCAATATAAATATCTTTATGAAATGCAGTTTAAGACTGCCTGTGTATAATTAGAGATTTATTGGCTTTATTAATCACTAGCAGGAATATTTTCGGAGATTTTTGTTAAAAAATGTAACAAAAATTATAAAAAACATGAAATAATAGCAAATTTTCAAATTCATGTGTTTTAATAAGGTGTAATAGTTACACGAAATTAATAAAAATAATAGAGCATTAACAACAACGCAACCCAAGCGCATGCTATGTATATTGAAACGAAGCACAACACCAAACGAAAAGCAATAATTGCTATTTAACACAAACGCAATTAATGAACGCCTTAATAACAAACAACAAGGCGTTTTTATTTTGCCAGAATTTTATTTAGAACAAGGGAATTTAGATTAAAAAAACTTGCCATAAAAATGACAAGAAGAGTTGGAATTACGTTATAGAAAGGATTTTGCTATTTTATTTATCGTTTTGTCTTTCGTTTAAAGAGATATAAAATTTAAAGGATGTCTCTTTTTTTGTGCTGTGAAATTCTAATTCGCCGCCAAGAGCTTCAATTAGCTGCTTTGAAACGTACAGACCAATGCCTGACCCTTCGGGATTTTTATCAGCATTTTCATTCGTTTTGTGTAAAAATTCAAAAATTCTTTTGGCCTGTTTTTTGTTTATATATTCGCCTTTATTTTTGATTTCAAAGCAATATTTTGAGTTTTCTACCCAGGAAGTTATATTTATTTGGCCTTTTGTATCAGAGAACTTAACTGCATTGCTTATCAAATTATAGAGAATTTGGTTAAATTTAGTATAGTCTGAGACAATATTTACCTGCATTAATACAGACTTTATATCAATATTTTTTTCAAGAATTGATGAAGAAAATATCTTGAGCACATCTTCGATTGCACGTTTTGTTTCAAAACTTTGTTTTCTAATTATTATTTGTCCGCATTTTAATTTTGCATTTTCAATAACATCCATCAAAAGCCCTTTTAGTTGCTTTGAGCTTATGCATATATTTTCAACGTATTTTTTGAGCTCATCCGAAAGTGCTGAAGAATTTTTTTTCAAAAGTTCCGAATAAGCTATTATGCCATTTAAGGGAGTCTTGATTTCATGTGAAAAACTTGTTCTGAATTCTAATTCTTCTCTATCTTTCTTTTTATTTTCAGTATTCAGCTTTATTGCATTGACGCCTGCTGCCATATATCTGCACAAGTTTTCTAGGTATCTATAGTCATTTTCGTTAAATGGTGCTTCTGATTCAAAATAGATGTAACCAAATACACTATTGTTAGCCTCTAAGGGCAACAGTTTGTAGTGTATATTATAGTTCATGCTTGAAAAATATTTAGCAATTTCAATATGTGCCTTATACATATTAAGAGAAGGGAAGATTGAATCAAGAATATATTCCAGTTTATCATTCTTTTGATTAATAAATATTTTGTTTTTATTGTCGTCATATATTACAACAGCGAGATTTAATTTCTCAAGATTCTCCCTTACTGTAGTTATGAATTTATAAATAAAATTTTCTAATCCTGAGTTTTCATTAAGTTTTTGGATATTTTTAAATAAACTGCACCAGTTTTCCTGTTCTTCAAGATATTCTTCAATAAAATCTTCAACTTCCTTTTTGCCTTTCTTTTTTTCTTTGAAAAGAAATTCAATGATTGAATTGCACTCTTCTTTTTCTAAATTCCCGATTTTTACCTTAGCTTCATTCATACTCAAAAAACCTTTATTGTATTAGACTAACCATTGTTCTGTTTATTAAACGTTTATTAAACAACTTTTGAATATAGTGTGAAGCAAAAATAGAATATAATATATTACCCTAACGGGTAGTTTTGAAATTATAAAGGTGAAAATGCATAAAAAAGCAATAGCATAACTGTTGAGCTTTTATAAAATAGATTACTGATAATTGCTTGTATAGAATAAAAATCCCATTAATAAATCAGCCAATAAGAGATAAATTGTGCACAAGATTGCAGATTTTGTTGTTGAATCGCCAACATTTTTGGCTCCACCCACTGTATTATAGCCCACGGTTGCGCAAACGGTGGAAATTATGGCGCCAAAAATAAATCCTTTAAGCACACTTATATAAATATCTTTAGTATTAAACATAAGCCATACAGAGTTAAAATATCTATTGGGGTGCAAGCTTATGGAGAAATACGAAACAGCCATACCACCAATAACACCTATAAACTCAGCTAAAATCACCACAAACATAACCCCGAAGGCACCTGCTATAATTCTTGGGGCGAAATAATATCCAATTGGATTAACTCCCAAAACTCTCATAGCATCTACCTGGGAAGATACTTTCATGTTTGCAATTTGGGCTGTAATTGCAGTGCCTGCCCTGGCACCAATAGCAAGTGCGGCAAAGCCTGGCGCGATTTCCCTAATAAGAGCAACGCCAAGAAATCCTCCGATGTAATCTTCGGCTCCGCTCAATAAAAATTGTTTTGAAACCTGTAGGGCAATGACCGAAGATGCTATTAATACTATCATCAAAGATATGCCAAGAGAATCAAAACCAATTTTTGCAGCTTGAGATATCACGCTTTTAAAGGTAACATTCCCTTTAAATGTGTATTTAAGAGCTTCAGTAAAATTTTGTACGCATTGTCCTAAAAGTGAAATCATGTTTTTCCTGATTCAAATAAAAACTTGTTATAATTATCGCAAAATATCGTAAAAAAAGCTAGATTTTTATTGGATTTTTATTTAAAATAATGCAATGCATATTATAATTACAAACTTTATATTATTTTTATTATTTTTATACCTCATTTTATACTGTATATATCTGTTTACCCTTAATTTTAAAGCTTTTTGGAGAAAAAAATTTTTAAAACATGAGCATTATATGCAGCAGATGAATCTTAAAGAAAATAGATTATGTGTTGTGATATGGGCAAGCAGTAAACACAAAAAGCTTGAAGAGTTGCTTGAGTCTTTAAATAATCAGACATACTCAAAACAAAATTATTCAGTACATGTCATAGCGCAAAGGGAAAAAGACTCTGTTAATTTTTTGCCAGAATGCGTACATGGTGCAATAATTCATTATATTGAAAATCCTGAATATTTTTCTAAAGATAAAGCTGTTTCCATGTTCGTCGAAAAACTGCTTCCCGAGAATAAATTTGATGCATTCGTATTTGTCGGCGCAGACAGGATTGTTCCTCAAAATTATCTTGAATATATTAACAAAAATATTTATGAAGAAGGTACAATTTTAACCGGCAGGCTGGAGGTTAGAACCTCATCAAAAAGTTTTTTCTTTAAATTAAAATACAAGATCCTAAATGCCAAACAGCATTTTGTTAATAATACTGTTAATATTGCAAGACGAATGTTTGAATTGGCACAGGTTATAGATGGCAATAACTGTGCAATGTCTGCAGATGTGCTCGAAAAAACTGGCAGGATTTGTTTTGAAACAAGAAATGACGAATTAAAATATTCGCTTTTTTTGGCAAGTAATGATTTAAAACCAATGTATTGCCACTTTATGGCATCATCTGTGGATGTTGAAAATTTTGATGCCAGTACTGCAAATCTCTCTTCAAGATATTCTTTGTTTAAGTATTATCTGCCACTTTTGCATAAAAAACCCTGGTATTTTGTCGAATTTGTATTTTCTGCTCTTAAGCCGGGTGCACTTTTTGCCTTGATTATATATGCAGCTCTTCTTTACTCCTCGTTCACTTTTTTATCAGGAATAGGTTTTAAGTACATACTGCACCTTGGAGTTTTGGGCTTATTTAGCACTATGACAGGTGTTTTGGCCTCAGGTCTTGGTCCAAATTCATTATTGTATCTGGCATTATATCCTATTTGTTCTTTTATGTTGAACTTTAAGGTTGTAACAAAGAAAATATCTTTGAAGGGTATTCAAAAACAAATCCACGAGGATGAAAATGTGAATTCTGCAACAGTCAATTCAATAGTTTCAGATGGCAAAAAAGACTATGTGTGTAAGCTTGATTTGGTATCAGAAGATGGCATGAGAAAAGTAGTTTTCAGATTTAAAAAGAGAAGATTTGTATCTGATGCCCATCTCCGGATGTACGATGCAATGGAAAATATTTCAAGAAAACTCAAGAGCAAGGGTTTTACTATAAAGGTTTGTCAGAATTGCAGTTATTTTGAATCTTGTCCTGATGGCACGATAGATTTACTCAAGGGTGTTTGTAAGCTAAAAGGAAACCCTCAGAATACAGAAACTGCTGTGCAGACATTAATCTGGAATACTTGTACGGCCTTTGCGCCTCACAAAATTTCAAATATGATTGATGATATGGCAAATAAGAATAGACCAAGTATTGATATTTGATTATGGCATTTTATACAATTTGACACATGCTTGTTAAGCTTTTCTTTTTAGTTCATTCTTTATACACAAAAAGGCGAAAAAATGTTTACTTTGCGTGAAACTAAAAGAAGCTTTTTTATGATGAAACAGCTTCCATTACAAGAAAAAAGCATCAATGTTTTTGTGTCAAATTGTATATAATTGCCATAATTATTTAATACTTAAAAGCCTTATCTTTATAAAACACCAGTGTTTATCTTTTTATTGATAGAGACAAGCATCGGTATTGATACTTGCTATCTGAAATGAATTTATTTTTATTTATCTAAAAAAGCCTATCTATTTTAAATTAGACAGGCTTTTTAAATTTATCAAGTTTTATATATTCTACAAAAATTACTTCATTAGGAGATGCTTATTTGTTTCATAAATATCTTGCCTGAAAGAATCTCTGTAAGCAATTGAACCAGTTACTTTTCTAACGGCATTTACCATGCCAATTTGTGTCTCCTGTTTGTTTACAAAGGAGCCAACACCAACAGCGCTCGCCCCTGCAGCAAATGCAAGGGGTGCAGTATCAGAGTTTACACCTGAAGCTGTCATTATAGGAATGCCAACATGTCTTGCTATTTCCATAGTGTTTGTAATTGTAACTTTTGCCAAGTTTAAATATTCTTTGGCGGTTTTTGCTTTTTCAATTGCGCCAATTTTGCTGCCTTCTGTTTGTATCAAATCAATTCCAAGAAGTTCTAATTTTCTTGCAAGTTCAATTTGATCTTCAACTTTGATTTCACCAGGGATTGTAACACATGTGAAAATACCATTTGGGGTAAGTGTTAATGCCTCTAGCGCGATTTCATAAACATCGTCTGCATTAAATTCGAAACCTTGCTTATAAAGGGCATCAAAGTTCCCTATTTCAATTGCATCAGCACCCCATTGTACAGCTTTTGCAAGTTTAAATGGTTCAACAGAAGAAGCAAAAATCGGAAGTTTCGTATTTTGTCTTGCAGTTTTAATAACTTCTTCATCTGCCGCAACATCGACTGCACTTGCCAAACCAAGCTGTGCTGCTTTGACAACATTTTTTACGTTTTCAATATCGTAATTATCAATGCCAGCAATAATTTTTACAGCTCTTCTTTCTCTTAAATGTTTTTTAAAAACATCAATATTTCTCATTTTTCTTCCTTTCGTAAAAGTTAAAAGAATTATAACACACTTAAATATCTGGAGCAATTTAATTTTACGGGTGTAATGTTTTAATTTAATTATACTATAAAATCGGAGTATTGTTGAATGTATAGAATTTATAAAACATTAACAAAGAAAATATTGCTAACATGCTTGTCATTTTTTTTATTTTTTTCCATGCCTTTTTCTTCAATAGCCGCCCCAGTGTTTGCTGCAAGTTCTGAAGAAAATTCCTTTACAAAAATTTACGAAAGGATAACGCCAGCAATTGTGGCAATTGATGCACAGCTTGATGAGGGGGTGTCATCAGGCACGGGATGTGTTATAGATTCAAGTGGAGCAATCTTGACGAGTTCCCATGTTATCAATAAAGCTAAAAATATAGAAGTTACAACTGCAAACGGACAAAGTTATAAAGGAGAGGTTCTTGCTGTTCTAAAGGATAAAAATGACCTTGCAATAATTAAAATCAACCCCAAAAAACCCTTGCCTGTTATATCTTTTGGAAATAGCGAAAATGTAAAAGTAGGACAAAGAGTACTTGCTATTGGAAACCCTTTTGGCTTTAGAGGCACATTGACCACAGGAATAATTTCAAGGATTGACTATCAAAGAAAGAAGATTCAAACAGATGCCGCTATAAATCCTGGATGTTCAGGCGGTCCCCTGCTAAACCTTGATGGTCAGGTAATTGGCATAAACCAATCCATTTACAATCCTGACAACAATAGGTCGAATATAGGAATAGGGTTTGCCGTACCAGTTAATTATGCGAAAGATTTTATAAACTTAACTAAATCAAAAATGGCATCAGTAAACCCTGGCAGATGAAAGTTTATTTTTCCATCAATCAAACTGCCCCATCTGGTTGTTAAGTCGGCAATAATTAATGATTAATATATTTTTTCTTTTACATTTTATTTTGCTTGTTTTAATATTTAATATTATAATAAATTAAAATATTAGAGTAAAAGCAAAATGTTTAAAGATTATAATTCAATATATCTTGATTTTGACGGGACGATTACAAAAAATGATACCGTCAATTCTTTTTTTAAAACTTTTGCTGATATTGAATGGCTGAAGGTTGAACAAGACTGGATAGATGGAAAAATAGATTCAAAAACCTGTATGCAGATGCAGCTAAAATTAATTAAAAATCTAACAAAAGAAAAGTTATATCATTATCTTGATTCCATTGAAATTCAGGACGGTTTTATCGAATTTTGTTTGGAGGCAAAAAAGCATAATCTAAAATTGACAATTCTAAGCGATGGTTTTGATTTCTTTATTGATTACATTTTAAGGAAAGAAAATTTGGAAAATATTTCTTTTTATTCAAATAAATTGACAGTTTTTGACCAAAATGAATTTTTAAGCTTTGAATTAAATTTTCCAAATGCAGATATAAAGTGTGATTTCAGCCTCGGGACGTGCAAATGTGCAAAGATTCAAAAAGATGAAAAATTTATATACGCCGGTGATGGATTATCCGATAGGTGTATTGCAAGTAAATCTAATCTGTTGTTTGCTAAGAACAGCTTAAAGAATCATTGTTTAAAAAATAAGATAAATTTTATTGAATTTAACAATTTTTTTGATATTTTGAGCTATCTATCTAAAGAAGGGGATATATAAATGCAGGATTTAGAACAAAAAACACTAACCGAAGAAGAAATCAGAGAGCTTGATAGCAAGTATTGTTCCTGGGGTGACACTACGCACTACAGCAAAATGCCGAAAATTTTTACAGGATGCGAAGGCACCTATATGTTTGATAAAAAAAATACGCCATATCTTGATTTACAGATGTGGTATGCAAGCTGCAACCTCGGTTATAAAAATAAAAAAGTTTCGAGTGCTGTTGTTGACTGCCTTAATACAATGCCCCAGATTGCATCAAGGTTTTTATTTGAAAACAAAGTTCTTTTGGCATCAAAAATTGCAAAAGCGAATGAAAAAAGATTTAACATAAAAGGCAGGGTTCATTTTAATGTGGGCGGTGCTCAGGCAGTTGAAGATGCCTTAAAACTTGTGAGAAATTATACAGGAAAGAATCTTTTATTTGCTTTTATGGGCGGATACCATGGAAGAACAATTGGTACATCCAGCATTACCTCTAGTTTTAGATACAGGGAAAATTATGGCCATTTTGGCGACAGGGCACATTTTGTTCCATTTCCCTATTGTTACAGATGTCATTATGGTAAAAAATGCGAGGATTGCAATTTTTATTGCGTAAAACAATTTGAAAAAAACTTTGAAAGTGAATATAAATCCTTCTATGACCCTTCAACTAAAAAATGTGAATATGTGGCGTTTATAGGGGAACCCGTTCAAGGTACAGGAGGTTATATTGTACCACCTATGGGATATTTTAAAGAATTAAAGAAGGTCCTTGATAAGTTTGGCATTCTTTTTGTGGCGGATGAAATTCAAATGGGTTTCTATAGAACCGGAAAGTTATGGTCGATAGAACATTTTGGTGTGAAACCAGATGTCATAACATTTGGTAAATCTTTAACAAACGGCTTAAATCCTCTTGGAGGCCTTTGGGCAAGAGAAGAAATGATTAATCCAGAAGTATGGCCTGCAGGAAGGACGCACTCAACCTATTCTTCAAATCCGATAGGGTGTGCGGCAGGTAATGCTGTTATGGATGCATTTTTTGAACATGATTTTGAGAATGAGATAAGAGAAAAAGGCAAAAGATTCCTTGATGGACTTAAGTGTTTAAAATCAAGATATAAAACTATTGGAAATGTTGATGGTTTAGGTCTTGCACTTAGAATAGAATGCACTAAGGATGACGGTTTTACGCCCGATAAGGAGTTTTGCGATAATATTATAGAAGAAGGGCTAAAAGGAAATCTTCAGTATAAGGGGCAAAGATGCGGGCTAGTTTTGAATAATGGTGGATATTTTAAGAATGTAATAACTTTAGTGCCGCCTGTTACTATTACGAATGAAGAAATAGATATGGCAATTGAACTCATTGATCAATTATTCAAGAGGTTTAGCTAAAAAATATGAATATAAAAGTTAGAAAAAGCGATATGGATTATATTTTAGTTCATAGAGAAACCGTTCTGCCAAATCGTGCTGCCATGCTCTTTCATGGTTTGACAGGAAGTCCTTTTGAATTAAAAAAATATGCAAAATTTTTGTATGATAAAGGCTTTGATGTATACTGCTACTGCTTGCCTGGGCATGGCGATCATCCTGTTGATATCTATTCTGTTAAGGAGCAGGATTGGCGAGACTTTGTAAATGACAGATATAAAGAACTTAGAAAAAACTATGCTGATTTTTTTGTTGGAGGATTATGCCTTGGTGCAGTACTTGCCTTGAATTTGGCGCAGGAAAATAAAGATATAACTGGACTTATATGTCTATCAACAACTTTATTTTTAGATGGCTGGACAATTCCCTGGTATAACTTCCTTATGCCAATTGGACTCTATACAATCTTAAGGTATTATTATACTTTTCCTGAAAGAGAACCTTACGGCATCAAGAACATCAAGGTAAGAAATACTATTTCAAAACTTATGAGTAAAAATACTGTTGCAATGGATAATTATCCATTAAGCTCTATATATGAATTGTTGCTGCTTTCAAAAAAAGTAAGACGTAATATTAAAAAAGTCCAGGCGCCTATTCTTCTTGTACATTCCCTTGAAGATGATTTGACAAGTACAAAAAGTGCAAAATTTGTTTTTAATAACATATCATCTTTTTATAAGGAATATATGGAGCTTAAAGATAGCTATCATCTAGTGCTTTATGATAATGAAAAGGAGAGTGTATATAATAAAACACTTGAGTTCACTGATGCGCTTTCATATCAAAGAGATGTTTCCCTAAAAGAGCTCCAAAGTAAAAAATAATAAAGGAGAATGAAACTTGCAAAGTCTATTGATTATTTTGATACTTATAAATTTATTATTAATACTATCTCTGATTTTTGGCATGGTATATGTATTTAAAGAAGCAACAGAACCAAAGCTTAGAGCGTATTATTCAGTATATTTATCTGTTTTGTTGTTCCTTTATCTTGCAGGGCTTATTGCTGCGGCAATAAGATATATATTTGTTGCACAATATATGCAAAGTCCGTTTTTAATAATGTTTTTCGTATTTCCATTTGCAATAGGAAACTTTGCATCTTATAGGAATTTAAGACTTTTTACAATTCTTCAAATTGCTGTATTTTTGATAAGTTTATTTTACATTATTTATTTGTATGTAAATTTTCGACATATTTAATTAATTTTTACTATTTATTATTTAAAATTTATGTTACATTTATAAGCATAAAATAAATAAAGTAGGACTTCTATGCAGTGCAAATTTTGCGGTCAAAAATTACCAGATAATGCTCTTTGCTGCAGCAGATGCGGTGGGAGCATGGAAAATAAAAAACTTAAAACTAAAACCATAATACCCAGGCCAAGAGACGAAGAATTAGTATTCAATATTAAGCCGGCATTTGATATGACAATAATATCAATCAGGGCATTTTTTCTGGCATTGTTTATAGGTATAGTTGCAACGGCTACTGTTGGAACATTTTTAACTGTTGTTTTGAGCTTTATGGGTTTTCTTGACTATCAGTTTATTTTTTGGACAACTGGCGGAACATTTTTTGCTCTCACCTTCCTTTTGTCTGTCTACATTGCAAGAAAAAACACGATGGCAAGAAAATTTACATTTTACCAGACTAAAATGGAATATACATATAACGCTTTTGATGGTAAATTCAGGTATCTTGAATACACCTCAATCTTGGATTCAAGCGTAACCAAAGGCCCTCTCCAAAAAATGTCAAATCTTGGCAATATTTCTTTTGTGTGCGTTGGAAGTTTCCATGATTACATTGTAGCAATCGGAGATGTTAGAGACCCTGATTACGTCTATAAAAAAGTGTTGGATTTAATTGAAGTAAGCAAAAACCTTGCCCAATAAAAAGGCAGCTGTTTTTATTAAGAAAAGTTACATTTTTAAACTTTTTCATTAATGCATAGCAAACAATTTATTTCAGGTGTTTTAAAATAACGTACAAGCGCCTGAAAGTATTTTAATGGAAATTTTAAACAGCTACCTTGAATACAGAAGCAATAAGCCAAAATATGCCAAATGGAAACAACAAAGAAATGAACGCGCGGCTAAAAAAGAGCTTTATTTTAAAAATAATCCATTATCAGAAGCCGAAAAACAAAAGCATCTGCAAAAAGCTAAGGCTGTATTAGATGCAGTAGACACTATGGATGAATATTCCCAGGTGAAGGCAGAAAACGCAGAAATTGCCGTTGAAGCACTGCAGCAAACTGCCATATCCATAATTTCGTTGGCTGCAGCCGTCCCGTTTTTATTATTTGCAAAAAGTAAAAAAGGGGCTGCAAGCTCTTAAAAAAATGGATGAAACAAAAATGCTGCTGTTCAACCAAGTGCCGACCATCATTACTTCAATCGCAGGAATGATAGCAGCAGCACCTGTTATAAGCTGGGCCGTAAAACAGGAAATATTTGCTTCAAAAGTAGGACGTCATGAGGCGGTTAACAAAGAATTAAAATCAGAAAACCAATTCGCCATCCTTAATGACGAACAGCTAAAAGAAGTACAGGCACTATCGGAAAGTGTTGAGATTAAGGAAGAAACAGAAAAGCAAAAACCTCCAACCGCACTCAAGGAAGCTATTGCAACGCTAAAATCTTTAACATCTGATAATCAGGAAGTTAAAGACTATCTTGAAGAGCAAAATAAACTTTTTGAAGAGAATAAGAAAAATTTCAACAAACCATTAAGCAAAGAAGCTGTTCAAACCGCAAAAGAAGAACAGGAAATGATAACACAAATCGTGGAAGAAATTGATACTGCCTCTCAGGATTATGCAGAGGATGTTGAGCTTGGCACAAATACATTTGTCGCAAGCGGGGCCTTATTAGGCGCTGCGGCAGGCTTTGCAATAAGGGGCATTGCTTCATTATTGGCAAAAGCGGCAGATAAAAAAGCTAACAAGTTAAGCGGCAATATTCTTAAAATACTGGACGGATATAAAAATTTAAAAGAAGCAGGCGGCTTAAATCTTATTCCGGTGATTACAACCTTTATTGCCATGATACCGGTTTCAATTATATCAACAAAGCTGCAAAAACAAGCTTCAAGAGTGGCAAGATTTAAGGTTATGCAGGATTTTCAAAACAACCCTGAAAAACTTATGTATGTTGACGATGAAAAGCTGGATGACATTCAAGCCACAGCTCCAAATAAAAAGAAAGAAAACATCTTTAAATTTTATTTAAGGGCCCTAAAAGAAAATAAAGAGTATGAAAAATACATTAAAGAAAACGGTGACAAAAACAAACAGCTAAAACTTGCAAAAAACCGCATCACACTCTCGGAAAAACAAAAGAATGACGCAAAACAACTGCAAGAAAATGTTTTTAAGACCTTTAACAAAATTGATGATAAATCGCAAACGTATTCTGAAAATACAGAGGCCTTAGGGCAAATAGTTAAAGAATATGGAATAACCATAACCTCTATTGCGGGTTCAGTTCTTTCTATGACACAGCTTGGCAAGGCTTTAAAGAACGACAGCATTGACGCCAAGAGCATGATAAAAGCACTTGCCCCAGCTTTTGCATCAATGCTTCCTGCAGTTATCCTTGATATATTTGTGACAAAGGAACAAAAACAATCATCACGCGTTGCACATATGCTTGCAATAGAAGACTTAAAAGACTACAGGCATTTTGCAAATTATAATAATTTAAACACCAAAGAAGAGCGATTCGACACCAATTCTAAAAACACACAAAAGCAAACTGTAAAATCAAACAAAAATCCGTTTGCAAGATTTACATCCTCAAACCTGACAAAATAATTAGCACAAAACCACGCTGCACCCGCTTGCATTCATAAAAGTAATTAAATAGACTCATTAACACTAACTAACATCTAAAATTAGCGCAAACATGTGCACAAATCCCTAAAACCAAAGAGGAATAGGAATTGGAATAATCTTTGTCTGTTTTCTGATTTTATACCTGAAAGTCAATTGCTTTGCGCTCAGATAATCGGAATAACCCGGCAATTCCGCTTCTTGCAGTCTTTTTATTACCTTTTCATCATATTTTTTTGAGCCTGAGCTGACTAGAATCCAAGCCTTATCAACATGCCCAGTCTTATTCACCGTAATTGCAAACTGGGGCTCTCTGTTTTTATATGAAAAACTTCTTGGCATAGTCTTATATACTGCCTCGTTGATGTTGTCTCTGTAATATTCATAGGCCTCTTTTGAATTATATTTTAATGATGCAGTATCATATGTATAATTTGTTTTTGCAAATACGAAAGTGTGTCCAAAAACAAAGACGGTTATAAATAAAATAAGTATTTTCTTGTACATTATTGGTAACTCCAAAAACAATATTAAACTAAATTTATAATAGCCCTGCAATGTGCATATACGGTATTAATAACAGGAATTCCGAAAACCGTTTTATCATTTATCAGGTTTGGAAGTTCTGTGCACCCCAAAACAACACATTGGGCGCCAAAATCCTTATATTTTTCTATGATTTTAAGGATTTCCTGCCGTGATTTATCCAGAATCCTTCCCACGCAAAGCTCATTAAAAATAATATTATGAATAATATCCATTTCATTTTCATCAGGCACTATAACATTGAAATCATATTCACCAACAAGCTTTTTTGTATAAAACGATTCTTTCATCGTATATTTGGTGCCAAGAAGCAAAACCGTTTTGCAGCCGATTTCTTTAATACAATCTGCTGCAGCATCGGCAATATGAATAAGCGGAATGTTTATATTATTTTGAACGGCACCTGCAACATTATGCATGGTATTTGTTGCTATCATAATATAATTAGCACCTGCATTTTCAAGTTTCTTAGCAGAAACAGCAAGAATTTCCCCAAGCTTCTGCCAGTCTCCTGATTTCTGGAGTTTTGCAATTGTATCAAAATCATAGCTTTCCATTAAAATTTTAGCACTATGCAGGCCTCCAAACTTTTTATTCACCATTGCATTAAGTATTTTGTAATATTCAATGGTAGATTCAAAGCTCATTCCGCCTATTATGCCGATTGTTTCCATCTATTTTGCCTTTAATACTTTATCTTTGATTAAATCACCCATGCGTTTTGTGCCCACGAGTTCCTTATTGTCGGACATTATATCAGCAGTTCTGTAACCGTCTTTAAGTACATCCTTAATGGATTTTTCAATCAAATCATAAGCTTCATCTATCTTGAATGAATATTTAAGCATCATGCCGGCAGAAAGTATCGTTGCAATAGGATTTACCACATCTTTGCCTCTTAAATCAGGTGCAGAACCATGGATGGGTTCATATAGTGAAGTTTTTCCGACTTCACCAAGGCTTGCGCTTGGAAGAAGGCCAAGAGAGCCTGAAAGCATTGATGCTTCATCGGATAAGATATCACCGAAAATGTTGCCCGTAACAATTGTATCAAATTGTTTTGGCGCCCTAATCAATTGCATTGCTGCATTATCAACATACATGTGTGATAATTCAACTTCTGGATAGTCTTTTGCAACTTCAAGAATTACTTCGCGCCACAATCTTGAAACATCAAGTACATTTGCCTTATCAACCGAACAAAGCTTTTTGCCTCTTACCATTGCAGTTTCAAAGGCGATTTTTGCAATCCTTCTAACTTCATCCTCGGAATATATCATATTATTGAAGCCAAATTTTTTACCATTTCCATCTTTATCAAGGCGTACTTCAATTCCCTTGGGCTCGCCAAAATAAACATCACCTGTTAATTCCCTTATTATCATAATATCGACACCAGATACATTTTCAGGCTTCAGGGGGCTTGATGATACTAATTCGTCCCAAACTATTGCAGGACGGAGGTTTGCAAATAAGCCAAGTGCCTTTCTGATTCCAAGCAAAGCTCTTTCTGGTCTTACTGCTGGCGGAAGTGTATCGTATTTCCAGTCTCCAACTGCGCCAAGCATAACTGCATCTGCTTCCTTGGCTGTTTTGATGGTTTCATCAGGCAAAGGAACTCCAGTTTTTTCGTAAGCTATTCCGCCAATTAATTCATCTTTATATTCAAGTTTAAAGTCAAAAACTTTTTCAGCTGCGTTAAGTACTTTCTTGGCTTCATCAATTATTTCAGGGCCAATACCGTCGCCTGCAACAACAGCTACTTTATATTCTTTCATTAAAAACTCCTAATCTAAACTCCTAATTTCTTTTTTGTATAGTTTACAAGACCACCTGTGTTTATTAATTCCTGAATTTCTTTTGGATATACGCTTACTTTGTATTCTTTACCCGTAGTTAGATTTTTAACAATTCCGTTATCTAAATCCATACAAATTTCATCGCCATTTTTAGTTTCATCAGGAAGCTCGTTGTTTTCTATTATAACAAGCCCTATATTTATGGCATTTCTATAGAAAATTCTTGCAAAACTTTTAGCAATTACAGCACTAACTCCTGAGGCCTTAATGGATATGGGGGCATGTTCACGACTTGAACCACAGCCAAAATTATCACCTGCTACAATAAAATCATCCTTTTGAACGTTTTTGTGGAAATCTTTGTCAATGTCTTCCATGCAGTGTTCGGCCAATTCATTAGGGTCACTTGTATTTAGATATCTTGCAGGGATTATTACGTCAGTATCAACATCATCTCCATATACAAAACTTTTGCCTTTTTTCAAAATTTCTCCTCCATTTGTTCCATTTACATTTCAAAATCTATTTTCTATTATATACATAAAGAAAGAGCTAATACAAATTATATACGCTCAAATTTTGTGAAATTGTTTACTTTTGTAAAAAATACACAAATATATGTCATCATAGTTAGTTAAAAGGAGAGAAAAAGATGAGATTACAAGAAAGCATTATTGAAGCAGTTGGCGAAGTTTACAACTATCTTTCAGAAAATGGGGAAGTTACTACAAAAAAAATGCAAAAAGACCTTAATCTTGATGCAAACTTTACAAGCTTAAGCCTTGGCTGGTTAGCAAGAGAAGATAAAGTTAATATTGAAAGAAAAGGCGCTTATACAAAAGTTAGTCTTATATAAAAAATAATGCAAAATCTGGCATTTTTAATATGCTAACAATAAACTTGCAAATAAAAAATGCAAAAAGTTGTCCTTAAAATATTATTATAAATATTGACAAGGACGACTTTTTTTATGACAATTATTTTATGTTTATGTTAAAATCAGATAACAATTAACTATTTAAAATAAAAGGAATATGAAAAATGGCAGTACCAAAGAAAAGAACAGGCAGATCAGCCCAAGCAAAAAGAAGAGCCAACTGGAAAGCAACGGTTCCGGCCACAACTACTTGTAAAAATTGTGGAAGCATAGTATTGACTCATACTGTTTGCCCTGAATGTGGAACATATAAAAATAAAGTTGTAAGCATCAAAGGTCAAACAGATGCCACAGTTGAAAATAGCGTGAAAGAATCAAAAAAGGCTGAAAGCAAGGTCATTGAAACGGAAGCTAAACCTGTTGATGATGCAGAAACTAAAGCCGAAGTTTCCGAAAGCGAAGAAAAACCAAAAAGAACCAGAAAATCTAAAAAAGGCGATACAGAAGATAAAGAATAAATTTAAACTAAAGGCAGGCATGGAAAATGCCTGCCCTAAGTTATCAGATAAGACTTGTTTTGAGGAAGTTAGTATTATGACAAGAATAGCAATAGATGCTATGGGAGGAGACCATGCACCAAGAGAAATTGTAAAGGGTGCCATTTGGGCTGCTCTTGATTATGGTATCCCGATAGAACTTGTCGGTAAAGCAGATGAAATCAAGGCTGAAATTGATAAGATTCAGAAAAATGGTATTAAATCTTTGCGTGGTGGATATTTTAGCCACAGCATTAAAGTGGATTTATCTAAACTAGATGTAATCATTACCCATGCAGATGAAGTAATAGAGATGGGTGAAGCCGTAGGGCAAGCCATAAGGAAAAAGAAAAAATCTTCAATAGTTTTAACTGTAGATGCAGTTGCACAAGGCAGATCAGATGCAGTTGTTGCTGCAGGTTCAACTGGTGCTGCTATGGCCTCAAGCTTGTTTGGGCTAGGCAGGCTTAAGGGTATAGAAAGACCTGCAATTTGCGTTACACTGCCCTCCGTGAAAGAACCTTTTGTATTATTAGATGCTGGGGCCAACAGTAGCTGTACCCCTGAAATGCTGTGCCAGTTTGCAATTATGGGGGCAACATTTGTAAAAAATGTTTATGATAGAAGTAATCCATCTGTTGGAATTCTAAATATTGGCGAAGAAGCCGGCAAGGGTAACGAGCTTGTTCAGACAGCATATAAAATGCTACAGGAGAATGAGCAAGGAATTAACTTTATTGGAAATGTTGAGGGCAAAGAAATTTTCCATGGCAACTGTGATGTTATAATTTGTGATGGTTTTACAGGAAACGTTGCTCTTAAAATAATTGAAGGGTCTTCATTGATGCTTTTTGAAATGATTAAGGAAGAATTTAACAGTAACATTATTTCAAAAATCATAGGACTTCTTGCAAAACCCTTTATGAAAAGAATTTACAAAAGAATCAATTATGAAGAATTTGGTGGCGCATTGCTTTTGGGTGTTAAAGGCATCACGGTTATTGCCCATGGCAGAAGTACTGCATATGCAATTAAAAATGCTGTAAGAGTTGCTAAAGAAGCAGTTGAAACTGGCGTAAATAAAAAAATTGCAGAATTTTTTCAGTAGAAATAAACCTAAAATAAAGGATGATAAAACAAATGAACTATAAACCTGTGCAAATCCGCTCTATAGGAATGGCTATACCCGAAACTGTTATAACAAATGATGATTTAACAAAAATTTTAGATACTTCAGATGAATGGATTTCGACTCGGACAGGAATAAAACAGAGATACATAGCAAATGGAGATGAGAATTCTACCTTTTTCGGCATAAAGGCTGCAGAAGATGCACTTCGTAAATCAGATTTATGCGGCGAGGATATAGATTTAATAGTTGTTGCCACATCAAATCCTTACAATATTTACCCTTCAACTGGCTGTGCTATTCAGGAAGCCATAGGTGCAAGAAATGCTGTAGCTTTTGATATAACGGCAGCATGTACAGGTATGCTTTATGCGCTTGAAATAGGTAGAAGCTTCATTGCTACAGGCAAATATAAAAATGTGCTTTTGGTTGCCACTGATACAAATTCTAAATTTTTAGATTGGAATGATAGGGCTAGCTGCGTTCTTTTTGGAGATGGCGCGGGTGCCATTATAATGAGTGAATCCTCAGATGGCAATGATGACATTCTAGCATTGAATATTAATGCTGATGGTACAATGGGTAGGCATATAACAATGAATTTAGTTGGAGATAACTGTCCATTAGTTGAGCCAGCAGGCTTGGGCCAACAAAAAATTACTATGAATGGAAAAGAGGTTTATAAATTTGTAGTGCAGACAATGCCTGAATCTATTATGCATTGCCTAAAAGATGCGAGTTTGGAACCTAAAGATATTGATTACCTTGTGCCTCATCAAGCAAATTTGAGAATTATTGAAGGGCTTCAAAGCAGACTTGAATTTGATGATGAAAAAGTTATTGTAAATATTGATAAGTATGGAAATACTTCTGCAGCTTCTGTTCCGATTGCACTTGCTGAAGCGCTTGAATCCGGTAAAATTAAAACACCATCCAAGGCAATTCTTTGCGCATTTGGTGCTGGTATGGCTTGGGGTTCTGCAGTTGTAAGGCTTAGGGAAAATCTTAAATAATTTCAGGAGAAAACAATGAATAAAATTGCTTTTATATTCCCAGGGCAAGGCGCCCAAAGTACAGGCATGGGATTGGATTTGTTTGAAAACTTTGCTTCTGCAAAAAATGTTTTTAGCAAGGCTGATATGGTACTTAAAAAGAATGTGTCAAAAATGTGTTTTGAAGGTCCTGACGAAGTGCTAAAGCTGACCACAAATACTCAAAGCTGCTTACTAGCTGTTTCTATAGCTGCTCTTGAAGCATTTAAAGAAGTTTCTGGCGGCAAGATAAAAGCGGATTATGCTCTTGGACATTCTCTTGGGGAATATTCTGCTATGTATGCTTCAGGAGTTATGGATTTAGATAATATTTTATTAGCCATTCAAAAAAGAGCTGATTTAATGCAAGAAGCATGCGAATCTTCAAAAGCGGGTGCAATGAGTGCGATTTTAGGTTTGAGTGAAGAAAAGATAAAAGAGTGCATAAAACAAGCTTCAAGTAAGGGACTGGTAAGCATTGCAAATTATAATGAACCTAATCAGATTGTTATAACGGGTGAAAAAGATGCAGTTGATTATGCAAATGATCTAATTAAAGAAGCTGGTGCCAAAAGAGTTGTACCGCTTGCAGTTTCTGGAGGATTTCATTCTGAATTAATGAGGTCTGCCGGCGAAAAGTTTAAAGATTTTTTAACTACCCTTAAAATTAATAATGCCAATATTCCCGTAGTGACTAATGTTGATAGCGAATTGACTTTGAATGCGGAAGATTTTATAAAAAAAATGCCTGAGCAAATTTATTCAAGTGTTTATTGGATGCAATCAATTAAAAAATTACTTGAGCTTGGTGTTGACACATTTGTTGAATTTGGAAATGGTAAAGTTTTAAGTGGTTTGAATAGAAAAATATGTCCGCCGGATGTAAAAACCTATAATGTATCTGATGCTGCTTCATTGAGGCTGACATTGGAAGCGTTAAGCGCTTAAAATATATAAGGAGAAAGAAATGACTGATAATAAAATTGCACTAGTAACAGGTGCATCAAGAGGTATAGGAAAAGCCTGCGCTATTGAGCTTGCAAAATCCGGCTGTGATGTAATTGTAAATTATGCTGGCAATGAAGAAGCTGCAAATGAGACAGTTCAGGAAATAAAAAATCTTGGCCAAAATGCGTCTGCAAAGAAATTTGATGTTTCAAGCAAGGAAGCTGTTGAGGTGGCAATTAATGAAATTTTTGAGGAATACAAAAGAATTGACGTTCTTGTTAATAATGCAGGCATAACACGCGACAATCTTTTTATGCGCATGAAAGAAGATGAGTGGCTTTCTGTTATAAATACTAATTTGAATTCTGCTTATTTTGTAACGCAACCTGTTTCAAAGATTATGATTAAGCAAAGAAGTGGTTCAATTGTAAATATGGCTTCGGTTTCAGGTATATATGGCAATGCTGGTCAGGCAAATTATTCTGCTGCAAAAGCTGGTATGGTAGGTTTTACTAAGGCATTGTCAAAAGAACTGGCTTCAAGAAATATTCGTGTGAATGCTGTAGCACCAGGTTTTATACAGACGGATATGACAAAAGAACTTCCTGTGGACAAGATAATAGAAAGAATTCCTCTGAAAAAACTTGGAATGCCTGAAGATATTGCAAAGACTGTAAGATTTCTTGCGATTGATGCTGAATATATTACAGGGCAGGTTATTGGAGTTGATGGCGGTCTTGTTATTTAATATATTTCAAAAAATCAATAAGATTGTAATTTTTGCAGGAATAATTTTTACAGTAGGTATAGCTGGTGTACAAGCGGGGGTTTGTGCATCAAACACTGATGAAACATTTGGCAAATATTCGTTTGATAATTTTTCTGCTTCTGATTTTTCAACACCCTTTCCTACAAATTTTAGCGGACAAATCCCATTAAGAAAAAGAGAGATGACCCTAGAACAAAAGGAAGAAATTCGTCTTGCAAGAGAAGAAATGGTTCAGAAAAAGATTCCCTTTACTAGTGAGGAATTTATAAGGCAAATAAAGAAGAATAAAAAAGATAATGTGGCGTTGATGTTAAAGGCAGGAATGAGCCCCAATATTGATTATTTTGGAGAATATGCGCTTTTTTATGCAGTAAAATTTAATAAAACAGAAATAGCGCAAATGCTTTTAGATAAAGGTGCCGACCCAAATACAGGCTTTGATTCTGTGCTTTTCTGGGCAGCAAAGAATAATAACACAGAACTTGCTAAGGCGCTAATAGAAAAAGGTGCAAAGGTAAATTTTGAAGAACTTGTTTCCTCAAAAACCATACTATATGTAGCACTAAAGAAAAATAATCTTGAGCTTGCAAAAATTTTAATTAACAATGGTGCAAAAATTGATATGCCATCGGGTTTAATTATTGATAAGAAAAATCTTTATGATAAGCTTGGTGTTGAAAGATTTTAAACCGTCGATATTATCTATTAGTCTGCAATAATCAAAAGCCCCACTGTTTTAATGCAACGGGACTAAATTTAACATTTCATTAATCTGTCAGCTAAAATTGTTTTAAAAATCTTTCATCGTTATTGAAAAATAATCTAATATCATCAATGGCGTATTTTAACATTGTAAGTCTTTCAACGCCCATGCCAAAGGCAAAACCTGAATAAATGTTTGAATCAATTCCAACGCCTTCTAGAACATTAGGGTCGACCATGCCAGAGCCTAAAATTTCGAGCCAGCCTGTTCCTGAACATGTTGCGCATCCCTTCCCACCGCACATAATACATTGAACATCGACCTCCGCAGAGGGTTCTGTGAATGGAAAAAAGCTGTTTCTGAATCTGGTGGGCCTTGAGGAGCCAAAGTAAAGCCTTATGAATTCATTCAGAGTGCCTTTTAAATCTGTAAACCTGATATTCTTATCAACACACAAACCTTCGATTTGGTGGAAAAGATTATTTTTTCTGGCGCTTACTGACTCATTACGATATACTCTTCCAGGTGAGATGAATTTAATCGGCGGTTTTGAGTTTTCCATCTGTCGCACCTGTGAATTTGATGTCTGGCTTCTTAAGACAACATGTTTTGCATTAAGTGCATAGTAAGTATCTTGTACATCTCTTGCAGGGTGTTCTTTTGGGGTGTTTAAAAGGTCAAAATTATATTTTTCAACCTCCACCTCGGGTGAATATTGGTTTTCAATCAATGAAAAACCCAGGTGCTCAAAGATTTCAACGATTTCATTAATTGTGGCAGTTAAAGGATGCACCCTGCCTTTTTTAATATATGTACCATCAAGTGTTGGGTCAATTTTTTCTGAGATTAGTTTTTTATTTAGTTCTTCAAAATAAAATTTTTCATTTTTTTCTTTAAGTAATGATTCAATCTCTTTTGAAACTTCGTTTGTTAAAGAGCCTATTTTGGGCCTTAATGCTGGGTCAATATCTTTGAGACCTTTTTTTAAGTTATTTAATTCAGATGATCTTGATAAATACTTATTTTTAATTTCTTCAAGATCTTTTAAGCTGCCAGCTGCATTGATTTCATCTGCTGCATTTTTTTTAATCTCTAAAATTTTATTTTCCATAAGGATTTAAAATTGCTCCAATATTATTTTTGCTACACCAATAATAACCAAAAAAAATCCAGGCATCAAGTTTTTTTGATATAATATTAATCAAAATAAAGGTAGTAAGCATGGTTATATTTTTTTATATCGCATTATTTCTCTATATTTCAACTCTTTCCATATTAACAAAGGAAGTAGATTTTGATTTTTGGGCAAGACTTATTGTTGGAAAAACATTTTTTCAAACAGGAAGTCTTATGAATTTTGACTTTCAATCTTTTGGCCCAACAAGACAATGGTTTGACCATGAATGGGGTTCAAGTCTTATATTTTACACAATTTTGGACAAATTTGGCGAAATTGGATTGTTTGTATTTAAAATATTAATACTGTTTGCAACTTATTTTATATTAACAAGGGTAATATTATTAAGAAGAAAACAAAAAAGCCCTAATGTTGAAAATCCTCTTACAACAGCCCCTTTTAATATTATATTCTTTATGCTTTTGATTCAAACTTCATTAAGCATTGCATTTGCAACATTAAGATGTCAGCTTTTTACATTTCTTTTCTTTGCAATTTGGCTATATGTGCTTGAAAAAGCAAGGCTTGAAAAAACATACAAAATTCTTTGGATTTTACCCGCTACTATGCTTGTCTGGTCTAATATCCATGGCGGATGTTTTACTGGACTTGGGCTTTTGGCCTTATATATCTTTGGTGAGTTTTTGAATAAGAAACCAATTAAACCTTTTGTAATTGCACTATTTGTTTCACTTGCCGTTATGTTTATAAATCCATACGGAATTAAATATGTATATTTTTTATTCCATGCAATAACGCTCAGCCGTCCTAATATTACTGAATGGCAGCCTTTGTTTAGCAAAATTCACTTGTTTAAATTTTTTAAATTCAAACTTTGGGCACTTGCTATGGTTTTAATAGGTACATATTATCTTGTAAAAAAATATTTACATACAGATGGTGTGGATTTTAAAGCAAGGATAACTAATTTATACAAAAATCTTGATAAAACCAAGGTTTTGGTTTTAATTGTTATGTTTATTTTAAGCCTTAAAACCTTAAGGCTACTAACCTTTTTTGCGTTTTGTGCCTGTGTCTTTATGTATGATGATATTTATACAAAAATTTTCAATAAAAAAATGCCTAATGTGCTTAATAACCTAAAGGAGCTACTTCTTTATTTTTTAATACTTGTCTCTTTTTTGTTTACGTTCAGAATGACTAAAGTAGAGACAACAATAAAAACTTACCCATATGTTGAAGCTGAGTTTTTGAAAATAAATAATCTAAAGGGCAACTTGTTTGCTAATTTTCACTTTGGAAGTTTTCTTGCTTATAAATTATATCCAAATAATTTTATATTTATGGATGGACGATACGAGGAAACCTATAATCCAAAGCAGCTAGATAGGATGAGTATTATTTATGTGGGCCAGAACTGGAAAGAGGAATTTTACAGACAACATATTGACTATGCGATAATTGAAAAATCTTGCGACATATTATTTACCCGCCTAATGGCTGATAAAAACTGGAGACTTGTACTTACAAGTAATAATTTCGGACTTTTTATCAGAAATGATATTAAGCTTGACAATCCCAAAATACCGACAAGTGATTATGAATATTATAAAAAACATAAATGGGAAACAAATATCGATTGGAAATAAAAGCAAAGATTGTAGATATGTTAAAATCTGTTAAACAAAAAAGAATTTCAAAATATATTGTACTTTTTATGGGATTTTTAGTCTTATTGCAAGCTGCACCTGTTTTTTCTGTTGGTTTAACTTGTCATAGTATTGATAAGCTGAGTCTGCAGTTTAAAAAACCTGCTGTTTTAAACAAGGTTGTAAATAAAATTCATCAAATAACAGATAATGACTACATAAAAAAACTAAATGAAAGACAAGATAAATATATTGATATTAAAGAACTTGAATTAAAAACAGGTACTCTTGATAAATTTGATGAGATAAGAAAAAAGGAATATCTGGCTCTTAGGCCTCTTGTGCTGCAAATGGAAGCAAAATACATTCGCCTTGATGAGATGGATAAAAAAAGATGTAGAATCTATGATAGAAACTGCAAAAAAGAATTAAAGAAAAATACGCAAATTCTCAATGATGAAATCGCAGAACTAAAAAAACAAATCTGGCATAAAAAAGAATATTACAAAATTTTATATATAAATGAAACTACAAGAGCACAAGATATTAAACTGAGACGCTTGATAAAATCTGCAACAAGTAATAACCCAAAAATGTGGTAAAAGAAAAATGGCTAAAGAAAATATTTTTGATATTAAGCGCTATAATAGAAATATCCTTGTTCCTGAGATTAACAAAGAAGGACAGAGGCAACTATTTAAAGCAAGAGTTCTTGTATGCGGTGCAGGGGGGCTTGCCTCTACCGTGATTGCAAATCTTGCATCGCTTGGAATCAGGTATATTGGTATTATTGATGATGATAAAGTTGAATTGTCAAATCTAAACCGCCAATATATTCATACTATAAGCTATTTAGACAAACCAAAAGTATTATCTGCAAAAAATTGGATAGAAAATTACAACAAAGATGTTGAAATACAAACATTCCAAACCCGCCTGGATGATAATAATTATAATGATGTTGTAAAAAATTATGATATTGTGGTGGATTGTTTTGACAGTTTTGAATCAAAATTTTTATTAAATGATATTAGTCTTAAAATGCAAAAACCATTAATTCATGCCGGAGTCACGGAATTTAGCGGGCAGGTGATGACGATTATCCCAAATAAAAGTGCTTGCCTAAGGTGTATATTCCCTGATGCAAATTTAGATGCATGCGTTGCAAAAGGTGTTGTTTCGCCTGCTGTTTCACTTATAGCATCTGTACAAAGTATGGAAATTTTAAAATTAATAATAAACAAAGGCTCTCTTTTAACAAATAAAATCCTTTCCATTGATGGCTTAAATGCAAGATTTAAGGTATTAAATGTCAAGAAAAATTCTGCCTGTGAATGCAATTTTTAGGAATTTTAGTCTCAATCTTATAAGCGTTCGTATAATTTAATGCCGATGCTGCGGTAGCAAAAACTCTTGCAGGCTAAGGGTTATTTAACAAATAACAAATTATTAAGAAATATTAAATTAATATATATAAAATACGCAATTTTTATGCATAAAAATACTTTATATATATGTATATTTATTAGAAAGGACGCAAGATGGGCAAAAACAGAGATTTTTTAACCGTATTTACATCGCGTCTTTTTTGGAAATTACAAGTCAGTGAGTGGGAATTTAAATTAACACAGATATCTGAAACTTTATCAAGAGTTGCTCAGGAATCTTCAAATTTAATTAATCGTATACTTGATAGACAGGAATCTGAACTGCAGGCGCTTGATGTAAATTTTGATGATGACCTTTCGCTTGATGATTATACTAGTGTTATGAAGCAAAGGCAGCAGATTGAAAATGAGTATCAGCGGCAAATAGACCAGGAAATGGCAAGAGCAAATACGAGTGAAAAATTTCTCCAACAACAACAGACAAGTGTTGAAACAAGACTGCAGGTTGCAAGGGCAAATGAAGAATCATGCGGCGAATTTATGAACAGTGTAGATTGCAGCTATTTTGGAAATTCTTAAGCAAACTTAATTGATTATGTATGTATATTTATATTATTAATTTCTTTAACATCTAGTAATGCAGTTATAAGTTTTTATATTCATTCTATCATTCATATATTTGAATTATTGATTTTGATTGAAAAAAATATTAAAGTATTTAGAAAAGCTGTCGATAGATGGAATAGTAACCCAGCTTTTTTGAGGAAATACTTTGCTTAACCTGGAAAAAGATTTTAATATAGTTGGAATGGATGAAATCCTTTGCGCCAGAATTCAAAGCAGTGCAAATACGATTTTGCTTGTGGATGATGAAATCAATAATCTGCAGCTTTTAAAAAGAACTTTTCATAGAAAATATAAAATCTTAACTGCATCAAACGGGCTTGAAGGCCTGGAAGTTTTTAAGGCAAATGCTGATAGCATATCACTTATTGTGTCAGATCACAAAATGCCCATTATGGAGGGTACTGAATTTCTGGAGAAAGTAAATGAAATAGCGCCAGATGTTATAAAAATACTTTTAACAGGTTTTGCAGATATTGAAATATTGTCGGATGCCGTAAATAAGTGTAATCTTTATCAATATATATTAAAGCCCTTTGAGCCTGAGGAATTGTCAAGAATTGTTGAAACCGGTATAAACAAATATAATCTTTCAAGCTCAAAGTCTGCAATATTGAAGGATTTAAAAGAACTTTTTTATAAAACAATTAAATCAATATCATCAGCGCTTGATTCAAAAGATCCTTATACCCATGGCCATTCTTTAAGGGTGACATTGTATTCTTTGATTTTGGCAAAAGAACTAGGGTTTAATGAAACACTTCTTGAGGAGATTGAAACAGCTGGTCTTCTTCATGATATTGGAAAAATTGCAATTCCCCAGTGTATTTTATGTAAGCCTGGGAAATTAACTGATGAAGAATTTGCTGTAATGAAGTTGCATCCTAATAATTCTGAAAGATTGATAATGAGTATTAAAAAACTTTCAGGAATTTCAAGCTGGCTTAAAGCACACCATGAGAGATGGGATGGAAGAGGATATCCTGACGGGCTAAAGGGTGATGAGATACCTTTATCTTCAAGAATAGTTGCAATTGCAGATACATACGATGCTATGACATCAACAAGATCATATAGAAAAGCCTTGAGCCATGAGATTGCTATTGAAGAAATTAAAAAATGCTCAGGAAGCCAGTTTGATCCAACTTTTGCAGAAAAGTTTGTTGAGCTTGAAAGCTTAATATTGTCTGCCAAAGAAAACCCTGAGGAGTATTATTATAAATACAGCTACCTTCAAAAAGAAAGCAATCTTAAAATAGTTTAATTGTTTAGGCTGGTACTTAATATATCTTAATAATAATGCAGATTCCGTATTTTTATTTTTATAAAAAATGTTATACTAATCCTAATTGGAATAGTTAAGCAGAATACAGGGTTTAAAAATGCATAAAAAATGCGCATCAATTTTAACAATAGTTTTTGAATCATTTTCTACATTTTTTATGAAAATACCGCAATTTTTATTATTTATGTTCTACCCTTTGCTGGGGCAGCTTATTGGTATTTTTCTATGTTTTTTCCCTATTTTAATTGCAAAAAATCCGCAAAATATAAATATAGCACTCCTTCTTGTGTGTATGGTAGCAGGGCTTATAATATTTTGCCATGCCTTTTGGAGGTTTTTACTTATTCAAGGCGCTTTGGTATTAATTTCAAAGCAAATTGTTGAGAACGAGCCATTAAAAGAATTTAAGTACTATTCTGAAGGGTTTAAAAGAAGAAGCCGTGATTATATTGCGTATCTTCTTTTAATGTTTGTTGTTTCCTTCATACTTTCTGCGCTGTTATTGGCATCAATATTTGTATTTGCTGGCGGAAGCATGGCTAATATTTTGCAAAATCCTCATGCAATGGCTGCTTCCTTGATTTTGCCGTTAACCACAGGGGCTATTGTTATGATAGTTCTTACACCATTGTTTACAATCACTTTGCAAACATTTGTTTTAAATCCGCAATTGTCACCATTTAACAGTATTATAAAAGCGTTTGGCCTTAGTATTAAAAATTATTTTCCTCTGTGGGGGTTAATCATTTTAATTGGCGTGGTTTCTCTTGTTTGGGGGCAAATTGTTGCAAGTTTTTCTAAAACTTTTATATTTACAGAAACTTTAATGAATAGCTATGAACCTGGCTCTGGCAAGGAAATGATGCTTCTTCTTGATTTTTGGACATCATTTATTGCAGCAAATGTTTTGCTTCCTTTTACTACAATGTGTTATACATGGTATTATTTAAGAGTTGAAAAAGAGCAAAATGCTAAAATGGCAGGCTATAGAAATTAGTTTTTAAACTTTTTTCAGGCAAAGGTTTTATTTTTCACCATAAACCTATAGAAACAATTGTTTTAGCCTTTTAATTTTGCTAGAGACTTTTAATTCGCATTTTAATTAAGATAATTATATATAATTTTGCAAAAAATAATTTAACTTCCTTCCTGTGATGGAGTGACTTATGCATAAAATTAGCATTCAGCTAAACTTTTGCAAAAGTTGAAACTATAAACTGATAATGATGATGCATATGACAAAAATGGAAAGAAAACATTTAATAAACAAGTGTAAAATTACATATAATTACCCAATTATTTTTGTCCGTATTTTGAGATTTTTAGGGTACCATGTTCATCTGTTCCACCGGTTTGAATAAGATTATATTTTTCAGCCAGCTCAAAAGGTTTTTTTCGTGAATGAAATTTTATGATTCCTCTGTGCCTGTTGTATGGATAATAAGTCTCAATGCCATCCAATCCAAAAGTTTTAAGCTTTTTTACAAGTGAAGTTAAGCTGAACACTGAGCAGCAGCAAGGATGAGCCAGAACGGCTATGCCACCTGCTTTATGTATAGCTTTAATTACATCGGCAGGATGGCGAGAATGAAAAAGCCTTATTATATCTAGTTTTGTTTCTTGTTTATTTTTTGTGCAAATTTTATCAATTTCTGGATGCTTAAAATCAATTCCATATCCCAGGATGTGAATAAGCGACGTGGCATAAAAACAGTCAAATTCTGCACCAGTAATTAAAATCGGGCTATTTGTCAGTTTGGAATTTTTATAACCTTCGACAGTATTATGGTCGCATATTGAAAAATACTCTAAACCAAGATTTTCAGCCCGTTGTATTAATGTGTCAAAATCTTCCTTGCCATCAGAGGAATTAGAATGCGTGTGAAGATTTGCTCTTATAAAATAATCTTCTTTTTTAATGTTTGAAATCCTGTCAAAGACCGTATTAGATAGTGTCTTTGAGGAATGATTTTCTGTACAGTTATCCATCAGTTTTTTTCAAAATCATCAATAAGGTGTGTTAGCTTTTTTTTGGATTTTTTCTTTTCATCCTTGGTTTTTTTGTTGTCTTTTTTGTTTTTCAAGTCGACTTTTTTAATAGTAGAAGCATTTAAAAGAGCAAGTGAATCCAGGGCACCCCTTAATTGTGCAGAGCGATCCACAAAATTATTCCCTCTCTTTTCTTCTTCTTCGGGTTCAGCCTGGCCTTGGGCGAAGTATTCTCCACCTTGTCCCATTTTTTCATCAGACATTTTGTTTGTCATTCCTGAGGCGTCGCCTGATTTAAAATTAAAGCCGCCAACTGTCATAAAACCCGTCGAACGATTGTCGACCATATTTTTACCCCTTACTTCTTCCTTTTAAACCCTGTGTTTGTCTTGTTTCTCGTGTTTTGTTAATTATTTTTAAAATTATACCATTTTTTTGGATTTAAAGCAAAAAAGTGTTTTGTTATATATAAAACATGTAATAATTTTTTTTTGCTATTTATTTGGATAAATTATGTTAAATTAATAAAATTTCTTAATATTTCTTAATATTTTATTAAAAAGAGGCAAAAAATAATGTTTTTTGTTTTTTATATGCAATAATGTATGTGATTTATAAAATGGCTGTAGAATAAGCTAATAAACCCGGTTTTGTCTGAATATCCCGGATGCCCAGCCAAAAGGTAAAAGGAATTTAAGGAAAATTGAACAAAAATACTGTATCATTCAAGACGAACGCCATAAGCGATATTAAAATACCATCTTCTGTATTATTTGACAGAAATATTGATAGCGAAAATGTCTTGCCCTCTAATGAGGCTCCGCTTTTGGATGCTCTTGAAAAATATAAAAAAAATCCTTCAACTGGCTTTCATATTCCAGGGCACAACCGCGGGGCTGGGGTTTTGAGGCGTTTTGAGGAATTGATAGGAAAAGATGCGCTTTTGCTTGATACAACAGATGAGTTTGATTCCCTTGGAACCCTGCATCCTGCAACCGGCGCAATTGCAGATGCTATGCAGCTTGCAAGCATTGCATATAACTCTAAAAAAACATTTTTTATAACCTCAGGTAGCACGATTTCAAATCTGGCCATTGCTTTTGGTGTGGTTTCGCCTGATGATGAAATAATTATTGCAAGAAATTCGCATCGTTCCGTTATAACAGGTACAATGCTTTCAGGCGCAAAGCCTGCTTGGCTTATGCCAAAACTGTTGAAAGACTGGTCCATTTTTGGGGCAATAGAGCCTGAAAGTCTTGAAAAACAGCTAAATTTGAAACCGAATACAAAATTTGTTTGGGTTGTGAACCCAACCTATGAGGGAATGGTGTCAGATATTGAAAAAATGGCTAAAATCTGTAAAAAGCACAATGTGCCTTTAATTGTGGATGAGGCGCATGGCAGTCTGTGGAATTTTAGTGACGAGCTTCCAAAAACCGCACTAGAATTGGGTGCTGATGCGGTTGTTCATTCTTTGCATAAGACAGCAGGTTCTATGACACAGAGCTCAATGCTTCATATAGCAAAGAATTCCAGACTTGATGTTCACAAGATAGAGCATGCTTTAAAACTTTTGCATACAACAAGCCCTTCAATATTGTTACTTGCAAGTCTTGATGCGGCGCGCGCCCATCTTAGCTCTAGTGCAGGCAAAGACCTTATTAGCAGGGCTATTCAGAATGCAAAATATTTTAGAAATGAAGCAAAGAAAATTAAAAATTTATTTGTTTTAGGCGAAAATGATGGTATACAGTGCGATGTGACTAAAATTTTTATTAAAATGCACGGACTAACTGGAAAGCGCCTGGAGACAATATTAGAATTAGATTTCAATATAGAAATAGAATCTGCCTCTGATGAAGGAGTGTTAATCCTTTCAAATATAGGCAATACAAGGGAAGAATTTGAATATTTAATCAAAGCTCTAAAGGAAATTTCAATCAGAAAATACCCTGATATCTGTCATCTTGAGGGCAAAAAATATATGCCGCTTATGCAGCCAAATACTGTAATGAGCCCAAGAGAGGCCTATTTTGCAAAAAAAAGGCTTGTTAAAATTGAAGATGCAGTGGGCGAGGTTTCAGCAGAGGTTATAGCGCTCTGTCCTCCCGGAATTTCGGTGTTACTGCCTGGAGAAATTATAAATGAAGAACATCTGCCGTATTTGTCTGATTTTAATGAGATTGAAATCGTGGAAAGACAATAATAACTGTTGTTTTTTCTGTATAATTTAAATATTTTTAAAAATAGTAAAAATGGATTAGATATAAAAAATTTGAGTCCGTATTTTGTAACAAAAATTTACATTTTTTGCGTTTATCAAAAAACATAAAAAATGTAATATTTTTTATACGTGCAGAAATGTAAATGCAAGAATTTTGCTTTATGGCTGCAGTGATTCCAGTAAAAAGTTTAAAATACTTTCACTGACGGTGTTTCAACCATATTTAACATCGTAAACATAATCACATTAATAATTTGCCGGTTTTAAATTCTTTAAAATAGCCTGATATCGGTATTTTTACGTATACAAAGATGTTTAAAAACCTTCTGTTATAATAAAAAGGATGCCAAAGAAATTTTATATTTTGTCTGTTGTAGTTTTTTTATTCCTTGAAAACCTTTTATATTAAGAATGTGCAGCTTTTTGCACGCTTACAATATATGTATTATGCGGGTTTATACCATTTTACTTGCTTAAATGCTTTTAAATATAGATTGAGAGCGGGTTTTGGCTATTTTGATTTCTGAATAACGCTGCATTGCAAGGATTTGCACGTATGGTGAATGTCTAAAATGAGCTGGTAATGCTGCCAAATGATTAATTTATTTTTTCTGTAAGCTAAAATTTGACAAAATTATGATAAAATTTCTTTATTCAAGAGAGCAACTCTTTAAAACCTTTATAAGGCAATGCTTTCAGAGCGGCACAAAAAACTCACGTCCTGAAATCAATACTTTTGGCGCTGT
Source organism: uncultured Candidatus Melainabacteria bacterium (assembly GCA_949741915.1). GTDB lineage: Bacteria > Cyanobacteriota > Vampirovibrionia > Gastranaerophilales > Gastranaerophilaceae > MGBC122484. The sequence continues at coordinate 157,072 of CATJOM010000048.1, read as the reverse complement.
GTAAATAAATATTAAGCATATCTTAGCCTATTTTATTATAAAAATGTGAATTCACGCTACAAAACTTAATAAGCAGAATTAGAAATAAAAAACTCTACATTTTTTGTCTTAAATTGAATCAATATGCTCAGCGAATTGTGAATAAAAAATCGCCATATTTAATCACGAATATGGCGATTTGATTTTAATAATATTAGCAAAATTAAACATGAGCAAATTCTTTAATTGCAATGGTTTTGCCTATGCAATAATATTCAAAACCTTTTTCTGTCAGCCTTTTAGCGTTATATTGGTTTCTGCCGTCAAAAATTACAGGATATTTAAGCTGAGCTTTTACTTTTTCAAAATTTGGACGACGGAATTCATTCCATTCGGTTAAAAGCAGCATAGCATCGGCATTTGATAGCGCTTCGTAGGCAGATTTTGAATATTCTATTTTGTTGCCGAATATGTTTTGTGCACAATCAAAAGCCTTGGGGTCGTAGGCTTTAACTGATGCCCCTCTTTTTAATAACTCCTCAATTATGGTAATACTTGGAGCTTCTCTCATATCGTTTGTTTTTGGTTTGAATGCTAAACCCCATACAGCAAAGGTTTTGCCCTTAATATCGCCATTGTATCTATCAAGTATTTTGTTTATAAAAAAGACTCTCTGTTCTTTATTTACAGTATCTGCAGCCTCCAGCAGAGAGGCATTGCATCCATTATTTTTAGCAGTATTAATCATTGCCTTAACGTCTTTTGGAAAACAGCTTCCGCCATAACCGAGGCCTGCAAATAAAAACTGCGAGCCAATTCTTTTGTCGGAACACATTCCTATGCGCACCATTTCAGCATCTGCACCCACTTTTTCGCAAATGTTTGCAATTTCATTGGCATAAGAAATTTTTACTGCCAAAAATGAATTTGCAGCATATTTTGTCATCTCTGCAGATTTGACATCCATAATGATTACAGGGTTTCCGGTTCTTAAAAATGGGGAATATAATTCCTGCATAATTTCAGTTGCCCTTTGTGAATTAGAGCCGATTACAACCCTGTCGGGCTTTAAAAAATCATCCACAGCCGCACCCTGTTTTAAAAATTCGGGGTTCGAAACCACGTCAAATTCTGTATTTGTTTTTGATTTTATGATTTTGGTTACTTTTTCAGCTGTGCCTACTGGCACTGTGGATTTATTTACTATTACTTTATAGTCATTTAAGCATTCACCTATGTTTGCTGCAACATCTAAAACATAAGATAAATCAGCTGAGCCATCTTCCCCCTGAGGTGTGCCAACAGCAATAAAGCAAACACTGGAAGCCTCAACTGCCATTTTTAAATTATCTGAAAATTTTAGTCTGCCTTCAGGAACATTAGCATTTATTAGCTCTTCAAGCCCTGGCTCATATATAGGAATAATTCCTTTTTCAAGCTTATCAAGTTTTTTTGTGTCTTTATCAACACAAATTACTTCATTTCCCATTTCAGCAAGACATGTTCCTGCAACAAGGCCAACATATCCTGTTCCTATAACGCAAATTTTCATTATTTTGAACTCCTAATTTCAAGTATATAATATAGCCAGGGATTCCAACTCCGTTTGTTATCGGTCTTGTTGCTTCATTGTGCCATTTTACGCCTGGTGTTTGGTAAAATAAATTGTTTCTTTACAGGCTAAAACAAGCTTATACAAGGAGGCGCAAGCTATATTATCATTCTAAGTGACAATGAACCTTTTGGCAAATTTATTGCAGGAATTTTATTGGTTGTTTTTTAAAATTTCATGAAAGTATTGAATGGTTTTCATCAATCCTTCTTTGATGTCTGTTTTTGGCTCCCAATCAAGCTTTTCTTTTGCCAGAGTAATGTTAGGTTTTCTTCTTGTGGGGTCATCCTTTGGAAGGGGTTTAAAGATGATTTTTGAATTTGAATTTGTTAATTCAATAATTAATTTGGCAAAGTCTAAAATTGTTCTTTCAGAAGGATTTCCAAGATTTACAGGGCCAATAAAACCTTCACTGTTGTCCATCATTCTTATTATGCCATCTACCAAATCATCTACATAGCAGAAAGAGCGAGTCTGACTGCCATCGCCGTATATTGTTATATCTTCGTTTTTAAGAGCCTGCACAATAAAGTTTGATACAACTCTGCCGTCATTTGCATCCATTTTTGGCCCGTACGTGTTGAAGATTCTAATTATTCTTACATTTACCTTGTTTTGACGATAGTAATCCATCATAAGTGTTTCAGCACAGCGCTTTCCTTCATCGTAGCAGCTTCTAATGCCAATAGGATTTACATTTCCCCAGTAGTCTTCTTTTTGCGGGTGAACTATTGGATCGCCGTATACTTCGCTGGTGGAAGCTTGTAAAATTTTTGCTTTGCACCTTTTTGCAAGGCCTAGCATATTTACTGCGCCAAGAATAGAGGTTTTTATTGTTTTTATGGCATTGTATTGGTAATGAACAGGGCTTGCAGGGCATGCCAGATTATAAATTTCATCCACTTCTGCGTAATATTCTTTTGTAACATCGTGGCGCACAAGCTCGAAATGGTCATTTGAAATCAGATGTCTGATATTATTTTTTGAACCCGTAAAAAAATTATCAAGGCAGATTATCTCATTTCCTTCTTCCAAAAGCCTTTCGGATAGGTGGCTGCCAATAAAGCCTGCGCCGCCTGTTATTAAAATTCTTTTCATTGTTTGCCTCTTTTTGAATTGTATTGTTTTATTTAGAAATTTTAGCACAGCTTCTGCTGTAGGGCTAATTTTAAAGTTATCCGATACCTTATCGGCTTTTAGATGCAATTTATCAGATAGTGCTTTATTTACTGTCCTTAAATTCCTGCCAGAGTTTACTAAATGTTTCGTTAATTTTTTTGTCCATATCAGGGTACAGTTCCCTGCATCTGTTTAAATACGCAAGTCTGCAGTTTTCTTCGGCCTGTGTCAGCGGTTCCCCGTTTCGGATTTTTGCAAGAATTCTGCCAAGCTCTGTAAATTCTTCCTGCGCCACCTTTTTCATAACATTTATAACGTCTTCATTCTGATGCCAGGCCTTTGATAACAATTGTGCAAATTCCGGATTGTTTTCATGAAATCGTTTGCCATTTTCAGATTGTCTCTTTTTTGCTTTTGGATCTTCGTAATGTTTTTTTAGGGATTTAGCCCGTTTTTCATTTGCCTCAGGTGTCCAGGCGACCTTGTGTGCGGCCTCTATATCTTTTTGCTTCCTGTCAGGGTGTGCCTTATAATATTCTAACATCCTCTTTGACTTTTCCTCTGCGCTTTCGGGGTGATTTGCACAATATTCCGAAAGCTGTTGCGATTTAGCGTCCCTTGCAGCCGGATCCTCCCAATATCGCGTTATCTTCTGTTTATGCATTTCCCTGTTTTCTTTTTTTGAAAACCATTCCGCCATATTTTTGGATTGTTCTTCTTTGGCTTGCGGATTATGTTTATAATACAGCTTTGCAGCCTTGCTCATATTATTTCTTGTGGCTGGATTAGAACTTACATATAAACTTATATATTTATTATCAAGCCTTGTTATGTTTAATTTTTCGGCAATGCTAACTATTGCCCGGGACGACAAGCCAAACCATTTTTCTTTATCGCATATTCCTGCAACTTTTGAATAAAAATTTTTCAAAAACATTAAAGAAAGATTTTCGATTGTCAATCCCTCAAAGTCTCCCCGCTGTATCTTTGTCAGAGCATGGTCGCTTGGGGTTATTTCAATATCCTTTGCATCAATCACATCCTTGAATTCGGGGTAGAGTATCTTTGCTTCATCAAGAGTTTTGCAGTTTGATAAAGGGGAGTATACTGCATTGTGGATATGAAAAAGAGTTTGTTCATTTTTTGGATTTGCTATTGCCGCGGTGGCTTTTTTTAAAATCTCCTGTGAGGGTAGCTGGTTTGGTTTCAATCTGTCAATTTGTTTTTTTAATGAAAGCGCGCCCCCAAATGCAGTATTGTGTGAATTTGAGTGTAAAAAATAAAGGCATGTCTTATAATTTGGCAAATTTGTTAAATTAAAATATTTTGTGCTGCATGGCACATTTCGGTTTCTTGTGGCGCCCATGTTTCTTTTTGCATAAGCAGTATAAAAATTGCTGTTTAAAACTCTCATCTGTTATCTGTCCTTTAGTGGTCTTTTATTTTGTCATATTATAATATATCTGGATATTTTTGTTTCTGTATCTGATATAAAACATGAAAATGAAATATTTTGCTATTTTAAATACTTAAGAGCCATGATTTTAATATTATTGTGAAATTTAAGCGATTTGAATATCCTAAAGTCCTGTGTGCATTGGTTTTTTAGTGAAATACTGTTGTTTTTAAAAAAAGTACTTGAAATAAAAAAATGATTATGTATAATAGACATGTTACAGATAAGAAATGAATTTGAAAAATACATTTCTTGCTAAACAAAGAAATATTCGGTGCACGGGCGTTTAGCTCGGTTGTCAAGAAAGATGAAAGTCTTTCAAAGTATTATAAGCCTTCCTCGGGAGGCGCGACAATTAAATATTTGGTGCGGGCGTTTAGCTCAGTTGGTAGAGCGCCTCCCTTACAAGGAGGATGTCGGGAGTTCGAGCCTCTCAACGCCCACCATTTATAAAGACCCTCAAAAGGGTCTTTTTTAGTGCGTTTCAGCGTGTTCGATAGTTCGATTAAATTCTGGATTAAAATAACCAGTTTCTTGTAATTCAGTTATATCTTGAAATTTGTGTTCGAGGCCGTTAAGGCTTTGCTAAAATTATTTTACAATATTTCGTGTTATTATAAAATTGTAATATTTTATAATAAGGCGCACTATAATGGATATCACAGGACTTTCTATTGCATTATTAACTCCGATTGCAATTACTTTACTTACTTTAAAATTTACATTAAAGAAGATATACAATAATTCAAGTAATACATATAACAATTGTCATATTGTAAATTATAATGGTAATAATAAAAAGGAAACATTAGATGATGTTCAATATATTATAAACAAAAATTTTGATAATAATGTTCAGCAACTTGTTTCTATTGCAAGAGAAGAAGTAAATAAAAGAGCTATGGAACTACAAATGGATTTGATAAAACAAGTTAGCGAATTTTCGGAAAAAAGGTTCGTGAAATTTATAGAATTATTCAAAACCCCAGCTTATCAATATTCGCTAATAGAAGCTCAAAAAACATACGCTATTTATGGCGATGCCAATAAAAAGAATATTTTACTTGATTTATTACTAAAGAAAACAGAAGAAAAAAACGAGACATTAACCGATATAGGTATTAACATTGCCATTGAAACTATAAAAAAACTGACTAAAAAGCAAATTGATTTAATGTCATTATTCTATGTTGTTTATTGGAGTTTTTCAGAAAATAGCACAGAAGAAGATTTTAAGGATTTTGCACTCAAAGTTATTAAACCTTTTTTAAATGTTGTCCCTATTAATGCAAATAATGCAAAACATTTAGAAGAATTGAATTTATTGCAATTCAATATTAATAAATTTTCATCGCCATATCAAGTTTTGATTACCAATCATAAATTGCAAAATATTTCGATAGATAATTTAAAACATCTAATGTCTTCATGGGATGAAGAGTTTAAGAAATTAGATATTCTTGAAAATACTCAAGGGTTTAAAATAACGCAAATTGCTGAAGCAATTTGTCGTTCAAATGTATCTGCTATGACGAGTATTGATTTACCAATAAGAATCGATGAGTAAAAATTTATATTGCTTAATTTTGTTCTCATTTAACACACAATAAACATGTATTATAAATGGAGAACAAAATATGAACAATTCTAAAACAAAAAACAACAGATCAGTTAAAATTGACTTTAAAAAAATTCCCGAAGAAGAAATGAGGGCAATGGCAAGTGCTGTCTTAGAAGGAGCAAGGGAATTCTATAAAAATCCTGAAAATGTTCGTACATTTAACGAGTGGCTTGAAAAGCGAAAGAAATCACAAGAAAATCAGTCATAATTAATTCTTTAAGCTGCAAATTTGAAATTAAAGCATACATAAAATAACCTATTATCTAAATCAATATGGATTTTATGTTGTTTTATGTGTTCGAATGGTGATGAATAAGGTCCACCATATCAAAAGCCTCTCTATGAGAGGTTTTTTAGTGTTTACATCTGTAGTAATTTTTTAAATTTTTCATTTTTGGTAAAAATTTGGTAAAAAATTGGTAAAAAAAATTCAAGGGTCAAAAATTCCAGTTTAATTTTTGTGTAAATTCTTCGCAAACTTCTTGCATTTTATGTTTATAATTTTCGCTCATCTTTTTGGTTTTCTTTGCGTAGATATTTTTTGTTGTTGTGATATTTGAATGCCCCAAGGTTCCTTGAACAAATTTGTCGTCAATGCTTTCTTCAAGACAAAAATCAGTAAAACACCCTCTCAAACTATGAGGAGTTAGACCTTTCATTTTTTCAAAACCACACGCAACTTTTAGTGGTTTCCAGTATTTTTTTAGCATAAAACTGCTGTTTGCCCTGTTACTTCCAGTATTGCCTTTTAATAAGGCACCTTTAAATATTCTTTTCTTGATAATATAGGTTTTTAATATACTTGCAAACAAAGGAAACATATCTATATCTCTATATGAAGATTTGGTTTTCAATTTGCCCTTAAGCTCATTTCTTGTATATTGCTGACGGACTTTAATTATATTTTTATCAAAATCAATTTTATCTACATCTAATCCTATTACTTCTGCTTGCCTCATACCAGTAAAGGCTGATATTGCTAGATAAACAAAAAACCATTCAAAACCAAACACATCAAGACATTTTTGAAGCATTAAAAATAGTTGTTCTAAATCTAAATCTTCTTTGTCGATAGTTTGAGCCTCTCAACGTCCATATTTAAATAAAATAGTCTTAAGGCTCTTTTAGTGTGATTTCGGCATTTTATTATGCTTTAGGGTTTTTGACAAAAATATCGTGAGCTTAATATTATAGTCAGAAGTAACTTACCAATTTAGAGAATTATTTATTTAATAATACATTTTATTATTTCAATATGTTTAAATCTGCTTGGTATTATAATTTATTGAAACCACCACTTTCCCCACCTGATTGGATTTTTCCGTCTGTTTGGTTGATTTTATATTTTACAATTTTTGCCGCTATACTTTTGTATATTTTTAAACCTGCTGAAAATAAAGAAATTGGTTATATTTACTTCACTTTGCAACTAATATTTAATTTGTTGTGGACACCTGCATTTTTTTATATGCAAAATATAGGCTTAGCTTTGGCTGTAGTTATTGTTCTTGATATTTTTGTATTTTTAACAATCAAAAAATTTTATTCGGTTTCAAAATTATCAGGATTGATTCTTATTCCATATTTTATTTGGGTACTTTTTGCGACATATCTTAATATGGGATATTTTATATTAAATGCCTAGAATAACTAAAAATACTCTTTTAAAATATCTATCAGATAAAATTGCAATAGAAAAAGCTGTCAACCCTGCAAGAATTTTTGAAATTAACAATAAATCAACTAAAGTCTGCAATATTCTCTATCTTTGTGAAAGAGAAATCAGAGCAAAGGATAATTTTGCGCTTCAATTTGCTTTGCAAAAAAGCAATGAATTAAATCTTCCGCTAAAAATTATTCACCCCAAAATTAATTATGAATATTTACCAAAACAAAAATTTATAGATGAACAAATTCAGCAAGCCCAACGAATATTTCAAAATTTAAATCTTGATTTTGAAATTGTTGATAAAACTCCTTATGAAATTGTTAAAAATTTAAATCTAGCTTTATTGATTATTGATTTTAATCCGATTTTAAAAAGAGATTGGCTTAAAAAAGTAAATTTTAAAGTATTTGAAATTGATGGTCATAATATAATCCCTGCAAAATATATTTCTGATAAGCAAGAATACAGTGCTGCAACTTTAAGAAGAAAAATTTACCATAATATTTATCCATTTTTAACTGAATTTGAACATCTGACAAATGAAAAAGTTGAAGCAGATTATGTTTTAGAAGAATTTATTGAAAAGAAATTGCCGCACTACGCAGAATTTAAAAACAACCCATCAAAAAATGTTTTATCAGGTTTATCGAGATATTTAAATTGTGGTTTTCTTTCAAGTCAAAAAGCTGCACTAGCAGTTATAAAATCAGATATTTCAACAGAAAACAAAGAGATGTTTTTAGAGGAGCTTATCACAAGGAAGGAGTTGGCAGATAATTTCTGTTTGCATACTAAAAATTTTAAAGATTTTTCAAGCATACAAACTTGGGCAAAAATATCGCTTGATACTCATAAATACGACATCAGACCGTATATTTATTCTATTCAAGAATTAGAATATGCAAAAACGCATGATGAACTTTGGAATGCTTCTCAACATCAATTAATAAATGATGGAGCAATTCATGGATATTTAAGAATGTATTGGGCAAAAAAAATTATGGAGTGGACTGATAATCCAAATGAAGCATTAGAAATTGCAGTATATTTAAATGACAAGTATGGATTTGATGCACCGTCTGCAAACGGATATGTCGGAATTTTATGGGCGCTGGGAGGATTACATGACAGAGCATTCGCAGATTATCCTATTACCGGTAAAATTCGAAGAATGACCTATAATTCAATAAAAAGAAAATATAATCTTTCAAACTATATTACCTCTCAAATTCAAGAATAATTGCAAAAATGTTTTCAGTGTCTTTGCCTGCAAAGCTTGTGTCTAAAAAATAAATCTCGTTTTTTGTTAATTTTCCTTTCTTTATCAAAATGCCTTCTTTGGGATTTATTTTTTGCGTACTTAAAGCAATTTCTTTGTCTTCTTTAAAGATTTTTGTATCAAATTCAGGAATGTTTTTTGAAATTGCAAAAGGTTTTGAATATTGAATAGCTTTTATTTTGCTAAAATCTTCATTCTTAAAGTAAAACCGCAAAAAAGTTTTGTTTTTAACAATATAATCTTGAATAAATATATATTTTTTCTTTGAGCAATCTAAACAAATATCTTCGTTTTCTATTGCTCTTTTAAGTTGCGGATAATCATTGTTGATGTATTCATTCTTTTTGTTGCCACAAATTGGGATTAGCGGGCTTTTTTTATCCCAACAGCATGCTCCTGTTAGGCAAGTCCCTTTTTTGTAAAAATAATATGCTATTCCTCCCGCTGCCAAGCCTCCAAAAATTGAGCCGAGCGTTATAGCCGTAACTGCTCTTCCGCTCAATCCGCCAGATTCATTAATTGAGTCTTCTCCACCAGGCGGAATATTGTCTATTGTTATATCAAATTCATTATTTGAATTGTTTGTTGCACAAAACCCTTGCAATTGAATCGTGCAAAGTAAGAGTATAAAGAACTTTTTCATATTCCTCCTAAGGTAAAAGTTAGAGTTCCTCTGTATTCACCTTTGATTGCATCAGGTGCAACCGTTACATAGGGTATAAAATTACCACTTATAACATGGTCATAAGGATTATTAATCGCGTAAGAAGATGGAACAACAAAAAGATTTGACCTGCTGAAATTGTACATGCCATGTTTATGTTTTAAATCTTTAAAATTCGCATAAATGATAATTGGCGTGTTCATATTTGTTCTTATCTGAACTTTTATGGGGGAAAGTTCTAAGATATTTTGATTAAGATTGGCACTCGTAGAATTTTTTATCGTCATATTACTTAAATATTCATCTCTGTAATACTCTTCAGTTTCAACAATGATTTTTTCTATCTCATAAACGTTCGATAATACTGCATTAAGATTTTGGTTTGCTTTCTCTGTGCAAAAACCTTGAGTTGTGCTGATAAAAAATAACAAAAATGCCCAAATAAAATTTCATCAATAGAATTTTAAATCCAAAAGCGAAAAACAAGATTCTTCTTTGTAATTACCCGACCGTTGATAGAAAGCTATTTATCAATCAGATATTTTTTCTTCTTTTTTGCTGTAACTAAAGCTGAAGCTGTAATTGATGTGCAAAGCGCAGCAAGTACTGTTGTATCTGCGACACAAATTTCTCAGCCGATAAATGTTATTATGAGCGGGTTGTTAAATCTTTTGGTTGCATTAAAAGTTAAGGCTCTTGATTCTTATATTACAAATACAACTAACAGTTCTTTAAAAATTCCGATTACACAATTGTATTTGATTGACGGAGCAAGCTCTTATTAAATCCAGAACAATATTGATGTTACCATATTGAATACTCTTATTAGCATTACACCTTATACAAAACCTTATAATGCTGTTGTAAATAATGTTAGTGCAATTCCTGCGGGAACTTATAATACAAGATTACAATTTGCACTTAATGCAAATCTATCCACTGAAACGTTTATATTCACTTTAACTTTTACAATCCCTGTTGAATAATCTGTTTCAACAACAACTACTCCTGTGATGATTTCGCTAACTCCTGATGATGTTTTTAATACAGCTGCAAATGTTTCTAATACAGTTTCTCCTCAAATTAATATTAAATCCAATAAGAAATGGAAACTTGTAATGGATACATCAAATTTAGGCGCATTGATAGGAAATTATTATTTTCAAATATTATCTGCGACAAGCCATGTTAATGATTATTCAACAAATCCTGTAAAGCTTGAAGCTAATCAGCAATATACGCTTGCAAAAGGAGTAGGAACTTATACGACACCAATCACAGGGAGTTATTCACAGGATTATATTCTTTTAAAATATTACCTTATCAATAATTCAGGCGCTTTTCTACAAGAAGGCAATTATAAAAATTATGTGAAATACATTTTACAGGAGGATGGTTAAATGAAGAAAATTTTACCACTATTGTTTTGTATAATTTTCTTTTCTCTTCAAGCACAAGCTGCAATAAAAGTTACACCAACAGTAATCGAGATGGACACAAAAGGTGCAAGAAGCAATTATGTAACCTCATGTTTACCGTTCAAGGCGGTGAAGATGAAACAATACGCTTTAAGGTTTATCCTGAATATTTCAAGATAACATCTAAAGGTGCAATGGATATGCTTGAAAAAATGCCTGCAGAGGATTCTTTGATAAACAATATAAAATTTGTTCCATCTGAATTTACCCTTCAAAACGGCAGAATCCAAAAGGTACGTTTAACTGTTAGTGATTTTGATAAGCTTCCAGATGGAGAATCAAGACTTGTATTGTTTCTAGAAGATGTAGCAGCAAAAGAAGTTATTTTGCCGTATCAAAATAAAGATGTGACAACAAAACTGCTTGTAAAAACAAGAGTTGGAATTCCAGTTTACTTGGATAAAGGTCATGTAATAAAAAAAGGAGAAATAGAGCTTTTTAAGGCTGAACAGCAGGGGGAAAACTTGTTTGCAATATGAAAATTTTATCTGACGGAAACAGTAAAATCAGATATTCAGGAAAAGCCCAAATTATAAAAGGCAGAACTCTTATTGATGAAAAACCAATTAATAATAACGTAGTAGGAGCAAAAAATTTCTTATTAACAAATGAAATATTGCCTATGGATAAAATTACAGAAGGTGGGGAATATAAAATCCGTCTCATACTTAATTACAAAGATGAAAATGGAAAAACAAAAAACCTGATAAAAGAATCAACAGTGAATGTTATAAAAACTAAACAAACAAACATTTAAAAAGGAGGAAAAATGTTAAACAAAAAACTTGCAGGGTTATTTTTAATTCCCGCTATTTTAGGCACAATTAATGCATCTTACGCATTAAGTAATACAGCTTCTCAAACTATCCAGGCAACACTGGCCAATTATTTAGACGTACAGGTTCTAACCTCGGGCGCTGTTACAACAACTACGATAACGCCTGATACAGGGAATTTAGCAACAGCTTTAATTTCAAAATTTCAAATAAGGGCAAACGCAAATGCTCAGGATTTATACTTGAAAGCTACGACTGAAAGCACAACTAGCAGCTCCGAAGTCGCTTTTTTTGCGCAGGGTGGAACAACTTATATAATTTTATCTAATACGACAAACAAGCCTTTGACAGCAGCTATACGGATTGTAAAGCTGCGTCTCCAAGCTCTGCAAACAATGCAAATGCAATAGCTTATCCGATTGCAAGTTCTGCTGCTGATAATTCGGGCACTGTAACTTATGATAGTACGAAAAATCAATATAATGTAAAGGCTAGTGCAGGGCAAACTATTGTAACAACTACAACTGGAACGGCGCCTCTTGCGAATACTTACTCTTATCTTGATACAGCTTGTACTTATCAGGCTATTTTAACGCTTTCTACTACATCTTTATAAAAAAATATTATGCTGAAAATTCTAAAATATTTATTTCTTGCTTTATTAACTCTTGCAAGTCCAAAAGCTTTTGGACTTGCAGAATTTCAGCATACTATTCAAACGGTTGTACCTTCTGCAGTTGATGTAAGTTCAATCAATGCATCTGCTGCATCAGGCACAATTAACCCTGAGACAGGAAACAGTTCGGCGCCTTATGCGACTTTTCAAATTCAATCAAATGGAAATGATGACAAATACGATTATATTTTAACTGCAAAAGTAAATACATCCGATAGCAGAAACTTGAATGCCTACTCTCAAAATGGTTCAATTACTTATCTATTACTTGGAAATGTTGCAAATCTGCCAACGTCATCTGCAATAAATGATATAAAAACAAATTCTCCGACAACAATAAATAATAAAAATGTCATTGCATATCCGATTATAAATACTTTTACAAATTTAAGTTCTGCAACACTTACAGATAATGCTGCTTATGGCGGACTTTGTTATGTAATAAAAACCGGTTCAAGCCAAAAAGGGACAATAAAGCAAGCTATTGGGGCTTCACCTATGAATAATACATATTCTTCCATTGTTGATACATTTGGCATTTATCAGGCAGTTTTAACTCTTAGTGTAAACAGGAAGCCATGAGACGTTTTTAGGAATAATCTTACTTCTTTTTACTTTCATAACTCCTGCCCTTGCTAGAAATTTTGAAACAACCGTTTCAACTTTGGGGGTAAATAATAGCGATTTCTACGATATTGAACTCCTTTTGACAGAAAGCGGTAAAATTTTTATTCCATTTAAACAAATTTCAGAACTGTTCGAAATTAAACCTGTAACAAATCATTCAACACATGATATCACTTTTGAATATCAAAATAAAAAAGGCAAAATCTCTGTCAATGAGATAATTTTTGATGGAAAAAATATTTCTAAAAAGAAAAATTTCTATATCAAAAAAGGCTTGATGGCTGATGTTAAAGATGAAATTTTTTGTTCTGCCAAGGATTTGGAAAAAATATTTGGTACAAAAATTGAAACTGATGAAGATAACTTGTCAATAAGTATATATTTAGAAAATAAGCCATCAAATGGAGAACCGCCAAAGATAACTCATCAAGAAGAGTTTAAAGTAAGAGCTTTTCAAAATGTCTACTCTCCAAACGAAAATAAAAAATTAGAATTAAATTCATTCGGTTTAAATAACAACACGCTTTCGGATTCAATATCTCAATATATGATGGGACAAAGTCAGAAAAATTTATTTTTCAACAATAATACTCAAATACTTTTGGGCGGAAAAGCTTACGGCGGCGATTATACTATTGATATGGATACTTATAATTATAAGGGTGAATTATTTTCTTTTGGAGGTTTGGGCGTTAACTATAAAAATAAATTCAAAAATTTTGAATATGAAATAGGAAAACCTAAAGGTATTCTTGAAAAAAATTATAATGTTGGAACTCAATTATTAGGAGTGCAAATCAGAAATTACGATTCTGAAAAAGAAAATTACAGGGATATTAAAGGTTACGTTGATAAAACAAGTCTTGTAAAAGTGTTTTTTGATGATGAGGAAGCAAAAACCCTGAGTACTTATGACGGGTATTATTCTTTTGATGAAATTTTTGTTAATCAAGAGCCTAAGAAAATCAAACTTGTTGAATTAAAGGCGGATAATTCAGAAGAAATAATTTTAGAAAAGACTTTTACAAATCCTGATGAGCTTAAAAAGGGAGAAATGCGCTATGATGTAATTCTTGGAGCAAGCGGATATAATAATAGACTTTTTACACAAGATAGTTATATTTATGAACTTGATACCAAAAAAGCTGTTGGAGGTGTTCAATATCAATACTCAATATGTGATAATATAAAATTAGACTCAAAACTTTTTGCAGACAGGATTTATTATCGTCCTGAAAACTCAGTCTGGCAAAGTTTTTCTTCTAATGATGCACTTTTGACCTCCGGTACCTGGAAACATCCAAATAATCTTGACGGGATTGTGAATTTTAATACAATTTATCTTCAAAAAAACAACTCCCTTGTTTATAAATTAAGCGGAGGAATAAGTAGTGCAAGAGATTTGAGCCTCGGCACAAGCCGGCTTTTTGGTTATTCCGTTTCTGCTGGCGGGAATTTAAAAAGAAAGTTCGGCAACATTGAAGCTGAACTATTCAATACCTCGTCTGATTTTTATTTCGCAGGCAGTGGTGGAAGTTTTATTAATGATATGTTTGGCGGAGGAGTTTCTTTTGATTTTTTCAAAAACGGAGTAAATGTTTATGGGCAATATAAAAAATATTTTTCCAACATAAATCATAAATTTGATGGCGGGTTGATTGATTTTAATGATTATAATTTTGGAATTAACAAAAATTTTGAAAAATATGCTAATGTTAAGTTTAATATTACAGGACGCAACGGAAAAAATTCTCTTGCGGATAATAAAAGTTATTATTATGACTTTAATCTTTCGAAACAATTAACTCCTGAATTTTATCTTGAAACAGGCAAAACGGAAAGTAATTATCAAGCTAATTATAAACAAGAATATAACGGTTTAAACGGGTTTAATTCTTTGTATACAACAATCTATGCAAAGGCTGATTATAAATTGCCTAAAAACATTGGTAAAATTTCCTTGGGACATGATATTGTAAAATATGATTACAGTGATTCTAGAAATGAATATAATATAGCAAAAATTGGATATACATTTCCAGCTTATAAAAATCTTACACTCAGTTTAGGCACAGGATATAAATATGCAGGAAATGATAATAGATTTGATTTTAATGCTAATTTAGCTATAAAAACAAAAACAGGAAGAATGGTTAATATAAACTACCAATACAACAGAACAGGCGGGTTTATTGTAAACAATATGTTTATGCCAACTAGCAACAGGCATTCAATAAGTATTAATTTAAATGATGTCTGGGCGATTTTACCAAATGGCATTCAATCGGTCGGTTTTAATAATCCTAATCGGGGATTTGTTGATATTGTAGCTTACATTGATAAAAACAATAATGGCAAGTTTGACAAAGAAGATATAAAAGTTGAAAATGTTCCGATTAAATGCAATTGGATGAATGAAGATGTTTACACAAATAAAAAAGGGAGAGTTTCTACAATAGGAATTGATACCGGCGTGTATAACGTTAAAATTGATAACAATAAGTTGGCTGCAACATTGATTGATTATGAAAATAAAACAAAAATGGTAAGGGTTGAAGGCGGAAAAACAACAAGGGTTGAATTTCCTCTAAAAAGTTGTGCGGGAAATATTTCAGGCAAAGTTAATATAGTTGATGATTTTGACAGAAAAATGGATACAAAAGATTTTGTTGTATTTTTGCTTGATGAAAAGAGTGAAGAAAAAGCTTACTCAACATTGGATAATAAAGGAGAGTTTTATCTATCTGGAATAGAGCCAGGTGTGTATTTTGTGCAGCTAGATAAAAATATTATTGAAGAAAAAAATCTTCAAAATGTTGAAAATAAAAGTATTATAAAAGTTGAAATACCTTATGAGTATAAGCATTTTGCAAATATAAAAGACATTAATTTGGTTTATAGCGTTGTTTCAATTTAACAGATTGCAAAATTTGTTTTAATGCTGCAAAATGGATAACTATATTGGTGAAATGCTTGATATATCTTTAATACGAAGTTAAATTATGTGTGATGGGTTAAGCGTTCAAGTCTTCTAAGCTATGTGCAACAGAATAAGTGGAGTAAAACATAGAAGAATTAGAATACTAACCGCAGAATGGTTAAAGAATAATATAAAACAAATTATTAAATATTTTCAATACTAGGGTAGTATTGACAGAATTCCTGCCTTTTGGTCAAGCCAGGTGTCAATATATCCAAAAGACACATCTAAATACTTTTATCTGGTAACTTGTATAGCTATTGAACATAGCAAACAAAAAAGCATATATGCCTTACGCTAATTATTCAAAATATTGTTTCTTATGATATTATGTAATTTCAATAATAAGGCAGCGGTAAGTTTTAACAAAATTTTTAAATTAAGAATTAACAATTACAATTTTTATAACATTTTCTTTTTTGTTTTCAAACAGGTCATATGCTTTTTCGATATTTTGAAGTTTATATTCATGTGTGATTAAAGGTGTTGTGTCAATCTTTCCTTGTTCAATTAATGATAATATTTCTTCGCAGTTGCATCCATCCACCCCACCCGTTTTAAAGATAAGGTTTTTTCCATACATTTCAGGTAATGGTAGAATCATAGGTTTATTGTAAAGTGCTACTACTGTAACTATTGCATTTGGTCTTGCTGCCCGCCAGGCTAATTCAAATGTATTTTCGCCTCCTGCAACCTCTAAAACAACATCTGCACCGCCGTGCTCACATTCTTTGTTGGTGATTTCGAGGCAATTTTCTGGAGTTGTTATAATGATTTGCGGATAGTGTTTTTTGATAAAATCTCTTCTTGTTTTGTCTTTTTCACATATAATGATTTTTTTTGGATTTTTTAACATCACACAAAGCAATGTACATATTCCGGTCGGCCCTGCGCCTATAATTAATACAGTGTCCTCTTTTTTGATTTCGGAAATACGGGCGGCCCAGAAGCCTGTTGCAAGTATATCGCCTACAAACAGAGCTTGCTTATCAGAAACTGTTTCTGGAATTTTGTTTAAACACTGGTTTGCAAAAGGAACTCGAATATATTCTGCCTGTGCACCATCTATGCGGCATCCTATGGCCCATCCGCCGTTTTTGTTTATGCAGTTGTTAACAAAACCATTTTTGCAGAAAAAACATTCTCCACAAAATGTTTCCACATTAACAGTTACTCTGTCTCCAATCTTTATATTTTTTACGTCTGCTCCGAGCTCTTCTACTATTCCTACCATCTCATGGCCAACTGTAATGCCAGGGATTGCTTTTGGCACAAAACCGTGTTTAATGTGTAAATCGCTTGAGCAAATACTGCTCATTGTGACTTTAACAATTGCATCTTTTGAATCAAGCAATTGTGGTCTATTCTTTTCTGTTAGTTCAAAAATTCCCTGTTTTTTATAGGTGCAGGCTAGCAAATACCCTCCTCTTTATATTTCAAGCAAGTGATGCAGCAATGATGTCAAACTATTAAAAAATATTATACCATGGAATTGCATTAGGGATGGAGAATTAATCAAAACAAGCAGAAGAACAAAGGAAATCATTTTTATCAAAACTCTTAGAGGGAATAATTGATGATATTACTTATAGAGAAATAAAAATAGAATTAGGCATCAAGATTGATAAATTTGAATTAGAAAGACAAAAAGTTAAAGAAGCTCCAAAGACATTTGAAGATTATGCAGAAAATCTGCTCGAACTCTGTAAAGATGCGCTGCGACTATGGCGTACGGCTTCTCCTATAAAAAGAGGAAGTTAGTGAAAAATGTCTGCTCGAACTTACAACCAAAAGACAGGGAACTACTTGTAACCCTTTCTCCCCTTTTCTTTCAAAATTTCTTAATAACTAAAAAGGACAGAATTTAAATTCTGTCCATTATGGTGGAGTGCAAGGGGCGAAACTCGAACAAATGTTGAAACAATTTGTAATAAAATTGAAGTCCGAAGAAATGGCCCAAATTGTTTATTTGATTGATTTGATAAATAAAAAGACGGCTTAACAATACATACAGCTATTTTTGCATTATTAAATTGAAGTTAATATTATATCCAGCACTTTTCATCTCTTTTGCTAATCCTATTTGCCAGCCATCATTAGCATCCATTTGAATGTATACAAGTCCTGAAATGTCATTTGGTTTTTCTATTTCACCTTTTACAATGGCACAAACATTATTACGCCCAAGTTTTGCAATCATATATCCATGTTCAAATACAACATTTTGTCTTGCGCGGTTCTGTTTTTTGCTTTCGTTATTTTTATCATAGCCTATATCACATGGTGTATATAAAACAACGCAAAAACCAACATTAGAATTTTCTTCTATTTTTTCAATTATTGTCATACCCTTGTTTACTTGTTCATGTAAAATAACAGCCTCAAATCCCAATTTTTCAATAAAGCGTGCAATACTTATTTTTGCTTCTGAATCATGACCATGTACAATAAAAACTTTATGTTTATTCGATATACCTTTATTTTCTATTGTTTTTACTTGCTGACTGTTGATAATTTTTCCAGCTTTTTCTATTAATAAATTTGTTATATCAGTATTGTATGCATCATATTCCAATATACTTTGTCGAGATACATGATATATTATGTTTCGAGCTAAATTTTTGTCGGTTTCGTATTTTGAAAGTTCTTGTGCTGACTTTTCAGTTGTGCTTATTTTTAATCTACAAATATTTTCTCTTTTAAGAAAAAAACCATCTACGCAAAACTCAATATCTTTCATAAAGGGAATGATAATATCATTTATTATTCGTTCTTCGCTTGTTCCATCAATTTGATATATTTTTTTATTGGTGCCATTTTTACCAATTTTTTCATTTGTTTCAATCAGAACTTGATAATACATACTTCTGTAACTTTCTTATTTATTTTCTTTTAATAAATTGTAGTACAAAAACAGGAACAATAAAATGACAAACAAAAAACCAAATTTTAGGATTAGTTTTGACGGTAAAGAATATTCAAAAGAGGAACAAGAAT
Organism: uncultured Candidatus Melainabacteria bacterium; assembly: GCA_949741915.1. GTDB lineage: Bacteria > Cyanobacteriota > Vampirovibrionia > Gastranaerophilales > Gastranaerophilaceae > MGBC122484. The sequence continues at coordinate 138,139 of CATJOM010000048.1, read as the reverse complement.
ATTTAATTTTTAGATTTGTTCAAATTTTACAAAGACTTGATAATGAACAAAAAGCCAAAAAATTAAAAAACGGAAAAAGCCACTCTACGATTAAATAAATTAACACTCGAACTTTTAAAAGTCTTGCAAACAGTAAATTATAGCAGTTTGCTTATTTTTGGTATCCATTTTCCGTATTTTGCAACAAACCTGAAAACCCTTATTTTACGCAATAAAAAAGAAGTCATTTAAGACTTCTTTTTAAATGGTGGGCCGCAGAGGACTCGAACCTCCGACCTCACCCTTATCAGGGGTGCGCTCTAACCACCTGAGCTAGCAGCCCATAAATTTTTATAAAATTAATTAAAAGCTGATTAATTTTATTCTTAAGCATTGTCACAAAAATAAAATAAAGCTAATAATTTTACAATGTGCATTTTGGAATAGATTTTTTAAATCATTCATTTCCACAAGTTTTAAAATACCATAGACATATTTTAAAATCAACTACATTTTTTCAGGTGCACTTACTTTTAATAAGTTAAATACCAAAGCAAGTACATTTTTAACAGAAGCAACGATTAGCAGGCGACTTTTGGTAAGCTCTGTATTGTCTGAAAGCACGCGTGTAAAATTATAGAAATGATGAAAATCATTCGCCAAATTCAACGCATAGCTGCACAAAAGATAGGGCGCCCTATTTTTTGATGCCCCAACAATGGTGTTTTTGAACTCTTCTAGCCTTAAAATTAAACGCCTTGCAGCATCTTTTGCCTTTGTATCATTCTCTTCATAAAGAATAGATATTTTAGGATTTTTAAGTAAAGATTCAAGCTCTTCTTTTTGAATAAAAGGAGGCAATTTGCTTCCTGTTTCGGTGTCAAGCCTTTCTTCTGTTGCCCTTCTTAAGATAGAACAGCATCTGGCATGTGCATATTGAACATAAAATACTGGGTTTTGATCATTTTTTTGTTTTGCCAAATCCACATCAAAATCAAGCGTGGTATCAATGCTTCTAAACAACATCCAAAATCTTGTAGCATCAACCCCTACTTCGTCCACTAATTCATCAAGTGTCACCATTTTTTTTCTTTTACCCATACGGACTGTTTCGCCATTTTGGATAATATTTACAAGCTGTCCCAGTAAAACTTCAAGATTGCTGCTGTCATTGCCAAGTGCATCAATAGAAGCTTTCATTCTTGGAATGTAACCGTGGTGGTCTGCACCCCAAATATTTATGAGGCGTTTAAATCCTCTATCAAATTTATTTTTATGATAGGCGATATCTGCCGTAAGATAAGTATTTGTGCCATCGCTTTTTTTTAGCACCCTGTCTTGATCGTCCGAATAATCAGTAGTTTTAAACCATATGGCGCCGTCTTTTTCGTATAATTTGCCGGCCTTATCAAGTGCCTCTATGCATTTTTCAACCTCATGGTTCTTATAAAGTGTTGTCTCGGAAAAGAAGCAGTCAAAATTGGTGTTAAATTTTTCAAGAAGTTCTTTTTGAAGTCTCAACATATCTTTTTTGGCAAAATCGCCATACGGCTCACTTGTACCAGAAGCAACATAGCGTTTGGCGCAGTCTATTAAATACTCGCCTCTGTAGGCATCCTCAGGCCACTCAACCTTTTCGCCTGCTAATTCTTTGACCCTTAGTTCTAAAGATATAGCAAGCTTATTTATCTGATTTCCGGCATCATTTATGTAAAATTCTTGATAAACATCGTACCCTGTAAATTTCATTATTTCAGCTAAAGAAGAGCCAACTGCCGCCCATCTTCCATGCCCTATATGAAAAGGCCCTGTGGGGTTTGCGCTTACATATTCTATATTAACCTTTTCGCCTTTGCCGAGGTTGGTTTTGCCGTAATTTTTGTCTTTATTTATAATGTCTACAATGATTTTTTTTAAGAAATTTTCTTCAAGCTTGAAATTGATAAACCCTGCCTGAGTATTAACAGAAAAATCAACAGGCTTAATATATTCGACCACAGTCTTTGCAATTAACGGCGGAGCCATTTTTGCATTTCTGGCAAGGGATGACACATTTACACTGAAATCACCAAATTCATAGTTTTTTGGCACTTCGCAAATAAAATTTATGTCATTAATATCTAACAGGCTGCCTAGTTTGTTATCCTCTATGGCTGCGTTTACAGCATCTTTTATAGTTTCTGTAAAAAAATCTTTAATCATCATAAAGTTATTATATAATAAACTTTGTTGTGCTCTGTGAATTTGTGAATACAAATATTGTAAATTTTTATTTCATTGATTAATAATTATTTACAAATGCCGCAAATATGCATTTAAAGAGTCTATGCAGAAGAATTATTACAGGTTCTTTATTTTTACCATGCAAAAAAATTATTTTGTTGTTTTTATAAATACGCAAAAATGGCTAATGGAAAGGTAAATGATATGATTAAACCAATAAATACAATTTCAAAACTGGGGGGTAAAATTACCCCCGTTTCGCAAAATGCAGGCATGAAAATAAGCAATAGAATAGATGCAAAGCCAGCGTGTAGAAATGTGTATATGGGCGGTGATTTAAAAAAATATAGGCCATCTCAAGACCGCGGGTCCAAAACAATAGATGCTGAAGTTCTAAGGACTGCAATTTATTTAATGAACACATCAGAGCCCGCATTAACAAAGGCTGAAGCTATTGTTGAAGCAATGAGAGTCGTTAAAGGCGTTGATATAAGACTGGAAAAACCTCCTCTTTCCTCTTATTTGGCGGAAAAAATAAAGGCAAAAAGTCAGAATATTATTAACTTCCTAAACAATGTGTTTAAAAAACCCAAATCTTAAAAAATAAAACTATAAGATATTAGGATATATTTAAGATGCTGCAGTGTAAAAATGTGAGCCTAAAATTCATTAATACCTTTAAGCAGATACAGGCATTGTTTTTTGTATAACTTATAGCTGCGCTACTGCTAACCAATGTTGGGAAATGAAATAGAATGAGCCTTTTGTACCACTTATTTTACAGCTGAAAACTTTGTAAATTTTTATCTCATTAATTAATATTTTCTTACAAATGTTGTAAATTTTCTCTGCAGAAAGGTCATACAGGAGAACAATTATGGCTCCCCCTTTTTTTTCTCGCAAAAAAAATCATTTTAATGTTTTTATATATACGTAAAATAAAATATCAATGAAAGGAAAAAATATGAGTAAAATTACGATTTCAATTGCCAATCTTGGCCGTGGACTTTTTTCTGCTGTACGGAAAGCTGGAGGCAATGCAGTCAAAATAGCTAATGCATCCGCATCCGATAAGGGCAAAGAGGCTGATTTAGCGAAGACACTCGAAGGTCTTTCTGCACAAGGTCGGGTTGATACAACAGTGAGACGCTGCCAATTGCTCAATCACGAAGATGCGGAGTCATTAAAAGAAGCTTTAAGAAAGGCTCAGAAAATATGCGAACAAAGCTCACAACAAGGGAAGGCAGATAAAATAATTGCAGCGGAAAACCGAAGAGCAGAAAGGATTTATGATGATTTTACTTCAAGACGCCCGTTTGATAGGTGGGAAAATAGTGAACTATAATACATTTTGTGCTTTATGGTGAAAATAGTATAAATGCTGGTGGTATATTTTTATACATCAGCATTATTTTTTTTTTTTGCAATTTTGGCATAGGTTTAGCCAAAATATCCAGAGTTTTTACTTTAGATAAGGTCTGGCAGTTTTGTAAAGACAAATACTATATAAGCGCATCTTCTAATATTTTGGTATTTTTGGAATTTCAATACAAGACGTTAGTGGAGTGTGTAAATAAGCTATATGGAATAATAAATGTAAATTTTTGTAAAAATTTTTTATAAAATAGCAATTTTGACTTATTACATTTTTTTATTAAAATGTAAACACAAGTTAATTGTGTTACATAGCATGATTTATAGCATTAAAATTTTAGGGAAAGACCAAAATAAAAATGTCCAGAATTAGCGCAATAAATGGTTTAAGTGCGGTAAATTATAGTCCCACTATCTCAACAAAAAGAGATGGTGGCGATAATTCAAATGATTTTATTGCAAGCAGGTTGAATTATCTCTATAATCAAACACTTGCTATTTCAAGAAAAAATAGCTCCCTGAATTTTAGAGGGCTTAAAAAAATTGTACAGCAAGGTCTTGGCGAAAAACTTGACAAGGTTGTTTAAGAGTTGCTGTTAAAATTTTGATTTATAAAAAATCCACTCTGTTTTGGGTGGATTTTTTAAATGTAAAATTTTGTTAATAAAATTTTACATTTTGAGTAATTTTTATTCTGTCCCAGTTTTATAAGAATATAAAAGTATTATTTAACCTGGAGAAAATTTATGAAGATTTCAAACAACAATGCTGCTTTTAATGCTACTAATTTAAATAAATGCAATAGTGCTGAAAAAAACCAGCCCAGCTTTGGTGCATTAAAAACAGATGCTGTTGACATGTTTATGAAAAAGGCTGCAGCAAGCCTGGATAAAAATGGCAGAATGAGCGTAGCAAGCACAATTCAGAAGTTTGGTGCAGATATGATTGATTCATTCATTAATATAGGAGTCGGGCAGCAAAAAATTGCAAAACAAAGTCCGTTTGGCAAACTTGCAGTCAAAAATACATTTAATGGCCCAGATAATGTTGTACTTACAAATACGATTAATAAAAGTACGATTTCACCCTTTGGTGAAATATTAGGTTTTGAGCAGGAAGATGGCACTGTATTTATAAAAACAAGTAAAAATCCTTCCGGCGTATCATCTAATGCCAATGCATCCTATAAAATTTCATTTCAAAATTTTATAAAACAGCTAGCAGATCTTGTTGATAGCGAAGAAAAGAAAACAGCGGGAAAAGTAGCAAGTACGCCTAAATATGCAAATATGAACACTCCAGATAGTTATCTTGAGGCTGTGACCTCGCAGGTTATCGAAGAAATTAAAAGCAAAACCAAATAAACAGATGCTTGCTGTTTTAAGCTTTAGCATGTGACAAGCAAGCTGCGTCTGCACTGCGTCTGAGGGTTAATTTATACCACATAACAGCGATGAGCCTAAGGCTTAACCTGTTTTTGTGTATTCAATGCTATGATGAGTGGTGAAGCCAAGGAATTGGCATGTAGCTCTATGGTCTGTAGTTTAAAATATTGAAAATTGTAAAAATATATGTAAATTAAGGCAATTTTTATAAATTAGAATACTTAATAAGGTATAACCAATTTATTAAAAGGAAGCTAAAATGCAGTTAAATAATAATCTTGCACAAGTTTCAAACAATTACAGCTTAAAAAATAGCCCAAACCTGCAATTTAAAAACCAGCCCAGCTTTGGTGCCCTAAGGCCTGAAGCTGCTGATATGTTTATGAAAAAGGCCGCAGCAAGCCTGGATGAAAAAGGTAAAATATTGTGGCTGAGGCAATTCAGACACTTGCTAAAAATATTAGTGAAGCACTCATTGATATTGGAACTGGAAAATCAAAAACTATAACGAAAACCCCGCTTGGGAAGGTTCAAATAAGTTTACGACCAGAAATTGAAGATGTTTTAACGATAATAGATGCAAAGGCGCCGGATAATCAAATTAAAGCTGCACCATTTGGAAAAATTCTTGGGTTTGAGCAGGATGGCTCAAATGTTTTTGTAAAAATGAGCGACAGATTATCTGATACTCAAAATGGGGCTAAAAAGCTTTCCGTACAGGATTTTGTAAAGCAGTTAACAGAGCTTGTTAATTATAAAGAAAAAACAGCAGCAAAAAAGGCGGCAAACAGAAAAATAATTAAGACGGTGGATGATGAACCTATGTTTAAAGCAGTAATTAAAAGTGCAGCTAAGGATTATAGAAAACTCATCCAGGCAAAACGTCAGGCTGCATTGGCCGCTTCGCCTTCTGCACGAAGGGGCCGTCGTAGATATTAATTTTTATGCAATAGTGATGGGCAATTTGCATTAAAGCAGATATGCTAATAGTGGATGATAAATGCTACTTTTGTTGGCAAAGTTTATAAAAAATCTTATTCTGTAATGGTACCAGCTATTTTTATATCTTTGTTCACAGTTTATTTTTACAACTGTTTCACAAATACAAAAACATGTTGTTTGCTGCGGTCAAAAAAACTGTGCAGTAAATTACTTTTTTACATCTTCTTTAAAAGCTTTGCATGGATTGTATTTGCAGAGCTTAAATATTCTATCAAGGCATCATATCTTTGGCTTGATTCGCCGTATGGAATTCTTTTGGTGAGCAATTCTCCTGCAGTTTGATTAAGCGCCATAAGCTTATTAAGCGCCTGCTTTACAAGGAAACCCTTATATAGTTTTGGAAAATATTTATGCATAAACTTATGTAAAGCTTTGTAAACATAACCGTCAAAATCCCTGTCATTTGGTAAAATCTGCCTTATGCTTCTTAAAAGAGCAAAAGTGCTGCCGTTTATTGCCTCCTTGAGTTCAGTATTAATAGCAGCAAGACCCTGGTTTTTATTGGAATTTAGCCGTGATAAAACGCCTAAGAGCATTTCTTTATCTGATAAAAGCTTTTCTTTTAATTTTGAATTATCTCTTTCTTTGATTAAAAAAAGTTTTCTGTCGATTTCTTTTATTAAGTTTGTAACCTTAGAAATTTTTTCATCATCTGAAAGCTCTGAGTCTTCTATGTTTACAAATGCGGAATCCTGCAAAATATTAAAATCAAAGTCGTTTAGCCTTTTTTGAATTATTCTTTTTGGTGCTTCATCGTTATTTTGAAGTTTGCTGGATTGTGGAAACTCTGGGCTTGGGGCGTTATAAGTTTCGCTGCCGCCTGTGTTATCGTATGTTTCACCACTGTTCATAGGATTTATAGGGTTCTGGGCAGCTGGATTTTTATTATCTAAATTCATAAACGGAGAATTTTTTATATCAGCCTCATTTACGCTGATAGCAAGGGGATTGGGCTCATTTAAAATATTATCCTTGTTATCAGTGTTAAAACCAAATTCGGCTAATTGCCCCAATAGGGAATTTTTAAAAGAATTTTCCATTATAGAATAATTATTAAGCAAATTTTGAGGTTTTAAACCCTATACAAGTAGTATTTTTGGTTTATAATCTGGATGTAAAAATTAATTTTTAAGGACAAAAAATTATGTGGGAATATTCTGATATAGTTAAAGAGCATTATAAAAACCCGAAAAATGTTGGCAGTATTGAGAATGCGGATGCAATAGGGGAGGCTGGCGCTCTTGCATGCGGTGATGCGCTAAAATTATATTTAAAAATCAAGGACGGAGTAATTACGGATGCCAAGTTTCAAACCTTTGGATGTGGCTCTGCTGTAGCATCTTCAAGTATTTTGACTGAAATGGTAATAGGAAAAACTGTTGAAGAGGCTAAAAAAATTACAAATAAAGAAATCGCTGAAAAATTGGGCGGTTTGCCGCCTGAAAAGATGCATTGCTCTGTTATGGGGCATGAGGCTCTTGAAGATGCTCTTAAAAATTTTGAAGGCAGTGACAATGAGTCCCCGCAGGCACCGAAATCTAAGGATAAAATTATCTGCAACTGTTTTTCTATAACTGAAAAAGCCATAAGGGATTCAATTGAAAATCATGGAGCTAAAACCGTTAAGGATATTACTGATTTAACCTATGCGGGCGGTGCATGCGGCAGATGCAAAGGGAACATTCAGACAATTATTAACACTTATAATATGGAGACCAAAAATACCAAAGAAGAATTGAACAATGTCCAATTTATTCTTAAGGTAAACAGTGTTATTGAAAAAAATATTGCGCCGGAATTAACTAAAGACTGCGGAGGAATAGAACTTATCAATATAGACGGAAAGAACGTCTATGTAAGGCTTACAGGCACCTGCAAGGGCTGCAGGAATTCGCATCTAACACTGAAAAACTTTGTGCAGGCGCAATTACAAGAACATGTTGATAATGAAATAATTGTTATAGAGGTGGAATGATGAGCCAAAATTTAATCTATTTGGATAATAATGCCACAACAAAGGTTGATGAAAAAGTGGTGGAGGCTATGCTTCCATATTTTAGTGAAGAGTATGGAAACCCTTCTAGTATCTATGATTTAGCCCATACTGCAAACACGGCTGTGAGGCATTCCAGAGAGGCAATAAAGGAATTTTTAGGTGCAAAGGATGCCAAGGAAATAATTTTTACATCATGCGGTTCTGAAAGTGCAAACACTGCAATAAAAGGGGTGTTGGAGCTTAATAGGGCAAAAAAACACATAATAACAACAAAAATTGAGCATCCTTGTGTTTTAAATTTATACAAAGACCTTGAAAATAAAGGCTATAGGGCAGATTATATTGGGGTTGATTCAAATGGAGATTTGGATGTTCAGGAATTATTGTCAAAGGTGGAAAAAGACACAGCTTTAGTGTCTGTAATGTATGCCAATAATGAGACTGGGGCTATTTTTCCGGTTAAAGAAATTGCGCAAAAGGTGAAAGAAATAAATCCTGAAACAAAAGTTTTTGTTGATGCTGTGCAGGCTGCAGGCAAAATTCCCATCAATGTAAAAGAGACAGAGATTGATTTTTTGGGAATTTCTGCCCATAAATTCCACGGTCCCAAGGGAATTGGCGCATTGTACGTTAAATCCGGCACAATGATGGCGCCTCTTATAATCGGGGGGCACCAAGAGAGGGGCAAAAGGGCCGGAACCGAGAATGTGCCTTATATTGTGGGGATGGCTGAGGCTGCAAAACTAGCAATGGCGCATCTTAGCGATGAATTGACCGAGGTAAAAAGGCTTCGGGATATGCTTGAAGAGGGAATTTTGTCAAAAATTAAAAATGCAAGATTAAACTCGACAGCAAAAAACAGGGTGCCAAATACCACTAATATTGGGTTTTTGTACATTGAGGGCGAATTAATTTTGTTGCATTTAAATGATGCAGGAATTTGCGCAAGTTCAGGCTCTGCCTGCACCTCTGGCAGTTTAGAGCCAAGCCATGTATTAAGGGCAATGGGAGTGCCGTTTACAGCACTTCATGGTAGTATTAGATTCTCCCTAAGCCGCTATACGACTGAAAGTGACATCATTCAAGTGATTCAAGAACTGCCTCATATCATTGAAAAATTGGCAAAAATTTCACCGTTTCAAAAGGAATTAGGGGAAATTTTGAACAATAAATGCTAAAAAACTTAATATGACTTTATTTTAAGCTTATTTATCGTGCAAAATATTGTGTTTTCAGGCATTTTGGGTATTCAAAATGCCTGAAATGCATTATTAGTCAAGCATTTTGCGCTATCGAAGTAATCAATCAGCAGATTTTAATTAGTTTAGAATGTGTTAAGAGCCTTAAAAGCCAAGTATTTCAGCTTTTTGGGCACAATGTTAAGGAATTTAATATTAGTTTGATTTGTTTTGGTTAAAATCTTAATGTAGCTTAATAAAAATATAATAATACGTGCAAAAAATGGTGATGCAAAATATCATCGAGCTTGCCTTTTTGTGCTAAAATTATTGCTAAAAGACTTGTTCTGGTTGGAGTTTGCCCCTTTATAACACAAAATATGCCCTAACTGTATACTTTAGAGAGTTTTTGAAACCTGTAAACCGTTTTAAATAGTGTGTTTTACGTATATAAATTGGTCTTAAATACGTGCCCATTAAGGATTTAGGCCGCTTTATAAAGTATCCTGGAATTTTTAAATTGAGGTTAAAAAGATTAAAACCCTTGTTGATATTGCTTTTCAAGTATATTGCACGTGGTAAAAGCTAGTTATTGTTATATTTTGGGCGATTTAATAATTCAATTGTATTAAAAGCCTTTTAAAATAAGGATTATGGGTGCATTGAGGTTTGAAAACTATTGCTGCAAAAGGATGTTCACTGGACAAAAAATCCGTAAGCCTTCTGCTTAGTAATATTGTATTGTATTTAAAATCTATCGTGTTGATTTTTTGAATATTTTAGTGCGAAAAAAGCATTAAATGTCTTGTCCTGCAATGGCATTCACGAATATGCACGATAAAGAGAGCTTTGTAATGCTGTTAAGCTGGCTCTTAAATTATTCTATCTGGCGTAAAGCTTTGCCAGTTCTGTATTTTACGCTTAATTGCAACCGCTTTGATATAGGTGTTTTTGAGTTTAGAATATTTTGTTTAATTTGTTATGGGCTTATCTTCAAAATTATTTTCTGCAACTGAAACTGATTTTTCTTGTTCTTCTTCCAAGGCTGTAATTTTATCTTCTTCTGTATCATATAGTGTAGGAGTTTTAGACTCGCTTGTCTTATTCAAACCTAAAAGGGGATTGAATATCCTTTCCATTAAGAATTTTTCAGCAAATTTATCTGCAATTTTTGAAACCGCTATTAATGTTGCAACGCCTGCTACGGCAAGGGCTGCGCCCCTGTTATGGTTAACAATTTTTTTGCCATCTGTGCCAAATTCCTGTTTAAGCGAAGGTACAAATTTATCAAAAGCCTTTCCTGCAACCTTTTGTCCGGCAGCCACGATTCCTATTGGGAACAAAAGACTTGTTAAACCCTGGAAAATAGCCTGACTGGCAGATTTTTTCTTTGCCATCTCCTTGCCTTCTGCTTCTTTGGTTTTTCTGTATTGATTTGTAACATCAGCCCCAATATAAAGCCCTACTGGGATAAATGACAACACTGGCAGTTTTCTGATAAATGCATTTTTTGAATTGCAGCAAATTGTCCTTATTGCAGCGCCAATATCATCACAGTAGCCGGTGTATCTTAAAGGCGTGTCGTGCAAGATATCGCGCTCTTTTTGGATTGGTTTTTCAGCTCTATGTCTGCCTTTTGGTGTTCTTGCTCCAAAAGTGGTGTGGTATGCAGAATTTGAGGTTTTTAATGCTTCGATTGCCAATTTTTTTCTTTCCAAATATTACAATAATATAAAAACTGATAATGAAAAAATTTGCTAAATTTTTAAAAAAACTTTACGAAATTTAATACTCGTAATAATTTATTTACTTTTTTGTATATTTGAATCATGATAATTCTGTTATGGGAAAATCAAAAAAACGACTATTACACAAGACAAATTCAAGCCTTTATATGACCAGGGAAACTGCTGTTAGTAAGGTTTTTAATATTTTGTCAAATCATAAAAATAAAACAAGAATGGAAGCGGATAATTTAATTACACTTTTTGGACTTACTGCTGAAGAATTGTCTGAAGCCGGCGTGCCATATGAGGATTTAGTTTCTCTTGGTGAATTAATAGCCTAGTATCTGCAGGAATTGCAGGGCTTTTGATATAGTTTAGACAATTTATTTATGCATCCATAAAATAATTAAATGTTTTATCGCTGCTATTATTAGTGTTCGAATCTGCGTTTGAGTTTAAGTAGGGATTTTGCATGCCAAAGTTTGTGTAATTATTTGCAAAACCTTCGCCTATGGTTGCACTGCATGATTTTGCACTTGCTTCAAGAACTTCTGCTGGCACATCATAAACAGATTTGTCTCCAGTTTGAATTTTGCCTATGAGCTCATCTAGGCCTGTTGTGCCAGAAGAAGTTGCAAGTATTGTGCTATCTGAATTTATTGTGTTCATTTCGTCTGAATTTAAATATTCAAGCATTTTTTCGCTGTCTTTTGTTAATTTGCCATCATCTGCCATATCTTCCTGAATCTTTGCAAGAACTGTCTGATTTAATTCTGAAAGCAGGCCTGAATTATTTTCTATCTGTGCTGCTTGTTCTGCTGTTTGCTCATTTTGAACTTTGTCTGTATAGTCTTCGCCAACGATTTTTTCTGTAACTTTTCCAAGTATGGATGAGCCTATGACACCGCAAACCATATCGCCTATAAAGCCGCCGATGGCTGTGCCTATGCCAGGGCAAATTGCTGTACCTATTGCAGCGCCTGCAGCTTTACCTATTGCAGCACCGCCAACCCATCCTGCGGTTGATGCTGCTACTTTTGCACCTGATTTTGCAACTTGTTTTACACCTTCGCCTATGCCTCCTTGTGTAAATGCAGGCATCACGTCTGTAAACAGGGCAATAACACCCTCTATTGCAACGTTTATTCCGGCGCCTGAAGTTTTATATGCTTTTGAAAAATTACCTGCACCCTTTGCTATTGCCTGCCCTGCTTTTGTTGTTGTGAGGAACTCTTTTCCTGCTGCTTTTAGCGAATTTGCTGCTGGTGTTTGGGCAATAGTTTTTGCCAGGCTTGTTTCGCTTACCCATTTGGCTGCTTTTGAAAATTTTGAGGCTTTTTTAGTTGCTCCTCCTGCGTTTCCTGAAAGTTTTTTCAGGCCATCTATGAGCGAGTCAGCATCCGTGCTTTTGTTTATAGTATTTGTAATCTTTGAAACAGTTTCAGCTGAGCCGTTTTTATCCTTTAATAAATCTTTGATTAATGTTGTAGCCTCAAGGTTTTTTGATGCGCCTTCAAGCCCTTTACCCCCTTGCAGTATGGCATTTAAGGTATCATTTTTATACATCACATCTTTTACGCTTGAAAGTGTATCAGTCAGGCCTTTTATTCCTGCCATTTTGCTTTTGGTTTTACCAAAGATTGATGTATATTCTTCGCCTGTGCGCTTCATTAGCCTGCCGCCTGCAAACATTGCTCCTGATATTCCACTGCAGAATGGAACCGAAGTAATTGCACCTGAAACATCTTCAGTGAGGCTTGTTGAGTTGTTTAATTCAATGCCATTGATATATTTAAGTGCATCCTGTGTATAGGCTGAACTTATGGATGTGATGGAATTTACCATAAAACTCCCTTAATCTTAAAATTATTCTTCCCTTATATATAAATAAAGTATTAGGCGGGGTAAAAATTGATAAAATTTTGATAAATGTTAAGAAATATTACAAAATAGATTAGATTATTATGAAAGGCCTACGGTCAGGTTTTGGGCTATGTAGATACTAGCTTGATTAAGCTACTTGGCAGTGTTTATTCTACGGTGCTTGGAGTGCCATTTTTTGGGTGCAGGTAAAATATATGCGGTATTTTGTGGTAAAATTCAGGGATGGAAAGTTTTGATTTGAAAAGATTTGCGCATATAGGTGATGCTGTCTATGAAGTTTTTGTTAGAGAAATTGTTATTTTTAAGACAAAATCGCAAAATGTTATGCATAAGATGACAACTTCCTTTGTTAATGCTGCTTTTCAGGCAAAGATGGCAGAGCTTATTTATGATAATTTTTTGAATGAAGATGAGAAGGATATTTTTAGGCGGGCGAGGAATTTAAATCTTACTGTGAATAAGAGACGCAATCCTGAAATTCACCGCCATGCAACTGCGTTTGAGGTGCTTGTTGGGTATTTTTATCTGAATGATAAAAAAAGGCTTGAGGCTTTGTTTGAATTGATAAAGGCGAATATAGCTGGCTAAAGAAATTTATTGTATATAAAGCTTTTTAATTATCCTAGGTAATTATATACAATTTTACACTTGTTTATTAAATATTTTCTTTTTATTTCAGTTACTATGTATAAAAAAAGAGCAGGATAAGTTTCACATTATCTGGAAACTTATTTAGAAGACCCTTTTTATGCAGAGTTCCATTACAAAAACTCAATATTTTTTTGTAAAATTGCATATAATTGCCTTATTTTAGCTCAGATATTTTATAGGTAAAATATCCTTCGTAGTTATAGCTTGCATCAATTCCTTTCATGTATACTTCTCTGTCATTTATATTAGAAGTAAGTGCTTCTTTTAATAATTCTCTTATTTCAATATTTTTAACAGGACTTCTCTCCATTGCTAAAAGATAATCTTCTTTATCAACCATACACCAGTTAACAACTTTACCAAGTTCTTTTTTTAAAATTAAGTCCAGCCATATGCGCGCACTTCGGCCGTTGCCTTCTCTAAAGGGATGCGCTATATTCATTTCAACATATTTTTCAATAATTTCTTCATAAGTAGATTGTGGCATTTTATCAATATATTCTAAAGATTGCTTTAAGTACATTACAGGAGCGAATCTAAAATTGCCTTTGGCAATATTCACATTTCGGATTTTACCAGCAAATTCGTAAATATCCTCAAAAAGGTACTTATGAATTTTAGACAGTGAGTTAAATGTTCCTGCTTTCAAAGAATCAAGAATGCCCTTTTCAAAAAGCTCAAGAGCCTTTATTTTGCTTATTTTTTCTTCTGTTCTTGCAAGTTCTGCAGACTCTGTTATACCAAGCTTGTTATCTAAAACCATAAAACCCTCTTTTAACTTATTATAGCATAAATAGCTGCACGATTGCGAAATCGTTATTCAGCATTGTTATTCAGCGGAAACTTGCATATAGAATCTAACAAAATTATGCATGTCTGTTTTCATTTTATTGTATAATTTAAAAATGAATGGATTAGCGATGTTTGAAAACTTGCAAAAAATAATTTTTAAAATTTGTGGCCAGAGGTTAATGATTGACTGTGATTTGGCTGAATTGTACGATGAAGAAACAAAAAAGATTAAACAGGCGACAACATGTAATATTGAACCATTTCTATCTGATTTTATGTTTCAATTGACTAATGATGAACAAAATAAGGTGATGACTTTTTGCAACCACCTAGGGAAACTCAAGTATAGCCTGAAGAATGCATATGTGCTTACAGAATATGGTGTTACCAGGTTATCCAGCATCTTAAGGAGCAAAAAAGCTATTGAGATTAATATTCAGATTGTAAGGGCATTTGTAGCGCTTCGCCAATTTGCCAAAGAAAGCAAGGATTTATCTGAAATATTGAGTGAAGTGAAAAAATATTTTATTCAGAATTTTGAGGAAAACAGAGTGGATATTTTTGGAATACGCAAAATATTGTTGCTTTTGATGGACAGAATGATACCCTTGAAGGTTGACTATAGGGCGGGTAAATAAAATATGCAACCAGATAAGACAAAAGACGAATTTATATCAACACTCTCGCATGAGATAAGAACGCCATTAACAAGTATTAAGGGCTTTTCAAAGACTATGCTTGATAATTGGGATAAGCTTGATGATGCTAGTAAGAAAAAGTTTTTGAATATTATTTTAGAGCAATCTGACAGGCTTATTAACCTTGTTGAAAATGTTTTGAGTATTGCAAAAACGGCGAGAGAAACTGAGATTATTCTAAAGGAGATTAATCTATCTAAGCTTATAAAAAATGTCTGTGATATTGTTAAGATAAATTACAAAAATAAAGATTTTAAGATAATATCATCTACCATGATAAATTCAATGGCAGATAAAGACAGGCTAGAGCAGGTTTTTGTAAATATTGTTGAAAATGCCTGCAAGTATTCTAGCAAAGATTCTGATATTGAGATTAGGATTGAAAATAAGTGTGATTTCAATGTGGTTTCAATTAAAAATTTTGGTTCATATATTGAAGAAAAAGAAATTGAGCATATTTTTGAAAAATTTTACAGGATTGATAATTATTTAACATCGACCGCACAGGGAAGCGGGCTTGGGCTTTATATTGCAAAAATGTTGATTGAGAAGATGAATGGCAATATTAAGGTGAATTCATCAAAGGAAGAGGACTTTACTGAGTTTTTAGTGTATATTCCTGTGATGGAGCCTGAAAGAATGACACAAAAGGTTAAAATCCAGGCCAATAAACCCAGGGAGGTTACTGATGTATAGTCCTGAGGTATTGATTTTAACAAACAGAAAAGAGCTTGCAATCAAGCATAAAAAACTGGTTGAGGCCCTGAATTGTGATGTAAAAATATTTGCAAAGCTTGATGAGGCGATTTTTGAAATAAAAAATACAGAGCCTGAAATAATCATAGTTTCTGATACTATTGATGATGTTTTGAGCGAATTTATTAAGAAAATAAGAGTTTTAACCTATAATTTTAGGCCTGTAATAATTGCCATTTCAAAGTCTGATGCCATTGATGATAAATTAAGCGCATTTGAAGCAGGGGCGGATGATTTTCTGGATGAATCAATTCAGACAAAAGAGTTCCAGGCAAGGATAAATGCCCATATAAGAAGATATTTAGAGAATTCTATTAATCCTTTGACAAATTTTATTGAAAGCAAGGTGACGGTAAAGGCCCTAAAAAGGCGCCTCAAGGAAAATATTCTGCGCGCTGTTATGCTTATAAATATTTCTGGACTTGATTTTTATAAAGAAATTTATGGTGAAATAGCTTATGAAAAGGTGCTTCAAACCGTTGCTGCTATTATAAATTCAACACTTCAAAAGGATGATATTGCGGGGCATTATTCAAATAGGGAATTTTTGCTTGTTACAAATTTTATGAGGGCAGAGCAAGTTGCTAAATTTTTAACTTTCGCGTTTGATAATATTTTGGAAAGGTTCTATTCCGAGTTTGATTATAAAAATAACTTTATGCTCTACAGTTCTGAAACTATCGAAGAGAAAAAAATTCCTCTAATGAAGCTTTCTGTTGCGGTTATTGAAATAGGGGAGGATAAGTTTGGGAATGAAAAACAGGCGCTTAATGTATTGTTTAATGTATTAAAGCTTTGTAAAAATTCAAAAAATTCCTGCTATATGATAGATAGACCGAAACTTTATGGCGAAATTTCAAAAGTGGAGCCTAAAAATAGAGTAATGATAATGGAGGCAGATAAGGCTTTGAACTGTCTTTTAGAAGTCAGCCTTAAGATGGAGGGATACAATGTTAAGGCGTGTGATGATTATCAAGCTTTTGCAGATGAATATGAAAAGTTTGAGCCGGATGTTTTGATTTTGGACTACGGTAATGAACACAGAAAGCAAGGCTACAATATACTTGGTACCATAAAGAAAAATGATTCTATAGAAAAAATAGCCAAAATGCCAAAAATTATTTTTTCAACTACTGTTCAGGATAAAAAAAATATTTTATCCCTTGGGGCAGATTTGTATCTTCCAAAACCATACGATATTACTACACTTTTAAATTGGGTGAAGAAGCTGATGTAGAGCTTTTTTTGACAGAAGGCCGATGAATCGAATTTAATAATGTTTCGGATTTTGCCTTATTGTACAGTTTGTTGGTGCAATGATGAGTGCAATAATTTCTGATGACTGCTTTTAAATTGTATTGAATTGCTCTAAGTAAATAAGTCTATTTTTATAATTGAAGAGGTTAAAAGAAGATAAATGGGGTGCAAACAAAATATGATGATTTACCTTATCAAGAGGTAATATTTTATCTATTTGATTTATGAAAAGAAGTGACCTCTTTTTGAATCAAGTGTTATTGTATCAAAGGAATATAATGCAGCAGGGCGTTTTGAGCCCGTTTTTGAAAATTCTTTTAAATCAATTAACATATTTGTTGCAAGCATCTTTTTTCTAAAGTTTCTTTTATCCAAGTCTTTTTTAAGGATTAATTCGTAAGATTTTTGCAGTTCTGTTAGTGTGAATTTCTTTGGAAGTAACTGGAAAGCAACAGGGCACAGCTCAAGCCTTTCCCTTGTTCTTTTGAGGCTGTATTCTATAATTTCTTTATGGTCAAAGGCTAATGGTGGCAGCTTTTCAACAGAATGCCATTCGATTTCTGCAACCTGTGATTCATCCATAATTTTAACATCAATATCTTCAGCGCGAAGAAGTGCAAAATAAGCACAAGTAATAACCCTTGTGTTCGGGTACCTTAGGGGGTCGCCAAAAGTGTAAAGTTGTTCTAAATAGATGTTTTGAACGTTTGTTTTTTCTTTAAGCACGCGAAGAGCTGCATCATCAAGGTTCTCAGATAATCTAATAAAACCTCCGGGGATAGCCCATCTTCCCCTGAATGGTTCGTTCACCCTTTTTACCAAAAGCACCTTAAGTGTATTTTTAACGATAGTTAAAATTACAACGTCTACTGTGACCTCATGGGTTTTTGTTTCTGTATAAGTTTTAGCCATAAATTTTCAAAATAAACATCTATACAACAAAAGGTTAATCTTATGATACAAAAAAACCATTTTTTAATCAAGTTTTGAAGAAAAATAAAAAAAGTTAGTCATACATATGATACTTAATTTTAACAAAAAGTCCAACTGACATTTTGTAAATTGGAAATAAATGTTGGTATGATTGTCTAGGTAATTTGCTGCACTTATATGATTAATATTGAATCTTCCCTTTAAGGTGCGGACAATTTTGTATAGAAGAAGTGACGGGATTACTCTATAACTCTGCCATTAAAGGCTTCAAGCATTTCTTTTGTTTTTTGTCCGTAGCTTGCTGCTGCGATTTTATTCCCGTTATTATTTGTGGTATTGTTTTTGTTTTCGGGTGCAGGAGCTTTGATTTTTTCTGGTGTTGTTTGTTTTGGATATGCAGGGGTTTGCTCATTTGCTGTATGAGGAAGTAAATTATCCTCTGGGAAGGCATTATAGCTGTATGTATCCTGAGGCTCGCTTTGGGGCTGCTGATTATATGAGGGTTTTGGCTTGTTATCTTGAATTTTGGCGGTTAGTTTTGCATCAAGCACCTTGACATCATTTGTAATCAGTATAAATTCTGTTGTAAAATCAGGCCCAAGGGTTTCTGTAACAGCCTTTGTTAGGTGTTTAAATTTTGATTCTGATTTAGCTTGATTTATGGCATTATTATTGACAAAGCCCAGGGTTACCTTATTGTTTTCAACACTCACAAGTTTTCCCACGCCTGAATAGAAAAATTTTGCGGGGATAGATTGGATAGAATTCAATACAGAGGCCCATGCCTGAATAGGGTCTATTATGTTTGCAGAAGATGCATTGCCTGAAGGCTGTGGTGCCTGCGTTTGTTCAGGCGCTTTGGCTATTTGTGCTGTAGGTGCTTGTGCAGGTGTATTTACTCTTGCGGTCTCTCTGTGAGCGGTATTTGTGCTTATATCGCCTGAAATATCTTCTGTGTTTTGAGATTTTGTTTCTGCGTTTTTATTAATAGATGCAGAGTCTGGGTTTTCAGTGCTTTGTTTGACTAAAGAGGCTTTTGTGTCTGTATTTTCATACATTGCCTCTTTGTATTCCCGTGAATTTTCAGGGCCGCCATCATCTGGAGAATCTTTTATTACCTGCTCTTCAGGGATATTTACGTCCGATAATGCTTCTCTTACAAAGCTTGTGGGGTTTTCAACAATACCGTATGCATTGGTATTGGGGGCTTGCGTGCTGGTTGGCACAGTGTTTTGACCTGTTTGAGGCATATTGACTGGCTGTAGATTGGATTGATAGTTTGAAATGTTCGCCAAACCAGGATTTTTGATATTTGTTGGCTGTTCAGAGGATTTTCTGATTAAGTCTGTAGGTTTTTTTATAGCACTGGATAAATCAGTGTTTGGTATGACATTTGACGGCGCTGCAGTAATATTTTGCTGATATAAAGTGCCAGAAACCGGTGCAGTATTATCTTTGCATAAGTTTATTACCATTAATTCACACCAAAGATAAGGGTTTGTGGTGAAGCGGATTTCTTTATAATATTCTATGACTTTTTCTAAATAGGAAAAAATCCTTGCAGAATCAAAGTTTTGGGATTTTATTTTGTTGATATCATCTTGGTTAAAGTTTGTAAATTTTAGTGTATGTTTGTCATCAGTTGATTTTAGGGCAAAAATCAGATTTCTTAGAAATTCTATGAAATTTTCGCAGAAATTTTTGGGCTCTAAGCCTTTATTGTATATCTCATCAAGCGAAGAAAGCACTGCTTCAACATTTTTTGCCACAATTTTGTTTAAAAAATCAAATGAAACATCAAAAGTTACCTTGCCAAGAAGATTTTCAATGTCTGCCTTTGTAATTTCTTCTCTAGCGCCAAGAATGCTTACCTGATCTAAAAGTGCAAGTGAATCTCGAAGGCCGCCTGAAACATTTTTTGCAATGGTATAAAGGGCATCGTCTGTAATTTTTATGTTTTCAATGTCTGAAATTTCTCTTAGGCGTTTTGTAATATCATCGGTTGTAATTCGTCTTAAATCAAACCTTTGGCACCTTGAAACAATGGTTTCAATTACCTTGTGGGGCTCTGTTGTTGCAAGGATGAATATAACGTTTGCAGGGGGCTCTTCAAATGTCTTTAAGAGCGCGTTAAATGCTTCGTTTGAGAGCATATGGACTTCATCTATTATAAATATTTTGTATTTGCCATTCATTGGGGCATATTGCGTTTGTGCGATTAAATCTTTAGCATCGTCAATACCTCTATTTGTTGCGGCGTCTATTTCTATAACATCAAGCCCTGAGGCGTTGGTTATATCAAGGCAGCTTGGGCAATTCTGGCATGGCTCAAGCGTGGGACCGTTTACACAATTAAGGGATTTAGCAAAAATCCTGGCACTTGAGGTTTTTCCTGTACCCCTTGGGCCTGCAAAAAGGTAAGCATTGGCTATTCTGTTTAATTCAATAGCGTTAGAAAGCGCTTTTACAAGGCTTTCCTGGCCTACTACATCCTTAAAGCTTTGCGGGCGGTATTTTCTAAATAATGGCAAATATTTTTCACTCATAGAAATATTATAGTATAAAAATTTTGCGAATGAAAATTTATGGGGCGTATTTTAGCCGTATTGTTTAATTATAGCGTCATTTACAAGGTGTGGTACTGATACATTTTCGGATTCTGCAATTTTAATAAGTTTTAAGTGAGTAGATTTTTTTGTACGAACATTCAAAACGCCTGTGCAGTCATCAGATGTAAAGGCGAATATTGAGGATGCTTTTGGAATGGGCAAGCCATCTTCTTTTAAGCCTTCAAAATGAAATTCAAGAGCTTCTAAGAAATTTTTTCTTGCCTTATCAGGTGTTTCGCCGGTTGCGATACAACCGTCAGCGTCCGGGCAATATGCGCTATAATTATTTTCTTGTTTTTCAATAATGATTAAATAATTGTCCAGCATTTATAACTCCTTCAATTTTGCCCGCTTTAGTATGCTGTTTAACGTTCCTTTGTCTATATCGTCAGTGGTTTGCCAGCAATTGTTACGCGTCCTGGTTTTTCGCTATGTTTAAATTGTCTGTGACTTTCTTTTTGTGTAATTTGGAAGCATCCATCTTATTCTAATATCTTAAGTATTTCTTTTAGCTTCATATTGTAATTATATAACATTACGTTTTTAATATAATATCCAAATTAACAGGACTTTATTCGTTTGTGCTAAAATAAAATATATGAAAAACATTGCAATAATAGCGCCAGCTGGGAATTTAGAAACATTGGATAATTTGCAGCAGGCAAAAAGTTTTTTAGAAAATTTTGGTATAGGGGTGACAATATTTCCTGGGTGTCATAAAAAATTCCGTTATATGGCAGGGAATGATGAAATCAGACTTGAAGATTTACACAATGCTTATCTTGATAATGATATTGATACCATAATATGTGCCAGAGGCGGATATGGGGCTATTCGTCTTTTGGATAAGATTGATTACGATATTATAAAAAAACACCCTAAAAAATTTGTTGGAAGCTCTGATATTACGGCACTTTTGGTTTCT
The DNA here is from genome assembly GCA_949741915.1 of uncultured Candidatus Melainabacteria bacterium. Classification (GTDB taxonomy): domain Bacteria; phylum Cyanobacteriota; class Vampirovibrionia; order Gastranaerophilales; family Gastranaerophilaceae; genus MGBC122484. The sequence goes on along the minus strand of CATJOM010000048.1, from coordinate 116,770 downwards.
ATATACAAAAATACAGGACAGGTGACATACCATGCAAAAATGGCTGCAAGCAGCATAGCAAAGATGTCGCTGGATGAATTTTATCAATATAAAAATGCGATAGAAAGTGATGCATACAATTTAGCGAAATTTAATCGTTTTACACAGGGCTTCGAGGGTAATGATGAATACGATTGCAGTATGTTAAGAGGGATTCTTTGGGGCGGGAACCTTGCCACTATTGTGTCTCTTTTCGGCGCAGAGCCTAAAAGCTATGTGCCGGATGAAGATATAATTCTTTTTATTGAAGATATTAACGAGCCTGATTACAAGATAGACAGAATGTTAACGCAGATTTTAAGAAACAAACCGCTGCGAGACAGGATTAAGGGTGTTATTTTTGGTGAATTTATCGGCGCAGGTAAGTATTTAGATGAAATATTAAAAGAATTTACCTTGGCTTTAGGTGTGCCATATACATATGACTTACATATAACCCATGGAGATAAGAATACGGTTGTACCTGTGGGTAAACTATTATAAAATGACTGTCTATTCGTAAATCCAGGAAAAACTCTTTTACAATCCAACAAATTGATATTGTTTTGTATTTGAAAAATTTTATAATTTTATAGCTATATTGGTATGATTAAGGTCTGAAAAATTGTAAAAAGCCAAATGTTTTGTAAACATTTTTTTACATTCATAAAATATTACAAATTTAGCAGAGAAAAATTTGTGATATAATCAGCCTATTATAATTAGTTATGGAGAAAATGCCCTATGAACAATTCCTGCATACTTGACGATGTTAAGACGAAGTCAGAATATTTAAATGATGTTATTAATCTTGCGATGGCAAAAAACCCCAATGAGCCTGAATTTTTGCAGGCAGTAAAAGAGGTTTTATCATCACTTGAGCCTGTTATATTGAAACATGAGACAGAATATAAAGAGCTTGCGCTCCTAGAAAGAGTAATTGAGCCAGAAAGAATTATAACATTCAGGGTTCCATGGATTGATGATAATGGCAAAGCAAGGGTAAACAGGGGGTTCAGGGTGCAATTTAACGGTACCTTGGGGCCATATAAGGGCGGTTTAAGATTTCATCCTACTGTAAATCAAAGCATAATGAAGTTTTTAGGGTTTGAACAAATTTTTAAGAATGCATTAACGGGACTTCCTATAGGAGGCGGCAAGGGTGGCTCTGATTTTGATCCTAAGGGCAAATCAGATAATGAGATTATGCGTTTTTGTCAGAGTTTTATGACTGAATTACAAAAACACATAGGGCAGGATGTGGATGTTCCTGCTGGTGATATCGGCGTTGGTGCAAGGGAAATAGGATTTTTATTTGGCCAATACAGAAGAATTAGAAATAATTATGAAGCAGGTGTTTTAACAGGCAAAGGGCTTGATTACGGCGGCTCTTTAGCAAGAAAAGAAGCTACAGGTTACGGCCTTATATACTTTATGAGAGAAATGCTAAAGGCAAACGAGCTGGAATTAAAGGGTAAAACGGTTATTATATCAGGTTCTGGAAACGTTGCAATTTATGCGTGCGAAAAAGCCCAGAGCTACGGCGCAAATGTTGTTGCTATGAGTGATTCAAATGGATGCGTATATGATAAAGACGGTATAAAACTTGATATTGTGAAGGAAATAAAGGAAATTAGGAGGGGTAGAATTAAAGAATATTTAGAAAAAGTACCATCTGCAAAATATATGGAAAATAATGGTGAAATTCCTGCTGTATATACCATTAAGGCCGATGTTGTTCTTCCATGTGCCACACAAAATGATATTAATCTTTCATGTGCAAAGGTTCTTGTAGAAAACGGTGCAAAGGCTGTTGGTGAAGGTGCAAATATGCCGTGTACAAACGATGCTGTTGAATACTTCTTAAAAAATAATGTCCTTGTGGCACCGGGTAAGGCTGCAAATGCAGGCGGCGTAGCTACTTCAGCATTAGAAATGTGCCAAAATTCTATGAGATATTTTTGGAGCTTTGATGAGGTTGATAAAAAGCTTGATGGTATTATGACAAATATTTTTGCCCAAACAAATAAGGCTGCACAAGAATACGGATATGGGAATAATTATGTGGCAGGTGCAAACATTGCAGCATTCAGAAAGATAGCAAAGGCTATGAAATCTCAGGGACTTATTTAAAATGTAAAATTCATACAGGAAAATTCACCTTTGTTTAATAAGGGTGAATTTTTTTGTGATAATATTTAAACATAAAAAAATAGTTATTTTGGAGGCATTAATGAGATTAGGAATTTTAGGATACGGAAATTTAGGGCGCGGTGTAGAGGCCGCTGTTAATCAGAATCCTGATATGGAGCTTTGTACGGTATTTACAAGGAGAAATCCTGAAAGTTTAAAAATAAATTCAAAAACGGCAAAGGTATTGAGCGTTTCAGAAATTGAAAACTGGAAAGATAAGCTTGATGTATTGATTTTATGTGGCGGAAGTGCTACGGATTTACCAGAGCAGACGCCAAAGTATGCAAAAATATTCAATGTTGTTGATAGTTTTGATACGCATGCAAGAATTCCAGAACATTTTAATAATGTTGATAAATCTGCTAAAGAAGGCGGCAAAGTCGGTATTATTTCTGTAGGCTGGGATCCTGGTTTGTTTTCATTAAACAGAATGTATGCAAATGCAATTTTACCCGAAGGGAATGATTATACTTTTTGGGGTAGGGGTGTGAGTCAGGGGCATTCTGATGCTATTCGAAGGATAGAAGGTGTTAAGGATGCAAAACAGTACACTATTCCTGTTGAAGTGGCACTTGAGGCTGTGAAAAATTGCGAAAATCCAACCCTTTCAACAAGAGAAAAACATACAAGAGAATGCTTTGTAGTATTAGAAGATGGCGCAGATGCAAAAAAAATTGAGGCAGAAATTGTGAATATGCCAAACTATTTTGCTGATTATGACACAACTGTGCATTTTATATCCGATGAAGAGCTGAAGAAGAATCATTCAGGAATTCCCCATGGGGGTTTTGTATTTAGATGCGGGAAAACTGGACTAAATAAGGAAAATAATCATATAATTGAATACAACTTAAAGCTTGATTCAAATCCTGAGTTTACATCAAGTGTGCTTATAGCCTATGCTAGGGCAGCTTATAAAATGGCAAATGAGGGCCAAACTGGCTGTAAGACAGTTTTTGATGTGGCGCCAGCATATTTAAGCCCGAAATCAGGCGAAGAATTAAGAAAGACTATGCTGTAATCTTAATAAGCTTTATATAAAAAGGTGCCAGTTTTGGTACCTTTTTGTTGTATTGATTACAGGGTTTAGAGTAGAATAAAAGCAGGCACTTTGCTTGAAAAAAATTAAAAAAAGATATAAAGAAGAGGCGAGTATGAAGAAAGTTTTATGGGTTTTATTGTGTCTTATGTTTACTTTAGGGAGTGCTTTTGCATCCTGGGATAAGCTTGATGAGGGCATATATATGGATAATGAAAGCATTAAGGTTAAGGGAAATTACCTTTATTTGAAATTAAGGTATGACAAGGTAGGAGAACTGAACAATATGCTAAAGAAAGAGTATCCTGGCGTATTGCTAGATTCAAACATTGTTAAGTATATGGCAATAGATTTAATTGTTGATTGTAAGCATCCCAGATATAAAACCCCTCTTGTTATGTTATATGGCAATAATGGTAAGATGATTAATAAAGTAAGGGATAACACTTGGGAAAATAATCTTACAAGGGCGGAATGGGGTGCATATTGTGATATGTATGATGAATTAAGTGGTTCAATGGATGCAAACAAGAAAGATTAGTATGAGTTTTAAAACTCTGCAATCATAATAAAATCTTTAACAGATATTATTTAAATTAATGTAAAGTTTTATAACGTTTTTGTGTTGCGGTTAGCAAAAAATTTATTTTTAAGTTTTATATAACTACCCTGTTTTGCTAACAGGCAGTGTTTAAAATTTAAATGGAGAATGGCAGGCTATGAATATTAATTCTGTTAATAATTCACTTAATTTTAAGGGTGTTTACACTTATGTTAATGATATGGAAAAGGAAACAAGAAGGGCAGCTAAACAATTAGCAAGGGAGATAGAATACACTGATGAAATCAGCAGGCTGGATGATATGGGTGTCGATGTTGTAATTTTTTCAGATAGAAATAGTGAGGATGAAAAACATATAGATAAAGCTAAAGTTGTATTTGTAGCTGTAAAAAATGAAAGAGATACACTATATAAGCCTTATAACGGTATGGATTATATAGAGATAAAAAATAGTGAAGAAGATTTGTATTCTGAAAATAAATTTAATAAAGTAATTGATGTTGCAAGGAAGATTTTAAGCGGTGAAATTTTTAAAACTACAGGCAGTGAAGTAAAAAGCATAAAACAAATGCATAACGCCGGTTTTTATAAGGCACCCGCTGATACTTTTGGCGATGGGCATATTGATAATTATGGCGAATGCTATGAAAAAAGAGTTCCTTATACAACAAAAGAGCTAGTTAAAATATTAAAATCTTTGGCTGATGAATAGCAATATTAATCATATTCCCGGTGCGCATGATTTTGGTTTAATGGATGTTTACGGTTTTAAAGCATTGGCTTAGGTCATCTAAATCAAAATGTGCATAATTATCAGGAATAATGCCTTCGTTTAAATCATAATAAAGCCTGTGTGGAGCATCCATTTCGGGTACAGTGTATAAAACTTCATCGGGCTGAATACCTTTTGTATTTAAAACTTCCAAAATGTTTTGGTGAAGCTTTTCGCTTTCTTTTATATGGCCTCCAAATAAAAACGCCTTGCATTCTTTTCCATCTTTTTGTAGATTATTGACAAATTCTGCCATTTTTTGTTGCATATGGCTAATTTGGGCTTTTTTCTTGTGTTTTCCTGGGCAAAGGTGCAGCATATATGCATCATCATTGTTATATAAAACTGCAGCTATACAATCACAGATATTGTCTGTATAGCCTTTATTTGAATGTATATATTCATCAATTGTGTATAATTTGTTATAATCAAGCGGCGAGTAGTCGTCTTTTGCAATCCGTTGTTCCTTTGGCATCTTTTTTATTTGGTATTCAAAATCCCAGATTTTTTTGTTGATTTCTTTTCTTGTGTATTCTTCCGGTCTGAATATTAAAGGCAGGGGTTTTGTTTCTATTATGTGTTGTGCTGGTTGTTTAATAGTTTTTATTTTTTGTGTCTGTAAATTAATTCCTGCCTTTGCAAGGGCAGTATTTGCTATTGATTGAAATTTTATTGCAGTATTTAGTGCAGATTTTGATATTGCTTTTACTGTACCATTAAGCGGTTTTTCCATATATGGCAAAACTTTTTGTTTTAATATTGTTCCCTGTTGAAAAATATTGTGCAGCTGCAGTGTCATTATTTTTCCAATCTTAGCGTATTCTAATTAAATAAAAACAACAGCCTTGTAAAAATTGCTCTTATTTTTTGTGTTTTGATTGGTCTTTTAGTTGTAGTACAAAGAACTGGTATAAGTATTTATTCGGTTTTAATGCAGGCATACATACAATATTAAAAAAGCATGGCAATTATTTTAAAGAAAATGTTTTTATTAAATTATCAGCACTGAATGAATTTAAATGGAGAAGAATAAATATGAATTTTGGAGTAATTGCTTTAGGGGTAAAAAAAATTACGGGGGGGGGTAAATTAAGCCCTGCTAGAATTGAGAAGGCAAGCGGAAATATTAAAAAAGCAGTGCAAAGCACTCAAAGTATGGCGGATGCACTTGCAAATGTGCCTGGCGATATTTTGAAGAGCAGGGATGCTTTTGTTAAGGGCGCGGCTGATATTAAAACACAATCTATGCTTGGAATAGGTACATTGGCAGAGGCTGTAGAGAAGAAAAATGTCAATCTTATTGATAACAAGTTTTTGAACGCTTCGAGTCTTATCAGGAGAGTTAAAGACACATATAACTTTATCCCGTCAAAATTCCCATCTGGTGAAGGTTTTCAGCTTAAGAAAGCCAATATGAATGAAATTATAAAGAATGCCAAGGCAGGCAAAGATGCCACTTTTGAATATACAAAAAATAATGGTGATGTTATAAAAGGCTTTGTTTCAAAGAAGGTGCAAAAGATGGGCGAGGACTGCTTTGTAACACAAATTCAAAGAACTCTGAAAAACGGTGCAAACGAGGCCTCTAGCGTTTATTATTTCCCTAAAAGCGGGGAAATAAGAACGGTTTCAAGACAAATGGACGGGCAAAAAATATTTTCGCAAGTTTTTGCAAATGATGATGGAGGCAGATTGAGGGCAAGCAGGTAATTTCCTTGTAATTTAAAAAGAAATACTTTTGACTGCCTATTAAATGTTTACTTTTTATTCTAGCTTTTATCTAGTAAAAAACAAATATAAGTTTCTCTTTACAAGAAACCTAATTGAAACACTATTTTATGCATAATGGCTTACCTTGTAAGAGTAAAAGGAATTGATATTGCTTGTGTTAAAAGATTGTATATAATTGTCTGATTTTATCATGGCCCTACTCAGGTTTTTTGCCTAGTGAGTTTATAAGTGTTATTTACAAAACTTTTTTTGGAGGTTTTTCAAATAGATAAGGATAGATACTAACAAATTCATTTAAATCTCTGTAGAATGCTTCAAAATCAAAACTGCAACCGTATCTTGCCGGGCCTGTTTTTATTCCGTATGAATGATAGATTGATTTTGTTAATATGTTTGCAATGGAGTTGCTGCCTCTCTCGTATGGTGTTTCCTGTGCCATTAGCCAGTGCATTGTTGCGATTGATTTATTGATCTTATCTATTGAGGGATTGTTTAATGATTTCAGCTTTTCATATTCATCTTTTACTAATTCTAGATTTGTACTTATTTTATGTTTGGGAAATGCTATTTTTATACCCTCCGGGTGTGTATTTTTTGAGATTTGGCATACATTTGCTTTTCTCAAGCGAAAGTTTGCATTTGGTGAATAACCAGTATAGACTGATTTAGACCTTGATTTTAGTCTGTCATGATATGCATCCAAGTATTCTCTTCCTCTGCTATAGTTGTACATCAGAAAAGGTGGTCTACTGTTTGTCAATTTGCCAAAGGCATCATCGTTATATATCTCTTTTATGCCGTTTGCTATTGTTTCCATTATATTTTCAAAAGATTTGTCAGTTGAAATCAGTGAAGAAGCCTTATAAGCCAGATTGTTCATTTCTTTGGCCCAAGGGTAATTTGTGCCATCACATTTATAAAGCCCATTTAATAAAAATGTGTCAGGGGCAAGAAAGAGTTTATTTGTAAGCCCTGATGCTAGCAATATTGTGTTTGCATAATGTGTAAATTTGTCATCTGGAATAACTGTTGGGCTTTTTAGTTTTGCAATCTTGGTTATAATTTTAGATGAGCCAAACTGAGCATCTGCAAGTTTTTTCCCTTTTATCTGCCCAAAGTTTTTTGAATTGCGGGTGTTTGAATTATGCACCAAATTTGTGTTTATAAAATTATTGCAGCCTATTTTCATTTTGTATATTTTATTTTTTGTGCTGTTCTTATAACGTTTGAAAAAATAAATTTTTGTACAAAATTTTAATAGTTGTTACAAAAGTTAATATTTGGGCAATATTATTTCAGGCGGCTAAAAATTGTCCTATTCTACCGTTACTGATTTTGCAAGGTTTCTTGGCTGGTCAACGTCTTTTCCAAGGTATTCAGAAATATGATAGGCTAAAAGCTGCAGTACCGTTATATTCAGAGCGGGCGATACCATATCTGAAATTTCCGGGATTAAAATTGTATCATCAAAAAGGTTTTTATGTTTTTCATCAATAAAGTTTGTAACCCCGATAAGTTTTGCCTGGCGTGCTTTTGCTTCTTCGCAGTTTGATAAAATTTTATCATATACTGGGCCCTTATTTAGGATTGCAAGAACTGGCATGGTTTCATCAAGCATAGCAATGGGGCCGTGCTTTAGTTCTCCTGCCGGGTATCCTGTTGCATTAATATAGCTTATTTCTTTGAGTTTTAGTGCTCCTTCAAGCGCAGAGGGGTAATTTATCCCTCTTGCAATAAATATAAAATCTTTCGAATTTGAATATTTTTTTGAAATTTCCTGAACCTTTTTTGTGTCATTCAGAATGATTTCAAGCTTTGATGGCAGGCTTAAAAGCTCTTTTTTGATTTCTGAAAGCTCTTTAGAATTTGTCTTATTTGTGTTTTCTGCAAGATATATCGCAAGGAGATAAAGGCTTAAAAGCTGTGCTATGTATGATTTTGTGGCTGCAACAGAAACCTCAATTCCTGCATTAATAGGAAGCAAACTGTCTGCAAGCCTTGCCATTGCACTGTCTTTACGGTTTGTAATTATTGCAATGTGTGAATTTTTTGCTTTGGCCTGTTTAATTGCGGTTATTGTATCAGCGGTTTCGCCAGATTGAGAAATGCCTATTACAAGGGTATTTTCATCTGCTATTGTATTTCTGTAAATATATTCGCTTGATGCTTCAATATCAGTTGGGATTTTAGCAAGCTCTTCAATAACATATTTGCCCACAAGCCCCGCGTGAAGTGATGTTCCGCAGGCAATAATCTGTATTCTGTTAATTTTTTTAAGCTGTTCTGTGGTTAATTTTACATCATCCAAAACAACCGCTGCATCTTTGTTTTGGAGTTTATCTGTCAGGATATTCCTTACAACATCGGGCTGTTCGTGGATTTCTTTTAACATATAGTGTTTATAGCCCATCTTCGAAAGGGCAACAGGCTCGAATGGCAGACATTCAACTTTATTTGTAATCAGATTGTCGTTTTCGTCATAAATCTTAACAGAATCAGTCTTTATTTCTGCCACCTGATTATCGCTTAGATATATTGCTTTTTTTGTATATTCAATAACTGCTGGGATGTCTGATGCTATAAAGTTTTCGTCTTCGCCTACACCAATTATCAATGGCGCATTTTTTCTTGCTGCAATTATTCTATCTGGCATGGATTTATGCATAACAGAGAATGCGTAGGCGCCTTTTAGCTTTTTAACTGCGCTTTGTACAGCTTTTAAAAGGTCTTTTTTTTCTTCAAATTCATAGGCTATAAGGTGCGCTGCCACTTCGGTATCGGTTTCAGATTTAAATTTGCTGCCTTTTTTTTCAAGGGCGGGTTTTAGGTCTTTGTAGTTTTCTATTATGCCATTGTGAACTATTACAAGGCTTTTACAGTTGCATGTGTGCGGGTGGGCATTGGTTTCTGATGGCATGCCGTGGGTTGCCCATCTTGTGTGGCCGATTCCAGCGTACGTATTGATATCTGCTTCATTTTGTTTTGAGATTATTTCTTTTAGGTTGTTTAATTTTCCTGCGGCCTTATAGATATTGATTTTATCTTTTGCCATAAGGGCAACTCCGGCTGAATCATACCCTCTGTATTCAAGGTGGGATAAGCCTTTTAAGATTACATCAACAGCTTTTTTCTTTCCTATATACCCGACTATTCCGCACATAAAAATTTTTTCCTCTATTCTTTATTCTTAATCATTTAATTCTATTATGCACCGTTTTTATTTGCAAATTAAGATTTGATTAAGATTAAAGTAAATCACTTAGAATTTAATCCCTGTTCTGATTCGCCCCATTCGCACATTGAGTACAAAATCGGAATGAGGGTTTCTCCTCTTTTTGATAATGAATATTCAACCCTTGGCGGAATTTGCGGATATTCTTTTCTGATAATCAAATTATCTCTTTCAAGCTCTTTTAATGTGGTGCTTAATGTTTTGTGTGAAATGATTTCTAAATATTTTTTTAATTGGTTGTATCTTATTATCTTAAATCTGTATATAGCATACAAAATGGTTAATTTATATTTTCCGCTAATTAGAGACATTGTATAGTTAAAACCTGTTTTATCGAAGCTTTCAACTTTTTTTAAACAATCTTTTTTCATCATACTCTCCTTTTGGTTAGTATTTAACCTTTATGTTCGTACTTGAAATTTTATAGTTAAAATTTATCATAATTATAACAAAAAAGATAAGGAGAAAACATTAATGAGAGAAGATTTTAGCGAATATCAAAAGGTTGAAGAGCTTGCAAAAAGTTTTATCGAAGCTGTGAAAAATGGCGACAGCGATATTGTAAAAAAATATTTTCACAAAAATGCGGTAATATTCGGTCAGCTTGACGATAAAACTACACAGGAAGGCCACATTCAGTCATTTTTTGACGGCATAGATACTGCGGGCGCCTGTGGACAAGACTATATTGGAAGGATTGATATTATAGCCCTGGAAAAAACGATAGCTGTTGTAAGAATTATCGAGGATAACTGGCATGGATATAATTTTACTGACTTTTTAACGTTTGTAAAATTAAACGGCGAGTGGAAAATTGTCGCCAAAGCGTATGATACCTTGTCTTATGCGGGATAAAACTTTATGGTGTGACTCACTTTAATGACGGATATTTATATCCGTGCATATGAGCAGGATAAAAATAACAATTATTTTGCGCCTTGTCCTGATAATATTTTAAATTAAACTGTCAAAAAATAGCCCGGGGATTTTCCGGGCTATTTTGAGTTAAATGTATATATGTATTTATATTATGCATTTTCTTTTTCGAACTTTTTCATAAATTCAACAAGGGCTTCAACGCCTTCGATTGGCATGGCGTTATAGATAGAGGCTCTCATGCCACCAACTGTTCTGTGGCCTTTTAGTTGTACTAAGCCTTCTTTTGCAGCTTCTTCAATAAATTTTTTGTCTAAAGCTTCATCGCCTGTTACAAAAGGAACATTCATTAAAGAACGGGATTCCTTTTCTACTGTGCCTTTAAAGAGTTTTGAATTGTCAAGAAAATCGTATAAAATTTTAGCTTTTTTTACGTTAATTTCTTTCATTTTTTCAAGGCCGCCCATTTTTTTGAGCCATTTAAACACAAGGCCGCAAACATAGATACCATAGGCCGGAGGGGTGTTATAAAGGCTATCATTATCTGCATGGGTTTTGTATTTTAACATTGTTGGGCACCAGGCTGGAAGGTCCTCTCTTATTAAGTCTTCCCTTATTATTACTATCTGAACGCCTGCAGGGCCTACATTTTTCTGAACACCGGCATAAATCAGGCCGTATTTTGTAACATCAACAGGCTCTGATAAAAAGCATGATGACATATCAGCTACCAGGGTTTTGCCTTTGGTATTTGGCAGGGTGTGAAATTTTGTACCATATATTGTATTGTTCTCGCAAATGTAAATATATTCTGCATCTTCAGAGATTGGCAAATTAGAGCAATCGGGTATGTATGAAAAAGTTTTATCCTCAGACGTGGCTATTTTGTTGATTTTTCCGTATTTTTGAGCTTCGCTGTATGCTTTTTTTGCCCATTGCCCTGTTACAATATAGTCTGCAACACCTGTGCCATCGGCTTTTAGGAGGTTTATTGGCACCATTGAAAACTGCAGGTGTGCCCCGCCTTGTAAAAATAAAACTTTGTAATTGTCAGGAATATTCATTAATTCTCTTAGGTCTTTTTCGGCTGTTTTTATAATGTTGTCGTAGGTTTTAGACCTGTGAGACATTTCCATAACAGACATGCCTGAATTTTGATAGTTCATCATTTCATCAGCTGCTATTTTTAGTACTTCTTCTGGCAAAACCGCCGGTCCTGCTGAAAAATTGTAAACTCTGCCGCATTCTCTTGTCATAATTTTATTCTCCTTATTTTAAAAGTTTATTGCACATTTTTTTGGTGTATTTTGAGGCGCTTTATGAGTGTAAAACCGCCATTTTAGCTGGTTTTGTTTTTAGCTGAAATTTAATTTTGAACCTGCTTTTTACACTTAATATACTCCATTTTAAGAAAAAATGTTAGTCTTTGTGCAATTTGCTTTTTAATTCTTGAGGCTTAAAGATGCCATCTTCGGTGATAATACCTGCTATCAGGGCATTATCGGTTACATCAAAGCTTGGGTTTATTATTTTTACACCTTCTGCGCAAATTCTTTTGCCGTTTACCATTGTCACTTCTTCTTCATCCCGAAGTTCAATTATAATGTCATTTCCTGACTCTATTGTTAAATCAATCGTGGATTTTGGTGCTGCAACATAGAAGGGGATATTGTAGTATTTGGCGGCAATTGCGACGGTTGAAGTTCCTATTTTATTTGCTGTATCTCCGTTTGCAGCAATTCTATCCGCGCCAACCACCACTACATCTATCATTTTGTTTCTCATAAAATATGAGCACATGCCATCTGTAATTAATGTTGTCGGAATGCCATCCTGAACAAGTTCAAATGTTGTAATTTTTGCACCCTGACCTCTGGGCCTTGTTTCATCAGCGTAAACCTGTATAGTATTATCTTTTGCAAAGGCGCTTCGCACCACACCAAGGGCTGTTCCGTATGCCACTGTAGCTAAAGCCCCTGCGTTGCAATGAGTTAGAATGCCTGCACCCTTTGGAATGATTGCGGCACCGTGGTCTCCGATTTTTTTATTTATTTCTATATCCTCATTTTCAAGCCTTATTGCATTCTCAATTAAGTTTACGCACACCTCCCTTAAATCAAGTGTTTTAGAGTTTTTAATAATTTTTTTTTGCTCCCCTATTGCCCATGAGAGGTTAACCGCCGTTGGACGCGAGGAATTAAGGTGGTTTAGGCCATTTTCAAGTTCATCAAAAAAAGATTTTTTTTGATTTTCGTCTAATTTTTCATTTTTGCCTTGATTATTTTTTTGCCATAAATCTTCTGTGGGTGCGTATTTTGAGAGAAGCTCCAGCGCGAAAAGCGCACAGCCGTGGGCTCCTGCTATGCCTATAGCGGGCGCACCCCGCACTATCATTGTTTTTATGGCGTCATACATCGAATTTAGTGTTTTTATCTCAACTTTTTCGCACGCATAGGGAATTTTGGTCTGGTCAATCATTACAGAATAACCTCCCTCATTGGTTTTGTGCCATTCTATTGTTTTTATTTTAGAGTGAAACCCGCTCATAATCTTATTTTCTCCTATTAATTTACTAAATTTTTAAGTTATATTTATGTTTTAGGCGTGGTGTCCTAAATTATCCAGTTTGCAGATTTTAACATATTTTATCTAAAAAATACGCAAAAAATGAATGTAAATGTTTGTCATTTTACAAATTTTAACCTAATTTTTTCTGAACTGTTTCACTAAAAGCCCTGTTATCAGGCCACTTCCTGCGTTAGTCAGTGCAAAAATTAACGCAATGGTAACTAAAAAAACTATTGCGAGGAAAGGATTTAATATATTTATTGCATATGTGTAATAGTTCTTTATGAAAATATGAATCAAAATTACAAGGGGAGAGAAAATTATAAGGAATGAAAAACAGCTCACAGCGCCAATTATCGCCCCAAGCATTGTGTAGTCTTTTACTTCTAGTGAACATAAATTTTCAGAATTTTCCCTTACCTGTAAAAGTAGAAGGATGGCTGGTGCAGATAAGAATGGAAGTAAAAAAAGTGCAATTATATACATTACGTGCGGAATGAGAGCTGGAATTGCAGACAGGGCGCCTAATGCAGCACCATACACGCAAGATTTTTTTAAGGAATTTATATGAATTGTCATTTTTTACTCTCCCAAGAAAAATAAAATTGTTAAAAAATACTAGAATCCTAGGTTTCTGGCGTGACAAATGCCTATGGCTATTGAATCTACGGTATCATCAAGCTTTGTATTTTTATTTAGCTCTATAAATTTTTCCACCATAAGTCTTACTTCGTTTTTTTGAGCCCTTCCATGGCCTGTTAAAACCTGTTTTATCACAAGGGGTGTGTATTCTGCGGTTTTAATTCCTACTTTCTCTAGTGCCAGTAGGATTACACCCCTTGCCTCTGCTACGGGGATGATTGTCTTTTGGTTTTTAAAGAAAAAAAGCTGTTCAATTGAGGCCTCATCAGGATTGTAGGCTTTACAGATTTCTGTTATGTCATCAAAAATTTCTGATAATCTTTTTGATACGGGCATGGATTTATCTGTTTGTATGCTGCCTGATGTGACCAATTGATAACCGTTTTGGTCTGCTTCAATGACGCTATAGCCTGTTATACCTATGCCAGGGTCTATTCCTAAGATTTTCATAGTGCTAATTATAGCATATTTTTATAGCTGCAGGCTATTTTTAATAAACCTTGAAATCATTTTTATGACTGGCTTTGAACCAAAAAAAAGATAAAATAAAATGCGATTTGTAAACAAACCGCATAAGTCAAGAAAGGAATGGTTAGACTATTAACAATTCATATTGTTACATAAATAAAATTACTATGCAAACTTTTTAATAAATTTTAACGTTTCTTATACATAGATGTGTGGTATACAAATTGTTTAATATCCAAAAAGCACTAAAGAAGGCATTTTTTCTTCTTGCGATAAATTTTTGTTGTATGTATTTTTGTAACATAAGTTTACATTTGAAAAATTTCAATAATCGTTTTCTTTGTTTTTGCAGATTTTAATTAAGCTATAATAATTTTATGCGAGCAGAGTTTTTAATAAAAATAGTCCAAAGTTTTTGCATAATATTTATTTTACCTTATTGTGTTATGAAATTTATACCATCATTTTTGGGGTTTTTTGTTTCCATAATTCTTTTGATGGTGATTTTTCCTCTTTATTTTATATACTCAACATTCGCTAAATTCCAATCTAAAATGTGTTGGTTTTTACCCTTAATTAATGGGGTGATTTTTGCATTAACTGTGAAAATCTTTTTCAATGACAGTGCTTATGTGTATTTGTGGGTTTATTTGCTTCTTGCATATATGTCTATATTTATCAAATATGTTTATGCAAAACACGGACGGTAATCTTTAATTTGTTTGCAGGGAATTTTGTTAATCTTGTAATTTAATCGGGTACTTGCAAAAATAAATGTTTTATGTAATATTATTAAGAGCTAAATTATATATCAAGGATTAGGTAAATATGGTGAAATTATTACAATTATTGCGACGTATGTTGTTTAATGAATTCAGGGAAAGTTATGCCTTTGTCTTTATTAAAAACAAGTAATTCGTTTAAAAAAGATTTAGATTCTAGCCTTCCTTGATAAAAAGGAGGGCTTTATTAATTTATTAGCCGCTTTATCTTACCAGTTTTCTTAATATTTTTTAACAAAAATAGCAATTTATTATCATCACAAACGTTAATTATATAGTATACAGGAATTTTAATAATGAAAATAAACAAAAAGCGAACAGGCGCACTTTATCAAAGGTTGAGAAACCTTATTTGGGGATTGTAATTTTGTAAGGAACTAATGATAAAATGTCACCAACCAGCTTAACAACCAGCATACTTTCATCTTTGGGGAACAATACAGGCTCTATCTTTCCTATGGCCACCAAAGATTTAATAAAAAATCAGGTTACTGTTTTAACATATAAAAAAGATGGCGGAAAGCATGATGCTTTTGAAAAATTTGTCGAGGAAAATGGCACAAGTGCTGTTTGGCTTGGCGGTCTGCCTTTAATTAAAAAATTTTTAGATAAAACGCTCTACAAGGGCTTTAAAATGAGTCCTGATGTTGATATTAGGAAATTGAAGGCAGGGTCTGCCGACAGCGTTGAATTTGCGCTGAATAAACTAAAAACACAAGGAAAAACAGGCAATACTCAGTTTGAGGCTCTAAAAAAAGTGAGCGAAAATAAAAACCTTGCAAGGGGTTTATTTGCCGGTAAATTTGCTCTGGCAACAGGGCTTACAATGCTTGCTCTTGCAAAAATAATTTTATATAAACAAAAGGATACCGAAGAAAAGGTAAAACAAAAGGTTAAAAATGATATGCTTCAAGAAATAGCCCTAAAACATGCTGTTAATGAATCTGAAGCAGGCAAAATATTTAAGGGTTTAACCAAGACTGTTGACGGAGAAAATCAGGCTGCAAAAGGGGTTTCATTTACAGGCTCCAAGGGCGCGGGTGTTTTATCTGCATTTATGTATAATCCTGTTTTAAACCAGCTTATCCTTGATGGGGGCATTACAGGCCTTAGGATTGGCACAGGACGTGAAGGAGAAAAGAAGGGCATTGCATTAAAAGAGCTTATTGAAATAGCATTCTTGTACCCTCTGGCGCAGCCTATACAAAGGGGTTTTGAACTATTGTACGGTGCATTATCTGGTAAGGACACATCATTGAATTATGATGTTCTTGCATCAGATAGCTTTAAAAATATGGTGTCTGATAATTCAATAAAGGATGCACTTTCTGATTTTGTAAAAAGTTATGATGTTGAAAAAATAGGCAAAAATGCTGATATCGATAAAAAACTTTTGAATTTTATATATGACAATCCAGACAATCCTGTTGTTAAATTTTTAAAGGAAACAGGTGATGTTGCGACTGTGAAGAAAACAACCGGCAAGAAGTTTGGCATATTTAATGTTAAGGAAGCAACAGCTGAGATTGATTCACTGGCATTTATTGATATGAAGGCGATAAAAAAGAGTGTAAATAAATTATCCAAGATGGTTGATAAGATGGATAGTAAGGGTGTTTTGGGCAATGCGCAGAAAGTAGGTCAATATTTAAAGGGAACAAGGCTTGCCAAGGGACTTTCAATACTATCTGCCATAGCTTTCGGTATTTGGGGCACAGGTGTTTTTGAAACAAAACTTGTACTGAAGCTTAGAGAGAAAGAAACCGGAAGCACTGAAAATCAGGCGATAACTAATCTTGAATCTAAAATCAGACACCAGATGGCGTTTGAAGGTGAAATGAAAAGGTAAAAATGTCTAAATTTCAAGACCACTTTATGGTAAAAATTGTTATTAAAAATGTGCATGGATGTGAATTGTCTTTTGGTCTAAAATGATGGTTTTTGTGTATTTGAAAATCCTCATTTTTGATGAGAAAGCTGTGGCCGGTCGTTATTTTCGTGCATCTTCTGGCTTATTTTTATGTTGGTTTTTTATGGCGCTTTGGTATTTGCAGCAGTGTAAAATTTGATGGCCAGGTTAAACTTCTATAAATAATTTTCTGCCTACTATGTTTGGCTTTCCATTGTAATAGCCTGCGAAATAGCCGCCAAGAACAGGGGAATTTTTGGCATAGCTTTGGTTTGTTCCAAATGCAGGATTCATGAATGGATTCATATTTTCATTTTGGCCAAAAGGGTTGTAATTTAAGGGTTTTGCACTTACCTGCGAGGCAGCCTGCGTGTTTTGGGTTGTTAATGATTTTGTGATTAAAGAAACCAAATTTGTAAACATTTAAACGACCTTTTTCTAAAATCTAACTTTCTTTCCAAAATGATTTTTAATAATAAAATTTGATAAGTCTAATATTTATTATCTTATTTAGTTACAAATTGTTAAGTATTTTTTATTAAATATACTCTATATAGTCTACAATTTTGACAAAACTTAACATTAGCATTGTTAAATTTTGTCAATTTATGATATATTTTTATTGAACAACTGTTTTCTAATATTAAATTTTATATAAAAAACTAAACATCAAATAAAATCAGAACGGGAAGTGAAAACTTTTAATGTTCTTATGTAACTAAAACTGAGGTATGGGAAAATCGAATCAATATTTTTATTATATATTTTGATAATAATTTTGGCGCTTGTAGCTATTGTATCCGTTATTTTATGTACACGGCAGAGAACAAAACTTGAATTTTACCGTGACAATGCCCAGAAGCTTGAGGATGAGTACAAGCAAAAAGAAGAATATTTAAAGAAAGAGGCTGTTGTTGCAGCAAAAGAACAGTTGCACAATGACAGGCAGAAGCTTGATGATGAGATGAGGCAAAGGCGTTCTGAAATTAACCGTCTTGAAAATTCTCTTTCCAAAAGAGAGGACAACCTTGAGGTTAAAATTCAGAAACTTACAGACAAAGAGTTTGACCTTAATAAAAAATATGATGAACTTCTAGATAAAGAAGATTATCTTGCTGAATTAGTTGCAAAACAGCTGACTGAGCTTGAGAGAGTTTCCTCTATGAGCAGAGAAGAGGCTAAAAATATGCTTCTTGAGCAAATTAAACAGGAATTAGCGCAGGAGCAGATTCAGCTAATTCGTGAGAATGAGCAAAAAATAAAAGAAACAGCAGAAGAAAAGGCACGTGAAATATTATCTCAAGTTATGCAGAAATGCGTGATTGACCAGGTTATCGAAAGCACTGTTTCTGTTGTATCCCTTCCTAATGATGAAATGAAGGGAAGAATAATTGGCCGCGAAGGCAGAAATATAAGAACTCTTGAAACGTTGACAGGGGTGGATTTAATTATTGATGATACACCGGAAGCTGTTGTATTATCATCATTTGATCCTGTAAGGCGTGAAGTTGCAAAATTAACTATTGAAAAACTTATTCAGGATGGACGTATTCACCCTGTGAGGATTGAAGAAGTTTTTGAAAAATCTAAGAAAGAAATTGACAATAAAATGAGACAGGAGGGCGAAAAGGCTGCTCTTGATCTTGGAATTATGAACCTTAACAAAGAGCTGACGAGGACTCTTGGACGCTTATATTATAGAACAAGCTATGGACAAAATGTTTTAAGACACTCTATTGAAGTTGCGCAAATTGCTGGCATGCTTGCTGTTGAATTAGGAGCTAATGCTGCAGAGGCAAGGCGTGCAGGCCTTTTGCATGACATAGGCAAGGCCGTTGATCACGATCAGGAAGGTACACATATTCAATTAGGGGTTGAGCTTGCCAGACGTTATGGCGAGCGTGAAGAGATTATCCATGCTATAGAAGCGCACCATGATGATGTTGCGGCAAATACGCTTGTCGCGGCATTGGTCAAAATAGCTGATTCTGTTTCTGCAGGACGGCCAGGCGCTAGACGCGATACGCTTGAAATCTATATTAAACGCCTTAAAAAGCTGGAAGAAATTGCTAACAGCTATGAGGGTATTAAGCAGTCCTTTGCAGTGCAAGCCGGTCGTGAAGTTAGGGTGATAGTTCAGCCTAATGTGTTCAGCGACGCTGCCAGTGCAAAACTTGCCAGAGATATTGTGAAACGCATTGAGGATGAACTTGAATATCCCGGACAAATCCGTGTAACAGTGGTTCGGGAGGCAAGAGTTACCGAAATTGCGAAGTAAAAAATGTCCGAAAAATTTAATGTCCTTTTTCTTGGAGATTTAGTTGGACGCTCCGGAAGAAGAGCTGTCGAAAAATTTTTAAAAGAAGAGTGCCCGTATAATGATGCTATTGGGCAGGATGATTCTGTTTCTCAAGTTTCCTTTGGGAATTCAAGAAAAGATAAGTATGATTTTATAATTGCAAATGTTGAAAATGCTTCTCATGGTTTTGGTTTAACTAAAAAAAACCATGATGAATTAATTTCATATGGAATTAACTGTATGACATCTGGCAACCATATTTGGGATAAGAAGGATATTTATACATATATTAATGATTCCAGCGTTTTAATTCGCCCTCTAAATTATCACAAAACAGCTCATGGTGTTGGGTATCGGGTTTTTAATGATAAAATCATTGTTATTAATCTTCTCGGTAAGACTTTTATGCAGCCTGTTATTTGTCCTTTTCAGGCACTTTATGATATCATGACGGTTTTAAAAAATAATACAGGGATTGATGATAAAATTATAATTGTTGATTTTCATGCCGAGGCTACTGCGGAAAAAATTTGTTTTGCGCATTTTGCGTATTCTCTTGGTGTTAGTGCTGTCCTTGGAACACACACCCACGTGCAGACGGCAGATGAGAGGGTTATTGATAAAAAGATTGAATTAAGCGAGGAATTTAATTATTTTCCAAAGGCTGCTGCATCTTTGTTTATGCCCAAAGAATCAATGGTTTATATTACTGATGCTGGTTTTTGCGGTTCATATGAAAGTGTTATAGGAATGGAATATGAAAATTCTTTAAGGAGGCTTGTTTCGTCTATTCCTGAGAGGTTTGATGTTGCAGCTTGTGACAGCGCACAGATTAATGCAGTTCATATGGAGTTTGATATTGATACAGGTTGTGGCATTAAAATTGAAAGGATAAATAAAAAATACATAGAAACAGGAGGTATAGCTTGAAGATAGATTTGCATATCCATACAACTTATTCTGACGGCACATTTTCTCCTGAAATGGTTGTTGATACAGCTGTTGATTGCGGGCTTGATGTGATTGCCCTAACAGATCATGACAATGTTTTGTCTCATAAGGTTGCAGGTGACTATATTAAGAAAAACAATATAAAGCTTGAAATACTTCCTGGTGTTGAGATTAATACCATATATAAGGGCTACGAAGTTCATATTCTCGGGTATTTTATGGATACAAATAATCATGATTTTCAGAACCTTATGAAGGCCCAGCAGGAGGCAAGGGTAAAACAGACCAGAGAAATAATTGAACTTTTGAATAAAAAGGCAGGAATCAAGATAAAATTTGAAGATATTAAAGCTCTTGTGGCTGAGGGTGGAAGTATTGGGCGCCCGCATATAGCGCGTGCCATAACAAATGCTGGTGGTGTTAATAATGTAATGGAAGCGTACGCTAAATATATTAACGATGAGTCAAATGTTTATGTGCAAAGGAAGACAGTTTCTCCGCATGATGCCTGTGAAATTATGTATGATGCAGGCGGAATACCTGTCTTTGCGCATCCTATTGATGTTGAAATATCAGATGAACTTACAAAAGAGCTCGTAAGCTATGGCTTGAGGGGAATTGAAGCTTATCACAGGAAACATTCCCCCGCTATGATAGAACATTATTCTTCTCTTGCTGAAAAATACGGACTTATTATAACAGGCGGCTCAGATTTTCACGCCCCTTCGGTTAATCGGGGTTCTATCTTGATGGGTAAAAACTTTGTTCCAGCCTGGGTTTATGATGAATTAAACAAAGAAAGAAAAAGGCTTAAGTTTTTATAAGTATTTAAAAAGTTGGTTTTTTGTAATAGCCTTTAATTTTGTTGCTGTTTTAAATATTTCCTATGTCTGTGTTTCGGGGTAATAAATAGCGTGTCTTAAATTGTCATTATAATTTATAGTTGGTTAAAATATAATGGTTGCAGCGCTTGTACAGTGTTTTATTTGTTAAACCATTTTTCGTGTTGAAATTGGACTGGCGGATTGATACTTAGTTCTGTTTTATATGAAAGACTTGTTTCAGAATATCTTATAGCTTCTCGCAGCCTGTTTTGGTATATTGCATAAGGAGAATTTTCAGATTTTGTTCTGTAATAATTGAATTTGCTTAATTCTTCGTATGTATTATTATAGCCACTGCAAATTCTGGCTATTTCGTTTAGGATTTTATAATCCGGCGCTTTTATAAATTTTTGTAAAAGATTTGTATGTTTTTGTTTTAATGTTTGTAGTTTAAAGCATATTTCTTTAATCTCATCAAAATAATAAAGCGTTAAATCATCCGCATCTATGGATGGACTGCTTTCAAATACGCTTTCATCGTTCAAATCTTCAGCTGTTTTTTGTGCTGCAAAATCAAGATTTAGTCTGTAGGTGTCACTTACTATTTTTGTTTCTTCATTTATGCCTGCCAGCCCATCTAGCAATGTAACAATGGCTGCGTATTCGCCTGTATTTATTATTGCAGAACTTGTAAGGGTGTGGTTAAAAGTGTCATTTGCAAATATACTATTTGCTTCACAGATAGTATTTCTTATGAGATTTACTGCATCGTTTGCGGTTTTAACTCCTTGCCATATTTTTTCGCCTGATATTATTTTCATTATATTTTGGTATCTTTTTGATAATGAATCATATGTTTCTTTGCCATATAATTTAATAAATAATGGCAGCCCCTCTTCTGGTTGCTCTTTATTTTTTGATATGCCAATTTTTGTCTGCCACAATGAGTTTACAATTTCTTTATAATCTTTGTTTGCTGTATCCAGCATTTCTTTTGCCAATAAAACTTTTTTATTTTCTTCCTCTGTTCTTATGGGGCTGTCATTTATTTCTTCGGTATCAATTTCATTTTTGCCTTCCACTGTAGTTTCAACATCAGAATGATTAAGCGGTTTTGATGTTGTAAAAATACTTGCAAGTGCTATTGCTGCTGTGCACAAAAGCGCACATGATGTTTTTTGTATGTTTTTGCGCCCCTCACAGTTTTTATATCCGGTGAATGACATTACACTGGTTGTATTTTTATTTTGCTGTGTATCAAGTGTTTTTGTCGGCTTTATTATTGCGCTGCTTTGAGTTTTTATGTTAATGTTTGAAATTCTTATCATTGTTAAGTTTAATTTGAGTAAAAAATGTACGGCGCTTCAATTTGAATATCATTGTTTTCTGTTAATAATCTGAATTCTGCATTTAAGATTGCATCATCAGCTATGTAGCTGTGTATTTCTCTGGTGTCATTCTCTGGCGATGGAAATCTGTTTGTCATTCGCAGAATGTCAAAATACGTGTTTGAAAAATTGTGACAATTATCTATGATTTCAGATAGAGTTTCTTTATTCTGTGTTGTTTTGTATGCTTTCATAAGTTCGCTTATGGCTTTTTTGCTTGCCTGCATTTTTTTGTAACTTTTTTCTATACTAGTGGCATTTTTAATTTGCATATCTTCAGGATTGAATGCCGGAATAAGGCAGTTTTCGGTTTGTATTTCTTTTTTGGTTTTTTCTCTTGCGCTTTCAAGTTCTTCTTTGTAAACATCGCTTATGTATTTTGTTTTGTCATTGATGCTTGAAAGGCCATCTAGAAGTTCTTTTATAGCAATATATTCTCCTGTATTTATATCGCCGCCCCCGGTGGCGTTTGCGCCTGCGCGGTTTTCTATATCATCTGCAAAGTTTTTTCTTGCCTCATATATGGTTTCTCTGATTAATCTTACAGCGTCGTTTGCGGTTTTTGCACTATTCCATATTTTTTCACCGCTTGAGATTTTTATAATGTTGTTGTAATTGTCATACCATTCGGCAAAGCCTTCCGCCGGAACGTAATAGAAATTGCCATCATCCCCTATTTTTTTATGTGCACTCAAATCTTTTGTTGCGGTGTACATTTTTGGGAAATTTTCCCATATTTTATCGATGAATTCTTTATAGTCTTTATCAGCCTGTAATTTTATTGCTTTTGAGCGTTTTAGCGTGCCTAATTCTTCTTTAGAATATTCGGTTTCAATGTCAGTAAAATCTTCTGCTATTGTATCTTCCTTGTCAAGAAGGGAGTCTATTATATCTTCGTATTTCGGAGCTTCTTCTTTGATATCCTTTTGAGTGTTTTCAATAGCTATATTTGACATTTGTTCAGATGTGTTTTTATTATTTTTATCCATCTGCACCCCTGTCATTAAAGATAGCATTAGGGCGCCAAGTGCAGCGTATGTCCATTTCGGCTGTTGTTTTCTATTGTTTTCATCTAATGATGTAAATGATATAGAATCGTTTTTTGTTGCTTTAATGCTGTTTATTGTCTTGTGATTGTAATTTTTATGCGTATTTTGTGTACTTGTGCTGTTAATTTTTGAGATTCTCATTTTTTGCCTCTTTCTCTTGTGGTTTTTGAATTTATATCTTTTTGTCTAACTTTTTTTGAATTTTTTCAATTGCCTGGTTAATATCAAGGCCTGATATGGCAGTTGAGGGGTTTAGGGTTTTACTGCTTGGATTTAGATTGCATATTGAGAGCATTTCTATATTGGCGTGCAAATAATCCTGATAGGCTACAATGAAATCCACGGCTTGCCTTGGGGTTAAAGAATTTGTTTTTGAGAACTCCTCTTTTCTTGCCTCATAGGCCTTTTTTGTTTTTTCAATTTTTTTGGATTGAGCATCAATTTTATCTATGTTTCGAAGGACTTCTTGTTGAAAATTTACTGCCTCGCTTGTATCATTTTGGAATTTTTTTTCAAAATTCGTCTGTGTGCTTTGTTTTTGAGTTTCCCTTTTTGCTTTTTTAATTTCTTTTTTGTAAATTTTTGTTACATTTTGTATTTCTGGATTTGCATTCTCAAGCCTATTTAGTGTTCTGTTTATCAGGGCAAGTTCACCCTTTGTTATGTTTGCACCGCCTGTTATTTCAATGTGGCTGCTGTTTGTGTGGCTTGAGGCTTCTTTTAATATTGAATTAATGAATTGTATAGCCTCTTCTTCTGTTTGAATGTTTTTCCATGGCTTTTTACCAGTTTTAATGCTAGTTATGGCTGTATATTCATTATTGTAAAGATTTTGATAATCAAGATGATTATAGTATTTGTAGTTAAATCTTCCATCTAAATCCTGAGTTTTTGAGTGTATTTGTGAAAAATTATTCCAAATTTCATCCTGAAGAGTTTCGCATCTTTTAATTGCTCTTCTGATTTGTTTTTGTGCAAATTTAAGCTGTTCACTTTTAGGTTTTGATGATACAGAATTTAAAATGCTTTCAGTTTGCATATTTCCTGCTAAGTATTTACTTAAGCTTGCCTGCATATTTTTATTTACTCCCAATGAGCCTATAGACATTGCAGCTGCTGCAATAAGCCCTGTAAGTTTTAGTTTTGCTCCTTTTGACATGGGGGTTTTATTTAATTTATCAAGGCTGATTATGTTTTTGTTTCTTTTTTTGAAGAATAGACTGTTGTTATGAGTATTTGCTGCTATTTTCATCTTAAATCTTTCAAAGTTTTTTGTTTTCCAGGTGTATTATAAAGTATCCTGATAAATTTTTTTTGCGTTAAATATGTATCAATTGTAAAGTTTAATTAAGTAAATATTTATTAACAATTTTGTTTTTTGCCCCATAACATATGGTAAAAATGTTGTATAAAGGTTATTATTATAAAATAATTTTAAATTTTAAAAAACTATATGGCTTCATTTATTGATAAGGTAAAAATAAAAATTCAATCCGGCAGAGGCGGCAATGGCGCTGTTGCCTGGCGGAGAGAAAAATTTGTGGACAAGGGCGGCCCTGCAGGCGGTGATGGCGGCAGAGGCGGCAATGTGTATTTTGTTGCAGATAAAAATATGTCCACCTTACTTGATTTTACTTATAAATCTGTTTACAAAGCTGAAGATGGCGAGAACGGGCGTAATAAAAATTGCCATGGGAAGGATGGAAAAGATATTTTTCTTAAAGCTCCTGTTGGGGCTATCATACGTGATTTGAAGACTGGCAAAGTTATTGCTGATTTAAATGAGGATGAAAAAACCATTATTATTGCCAAAGGTGGGCGTGGCGGCAGAGGAAATGCAAGATTTGCCACAGCACAAAAAAGGGCGCCGCAGTTTTGTGAGCCTGGAGAGGCGCCTGTTGAAAGAGAATTAGAGCTTGAATTGATGCTGATTGCGGATGTTGGGCTTCTTGGTATGCCAAATGCCGGTAAGTCGAGCTTTATTTCAAAGATTTCATCGGCAAAACCAAAGATTGCAGATTATCCGTTTACTACACTTGTGCCTAATCTTGGGGTTGTTAAAAAACCGTTAGGAGATGGCTTTGTGGTTGCTGATATACCAGGAATTATTGAAGGTGCTCATCAGGGTGTTGGCCTCGGCTTTGAGTTTTTAAAACATGTGCAAAGGTGCAGGTTTTTAATTCATGTGGTTGATATTTCAAGCCCTGAGGCTATCCAAAATTTTCAGACAATAAATGCTGAGCTTGAAAAATATAGCAAGGATTTATCTGCATTGTATCAGGTTGTTATGTTAAACAAGACAGATGTTGTTGACGATAATTATGTTAAAGAAATGATACAAAAATTTAAAGAATTTAATAATGATGTTTTTGCAGTATCCTGTGCGACTGGGGATGGAATTAATGAATTTTTGAATCATCTTTACAAAAAGGTTGATGAGATTCCTCATCCTGAAAATCCTCTAAAGATAGAGTATGATACGGGATTTGACGATAATGATGATAGTGAATTTTCTGTTATTAAACTTAACAAAAATACATTTTTAGTAGATGGTGGTAAAATAAGAAGGTTAGCTGGAGTAACCGATATCAGAAATACCCAGCAAATGAGAAGGCTTGCCAATATACTTGATTCCATGGGGGTTTATCAGGAATTGAAAAAGCTTGGACTGAAAGAAAATGATACAATATTGGTATCACATATTGAGACATCCTATCTGGGTGATTATCAATAAAATGACTAGTACATTTGATGGATTTATTAAAAATCATGGTGACAAAATGCTCACAATGTACGATATTAATTAGTAAGTATACTTTAATAATATAAAGTAGAGTTTAGTGTAGTAGAGTAATAGAGTTGAAAGATTTCAATGTATTTTGAAGATGAAAAAGAAAACATGAGAGACGGCGGCGCCCTCGATGATTTAGAAGTAGATATTGATGCTGATGACAAATCTGTTACATGGGATGATCTTTTAGACGACGATGCAAATATTGATTTGCAGAATGTCAGAAGAGACGGAGGGCTTGATGATGACAGCCTTTTGGATAGTTCTGATGATTTGTCCCTCATAGGGAATGATGCCGTAGGAGATATAAGACATACGCCTGCACCAAGAGTAAGGACGCCAAGAAAAGATGCATTTGATGTGTTTGGCGGTCAGTCTGCTCCAAGCAGCGTGGCATATGATGATATTCCAAGGGGTGACACTATAACACCTGATTTGACACACAGAAATTCTGCCAGAAGACAGGCTGCAATTGACAGCGGTGATGATGATATTTATTTTGAACCACGAAGAAATAATAAATCATCTGGTTTTCTGCCAATATTAATAGGTGTTTTAGTAGCACTTGCACTTGCGGGGGCAGCTGCCTATCTATTTATGAATTTTGTAAACTTTGGCAAATCTGTTTCAGATTTAGACGCAGATGCTTTAATGAATAACAATAAACCGCAGCAAGAAGCGCCATTGATTCCTGATAATGTAAATCAACCAGCTCCTGATGCAAGCGCTCCTTCTGATACAAGTGTTTCTAATGAAGATGAAGCTAAAAAGGATGAAGAGCAGAAACTGGTTACATTCTCAATCCAAAATGGAGGAAGAATTAATCCTTTTGTTCCACCAAGCGGATTTGACAGTTCAAAATATACTGTTGCTTCTGACTATGAAATACTTTCACCGCCGGAAGAAATTCCTGATGCTGATTTTGCAAATGAGGCTAAGAAACTTATGGAAATAACTGTTTCAGGTATTTTGTTCGATAGTGTTAAACCTTCTGCAATAGTTAATGTAAACGGTACTGACTATTATGTTCAGGTTGGCGACAAGGTAGATGAATGCCAGGTGGTTGCAATAAATAAGCAGTATGTTGCAATAAAAGATGGTACCAATATTTATAAAGCCCAGGTTGGTGAAAATTTTGGCCGAAAAGCTCCGGTTGACGGTATGGCTCAAAGACAGGGCTCAGGCAAATTTGCAGGTGCTAAGCAATACACATCCACAACAGATGTTGAAGTTAGCGTAAAATAAATACGGAAGTTATGAAAATTAATCTAGGAGTTAGAATAAAATGTTAACACACAAGAAAAGAAAACTATTTAAAAACATTACGCTTTTTGCGCTTGCCTTATCTCTGGCACAAACTTGCTGGGCTGGGTTTCTAAGTGAACAAAAAGTTGAGCCCGCTGCTCAGAATGAACTTTTAAGTATGAATGTTGACAATGCGCAATTATCAGAAGATTCTTCAGAGCTTGCTCTTAAACAGATGATTGATAATGAAGCTTATGATAATTCATTGTTAAATCTTAATAGTCCTGAGGCGCAGGGTGCAAAAACTAAAATTAAATTGGATGCTGGTATTTCTATTACAGAATCTCCAAACAGAATCACTCTTTCATTAAGAGACTCTGATGTTCGTCAAGTTTTAAGAATGTTTGCAGATAAAGCTGGTATAAACGTTGTTTTTCATAGTTCCGTTGAAGGCAAGGTAACCTTAGATTTAGTTAATGTAACCTTGAATGATGCTTTCTTACTTGTGATGAAATCTTCAGAGTTAACTTATGTTAAAGAGGGTAAAAATTTAATCGTATCCTCTATAGAGGCATCAAAAGATTTAGGTATAGGAAAACAAAGTTTAACAGTTATTCCTGTTAAGTATGTTGAAGCCCCTGCTGTTGCAAAGTTTTTAAATGCTAACGTATTTTCTGCAAAAATGTCAGGAGTTTCTAATAAGCAGGTTGTGGCATCAAACCCGCGTACAAACGAAATATTAGTTTTTGGTTCAGATGCTGATGCTGCAATAGCTGAAAAAGTTGTTGCCCAGCTTGATAAAAAACCAATGGTTAACATATTTAAGGTAAATCATACTACACCAAAAGAAATGGCAGCCCTTTTATGTGATACCATGATGCCATCAAATGATTCTTTGAATAACCAAGGAACAACATCGCAGTCAAGCCAATCAAGGATTGATGATGGCGACACTGAGACCGATGCTGAACAAGATGAAATCCAATCTGTAAAATTAGGTGGCGGTTTCATTGCTTGCCGCGCATCCGCTGTTGATACCACAGGTGCTCAGATGGGTGCAGCAAATACTGATGGCTCAACTGTGCTTCCATTCCAGTCTGTTCCTCTTACGATTACATTTACACCAGATCTTGGCTTAGTAACTGTGTATGGCGGTTCAGTTGAACAACTTCGTGTTATCAAAGAATTTATTGCAAAGAATGATATTAAACAGCCTATGGCCTATATTGAATTAGCTGTTATTGAACTTAATGAGTCTGGTTCAAAGGAATTTGAAAATAAGTGGAATTTATGGACACCATTCCTTTCACTTGGATTTTCATCAGAGGGCTTAGGTACTGGTGCCAATACTCCTGTGATCTTTGGTCCTGACGGCCCCCACGGTGCCAAGTATTCTGGAAGTTCAGCATTGTCATATGAATTAAAATACCTTATTAAAAATGGCAAAGGCCGTGTACTTACTAATCCTAAATTAATGGTAACTAATGGTCAAAAGTCACTTATTGATTTGACATCAGATTATGTTAAAACAACAAGCACTGAAACCAACAGTGGTTCTGACGGTGGTTTCTTTGGCTCATCTGTTGCTCCTACCATTACAAGGACATACGATATTGGTAACGATGAAGGTTTGAAGATTGAATTAATACCATTTATCAGTCAAGATGGTTATGTATCATTAAATATGACACCAGAATTTGCAACCATCAAAGAACAATTAACAACAGAAGAACCCATTACTGGTACCAATAGAACAAACTCTGTTATCAATGCAACATTATTGCAAAGACGTAACCTAAAGCTCAACAATCTCAGAATTAAAGATGGCGAAACCCTTGTCATAGCAGGTCTTATCAAGGAAAGTGAAAGACAAAATGTTACCAAGGTTCCTGTTCTAGGCGACATTCCTCTCTTGGGTGTATTCTTTAGACAGTCAACAAACACCAAGGAAAAAGAAGAATTGGTAATTATGGTTACACCTCACATAGTTTACTCTGAAGAGCAGGCTAAAGAAATCAAAGCAATGGATCTATAAAATAAAAAAAGGTTGTTGGATGGCAGGGTTCTTTAAAAAGCCCTGCCAGCCAAATAATAAAGTTAAAATACATTACGGATAGAAGTACAAAGTCAGATAGAAACTTATGAAAAACGAATTATTAGTTAAACTTATAAATAAAATCAATTTTGATTATGCTAACCATTTTGAGCTTGCTGTAGCCAAGGAATTATCGTTTGTCCCCATTAATATGCAGGGAGGCGCTTTTTTTGCAGCTGTATCTGCGACATCTGATAAGGCTAAAATTACAGAATATATTAAATCTGTTTTTGATGCCCGAATTGAATTTATTTTTCTTTCAGAAACAAATTTTAATGTTTTGTTTGACGAATTTTTAAAGATTTTTAATTCTAAATATGGAAATGTGAAACTAAGTGCAGCCCCTGCTGAGGATTTAATGGCGCTCGATGCTCTTCCTGATATTGGGAGCGTTGAAAATCCTGTTCCGGTTGCTGTTAATGCAGCACCATCTTCTACTAAAGAAAACGCTGCTGTTAATAAATTAGATACTTCTTCTGTTGGACTGGATAAGCTTGAAGAGGTTAATGTATCAATGGATGCTTCTAAAGCAGCACAATCTTCTGCTGTGCAGGTTAGTCCATCAAATCCAAAGGCACAAAGGGCGAAAACCATTGTGCAGCCAAGGTTATTGGGTGATGATATTGATTTAACAATTGAAGATGATGAAGATGATGCAATAAATCCTGAAGTTGTAAATGCATCCAAGAGAAATACGATAAAATCTGCGGCAAGACAAGCTGCCAGCGCTCAGGCTTCAAAGAAATATGTTAAGCCTATAAGTGCTGTAAAATCTCCTAAAACAAAAAGAATTGGTGAGATTCTAATGGAAGAGGGGCTTTTAAGCGACAAGCAATTAACTATTGCACTTGCCGAGGCCAAAGTTTTAGATGTGCCACTGGGTTCTGTTCTTGTTAAACTTGGCTTTGTTACAATTAAACAATTAAAGGAAGCTCTAGGCGCCCAGATGGGATTGAAGCTTGCTTCTGCAGATCAACTAAAGGCTCTTCCTACTGCCATATCAGTTCTTCCTGAGGATTTCGTTAAAGTAAACCGTGTTATCCCGCTTTCCATGACAGATAAAACGCTTGTTGTTGGCATGGTAAACCCTAAAGATGTAAAGGTTATTGATGAAATCGTATATCAAACAGGCTTGAAGCCTACGATTATGATGATTACTCATTATGAGTATGAAAATTTCGTGCAAACCTATTATCATACAGACAAGCAAGAAACTGACAGAATTTTAGAGCAGATAGAAAGAGAAAAATCTGACGTTACCAATGAAGACACTCTTTGGGAGCAAGTTGAAAGAGAAATACAGGATACAACTGGTACTGTATCTAAATTTGCTAATAAGATTATTACTTCTGCAATTGACCAAAAAGCATCAGATATTCATATTGAACCTAGAACTGATGGCTATGTTGTAAGGTATAGGGTTGACGGTGCCCTCAAAGAAGTTTTAAAAATTCCACAAAAGGTAGAAAGCGCTGTAATTTCCCGCTTTAAAGTATTGGCGCGTATGAATATTGCAGAGCACAGACGCGCACAGGATGGCAATTTTACCATTAAATATAAAAAAATGCAGTATGATTTCCGTATTAATACACTTCCTGTAAACGGCAGAGAAAAGATGGTAATCAGGGTATTAGCTCCTGCTATAACCTCTGCAGAAGCAAGAGGTGATAACAATATTGTTATTGATGGTGCTTCAAAGGAAGATTTAGAAAAGATTCAATATCTAATATCAGAACCAAATGGTATTTTGTTGACATCCGGGCCTACGGGTTCAGGTAAAACAACAACACTGTATGCTCTTTTGAGGTCTTTAAATAAAGAAGATGTTAACATAACAACAATTGAGGACCCTATAGAAATTAAACTTGAAGGCGTTAACCAGTCTGCAGTCAACCCTAAAGCTGGTATTACATTTGCATCTTCTTTGAGAGCAATACTGAGGCAGGACCCTGATATTATACTTGTTGGTGAGATTCGTGACTTTGAGACATTGGAAGTTGCAATTTCTGCTTCTCTTACAGGCCACCTTGTGTTGAGTACGGTTCACACAAACTCAGCTGCAGCTACTGTTACAAGGCTTATTGAGATGGGTGCAAAAGATTATTTAGTATCTTCAACTCTTAATGGAGTTTTGGCTCAAAGGCTTGTAAGGAAACTGTGCCCTGAGTGCAAACAGGCTTATACTCCAACCCTTGAGGAAGCTAAAAAAGTGCTCACTGATCCAATTGAAATACAAGAATTTATGAAACAGAAAATATTTAAAGCCAAAGGCTGCGAATTCTGTAACAACACTGGATACAAGGGCAGAACAGCAGTGCTTGAAGTTTTGGTTGTTAACAATGACCTTAAGAAACTTATTGCGCAGCGTGCCCACGATGTTGAAATTGAAGAGTATGCCGTAAAACATGGTATGAAAACACTTCATAAAGCTTGTTTTGAGCACATTAAAAATGGTATAACTTCGGTTGATGAATTTGTTAGAATTTTAGGATTGGCTGGTGAATAATGCCCTTATTTGCATATATAGCGTTAAAAAATAATAAAACAATTGTTAGAGGCAAGATTGAAGCTGATGACATTAAATCTGCCCGTGAGGGTATAAAGAAAATTGGTCTTTTGCCTACAAAAATCATTGATGAATCAAATAAAAATGCTTCTGAGCAGGTTATTAAACTTGCAAAAGCAAACCTGAAACCTATGTCTTTAAAAGACAAGATTGAATTTACTTCAACCTTGCAGATATTAACGGCAACAGGTATTCCTATTATTGAAACTCTTGTGTTTATGGAAAATAACGCAGAGACAACAGCAATCAGGGATATTGCTTATGAATTAAGAAGACAGATTATTGCAGGTTCCACACTTGCTGAGACTCTTGAAAAATACAGAAGCTTGTTTGGCAGAGTTTATGTCGGCTTGGTAAAAGCCGGTGAAGATTCCGGAGAATTGGATAAAACTCTTGCCAGAATGTTGGAATTATTGAAAAAACAGGATGC
Source organism: uncultured Candidatus Melainabacteria bacterium (assembly GCA_949741915.1). GTDB lineage: Bacteria > Cyanobacteriota > Vampirovibrionia > Gastranaerophilales > Gastranaerophilaceae > MGBC122484. Next base: position 84,340 of record CATJOM010000048.1, on the reverse strand, counting down.
CATTAAAGGCAAGGTAATTGGTGCACTTATTTATCCTGCATTTGTACTTGTTTTGGCTGCTGTTGTTGTAACAATCATGTTAATGTTTGTATTCCCAGCATTTTCTGCAATGTTTGACAATCTTGGCCGTGATTTACCTTGGGCTACAAAGGTTTGTATTGAGCTTGGAACCTTTATGCGAAAATTCTGGTATGTATTAATTATTGGTGTCGGTGTAATTGCCTATGGTATCAGAAAAATATTTACAACAGAAGCTTCAAGAAAAGTTGTAGACAGATACATATTAAAAGTACCTCTTCTCTCAGATTTGATGAGATATGCTAACTATTCAAACTTTCTTGCGGTTTTACAGGTTGCATATGATGCTGGTATTCCTGTTGTTGATTGTTTGTATCTTTCAAACTTAACTATGGATAATGTTGTCTTGAAGCAGGCCATTTTAGGTGCAGCTGCCAAGGTGCAACAAGGTATTCATCTTTCTATTGCATTAAGAAGTACAAAACAGATACCAAATATGATGTTGTTTATGATTGCAACAGGTGAGCAATCAGGTCGTTTAGGCGAAATGTTATATCATTGTACAACATTTATTGACAGAAAACTCGATGATATTATTGATAAATTTACAAAACTTGTTGAGCCTGCATTATTGATATTCATTGGTTTTGTAGTTTTATTCCTCGCGTTGTCATTATATATGCCTCTATTTGCAGCGTATCAGCAATAAAACAAAAAATATACAAATAAAAGACACCATCCAAGGTTTAATGCCAGGTGGTGTTTTTTATTTTTTAATCTTTATTTGTTGTATAAGCAATGAAATAAAGTGCACCTGATGCTTGGCATTTATGCTAAAACTCGCTCCAAAATTGTAACAAAGAATTACAATTGAATATATAAATAATTTGTTTGTGTGACAATAGGCTTAGTGGAAGAGGATTTTTTAATGGACAAAAAAACTGAAGAAAAGAAAATGAAGGTTGCATTCCCGCATATGGGAACTATTTCAATAGCCTGGGCTGCAGCGCTTAAAAAAATGGGTATTGAGCCCTTTATTCCTCCTTATACAAGCAAAAGAACATTATCATTGGGCACAAAAAATTCACCTGAGGCTATTTGCCTGCCATATAAATTAATTCTTGGAAATTTCATTGAAGCCATTGAAGGCGGGGCTGATTATGTTGCTATGATAACATCTCCTGGTATTTGCAGGCTTGGTGAATACGGAAAAAGTATAAAAAATGTACTTAAAGACCTTGGCTATGATGCAAATTACATTGAACTCAGCCTTTATGATGGTTTCAAGGGGATGTATCGCTTTTTAACTGAACTCACTGGCACAAAAAATCCTATACCCATCATAAGGGCTATAAATATAGCGGTGAGAAAGGTTTTTGCCATTGATGAACTTGAAAAATTTTTATCTTACCACAGGGCGCGTGAGATAAATTCTGGTGATTCTGAAAAAGCATTTAATAAGGCCTTAAAACTTGTTTCTGATGCTGATACAACAAAAGAATTAAAAAAGGCTCTAAAAATTGGCCTGAAAGAAATCTCTAATGTCAAAATTGATGCGAATAAAGAAGTTCTCCATGTTGATTTAACTGGTGAAATATTTCTTGTTCTTGATAGGTTTTCAAACCAGAATATCGAAAGAGAGCTTGGAAAAATGGGCGTGCAGACAAGGCGAAGCCTTACTGTTTCAGGTTTTTTAAGGGATGCTATTATTCCAAAAATGTGCAAAAAAGGTGAAACTCATCTGGAGCGTGCTTTTAGAATGGCAAAGCCATATTTGATGCGTGATATCGGGGGTGATGCCCTTGAGTGTATTTCAGATGTAATGTATGCTGAAGAACGTGGTACAGATGGGCTTATACATGTTTCTCCATTCACCTGTATGCCTGAAATTATGTCGCAAAACATATTTCCAAAAATGCGCGAAGATGTTGACTTGCCGATTCTTTCTCTCATTATGGATGAGCAGACGGGCAAAGCCGGTTATTTAACAAGGCTTGAAGCTTTTGTAGATTTAATGCGCAGAAAAAAGATGAAAAATAAACTACAAAATAAAACTTTGGAGGCTGATAAAAGCGACAAGGATAATGCCAAAGAAAAGGCCGGCGTGTAAGTTTTGACCCATTTTGAAAAATATATAAATTTCACTGAAAGTCCGAAAATGCCTGCAGATACCGACAGCGGGGATGATGTGTCAAATTCTGAAACCTTGGTTTTGAAGCGTGGTAAGGGAAATTATTATCTCACCAAGGCATTTGATAATCTGTCTTATGATAATCAGCAGGAAAGCAGTGATAGAGGGGCAGATACCTCTCTAAGTTCTGAAATTGTTTTAAAAAACTATAGGCGGATATTTTTAGAATGCAAACAAAAAATTGATAATAAACTCCTGAATTCCAAGAATATCAAGGAATTTCGCTATTACCTTGACAACGATTTAAAAAAAGAAATCATAAAAAAAGAAAAAGAGATAAGACAGGCATTTGGCAAGGTAAAATGCAAACAGTGTGGCAAATGCTGCAAGCTTGCTGTGAGTGAATTTGACCATAAAACACTGCTGGACAAGGCCAAGAATGGTGACATTACGGCAAAGAGTTTTCTTGAAGTCTTTGAACCATATCCAAATAATTTACTGCCGGATGAGGTTTTTGGGTTTTATCCTGCTTTGAATTTGCAGCCATGCTCCGCAAATAATCTTCAAAATGGCTTTCAGGATGATGGGCTGGCAAGCCCCCAAAATCACAGGCAAAATAATCTGCATTGTGACTTGCAATCCAATGCACAAGATAGCCAACAGCCTGGATTAGATAATTGTGCAGAAAGCAATTTTGCTGATAGCCAGCAAAATGATGGACAGTCCTGTTGTGCGGATGAGCTCTGCTATTTTTACCGCTGCAATAAGGTAAAAACCTTAAACGGCGCGTATTTTTGCCCGATATATACAAAAAGGCCCTCTGTATGCAGGAACTTCCCAGATACGCCACTTGAAAACCTGCCCAATGGCTGCGCCTACATTGAATGGAAAAAAGAAAACACCGAAAAAGCCCTCTATATAAAGGCTTTAAATGATATCAGAAAACACTACCTCAAAATGATTCAAAATATGATGACAAAATAATAAAATTGACCGCAGCTGCGCTATAAATATAAAACTATTCTTTTTTTATTACAGATGCGATTTCTTCTTGCACAATTGGCTGTATATATTTTTCATCCCTTTGGGTATATACAACATCCTGTATAGTTTGCCCCGTGCACTTATCGTACATTTCTTCGGATGATGGAAATAAATATTTTTTATCACCCTTTTCTACTACAATTGCACCATTTTCATATCCTGGAATATCCATTTTTAAGCCTTCATCCAAAACGCCGGTCTGTACAAGCTTTTCACCATTTAAATCGACTAATTTAACCTCGGTAATAAGTCTCGCATTCTCGTCATATTTGCAAACCTGCAAATAATTATCATTTTTTATAGTGAATGTTTCCGTCTCATTAAGGTTATCCCGGTATGAAATACTATTATTTTTCGTATCGAATGATAATACCGAAAGATTTTTACCTCCATCAGTTTTTCTAATTTTATATAAAGGCCCCTTGCCTAATGACATCCCACCGTCTTCTTCTTTACGAAGATACGAATAATCAGCTGCTTTCGATGGGCCGGATACAACACGATACAGTCTTCCGTCACCATTGTAATGATTTTGAATCAATGTGCCATCTTTGCCGGTGTACTCCATTATTCCTATAAAAGGCTTTCTATCTGCATTTTCAAGAAATTTGCCATCTTTAAGATACACAACCGGCATTGGCTTTAATCCATGACTTACATAATTACCATCTTTGTGAGCAATTCCGCCGCAACCATAAAACGCTTTTCCGTTGCTATTTAATTTAACCTTTTTATCACCATCAATTTTATATATCACGGTTTCAGCCAAGGCAGATTCCTCTGATGCTGTTCCCTTTGTTAAAGTTTCTGTTTCCTCCAAAGGTTTATCCTTATCAGTATTTACCAAGGCTGAAGTCTCTTCCTTATTAAGAGCTCCGGATGCCCCGTTATCAGAGGATTTTAATGCATTTTTACCGGTATTATTTACTATACTCTCTTCCTCTAAAACATTTACAGGTTCAGGTTTTACGGCGCCGTCACCTGCTACAGCTTTATTATCGGGCATTCTGGCACCCTCCCCTGCACCTTCGGCACCATTAGTACATTTGGCAGTTGGGTTTGTCTAGCCGCTTTTCTTAAACAAACCGTTAGTAAATTCCTGCAGCCTTTGCCCTAATTTACCGTTCCTTGCAAGGAAAAAACCGCCGATAAGCACAACAGCAGCGGCAATTGCACCGCCTATGATAATTTTCTTTTTATTATCTTTTGGCGCGCTGTCCTTGCCGGCATTTTCAAAAGTATCCGAAGGTGCAGGCTTAAATCCTTGATTTACAGGCTGTTTTGAAGCATTATTTATTGGCATTGCGGCGTTATTATGAAGAGTAGCAGGGATTTGAGCCGCATTTAAATCTTGTTTATGTCGTAAATTCTGAATATCAGGCGTCACATTATTGGAAATTCCTTGTCCTAATTGCTTATTAGCCTGTTTATTATCTATAAATTGCCTGTTTAAGGGGCTTAAATCAACATCTGGCACTAAAATTACTTCCCAAATTTCCTATATATATTTATAAAAACCCAAACATATAAAAAATTGCGCCTTACTGCTTCAATAGTTCAACACACATAAATTCCTCTCTCTGCAGGGCTTTAAGCAATATTAATCAATGCACCCAAAACACCCTGTTTCCTGCCAAAATAAATATCCCCCGAAAAGTCATAAAAAGGATAGTGAAAACGGCCCTAAAATATGCTATAATGCAGGCTATGCAAAGTTGTAATAATATTCTTGAAATAAAAAATTTGTCTCTTGGCTTTGATATTGATGAAAAATTTTATCAGGCTGTGTATAATGTAAATTTTAACTTCACAAAGGGGCAAATGCATGCCATAGTGGGCGAATCAGGCTGTGGGAAATCAGCCACGGTAATGAGTATTATAAAACTTTTGCCTAAAAATTCAAAAATTACCTCCGGTAAAATTTTATTTGGCGAAACAAACCTTTTAGAGCTTAAAGAGAAGGATTTGAGACGCGTTAGAGGACAAAAAATTGCATTAATTCCCCAAGACCCTATGACATCCCTAAACCCGCTCTATACAATAGAAAGCCAGATGATTGAAACAATACTTGCCCATAGAAAAATGACCAAAAAGGAGGCATATGATATTGCCCTGAAATCGCTTGAAGATGTGGAGATTGTAAATCCTAAAGACAGGCTGAAAGCCTATCCACATGAGCTTTCTGGGGGGATGAAACAAAGAGTTATTATTGCAATGGCCCTATCGTCAAATGCGGATGTGATAATAGCAGATGAGCCTACAACGGCGCTTGATGTGACGATTCAGGCACAGATTTTAAAGCTTTTATCAGACATTAAAAAACGGGGTAAGTCAATAATTTTAATCACCCATAACCTAGGAATAGTGAGACAATACGCTGATTTTGTATCAATAATGTATATGGGAAGAATTGTAGAAGAGGCTGAAACTAATACGCTGTTTAAACACCCGAAACACCCATATACCAAGGATTTGCTTGCAGCGCTTCCTACCGTAAAAGGAAAGAAACTAGAGAATATTAAAGGAGCTCCATCGCCAATAACAAAGCCGGTTTCGGGCTGCCCATACCATCCAAGATGCAAGTATACGATAGAAATTTGCTGCAACAAAAAATTCTCTCTTAACCGCCAAAAGGATACATCAAAGGTTGCATGTAGATTATGGGAATAATTCTTAAATTTAATATTTTGTTACAAAAATCGAAGTTATAAAATTAACAAAAATATAAAAAAATGAATACACACGTGTGAAAATATGATTTTTAAAAAATATGCAAATTGTTTTTTTTATTCGTTAAAACTGGTTAAATTGCCTGTATAGCGCTGTATATGCTCATATTAAACGCATGAAATCTGTATATATACTAACTTTTAATGAGTTAAATGTCGTAAAACCCTTATTATGTTAGATTTTTACGATGATTAAATTCTTTTTAAACAGAATTGATGCCAATTTACAGGATATTTTTATTTTGCAATTTTTTTTGGAAATTGAATTTATCGACTATCTCTCTTCATATGATTGCATTTAAAGGCACTGGCACGTGTAAAACCCTTGCAGTAGTTGGATTTTTAGATTTTTTTATTAATTTTTGGTTAAAATGCAGGCGTGAAAAGCTTTTTACCGTATTCAAAGTCTGAAAAATCTTTGCTATCAAGTGCATTCACGTATAGCAATAGCTAAAATCCTTTTCTAATGCATTTTTATCATTATTCAAAATTCATGCGTGCAGATTTTAGGAATGCAGGCAAGTCTAAAATCCTTACTGGTAATGATTTTAGCGTGTATTATGCTGAAATAACGAACGAAAACTAGACATAGAGCGCGCTGTGTGTAAATTAAATTCTAAGAAGCCTGCAATAGTGCTGGTTTCTCGCTTCGTTTTGATTTTTAGAATACACATGGTGCCTTATTTGTTTGTAGAAATTATATGCTTTGAAACTCTTTTGTAGTGTGCTTTTAGAGCACTCTTGCATGGAATATTTGTTTATAATACAATTATTTTGGGAAAGATTTAAAAATCGTATGGTTCCGCCGTATGGCGCAAAAATTAAATTGGCCAGCCCGCACCATAGGGGCAGATAAAATTTTTCCACAGTGTTAAAAAAATTGAAAGGACAAAACTATGGCAGTTGCAACTTTAGTTGAATTATTAGATGCTGGTGTGCATTTTGGACATCAGACCCAAAAATGGAATCCCAAGATGAAACCCTATATTTTTGGGGCTAAGAATGGCATTTATATTTTAGATTTAAGAAAAACTTCTGATATGCTTGATAAAGCTTATGAAATAATCAGAGATTATGCCGCAAAAGGTAAAAATGTGCTTTTTGTTGGTACCAAGAAACAGGCTACAGACGTGATAGCTCAAGAAGCCCAAAGAGCCGGTGCTTATTATATTAATCGTAGATGGCTTGGCGGTATGATGACAAATTTTGAAACAATCAGAGGCAGAGTTAATAAATTAAGAGAATTGGAATCATTTATTGAATCTGGTCATGTTAATAAGCTGCCTAAAAAAGAAGTGGCGCAATTAAACAGACAGTTGTCCAAACTATCCAAAACACTTGGTGGTATCAAAGAAATGAAGGGCATGCCTGATATTCTGTTTATTGTCGATCAAACAAAAGAATTGATTGCGATACAAGAAGCTAACAAATTGAATATTCCGGTTGTTTGTCTGGCTGATACTAATGCTAATCCTGATGGTATTGACTATATCATTCCTGGAAATGATGATGCTATAAGGTCAATTAAATTAATCGCTTCAAAAATGGCTGATGCTGTTTTAGAGGGTAAAGAATTAAGACAAAATAAAGCAAACAGCGGCAAAATCGAAAAAATTGAAGCAAAAGATGCAAATGCACAAGCTGGTGTGTAGCTTCAGGTTGTGTCAACGAAGCATATAAAATTAGAGTAAACCGCCATTTCGTGCATCTTGGCTAGGCGGAATTTAATAAATTTAAGGAGTAAAAACTATGGAAATAAAAGCCTCAATGGTGAAAGAACTGAGAGACAAAACTGGTGCCGGCATGATGGATGCCAAAAAAGCTCTTGTTGAAGCAGAAGGCAATATGGATAAAGCAGCTGAAATTTTGAGACAAAAAGGCATAGCTTCTGCTGATAAAAAAATGGGCAGAATTGCTGCAGAAGGCGTTGTTGCTACAAATGTTGAAGGCAAAGTCGGTGCTATGGTTGAAATTAATTGTGAAACGGACTTTGTTGCAAAAAATGAAGGCTTTAAGGAATTAGCTAACAACATCGCAAAAGTTGTTGCTGCAGAAAACCCTAAAGATATTGATGCTCTTATGGCAGCAAAATGCCCATGTGGTTCAACAGTTGAAGAATACGTTAAGGCACAGATTGCAAAAATTGGTGAAAAGATTACTGTTAGAAGATTTGTGCGTTATGATGCTGATTGCTGTGTTTCAACATATGTTCACAACGGCAAAATTGGCGTCCTTCTTGAAGTTAAATGTGAGAAAGAATGTAATGATGAAACAAAAACCATTGCAAAAGATATTTGTCTCCATATAGCATCATCCGCACCTGAATTTGTTTCAAGAGACGAAATTCCTGCTTCTGTGATAGAAGAAGAAAAAAGAATTGAAATGGGTAAAGAAGATTTAGCTAAAAAGCCTGAAGCAATAAGGGAAAAAATTGTTGAAGGTAGAATTGACAAATTAATGGCTCAAAAATGTTTGCTTGACCAACCATTTGTTAAGGACCCAAATCAAACAGTTGCAGAGTTAATCAAGGGTAAGCTTTCAGTTGTAAAATTTGACAGATATGTTCTTGGTGAAGGCCTTGAAAAAAGACAGGAAAATTTTGCTGATGAAGTAATGAATCAAATTAAGGGCTAAGCTAAATAGCACACAAAGCCGATAAAAGTTTTAAATCCCTCTGTATCAATGGTTTACAGGGGGATTTACTTATGAAAGTGTTTATTTTGAACGATTAAATTATTTGTAGAAATGAATTTTTTCCATTAGAATTGGGCAATATATTATTTCAGACTGAAAGTTTTGTGCTAATTTTCGGCAATTATATACAATTTTACGCTCGCCAATTAAATGTTTTATTTCATTCCAGTCCTTATGTATAAAAAGAGCGGGATAAGTTTCACATTATCTGGAAACTTATTCAGATGCGCTCCTTTTCTGTGTATAGGAATTTTCATTGCACAAAAAAAGAAAGTTATATTTTTTGTGTAAAATTGCATATAATTACCAAATTTTTTTAAAAAGAAGTTGGTTAATAATACAGTATAGTAGAGTGGTATTTTAAAAAAGTTTTCTTGTAATTGCATTGTGCCTTATAAATAAAGAGATAATATTGGAATACAAAAAGCTTTGCGGGGCCTCAAAAGATAAATACAAGGTTATTTTGATGCTTGATAATGAAAGATTCGACTGTGACGCTTTTTTACCCGTTTGCAATATGGTATTTTGACATGCTGGTAAAATATTTTCTTTTTATATTTGCGGCAATGAAAATTTTGGTCAGGTGATGTGGTGTAATGCTGATTATGAGTGCTATTTTTTTGTAAATATTTTTCTCGCTATGATTGACAATTTGTCTGGGATTGTTTTTGCAATTTATCCTTTTGTAAAAAGTGTGCATAAAATGTAAGCATTGAATGCAAGCTTGTTTACATTGCAAGATTATATTGCTATATTCGCATATTGATATAGTATATTTGTAATCAAATATGTAAATATGGAAATTGCCATAAATAATTTAACCATTTTTTCTTGTTTATGTTAACATTATCATATGTTTGAAGTGAAGATAGAGACGCATTTTTCGGCAGCACATCATCTTTTAAATTATAAAGGTGAGTGCGAGAATCAACATGGGCACAACTGGAAGGTTGAGGTCTATGTAATGGGTTCAAAGCTTGATAAATCAAATATTTTGATTGATTTTAAGGTGCTCAAAAAAAAGGTAAACGAGATTATTGATTATCTAGATCATACTGATATTAATATTTTACCTGAATTTAAGGATGTATCACCGAGCTCCGAGATTATTTCAAAATTTTTATATTACAAAATCAAGAATGAAATACCTGAGGTATGCAAAGTTAGTGTTTGGGAGACACCGACTTCTTGTGCTTCATACTTTGAATAGCTAGATATTACAATGTTTTGCCCAATGGGCAGGATTATGCAAAAAAGGATAGAACCAGAGAGATAATGAATATTATTCAGGCTATATTCATGGGTTTAGCGCAGGGTATTAGTGAGTTTTTGCCAATATCGAGCTCTGCACACATTGTTTTTACATCAACTATATATAAAATTTTGACAGGTGCAAATTTTCAGACAACCGGTCAGGAAGAGATTTTTTTTGATATTTTAATTCATCTTTCAACGCTTCTTGCTGTGATAATTTTCTTTTTTAAGGATATAAAACAGATAGCTAAAGGTTTTGCTGAAGGTATAAAATCTAGGGATTATCAGAATCCTGATTTTAAAACAGGTATATTTGTAATCATTGCAACGTTTTTAACCTGTGTGATTGCTTTTTTTATAAAAGATGTCGCCCATAAACTTACCGAGAATCCTCTTTATGTTTCAATATTACTTCTTTTTACTGGGTGTATTTTATTTTTTAGCGAAAAACTAAAGGGCAAAACAAAAGAGCTTAATCTAAAAACGGCTATTTTTATTGGCATAGCACAAGGGTTTGCCGTATTTCCTGGGCTTTCAAGATCTGGTTTAACTATTGCAACGGGTATATATAATGGCCTTGACAGATTAAGGGCTGCTAAATTTTCTTTTATTCTGAGTGTGCCTATAATAATCCTAGCCTCCATGGTTTATCCTCTGTTGGAATTAGACATGGCAGAAATTAAAACTTTTAATTACAATGCAATGGCGGCAGGCTGTATATGTTCATTTGTTTCTGGGTTTTTGTGCATAAAGTATTTTATGAAATTTTTAGAGAAATTCAGCCTTAAGGGCTTTGCCTATTATTGTTGGATTATAGGTATCTTGATGATAATTGTAAGCTTAAAATTTGGCTAATTGTCTGATTTTAAACTGCATTTGGATTGGTGCCTGGCGTTGCAGTAATTTTGTCTTGATTTTGTAAATCTTTCTTTGCAGCAGTATTTATTGAACCATCTTTTTTATAAATTTGAATTCTGAAATCATCTGTTATGACAAGATTATCCTTGGAGGGTAATTTTTCAATATAGTCTGAAGCTAATTTGTCTTTGTCAAAATCAAACTGTTTTGTATCCTTGTATTTGCGTGCAGAAAGAAGCATGCCTGGATATTCGGGTTTTTCTCTGTCTTCTGCCACAAAAGAATCATGTGCAACTGTATAAACTTTATCTTCTGAAGGATTGTTGATATCTATCGGGGTTTGATTACCGTTTTTATCAATAAAATTAATTTCAATTAAATCGCCATTTGAATCAACTTTGTATGTAAGGCCGCTAACATGCATAATGCCTGGTTCGCCTGTTTCGTTTTCTGAAAGACTTGTTTTTGCTGCTTCCCTAATTACGCGGACTATTTCTTTTTCGGTCATCCTTGAGACCATGGCTTTGTTTTCAAGTGGGGTTGTTTCGGTTATATCTCTTTTGGTTAGCACACCTGCTTTTGGCACTTTTCTTGTATTTGCAGCATTTACAAATGCAATGTCGGTATTTAGTTCTGCTCTCATGGCATCACACAAAAAGTTTGTCCAGGCGCATGGAATTGTTCTTTTGTTTTCAGGAAAAGAATCAATTAACTGCAAGGTGCCTACTTGGGGAGATTCGCCCAAGGCAGCCGTTTTTATGTTTTCAAGAACAGGGCTTTTATCAAGCTCTGCTTGATAAGTATTTATTGAGGCAGATGTTATGATTCCGTTTTCGTCAAATTCGACATCTAAAACGTTTGCATACTTGCCGTTTTCTCCTGCTTGAATTAATATGACTGGTTCCCCCGATTTACTTTTAAGAATCGTTTCATTATTCTTTAATTCCGGAGTAAATGTGTGCGAATGGCCGCTTTGAACGATATCTACTCCATCAAGCATGGGGATAATTTTTTTATCATTATCTATTCCTATGTGCGAAAGGAGGATAATTTTATTAATGCCTCGAGCCCTTAATTTGTCAATCTCTTTTTGTACAATTATAGCAGAATCATTGATATCACAAGCTTTGATACCTTCAAGTGCTTCTTTTTTGCCTGCAACCGTTTCTAAATCAAAGGGCATAAGCCCCACTAGGCCATATTTATTGCCGTTTTTCTCAATAATCATTGATTTTTCAATATTATTATAAAATTGACTGTTTTCTGGTGTCTTGGCATTTGCAGCAAGGAATTTGAAATTTTTTCCTTCTGAAATTTTATATAGAGACGATGCTGTGCCATCAAGCTCATGGTTTCCAACAGCAGAAGCATTAATACCCAAATGGTTTAAAAATTGAAGCATTAGATTGTTTTTTTTAGAATCGCCTCCTGCGATATTGTCTCCAGACGAGAGCTTTATTGTATCAGCATTTTTATTTTTTGCATCTTTGTCAAACTGTCTTGAAGCCCCCAGTATGTTGGACATGTTATCCAGATGCCCATGAAGATCATTTATGCTAAACAAGCTTAATTTTGCTTTTTTTGTTTTAGGTGTTTTTGCTTGTGTGGCAGGGCTTTCAAAGGTGTCTTGTATGATGGTTTTATTTAAGACGGGAGTAGAATCTATGATTTGCTTTGAATATTGTGATGGAACAAGGGCTCTTTTTATTGTGGGAGATGGAGCGCCAGCAGGGGCTTGTATATTATGATTCGCATATGAAATTTGATTAGTATGAGGATTGTAGTTTTTAGAATTTGCAGCACTATATTTGCTATTGTATGCTGCTAAAGCTGGGTTTGCATAGCTTGTATTGTAATTTATTCCAAAATCGTTCATGCTGGTCATATATTTAAAAAACTGCTGAATTTAAAAAATTGCCTGAATGTAACTAAATATTAAGTTTGATTTGAATAATGCTGCACGGACTTGCCCTATAATTTTTGTTCTGTTTTGCGGTGGATAGAAAAATGAGAAATTTATTTTGTATTTAAAACAATTATCTCAAAGGAAAAAAGTTACCTAAAGGTGTATACAAAGATATAAGATTTTATATAAATAATAAAAATGGCGAAAAACTGAAATCATTGCAGTTATTTCGCCATTTTAAATTTTTGTACTAATTAAAATACGATTGTTAACTCTTCATTAGGGTTCAAGCTTGAAGAGTTAGAAAGACTTGGAACAAGTACATAAACTAATTCATCGCCTAATTCATAGATAACACCGAAGGTGCCTGAAACAATCAATTTAGCAAAATCAAATACGCCTTTGCCTGTAGTTACAAGAGTGTTTCCTGCACTAGCCATGCCACGTCCTGCATGGCCTGATAGTGTTTCAACAAAAGTATTGCCAAGTTCATCACCAACTTTTTCAATGCTGTTTGCAGCAACGTTTACTGCACCTGCAGCAGTTCTTCCTGCAACACCAGCCACTCTGCCTGCACCTGTGAATGGGAATCCGAGAAGCCTTGCTAAGATGTTAGGATTCTTGATAGCATCGGCATTTGCAGAAGCAACAGAGGTTGGAAGTGCTGTTTCACAATTATTTTCAAGGTTTTTAATCTTGTCAAATTTTACCTTTATATAACCGCATTTATTAACGCCAGGTCTTTCAACTTCTATAACTTCGCCTCTTACAATTGAGCCTGCAGGGAAAGTTATACCATTTACAACAACATCGTTGCAAGTTTTAGCAGTAAACGCATCGCCTACGTTTGAAGCTTTTGCGCTTAATCTGTCTAAAAGTTTGATTTTTAAAGTTGTCAGGTTTTTACCTGAAGCACAAGCTTGTGCTTTTGATTGTGCAGCAAGGCTTTGGGCAAATGAGTTATTTTTCTTCAGGGCGCCAACAAGGTTTGCAACCTGTTCTTTTGATAAGTATTCAGAATTTATAACTTTGCTTGTGTTTGGAACATAGTCTAGTAATCCTGATGCTACAACTTCATTTGTTGCATTATAAGCCCAGTCAGGAATGTATTGAATTTCTTTTCCTTTGTAAACAGGAACTGCGCCTTTTGTGTAATTAACATCGATTTGTTTTGCAATAACTGCGAAAACTTCAGCCTTTGTTATAGGCTGATCGGGTTTAAATACATTAGAAGGATAGCCAATCATTAAGCCCGCATCGGAAGCTGAATCAATCCAGCCTTTTGCCCAGTATCCTGAAGGGATGTCTGAATAACCTGCATCCTTAGAAGACACACCGGCATTCAAGCCTTCTGCTAATACTACAGCAAGCTCTGATCTTAGGATAGGCATTTTAGGATTGAACATATCTTTTGAGTATCCTGCCTTTTCCTGACTTTCTTTGATTAATTTTAAAAGGTCTTTAGACCATGCGTTAACATAAACATCACCTTTGTTTCTAACGCCTAGTCTGTTTTTTGTTTTTAAAATCTGGCCGCCAACCTGATAAGTAGAATCTCCATCAACCAATGTCTGGCTTTCAGTGCCAAAAAGTGACGGGTGTGCATAAGATTGAATTTGCTGTGGTTCATCGCCTGCAAAAGCAGCTGTACCAATGGCAGCAAAGGCAACAGTTACTGCAAAAAATTTTTTTACTGTTTTCATTTACTTCCTCTATCCTTTCTACAATTGTTTTAAACTAAATTAATAGTAAAGCACCTCTATTGTCCTAAAAAACAAGCCTCTAGTCAAGCTTATTTTATCAAAGGTTTACAAAGTTTACAGGTAATTTAAATTATTTTTTATTGTCTCTTTTTGCTATTAAATCATAAGCTTTTGTTGTGCCTAGTATTTTTTAAACGTTTATAGTGGTGATTTCTGACATTTTTAAGATGATTTTCAACACCATTAGCAATTCCCTCAGCAACGGTTTTTTGAAATTCTTTATCAGATAATTTAGCTCTTTCATAGGGGTGTATTATATATCCGCACTCAACCATAATGCTTGCCGGACTGGTGATTTGCAAAATAGGAAATGGCATAACCGAAACCCCGTCATCTTTAAAATTTGTCGCTCTTACTAAACTTTTTTGAACAGAGTAAGCAAGATTTTTAGCATTTTCATTATAATAATATACGCCACTGCCATGGATTTCTTCATAATATTCAGGATTTTTGAGGGAATTTTGATGTATGCTAATTAAATAATCTGCGTCACTTTTTCCTGCAATATCAAGCCTTTTTGATATACTAAGAGCAGCATCTTTTTTTCTTGTCATAACGACCTTTGCGCCACGTTTTTTTAAAGACTTCTTAAGCTTTTTTGTTATTTGCAGGTTTAGATCTTTTTCATTAATTCCACGCGCAGTATTTCCTGCATCCAAACCGCCATGTCCAGCATCAAGTGCTATTCTTATATTTTTTAAGGGTCTTTTAAGCGGAACTTTTACAGGTTTTCGTATTTCAAAAACAAGAGCATCATTTTTCTTTTTTACATCATAAGAAAAAACTGGCACCCTGCTTGTATAATTAACAGCAAAAATATTAGAAAGCTGCTCCTGTTTGACAAGATACATGCTAAAGGCTTCACCTTGTTTGGCTTTATTTTTACTCTTTATTTTGTATGGCCGCCTTTTTGGATTATATTTTTCATTTTTGTCTCGTCTGGAATCGATGTTATATAGTCTAAAATAGACATTATTTCCATCCTGGCTAATCATATATGGGGCATTTATTTTGTCTTTAGTTTTAATTTCAACAAGATAATTCCTTTTATTTTGATGAAGTTTTACGCTTGAAAGCCTGGCGCCACCTTTATCGGGAACCTTTTCAATTAAGGTTGTATATTTTTTTTCAAGCCAAAAAGGCCTTTCAAGTCCAACATCAATCATATAGAAATCTGAATTATAACGTTCAACATATATCTGCATATTTTTCTTTAAATAAGAAACGCTTTCAGCATGTGGATTTGGAGCCTTTAGAAGAGGCGAATAGTCAGATGTTATTTTAACAATTGAGTATTTAAGGCCATCATCGGCCTCCCAGGGATTGATTGCATATGCTGGCAAAATTAAAAATATTGCTAATAATACTAAAAATATTTTTTTCATAAAAAAATATTACCAGAAGAACAAAAACAAATAAACTTAAAATTAATATTTATTTACTTGTTTTTGAGATGTATTGTTACGAATGTATAAAATACACTTGCAAAATATGTTTTTTGTTATATTATGTTATTGTGAAATAAATCACGAATAAAAAAAGTTCAGAATAGAGTAATAGCAAGACTGTATTTCTGAATACAATATTTTAGTTTATAACTTGTTAATTCCTTGTGAATTATTGGTTGTAAAATATAAACTTAAAAATGTTCAATACATCTTATAAACTTTAAGGAGAAACTTATGACAGAAGAAAAAAATTGCAATTGCGTTTGCGAATGCGATGAACAGGAAGAAAGAAAACCTGTTGAAACTGCCGAAGATCTTGAAGAACTAATTTCAAGAGTAAAGGCCGCGCAAAAAGAATTTGCAACCTATTCTCAGGAGCAAATTGACAAAATTTTTAGAGCAGCTGCACTTGCAGCAAATAAATCAAGAATTCCTCTTGCAAAAATGGCTGTAGAAGAATCAGGCATGGGTGTTGTTGAGGATAAAATTATTAAAAATCACTTTGCATCAGAGTATATCTACAATAAATTTAAAAATGTTAAAACCTGTGGCATTTTAGAAGAAGACAAGGTGAATGGCATTAAGAAAGTTGGTGAACCCTTAGGTGTTATAGCTGGTATTGTTCCAACAACGAATCCAACTTCAACCGCTATTTTCAAATCTTTGATATGTCTAAAGACAAGAAATGCGATTATTTTCTCTCCGCATCCAAGAGCTAAAAAAGCAACTATTGCAGCCGCCAAGATTGTTTTAGATGCTGCAATCAAGGCTGGTGCTCCAAAAGATATTATCGGCTGGATTGATGTTCCTTCAATCGAATTGTCAAATATGCTTATGAAACACCCTAAGATTGATGCTATTCTTGCAACAGGTGGCCCTGGCATGGTTAAGGCTGCATATTCATCTGGTAAGCCAGCATTGGGCGTAGGCTCAGGAAACACTCCTGCTGTTATTGATGAAACGGCTGATATTCAAATGGCTGTATCTTCAATCCTTATGTCAAAAACATTTGACAATGGTATGATTTGTGCTTCAGAACAATCAATTGTTGCTGTTAAAGATGTTTATAATGCAGTTAAAGATGAGCTAGTTAAAAGAGGCGCATATATTCTTAAGGCTGATGAGGCTGAAAAGGTTTCAAAAATCATTTTAACCGAAGCTGGCAGTGTAAACCCTAAAATTGTAGGTCAACCTGCATATAAAATTGCAGAATTGGCTGGCATTACAGTTCCAAAATGCGCTAAAGTTCTTGTTGGAGAAGAAGTTGAAGTGGCTATGGAAAATCCATTCTCTCATGAAAAGCTTTCTCCAATTCTTGCATTATATAAGGCAGAAGACTTTGAAGAAGCAACTGATATGGCATATCATCTTGTAATATTAGGTGGTGCAGGCCATACATCAGTACTTTATACAGATGCAAGAACACAGGATAGAATCAATTATTTTGCTAAAAAGTTACCTACAGGCAGATTGTTAATCAACTCTCCTTCATCACAGGGCGGTATTGGAGACCTTTATAACTTCAGATTGGAACCATCTTTAACATTAGGATGCGGAAGCTGGGGCGGAAACTCTGTTAGTGAAAACGTTGGTATTAAACACTTATTAAACTATAAAACAGTGGCTGAAAGGAGAGAAAATATGTTGTGGTTCAAGGTTCCACCGAAAATATACTTCAAAAGAGGCGCAACTGATCTTGCTCTTCGCGAATTAAAAGGTAGACAGCGTGCATTTATTGTAACAGACAGATTCTTGTTTGATTCAGGCGCCGTTTATAATATTACCAAGGTTCTGGAAGATATCGGTGTTGATTTCCAAATCTTCTTTGACGTTAAACCTGACCCGACTATTTCAACAATTAATGAAGCTATGCAAATGGTAAATGTTTATAAGCCAGATGTAATCATTGCTCTTGGCGGCGGTTCACCAATTGATGCTGCAAAAGTTATCTGGTTAATGTATGAGCAGCCTGAAACCGTATTTGATGATGTTGCAATGAGATTTATGGACATCAGAAAGAGAATCTGTGATGTTCCAGAACTTGGTAAAAAGGCTCTCATGGTTGCAATTCCAACCACATCTGGTACAGGTTCAGAAGTTACATCATTTGCTGTTATTACAGATGATAAGACACATATTAAGTACCCTCTTGCAGATTATGCACTAACGCCTAATATGGCAATCATTGACCCAAACTTTGTTGATACTATGCCAAAGGGTCTGTGTGCAGCATCTGGTATTGATGCCTTAACTCATTCGCTTGAAGCTTATGTTTCTTCTATGGCAACAAACTTTACAAATTCTCCTGCATTGGAAGCTACAAAGCTAATCTTTAGATATTTACCACGTTCATATAATGGCGGCAAGGATGATCCTGTTGCAAGGGAAAAAATCCATTATGCATCTTGCTTGGCTGGCATGGCTTTTGCAAACGCATTCTTGGGATTATGCCACTCTATGGCTCATAAATTAGGCGCTGCATTTAATATTCCTCACGGTGTTGCAAATGCGTTGCTAATCAATCAGATTATAAGATATAATGCTGATGATTGTCCGAAAAAACAGGCTATTTTCCCTCAATATAAGTATCCACAAGCAAAGGCTAAATACGGACAGGTGGCAGATAATTTGAACCTTGGCGGAAAAGATGATGATGAAAAGGTTGAACTTTTATTAGAAGCTATTACCAACCTTAAAAAAGAAATCAATCTACCATTATCAATCAAAGATGCTGGCGTGTCTGAGGAAGAATTCTATGCAAAACTTGATGAATTAATTGAGCTTGCATTTGACGATCAATGCACTGGTGCAAACCCTGTTTATCCTTTAATGGAAGACATTAGAGAAATTTACATTAAAGCGTTTAACGGCGTGTACTAATTCTTAATAACTGCAATAAAAGCTCCGATTTTGCTTTTTGCCATTCCGGAGCTTTTTAATTTGCAGTTTAATTTCAATTAGCGAGAGTATTAAATAATAAGAACAAATAGCGTAAAATAATTATGGGCAAGCCCTAAAAACCTTTTTGATGATTTCAAACAACATTACTGCAGAATGAAGTTGAAACTGAAAGGAGGTGAAAAGTGAAGTTTAGCATAACTGAAAAAACGCTAGTAATAATTTTATTAATCATACTAGCGTTGAAACTTCTCTAGGGCTTTTAATGGACAGGGACTCAATCCTGTCCGCCCTTTTATATTATAATTATACACTAACTTTGATATTTTTCAATTCAAAAACCAAGACAGGAAAAAATTATGACAGGGGAATTTCCGGATACCGTAATAAACAGATTAACATTGTATCACTGTATTCTTGTTGATTATATAAAAAACGAGGTTCAGACAATAACAAGCTCTGCAATTGCAAGTCTTTTAAGGGTTGATGATTCGCAGGTTAGGAAAGATATTTCGCTTCTTAAGAATACCGGCAAAAGCCGTGTCGGGTACGATGTTTTGGAATTAAAAAAATCTATAGAAAAAACTCTTGGTTTTGAAAGGCCAAAAAATGCATTCATTGTGGGGGCTGGAAATCTTGGCATGGCACTTGCTAATTATAATAATTTTACTGATTATGGGCTGAATGTTGCAGCGCTTTTTGATAATGATGCAAATAAAATTGGAAAAAAGGTGCAAAATAAGGAGATATATAATATTTCAGAACTTCCAAATCTTGCGGATAAGCTTAACATAGAAATGGCAATTTTAACGGTACCAATGTCTGCGGCGCAAAAGACTGTGGATTTTTTGGTAAAATCTAATATTAAATATATTTGGAATTTTTCTCCTAGCGTTTTAATTGTGCCAGATGATGTTATGGTGTGGAATGAAAATTTAATGGGAAATTTTTTACAATTTTCATACAAAATCGGGAAGTAAGATTTATTGCTGTATCATATAATTCCGTATTTTTCTGGCTGCAAAGAGTTTACGATTTTTATGCTGCTATCAAGTTATTTTAATAAATTTCGCCACTGACATTTAAGCCCTTGTATGGAGTATATGGCTTATTAGGGTCATAGCTCATATTGTTATAATCATATAAAGCTTTGCCTGTGTAATCACTGATGAGAACATGGTCGATTCCGTCTTTTGGCGAGGGTTTAGAATAGTCCTGCGTTAAGATATATTCAAGCATTTCCGGGTTGTTTTCAAAATAAGCTAAATGTGCTGCATAAACGCTGCCAACATAGGGCCCCATGGCATTACTGTTGTCTGATTTTTCGGCAGCATATCTTCCTGCGTTGTATGCAAACAATGTTTTTCTTATATCGCCGTTAAAATAATCATAATCGCAGGCAAGCTTTACTGCTGCAATTTTTGCATTATCAAGTACGTTAAATCTGTCTAATGTCTCCCCATCTCTGCTGCTGCCAAGTTTTTCGTCAATTTCGGGCGTATTCATTTTGGTGTTTGCTTCTTCTTCGCAAATAGGAGTTATTTGAAAAGCCCCGGCATCTCCATCCGGGCCGATTACATATTTTCCGTTATTCCAGTCTCTGGCATAGCCTCCATTTTCCTGTTCCATAACACACATAAGGAGTGCTAGAGGAAGATTTGGAGCATATTTTTCTTGTGTTCTTTTTAGAACATCAACGGCATTTTCTTTGAATTCAAATGATGCGCGCTTTAGTGCTATTTCAATATCGTCAAATGCTCTTTTGGCGTTTGGGTCTGCTTCAAAAATTTCGTTTAATTTATCTATTTGGGCTTTACTTGTTGAACTAGCTTTTACATTGTCGTTTTTATCTAAACTTTGAATATTCTTTATAGTGTCGTCGTCAGAAATTATTTCAACAGCATCTTTGTCATTTGTTGTATTTTGGTATGAGGTTTTGTCGGTTTTGGAATTTTCTTCTTTGCTGCTATTGCTTATAGTGGACTGTTCTTTATCTAATTCTTCTAAATCGTGTGAAACAATTCCTGTTTCTGAATCAACATAATTCGTTGCGGCAGATTCAATTGCAATTTTGTCTTGATGACTTGCGCCGGTGTTTGCTGCAGTCAGTGTGCCTCCAAGTGCAGCAATAGCAGCAGCAAAAGCAGCTAATCTTCTAGCAATTTGTTTTTGCCGCATTGTTTTGGAAGGATACTTGTGTTTGCGGCATTTATCTTTTGATGATTGTTCAAATGCATCTGTTTCGGGAGTTCTTTCGTAATGAGAGTTTGTTGCGTGGGGATGTTCTTTTCGAATACCTCGGATACCAGGTGTTTCTATTTGTCCATTCAATATGGGCTTAAAATTAATTTCACTTCCAGTTAATGACATATTTTATTTCTCAAAAAAACTACAGACAATATATTTCTATAAAAACTTGCAGCTTAAATTTATTTACAAAAAAACATAAAACTTGAAGCTATGTTAAGAAAAAATTCTTGCCCGCCTCAAGCTTTATGTTTTGAAATTTTTACCAGTCAAGCTTATACAGCTTTTTGAACTTTGCCTGCTCTGATACAGGATGTGCAAACTTTAATTCTCTTTGCCTGACCATTAATAATTACCTTAACGCTTTGAAGATTAGGTAACTGTCTGTATATATGATGCTTATGTGAGAATGAAAGTTTAGAAGCTTTTTTTGATTTCTTTCCGCAGCATTCGCAAACTATTGACATTATAATTTATCCTTTCAAATGTATTTTATCAGTATTTCTATCTTATGACAAAAAGCTCAATAGTCAAGAGGTGTCTGGAAAATATAAAATATTGAACTTAATAGGAGCCTGTTTATTTACTGTTATTAAAATTTACAAAACTTTCAGGCTATTAATTAGGTCTGTCTGGGCTTTCTGTTTGTGCAAAAAGTGTTTAATCAAAAAATGGTGTTGAATATTTTGTTTAAAAAGTTGCACAAAATTACTGCTGATATATCCAAACGTCAAAGCCTTCTTTGCCAAAACTGCCAGCTACGCTTCTTGCGACATCCATATTGGAGTACGATCCGATTTGAAGACAATAAACATCATCTACTTTTCTAATAAATGGTGCAATTTTTGCCTTGGAATTTTTCATAGCACTTTGTGCAGTCTTTGCTTCATCAAATGTTGAATATTTCCCTATCAACACTTTGATGTTAGATTTAGCAGGGAGTTCAATCGGGGCAAAATTGGTGCTCGAGGTGTTTGAAGCGTTTGTCTCACCTGTTTGTTTTGGTAAAAGTTGTGCTTTTTCTTTATCTTGACTTGCTTGTGTTGTTTTTTGCACCTGTTTTTTTTCAGGTTTTGGCTCGCTTTGCACAGGTTCTATTAAGTCTGTATCAATATCTTCTTCAGTGTTTGATTTCAATCTTTCAAAGTGCTCAAAATTCATGACTTCATTTTTATCTCTATCTTGAGGTAAAACGCGGCTTTCTGATGGAGCGTTCTCTTCTTGCTGAATTAAAGTGAGTCTTTTATCAATACTTCTCTTGTCGCTGTCGTAAGTGTCATTAAAATAGTTGTCATTTATGCTTGAATTTGGTGCCTGTTTTGATGCTTCAGCCCAATTTCTGCCATATTCAATATCAACGCGCTTAGCATATTTTTTAATAAATACGACAACACAAATAAACATTATACAAAATGTGACAAAGGAAAGTTTTAGAATTCTTTTTACTTTTTCAACCCTTTTTTCAACCCTTTGTACTCTTGAGGGATTCATTCTACTTTTTTTGTAGGTAAGATAATCTGATGAAGAATTTTTTATCATTATAAAACCCCCCTTACCTTTGATTTTGCAAAATTCATATCTTCAATTTCAGCTATAAATTTATTTAAAACCTTGTCTGCAAATTCTTTTATATTAGTTATACCTGCTTCATTTAATGAAGAAACACTGATAGGAGCACCTGTTGAGACAATATTAAGTGCTGTATGGATAAGACATGAGGTTAGTGATTTTGTAGCTATTGAAACGGAAAGTTTTTTGTCATTAATGTATAAATCATCTCCAAATCTTTTGGGCGACAGTCCGTATTCTTCAAGGGTTTCTTTGATTATACAGATAAAAAGTCTCTGGTTTGAAACCATATTGGCTAAATTGGCTTCAAAATCCTCAATTATAAAGTTGAGCATTTTATCAGATGATATAGGCTCATCATTAATAACATCTTCAATGTCGACCATCTCGGCCAAATCAACCTTAACCGGACCAATA
Source organism: uncultured Candidatus Melainabacteria bacterium (assembly GCA_949741915.1). GTDB lineage: Bacteria > Cyanobacteriota > Vampirovibrionia > Gastranaerophilales > Gastranaerophilaceae > MGBC122484. Next base: position 61,364 of record CATJOM010000048.1, on the reverse strand, counting down.
AAAGCACAGATTGCACTGCCTTTAATATTGAAATTTTTATAAATCCAATGAGGTGAAAGTTCTCTGCCTGTATATGTTATCTCTTTGTCTATAAATATGCTCTTCATAATTAATTACTTATTGTTATCCATATTAATAATCGCTAAATAAAAGATTTATAATATCTTTGTGTCCGCTTTTTAGAATTGCACTCTTCAAGCGTTTGCAGCTTTCGCATTTGCCACAGTGGCTTATATTATTTTTAGTACTATTATAACAGCTTTTTAAAAGTTTAAAATTAACATTAAGCTTTATTGCAAAATCTATTATTTCATGCTTTTCTAAATTTATCAAAGGGCTGAAAACCTTTGGGTGGACGCTTGTTGAGTATTTAAGAAATTCATTTGCGCAAAGACAAAAATCGTTTGAATTGTCCCTGAATGTTTCTGCCTCTTCTTTGTTGCCACCAAAGATTATACTATCATAATTATATGAATCGCAAAAGCATGCTGCAATATTTATAAATAAACCGTTTCTGTTTGGCACCCAAACCGCACGAGCGCTGTTTTTATCTAATGTATCAAAATCAATGTCATCATTATTATTGAGTGCTGAATTACTGATTTCATCAAGGAATGGCAGTTTTATCACTCTATGTTCAATGTTATAAAACTGACATATTTCATTAGCAGAATGTATCTCATCTTTGCTTGCTCTTTGTCCATAGTCAAATGTTAGAGCAAGTTTTAAGTCACAGTATTTTTTTGCCCAGACAAAGCTTACATAAGAATCTAGCCCGCCTGATAGTAAGACAACAGTTTTCTTGTTATAAAATTCGCTTAAATAAGTATTATCTAAAAAATTATTCTTCATCTTCTAGTATATTCCTTGCCTCATCCTTACAGTAGTATGGGATGTTTTCGTCTTCTAAGATTTCTTTGAGCGCATCTTTTCCAGAAAGATTATACAATGCAATGACAGAATTTCTTGCAACTTCTTCATCTGAATCAAACAACATCTTTTTAATTAAACTATATGCCTCATCAGAGCCAGAATTCATTAATGATTCTATGGCATTTAGACGTATTTGCTGTGATTCGTCCAAAAGGGCCTCTTTAAGTGCTGAAATAACCCTTTTGTTCCTTGAAATATCAATTTTTCCAAGTGCCTCTATAACTCTTTCTTTAAGGAATGTAAATTTATCCAAGAAGCTTTTCTTTGCTTCAAGAATAGTAAGAAATGGGTCAATTGCCCGCATATCACCAATCATGCCAAGTGCTACAGCAGCAGATTCCCTTACATATACAGATTTTTCATTTTCATCGGAAACTACATCTATTAATGGCTCCACAGCATTCTTGTCTCCAATTTTTCCGAGCGCTTCGCATGCTGCAAGGCGGAATTTATAATTTTCACCCTTGTTATTAAGGCAGTAAAGGATTGGCGTGATTGACCTTATATCTTTATAGTTTGATATAGCCTTAAGACACAATACGCGAGCATCAATAAAGGAGTTTGAATCTTCATTGCTTATAGCATGTGAATCTTTTATAAGGAGGAAATCTAATAAGTCATTAAGGTTAGAGGGGTGTCTTAATCTGTCAATTTCTTTTATTAATGTTTTTAAAAATTCTAAATCAATACTTTTTTGCAGAAGGACAGAATAAATAGAGGCTAAATCATTTCTATCGTATTTTTGTCTCAGCTCTAGAAAGAACGATGAAAAATCACCCTTATAAGTTTTTAGTGATTCTTCAAGCGAATCAATTAAGCATGAAATAGCATCTGGTGCCAGTTTAACTAGATACGGTTTTTCCTCCATTTATAAACCCAAAAAACTGCCTTCCTGATAATAAAATACTACAAAAAATGTTGTTTTTGCATTCTTTGTAAACTTTTTTGACAAAATCTCTTAAATATATACAAAAAGTTTCATCTTGGTGGTATACCGAAAGCGTAAGCCAAGGTGATAAATCAAAACGATGAGTTTTGATTTTGAAACTGAACGATGGCGACGTAGGATAATTGAGCAAACGAGCGGCATTGCAAGTGATAGTGAGTTTTGCGAAATACCCACAGGAGCAATACATTTGGCAGATTTAACCTACCAACAGGCGACAGAAGAAATAAAAAACCGGCTTGATATCGTAGATGTAATATCAAAGTATGTTGTGCTTAAAAAATCAGGGCACAATTATATGGGACTTTGCCCTTTTCATAATGAAAAAACCCCATCTTTCACTGTGACACCTTCAAGGCAAATATTTAAATGCTTTGGATGCGGCGAGGGTGGAGATGTTTTTTCATTTCTTATGAAGATAAACAATCAAAATTTTGCGGAAGTACTGCAAGAGCAGGCTGATATATTTGGAATACAGCTTCCTAAGAGCGGTTCTTCTGCATCAGGCAAAGAATATAAAAAAGAAAAAGACAGGCTGCTTGAGGCTGTTAAATATTCAATGGAATTTTATCATAATAATCTTCTCAAGAATGATGCCGCCCTTTTATATCTTGAAAAAAGAGGGGTTGGCGAAGTTGCAATAGGAAGCTTTTTCTTAGGGCTTGCGCCAAAAACGAATTTCGAATTAAAGAACCATTTAAGGGAACTGGGGTATACCAATGATGAAATGTATAAAGCCGGTCTTTTGTATGAAAAAAACGGCGATTTCCTTGACAGATTTAGAAACCGGCTTATCATCCCTATTATGGATATAAATAACAGTCCGATAGCTTTTGGTGCAAGAGCAATAATTGACGGACAAAACCCCAAGTATTTAAATTCGCCGGATTCCTCAATCTATAATAAAAGCTCTGTCCTCTTCGGTTTGAGCCGGGCAAAAGATGCAATAAAAGATGAAGACGGTGTGATTATTATGGAAGGATATTTTGATGTAATTTCAGCTCAGGTTAATGGTGTTAAAAATGCTGTTGCATCCTGTGGTACTGCCCTTACGCCGCAGCATATCAAGCTTTTGAGCCGTTACACTACAAGCAGAAGAATATTTTTAGCGTTTGACCAGGATGCAGCGGGAAGAAAAGCGGTAAAGCTTGGCGCGCAGGTCATAAAAGAAATATTTTCAGGCCTTGGCAATATAAAACAATATGATTCAAGTTACTCGGGCACATCTGATAATGTTTGCGAGATACGTGTAGTTCCGCAGGCAGGCGGGAAAGACCCTGATGAATACATAAGGGAATTTGGTGCTGAAAACTATAAACAAGAAATCAACAAAGCTCCGCTTTTATTGGATTTTGAACTTGATATGCTTTTTGAAAATTTTCCAAAAGATCCTACAGCACAGGAAAAGAGTGAATTAGTACAACAAATAGTGTATATTTTACAAGAAATCAAAAATCCCATTATTTTAGCCGATTACATTAAAAACATCTCATTTAAACTTAATATAGATGAGTCTACCTTGAAAAATCAGGTTGAGATTAATCAGGTTCAGTCTGATGAATTGTATCAAAATGTAACAATTCAACCATCCAAAATTCTTTATAAAAAAATAGCAAAAACAAATCTGAATGCCCGCTATGAAAGGATGGAGGACAATTTGGTAAAACTTGCTCTTCAAGCAAATACGCCCGAAAAAAAAGCCTATTTTATAAAAGCAATTGATGGGTATAAACCCGCATCGGAAGCGAATTTAAAGATACTTGAAGACATTGACAAAACTATATTAGAATCCGATAATGTTGAATCAATAGCAAAAAAACTTTTTTCCAGGTTTTATAATGATATAGAAATACAAAAAGATTTAACAGATAAAGTTTTTTCCTCAGCCGAATTTGAAACATTAACATACAATGACTATGTACAATCTGTTCAGGAGACATTTCTTAGACTGAATCAATTAAGAAGAAGCCAGAAAAAGGAAGAACTGCGGCAGAAAAACAGGGATAGAAACCTGACAGAAGAAGATAAGATTACAATCTCAAAAGAAATTCTGAGTGGAAATATTTAATACGACAGCACAAACAAAATGGAGAATCTAAATGACAAGAAAAAGAAGTTCGGACCAATCTGTAATCAGCGTGGTTGATAAAGATTCAGAAGATATGGGCGATGACAGCTTTTTTGAAAATTCTGCCCTTGAAACAGATAATATTTCAAATATTATAAGGTCTCAGGCAGGAATTGATGTAAGCACTCTTTCAAGCTCAACTTTCTTTGAAAAAGAAGATGATGACGAAGAAGGTGATGGGATGGCTGTTCCAAAGGGAATTTCTATTGATGACCCTGTGAGAATGTATTTAAGAGAAATCGGCAGAATCAAGCTTTTAACCGCTGATGAAGAGATTGACCTTGCAAGAAAAATTGTTGCAGGTGGAAACTCTGGTGCTGTTGCAAAAAGAAAACTTGTTCAGGCAAACCTAAGATTAGTTGTAAGTATTGCAAAAAAATATGTGGGCCGTGGAATGCTATTTTTAGATCTTATTCAGGAAGGTAACCTTGGGTTGATTCGCGCTGCTGAAAAGTTTGACCATGAAAGAGGATATAAATTCTCAACATATGCTACCTGGTGGATAAGACAAGCTATAACAAGAGCAATTGCTGACCAGGCAAGAACAATTAGAATTCCTGTTCATATGGTTGAAACAATTAACAAGCTTAAAAAAGTAACAAGAAAATTAGCCCAGGAACTTGCAAGAAAACCATCTGAAGAAGAATTATCAGCTGAGATGGGAATTTCAATAAACAAATTAAGAGAAATTATTAAGGTAGCCCAGGAACCATTGAGTCTCGAAACCCCTATAGGCAAAGAAGAGGACTCTCGTCTTGGTGATTTTATTGAAGACAAAGATGCGGATGCTCCTGTAAAAACTGTTGCTCATGAACTTTTAAGGGAAGATTTAGCTGAAGTATTAGGCAGTCTTTCTCCAAGAGAAAGAGATGTCTTAAGATTAAGATTTGGTATGGATGATGGCAGACAAAGAACGCTAGAAGAAGTGGGACAGCTATTTGGCGTTACCAGAGAAAGAATCAGGCAAATTGAAGCAAAAGCCTTAAGAAAACTGAGGCATCCAAACCGTTCAAAAAGGTTAAAAGAATATATTGAGGTATAGTCTCTGTATTTAAAAATTTTAACAAAGCCCTGCAATCAATTACTGCAGGGCTTTTTAGGAAGTTGTTTTTGCACTTTTAATAAAGCAGCTCTTTGTTTTAGTTATCAGCACTCTATATTTAAAAGCAAGTTTGGGTGTATGTTGCTTGCCGTTAGCTTAATTTCGGGCAGCAAAAATGCAATGTACTAGCAGGTGAGCAATAGGCGCAGCAGATAGATAATAACTTAATATTTATTAATATTTCTTAAAAACAGGGCAATTTTATTTTGAATGACAACTTTATTATTCTATAGAGAGAAAGCACCTTCTAATTGTGCAGATATATTTATGCGAGGATATGAGATGAATTATTCAATTAAAAGCGGCGATTGCTTGTGGAATATTGTTAAGAAAAATTACAGGACAGATGATGGAAAAACATTAAGTAATGCTCAGATTGCAAATACTGTAAATTCATTAGCAAGAATGAATAATATAAAAGATGCAAATCTCATTTTTGCAGGTGATACATTGAAATTAGCGGCTTTTGACACCTTTACTTTGATGGACAGTGATGATGAAGAATTAGAAATTGATAGTCAAACATATGACAGTAATATAGAAACAGGCAATAACTTAAACGGGCAAGACATTGAAACTGCAACCAATGCATCTGATGCTGAATCTCCATACCAAGCATTTGGAGGCTGGATTGCAGAAATCCTGCAAAATGCAGCCAATAAAGGCGCTTCTGCAGGCTCAACTGTTTCAAAGGAAAATTTAATGGCTGAAGAATATGATAAACAATATAATGTCATTTATGGGGAAGCCTATCAATCAGCAATAGCAAATGCTCCAGATTTTTCAATTCTGGAAAGTGGCGACAGCGCAGAAAATTACAGCGCAAACCCGATTGAAATGTATGCAAAAATAGCTCAAAGTCAAATAGAAAAAATGGATACAATAGACAACGATGGTACAATTAATCTGAAAGAATTTTTAATATCTGAAATAAATGGCTATAACAATACTTCTGGTGATACTGAGCTAAGTATATCAGAAGAAAGCATAGATAAATTTATCCAAATTTATGAACAATACCCAGAGCTAACCTCGAAAAATGAAGATTTTACAACCCTTAGAGATATTGCAAAAATACATAATTTCTTTGATTTCAACAGTGATGGAAAGCTGGATGATATAGAAATCAAGCAATATTACCGCATTTTGGATGTTTCAGATAGCAAAGACAACACAGCGGATGGCAAAATAGAATACAGTTCATATCTGCATTGGAATTTACACCCAGGGTTAACAAGTAATGAATACGCTAGAAAAGTAGAACTTGAAAGTAAAGATAACCTTACAAGTGAAGAAGAAAAAGAATTGAAAGAGCTAAAGGCAAAAGAAAAAGAACAAAAAACAAACTTTACTGAACAATATAAAACTTTGTATCCTGAAAAATTTGAATAGAGCAACAGTAGATAAAGTCTCAAATCCTGCAATAGCAAGTATTTGTGTGTTTTTTAAAAAAATATTTTTCCATCTTTTTTAAAAACAAAATTTAGTGTATAATTTACAAATGGAAAATAAGAAAAATGGTAAATTGTTTATAATTACAGGGCCTTCGGGGGTTGGTAAGGGTACTGTTCTTGAAAAATTTTTTAAAAATAATAAAAATGCGGTTTATTCAGTATCGCAAACAACTAGAAATCCGCGTCCTGGCGAGGTTCATGGTATAAATTATTTTTTTGTAACTAAGGCAGAATTTGAAAAATCTATAAAAAATGATGAATTTTTAGAATGGGCGAGATATTCAGATAATTATTATGGTACAAGTAAAACCCAGGTGCTCACCGCCTTAAACTCGGGCTATGATGTATTTTTGGAGATTGAAACAAATGGTGCGCAAAAAATTATGGAAAAATTTCCGGATTGTGTCACGATTTTTTTGAGGCCGCCAAATTTTGATGAACTTGAAAAACGCCTCAGGGGAAGGAATACTGAGGATGAAGAGGCTATACAAAAGCGCTTGCATGAAGTAAAAAAAGAGCTTGAACTATCAAAAAATTACCAATATGCTATAGAAAATGACAAAGTTGAGAATGCGCTTGAAAAATTACAAAAAATTTACAATAAGGAAAAAGCATGAACAGTAATTCATTAGCAAATCTTAACAATACCCCTAAAATGCGTGTTCTTATTGGTTTGACGGGTTCTATCGCGTGTTACAAAACTTGTGAGCTCATAAGAATGTTAGTTAAAGCTAACATTGAAACAAAAGTGGTCTTAAGCCCTTCGGCTCTTGAATTTATGGGTATCAAGACGCTTGAAACATTGACAAATAGCCAAGTTTACACAGATACGTTTGCTCCAAAGCAAAGTACAGAGCATATTTCGCTTGCGGATTGGGCTGATTTATTTGTCATAGCGCCAATTACGGCAAATACTATTTCTAAATTTGCTAATGGAATCGCCGATAATTTGATTACGAGTGTGTTTAACGCTTACATTGGCGCCAAAAAGCCTGTTATTATTGCTCCTGCGATGAATACAGGGATGCTGAATAATCCATTTGTTAAAAATAACACAAAAGCCTTAAAAAATGAGGGCGTACAGGTGGTTGAAACCGAGACAGGACAGCTTGCTTGCGGAATTGTTGGAAATGGTAGAATGGCGAGCGTGCAAAAAATATATGAAAAAATTTTAGAAAACCTAGATGTGCCAAAGGTTTTGGACCCTTGCACGCAAAAAAAGAAGATATTATTGACAACTGGCGGAACAAAAGAGTGGATAGACCCGGTGCGCTTTATTTCTAACGCCTCAAGTGGCCGTATGGGCTTGTGCCTGGCGGATTCTGCCTATGCTATGGGGTATGACGTGCACTTAATTAGTACAGTAAAAATTGAGGAACGTCCTTACAATGTTACATATGTTAACACGGCAGAAGAAATGTTCAAAGAAGTCTGCAAATCCTTTTCTGATGCGGATTTTCTAATTATGGCTGCAGCTGTTTCTGATTATAGGGTTAAAAATCCTGCTTTGCAGAAAATTTCAAAAGAAAAAAATGGTGATACAATAAATATAGAGTTGGTCCAAAACCCTGATATACTAAAAGAAATGGGTAAAATTAAAAAAGAAAGCCAAAAAATAATTGGGTTTTCACTGTCCACGGAAAATATTCTGGAAACCGCAAAAGCCAAGCTGGAGGCAAAAAAGGCAGATTTTATAATAGCAAATGAGGCAAAAGTTGCCCTAAACACAGATGAAAACGAGGTTTGGATAATAGACAAAGCTAAAAATATAATTCATATAAGCAAAAATACAAAACAAAATGTGGCAAAAGCCATACTGGAGCGAGTTTTATGATTAAAACTGAAGAAATTATTTCAAAAATAGAAAAATACGCATCACTTGATTTGATGGAGCCATGGGACAATTCTGGATGGCAAATAAACCTGCATCACGACTATGTTAATAGGGTTTTAATAGCACTATCATTAACTCAAGAAACGCTCTCTCAGGCTATTACAAACGATTGCGACCTTATAATCACGCACCATCCGCTGATTTTCAACAAGTTAAGCAAAATTGATGATACAACAATTGTCCAGGCCATAAAACACAATATTTGTGTCTATAGCGCGCATACAAACCTTGATAAAACCTATGGTTCAACCACAGATGCGCTTGCGGGAGTTTTGGGGTTTAAAAACCTTGTGACGGTCGATGAATACATAAAAATTGCCCACCTAAAGGACGAAATCGAGCTGATGGAGCTGTTAAATAGTATCAAAATTTCGATTGGAAGCGAGAGAATAAAATTAATAAATCCTTCAAACATAGAAACTGTGCGCAATGTGGCTTTATGCGCAGGGGCTGGTGGCAGCTCTATCAAGAAGTTAAATGATTATGATGTTGATTTATATATTACAGGCGACGTGAAATTCCATGCAGCTCTTGAGGTGCGTGGGTTTGCGGTGGCTGATATTGGACACTTTGAATCAGAATTGCCTGTATTGCCCTTGATTCAAGGGCTTATAGCTAAGGCAGGCGTGGAAACCCTTATAGCAGAAGAACACATACCATGGGAATATGTATAAAGTTTTGCTATATATGCTTTTCAAACGCATTATAGAGTAAAAAATAAGACACTAAGGTATTTGGAGGAAAATTGCCAATAAGATTTCTAACATCAGGAGAATCGCATGGAAAGTGCCTAAATGCAATCATAGAAGGCATTGGTGCTGGATATTTTCTTGATTTGAATTTCATAAATAATGAACTAGCCAAAAGGCAGCAGGGAAAAGGCCGGGGCGGCAGGATGAAGATTGAAACCGATACTATAGAACTAAAATCGGGTGTTAGGTTTCAAAAAACAACTGGTGCGCCAATTTGTATAGAAATTAAAAATAAAGATTTTGAGAATTGGAAAATTCCCATGAGCCCTGAGGCTATTAACTTTGCTGTATTTGATGAAACGGCAAAAAGAGAAATTGAAGAAAAAATAAATGAAAAATCTATAACCCGCCCAAGACCTGGCCATGCAGACCTTTCAGGCGCTATAAAGTATCACCATAAAGATATGCGAGATGTCTTGGAGAGATCAAGTGCCCGTGAAACCGCAACCAGAGTAGCTGTTGGGGCAATTTGTCAGGATATCTTAAGAAATTTTAATATTACAGGAGAATTCAAAACCCTTTCTGTTGGCGGGAAAACAACCGAAGATGAAATTGATAAAATTATTGAAGAAGCAAAAAAAGAGGGTGAAAGCCTTGGCGGAGAACTGGAAATCCAGTTTAAAAACCTGCCTGTGGGTCTTGGAAGTTTTGTACACTGGGATAGGAGGCTTGACGGACGCCTGGCTGGTGCTATGATGAGTATTCCCGCTGTAAAAGCAGTGGAAATCGGCATGGGAAAAGGGGTTTCTGGTCTATGCGGCTCAAGGGTACATGATGAAATATTTATAAATACTGCAAACACTGATATGCCGGATAATACCAATGGCGCCTCTTTTGTAAATCCAACAATATATAGAAAAACTAATAATGCAGGCGGTATAGAAGGCGGCATGACAAATGGAGAGAATGTTATAGTAAGGCTTTCAATGAAGCCTATTCCAACCATGCGAAAGCCTTTGAATTCAATAAATATAAAGACTAAAGCTGCCGAACAAGCGCATTTTGAAAGGGCGGACACCTGCGCTGTGGAGGCACTTGGAACCGTTGCACTAAATATGGCGTCTATTATAATACTGGACGCGTTTTTTGAAAAATTTGGGCCAGATAATTTTGATGAAACAATGAAAAATTTTAAGAATTATGAAGAATATACAAGAAAATTCTAAGAATAGAACAATAATTCTAACGGGTATGATGGGTGCTGGAAAGTCAACTGTGGGAAGCATTTTGTCAAGAAAATTGAAACTTGGTTTCATTGACCTTGACACCCTGATTGAAAAAAAACACAAAATGACAATCCCTGAAATTTTCAAAGTATATGGGGAGGAACACTTTAGAGAGCTTGAATGTGGTGTCATATGTGATATTGAGCCCGGTAGAAACCTCGTAATTTCAACAGGGGGCGGGGTTGTGGAATCCAAAAAGAATCTTAACAAGCTAAGAGAAACGGGGCGCATTTATTATCTTTCGGCATCGCATGATGTTTTGTATGAAAGAATTAAGGATGATGTTAAACGCCCGCTATTGTTAACAAAAGACCCCAAAAAAACATTGAAGGAAATCCTAGATAGAAGGCGTGCCCGTTATGAGTGTGCTGATTTTAAGATTAACACTGAAAATAAGATGGCAAAAGAGATTGTGGATGAAATAACAGAAATTTATGAGAGAATTAACGGTTGAATTAAATGAAAAAAGTTACCCTATAACTATACAGCATGGGCTTCTTAGTGATATTGAAAAATATCTTGACGGCGGCAGACGATATTTTGTCATAACTAATAAGAGCATTCAAAGTATTTATAAAGATTTTCTTAGCAGGTTTGAAAACCTTGTGGTGATTGAGGATGGGGAGGAATTTAAGAATTTTTCCACATTCGAATATATAATTGATAAGCTGCTTGAAGCTAAAATTGAGCGAAGCGACTGTGTTATAGCATTTGGAGGGGGTGTAGTTGGTGACTTAGCGGGTTTTGCGGCAGCAAGCGTCCTTAGGGGGGTTGACTATATACAAATTCCCACAACGCTTCTTTCTCAGGTGGATTCATCTGTTGGCGGGAAAACGGGTTTTAACCATAAAATGGGAAAAAATTTAATTGGTGCTTTTAAGCAGCCAAAAAAAGTTTTAATTGACCCTAACACTCTTGCTACGCTCGATTTAAGACAATTAAAAACAGGCATGAGTGAAGTCTTAAAGTATGCATTCATAGAAAAAACTACAGGCTGCAGAGAATTTTTTGACTTTTTTAATTTTTTGAAAAATCTATTTGTGCAAAGCCAATTGCAGAATGACAGCCCGGAAAAAGCTAATATAAATAGACTTTATGAAGACATTATAAAACACGCTGAGCAAATAATTTATGCTTCAGTTTCGATGAAGGCAAGCGTAGTTTCAAAAGATGAATGCGAGAAGGGTTTAAGGGCGATTTTAAATTTCGGACACACATTTGGGCATAGTGTAGAAAAAATTACAGACTATAAAAAATATACACACGGAGAGGCAGTGGCGGCTGGTATGATTATGGCTTTTAACACGGCATTGTCTAGAAACTTAATTGATAAAAACTATTACACAGATGCAATCAAGTTAATCAAAGACTATGGCTTGATTTTAGCTGATATGAAAAATTTTGACAAAGACAAAATATACGATGGCATGAAATCAGACAAAAAGGTATCGCATTCAAAAATTAAGCTGGTGCTGCCAACTAGTCCTCTTGAAGTTCGGATTTTTGACGATACAGAAGAGCCTTTGATAAAAGCGTCATTGCTTTAGCGCCATTTCCAAGCCTGTCCATGGTTCCAGATGCAGCTTCGTAGCTTTTTGAAAGCAAATTGTAGTCCTTTATTGAATGGGCAGCCTTTGCAGCTTCCTTGTACGCTGAAAGCGCCTTGATATCTTCGTTTATGTATTCAAAATTTTCACCTGCGCCCATAAGGGTTTTTGCAACGGTTTTCATATTACCGGTTTCATAAGCAGCATCAACTGATAAAGCGTTAAAGGTTTCTGTGTTTTCTTTGTCGTATCTATCTGCAAATAATGCTGCAAGATAAGTGAGAGCCTTGGTTTTGCCGTTTGGATTCTTGGCTTCTTCGGATGTTTCAACTGCTAGTGAATACTGTTCAACCGCAGGGTCAAACATTACATAGTCATCATAAATCCTTCCCATCTTAAGGTGGGCGTGGGTTTTGAGGTTATTATCAGTGCATTTTGTGGCACTATTGTAGTCTTTTAGGGCAAATTCGGCATAATCGAAATCATCAAAAAGTTTGCCGCGTTCAAAATGTATTGCAGCTCTTAGGTTATTATCGGTTGAATTTTCCATAAGGCTCAGGGCTTCGTTGTAGAGCTTGAGAGCATTTTCAGGGTTGCCGCTGCCTTTTATAATCCTTTTTGCCTTTACAAAATTACTCTTAGCTGTACGTTCTTTTTTGCTTAGGCGCTCTAGTATTGGAAGTTCAGCCTGCTGCTTAGCTAAATTTTGTTGCTGATAAGTATTTTTGTCCTGTTGGATATCTGAAATACCAGCTAAATAACTATTTTCTGGCAGCATAGAATTTTTGGCAACACTTATAGTGTTGTTAGAAGCACCGCTGAATGGAATATTATCAATATTTTGAGCAGTATTTGATGCGTGCAAACTAGCACTGCTTGCTGTTTTATAAGCATTGTTACCTAAAGAAACAGGGGCCCCTAAAGACGTACTAGCATCCTTAAGAGGCGCCGTGGTTGAATAGGTTAAATTTTGAATTCCTGAATCAGGCTTTATATTGATTTTTACACTGGGAGTAGTTTTCCCGAATGGAGCAGCATCAATATTGCCAGCTACAGTAGAAGAATCCTGTACCTCATTTTGGATGAAAAATTCAGGATTTATTTGGCCGATGGGTTTGATTTCGTTGAGTGTTATCCTGTTTTTGGGTATATCGTAAATATTTACAGGTGAATTCTGGAAATCATTTGTTGAAGAAATTGTGTTTAGAGTATTTGATGGAGTTTGAATATTTGAAATACTCTTATTGTATCCATTTGGAGCGGGCGTATATGTAGTTTGCTGGTTAGAAGACACATTGTGCATAGTATTTGCAGGTGTGCCATCAGTAAAAGTAGCAGCAGCATCGGTTTGTATGCCTGTTTTTCTTTTATTTTCAGGAATTTGAACCCTGAATGCCTCGTTGATATAACTTGGGTCGGCCTTTAATTCCACATTTTGTAAAAACAAAGCATTAACCCAATCTTGCACAACGGTTGATGGCTTTTTTAGGCTGTCTTCAATGAATTTATCAGATATTTTGGAAGCGTTTTTAAGATTAGCTAAAATAATCTCTCTGGAAGGATTTTCCTTTTTTGATTCCATTTCAACAAGGTTTAAATATGAGTGCACCTCTCTTGAAATGTCCTCCGGGGCATTGATTGCAGCAATTGTGCTTTTAAAATCTTCAATTACCTGTGAAATATTAACTTTGTTTTTTGTATAGTCAATTTGGACCTTGTTGCCATTGGGAAAGTGGCGGCCTTCTCTGTTTTCATCCATAGTGACGGGTTTTTGGGCCTGTTTTTGGGTATTAGAGGATTCACCGTCGCTATCCACATATGCAGGATTTTGTTTCGGATTTCTATATGTAATATTTACAGGATTTAACAAATTATAGTTAAACACTAACTTTTGCCTTTAATATTTAAAACCTATTCTCCCACACACTAGTATAGAAGATTTTATATTGCGTTATGTCATCTAAATGGTTGATTTTTTTAAAAAACACCTAAAGTGAGTTTAAGATAGTTTTATGCTTATTTTTAAAATTATTATAACTATGGAAAGGAGAATCTGCCAATAAAAAGATGTTTTGCATAGAGGGCATGTTGTTTTCTCTTGCAATACTATTTTTAATAATTTTTGTTTAAAAGTCAAAAAATTCTATTGTAAAAACTTTCAACATGATAGATAATATTTGTATTATCAAAAGGAGTTTTAGATGGCAGATTATATATTTAAAATTAAAAAGGGCGAAATTGAGGTTGAAATTTCATCTGATGATCCAAAATTTATTGAGGACGAGCTTGCAAAGTGGCGTCAGGATATATTAAGAATGCAACAAGGTGAAAACTAAGGCAAAGGCAGGCAGGATAAAGATTTATGGCAAAATATAAATTAACCGTAAAATATAATGATGTGTGCGACCTGTCAATAGCCGGTGATATTCCAGATATTATCGGCAACGAATTTGATCAGTATGTTAAATCTATGCTGTTTAAAAAGGATGAATGGGAAAATTTTGAAACAAGTTTTAAGCAGGCGGCAAAACAAGAATATGGAAATATAGGTCAAGACAAGGAACAAGTTTCTGACAAGAATGAAGAGGTTATAGAGGATACAGATAATTTGTCTGAAACACCTGTGGACGTACCCTGTGCCGATGATGCACCTGTTTTTATTGAAGATGAGACTTCTATTGATAAATTGCCAGATGTTTTGAATGAAAATGTTGTATCTGAAATCAAGGAAGAAAAATCTTGCATTGAGGCAGCTGAAATTAACTTGCCAACTTCTGAGGAGAAGAAGGAAGAAGATGAAACTGCTAAAGAGATACCCGGGACACCCATTAAGAAGCAAAAAACCAAGGATAAAATTCTTTCTTTCGGTGATTATATAAAAAATAAGGATATAAATACACCACTTGATGAATTTGTTGCAGGAGCATGTTATTTGGATGAAATTTTAAATATTAAAAAATTTAGTTTGAAGCAGCTAAATTCTAAGTTATATCCTGCTTTTGGACGTCTTGCAAGCTCAAATATTATTAATCAGGCAATAGACAGGGTTTTAATTGAAGTACACAGAGAAGGTAAAACTACCCAGTATTCTATTAATGAAAATGCCTGGAATTATCATAATTACGACCTTGTAAGGCACTAACATGAACTACATCTGGTGTGGCTTAATTATAATTTCAATTATTTTCGGGGCTATAAATGGAAGCTTATCCGATGTTGTAAATGCTATGTTGTCATCTGCCCAAAACGCTGTCACTATTGCGATTTCACTTATTGGGATTATGGCATTCTGGCTTGGCATGGTAAAGATTGCCCAAAAATCAGGACTTGTTGAATGGTTTGCAAAAATTACATCCCCTCTGTTAAGATTTATATTTAATGAACTTCCAAAAGATAGCCCTGCATTTTCAAACATAGCCTTGAATTTTAGTGCTAATGCCCTTGGGCTTGCAAATGCTGCAACGCCTTTCGGTATAAAAGCAATGGAAGATCTTAAGGAAGAGGCTCTAAAAAATGGCGAAGATGCAAAAACGGCTTCAAATTCCATGTGTATTTTTTTAGGGATGAACACAGCAGGGTTTCAATTAATTCCTGCAAGTGTTATTGCAATTCTTTTATCAGCAAAGGCTAAAAACCCTACAGATATTATATTGCCTGTTTTAATCGTAACCTTAATTGCCTTTATTAGTGCAATAATTATTGCAAAAATTTTAGCGCCGTTTTTTTGTGACAAACCACAGGCAAGTGATGGAGACAATCTGTGAAAGAACTTTTAAGCCAGCTCTCTATTTGGATTTTGCCTGTAATTATACTTGTAATATTAATTTGCGCAATAATTAAAAAAATTCCAGCCTATGAAGCATTTACGGAGGGTGCAAAGGAAGGATTTTGGATAAGCGTCAAGATAATTCCGTATCTTGTTGCGATAATGACGGCGGTGGCAATGCTAAGAGCCTCAGGTATAATTGACTGGCTCGGTGAAATCTTAAGAGCGCCGCTTGAATTTTTAAAAATACCTGCAGATGTACTGCCATTAATGCTTACTCGCTCTCTTTCAGGCGGTGCTACACTTGGAATATTTTCAGATATAGTTAATTCAAACGGACCGGATTCTTACGCTGCAAAACTTGCCGCTATAATAACAGGAAGCTCTGAGACAACATTTTACGTGTTGAGCGTTTATTTTGGCGCTATTGGCATTAAAAAATTCAGGCATGCTATTCTTGTTGGCATTCTGGCTGATATTACGGGAATTATTGCAGCCATATTTATATGCAGATGGATGTTTGGGTGAATTCTGAATAATATTTGTTGCGGCTAATGTGAATTTGCGTTATTTCAAATTATGGGTTAGAAATCGTATATGATTAGTGTAGAGGAAAAAGAAAAGTATTTTTGTGCAAAATTGCAAATAATTGCACTAAATTATTTAGCACATTTAATTAAATAAAATTATACGTATGTGGCAGGTATATTTAAACCTTATTCAAAATATCCGATATAGGGAATATTTCGGTAAATTTCATTATAATCAAGGCCAAAACCTACAATAAACTTATCGTCCACATCAAATGCATAAAAATCTGGCGAAATATCGTATTTTCTGGCACATTTTTTATCACACATTACGGCAAGTTTTACATCCTTTGCCTTGCATTTTGTGTTTAAAAAATCAAGCAAAAATTTTAGTGTAAGCCCAGTATCCATAATATCTTCAACCACAAGAACATTTTTGTTCTCTAGTGGCGGCAAGGATAAATTTAAGGCTGAAACTTTGCCAGAAGATTTTTCGCTGCAGCCATAGCTTGAAAGGCTAACAAATTCCATTCTTACGGGCATCTTCAAATATTTTGACAATTCAGTAAAAAACATAACAGCACCCTTTAGGACGCAAACAATTGTTAATTCTTCATTTAGGCTGTATTTTCTTTCATAATAATTATTTATTTCTTCTGCTAACTCTTTGATTCTGTTTTGCAAGTCTTCATTGTTCACAAGGGTTTTTAATTGAGATTTATCCATCTTCTTTGTCCTTTCTAGTTATTGAAAGTTTATATGTGTTTTTTGTTTTATCTTGGGTTTTATTTTGAAAATCCAGTTTTATCTTATCAGAAATTTGAACACCTGTAACCCAAAATACTTCATTTTTATGACAAAGAAGTGGAATTTTAGAGCGTAAATTTTGGGGAATTTTTTTGTTTATAAAATAATCCTTAAGCTTTGGCTGTTTTTTTTGTTTATCATCCAGGCTGTTTTGAACCGTGCCAAGTGGTGAAAAAATATCACCGTCTTTTCTAAATCTTAGAACATAATCCAATGGCTCATTAAGATTTACATACTCTTCTCCATTTTTTTTGTGCCTTTTTAATGGCGCTTTTGTAAATGAGACTTTTTTAATTGAAATTATATAATCTAAAATTTTATATTCACCTGGAGATAAAATGGGTATCTCAATATCGGAAGCCTTATTTTTGGATGGTTTATGTATATATACTTTGTCATTCTGAATCTTTAAAAAAGAATCTGAATTTAAGGACAGAAGCGAATTTTCATTTTCTTTGATAAAATTTTGAATTTTGAGTATTGTCTTATAATCTCTGTTTTTTAAAATTCCCTTAAAATATCTTGATAAAATTTCTCTTTGTATGGAATCTTTAAGGAAGAGAAAATCTTTTCTTTTTATTGGTTTTTTTTCTTTTAATGGTTTGAGCGATGCATCAAAGAGCCCAGCTGAGCATAGTTCTGTATTATCAAAGATTTCTTTTTCAATGTCCAGAATATAATCATTCACAAGCTCGTTCTGCTCGGATGAAAGTTTTATCAAGGAATTAATGGCATTAACTGCATTATTATTTATGGTTTCAAAATTTGGAATAATATTTTTTCTAATAAAATTTCTTTTGTATTTTGTGTCATTGTTTGATTTATCTGTGCAAAATTTTATCCTGTGAAGGCTTGCAAAGTTTTCTATTTCGGTCCGTGAAACATCCAGTATGGGCCTATAATATGGTTTTCTGATTTTTGGTATGGATGATAGTCCGCTTGGGCCCGTACCTTTTGCTATTCTATACAAAAGTGTTTCGACATTATCATTTTTATTGTGTGCTAAAAAACAGATATCAGAATTAAATCTTATAAGAGCTTCTTCAAAAAATGCGTACCTTGCCTCTCTTGCTGATACTTCGGTTTTTTTTATAGAATCATCAAGGGTCTTTGAAAAGAATTCGCATTCATTTTTTTTTGCAATGGTCTCACAAAATCTCAAATCTTCAATGGATTCTTTACCACGCCAATTATGGTTAAGGTGAATTGCCTTTAAGTTGAGATTAAATTCGGATTTCAATTTATTTAATATAAAAAACAAAACAGAGCTGTCAACGCCGCCAGAGAGCGCCATTAAAACGCATTTATTTTTTATATTATTATCCGATAGAAACCGTTGAGTCTCTTCTATCATATCTGTCATAATTTTCTGTTTCTTCAAATAGAACCTTTGCTTTAATAAGAGCTTCTTTGGGCGGCAGGCCAGATATAAGCTTTCTTGCATATGTGCCATATGCTATCACAGGCATATTGTACTCATCATCCTCAGACATTATATCATTTAAAATCTTTGGAGTATTATTATTGGTGCCGCCTGAAACTATAAGGTTAAAGCCGTATGGTGCAAGCTCTTTTGCAAATAAAACGCATTCAAGTGTTGAATCGTCAGAAGAGTCTCCGCCATTCATAGAGGCGCCATCTGCCTGTACATAAAATTCAGAACTATTATCGGAATTTTGTGTATTTGAAACAGAATGCAGTCTTTTTAGTTCCTTTAATAATTTTACAGTGTCATCCAACGGAAATTGTCTTCTGTTGATACAAACACTTATATCGCCTCTGAAAAATGTTAAGATATCTTTAAAATCCTTTATTATTTGTTTTTTGTCTGATATCGAGGCATGAAGCTCTGCCATATCAATTTTAAAACCTTCATCAATAAGCTTTTTTAGACTATTTATCTCACCATTGCTGTATTCAAAAGATATTGCATAACAATTTGTTATCTTTTTGCAGGCAGAACAGCCGATGCATTTTTTAGAATCTATTTCATATTTGCCGGATTTTTTATTTTTATAAACAGCATCCTCTGGGCAGTTTTTCATACATAAAGAACATCCAGAACAAATGCTTTCGCTTATAAAGGCTTTTCTGCCATGAATGTCTCCAAGTATAGGTGCTGAGGCGCAAAGCGTAAAGTCATCCCTGTTAAAACCTAATTTAATCAGCCCTTTACTCAGCTCTGGTAATATTTCCGGGGAAGCATCAAAAAATCTCACACCTGCTTTTGCATACAAAAGTGCAACCTCAAGAGCGCTTTTTATATCTTTATTGCCAAGCCCCAGTATTAGCTTAAACTTAGTTTTATTGTTTAATGGCATTTTTTTATCCGATATTAATTCTTTTTATATTCTAACATTCTTTTTGGTTGGGTTCTGTATAAAGTTTTTAAAGAATGTTTTAATAGTATCAGGATGTACAAATGGAAATTTTTATACATCCTGATAAAATTTATTTAAAATTCAAAGCACACATAAATGAGTGTGAAAATTTAGTCTGGCAGGGTGCCTTTTACGATAGCAGCCTCAGCTCCGTCAAGTTCAAATGTTTTGCAAAGTGCCTGAACCGCTTTGTTTGCGTTAAATTTTTCAACAAGACAGCTAATCTTGATTTCACTAGTTGCAATCATTTTAATGTTAACATTTTCTCTTGCAAGGGTTTCAAACATCATAGAAGCAATACCAGGCCTGTCTATCATACCTGCCCCTACTATCGAAACTTTAGCAATATCTTCATCTATATGAATATTGCTCGGATTCATTAATTTCATGATTTCATCTTTAAAGCCGCAAAATCTTGTTAAATCATCCTTGCTGATTGTGAAGGCTATGTCGTTTGTATTGTCATGGCTTCTTGCATAAGACTGGATAATCATATCAACAGAAAGCTCATATTTTGCAAGAAGTGTAAATAATTTTCCTGCATTACCTGGCTTATCAGGTACATCACAGATTACAACCCTTACTTGCGAATTATCACAGGCTAAACCTGTCACGGGTTTGTAAATTTCCATTTCATTAACTCCTATTATCAATGTTCCTAAATCATCAAGTTTAAATGAGCTTCTAAGCCTCATAGGCACTGAAAATTGCTTAGCAGTTTCAACTGATCTTGGGTGCAATACATTTGCTCCAACCCTTGCAAGCTCCAGCATTTCTTCATAAGAAATTTCTTTTAGTTTTTGTGCTGTTGGAACAACTCTGGGGTCTGTTGTATAAATCCCTTCAACATCTGAATAAATATCGCACCTGTCAACCTTTAGGGCTGCAGCAATTGCAACAGCCGAAGTATCGGAGCCGCCTCTTCCAAGTGTTGTGATTTCACCTTTTGCAGTTATGCCTTGAAAACCGGCAACTATAATGATTTTGCCTTCGCCAAGATGTTCTTTAAGTTTATCTGTCTTGATATCAACGATTCTCGCCCTTGAATGGGTTTCTTCAGTTAAAATTCCAACCTGGGCGCCAGTCATAGAAACGGCACTATAGCCCATTTCCTGAATCGCCATTGTTAAAAGCGCAATCGAAACCTGTTCCCCTGTTGACATAAGCATATCCATCTCTCTGTCTGACGGGTGTTCTGAAATTTGGTGGGCAAGCTTAATTAAATTATCGGTTGTATGTCCCATGGCTGAAACAACGACAATAACATCATTTCCAAGTTTTTTTTCTCTGACAACTGCACGGGCAACATTTTTAATCTTATCGGTATCAGCAAGCGAGGTGCCGCCGAATTTTTGAACAATAACACTCATACCTTACTCTTCTTTTTTCTCCAGTTTTTGTTTAAGTTCACCATATTTTTCAATAATCCACGGTTCACATTCACCATGGATTGAGAATATTTTATCACAAACCTCAATAGTTGTCTTGATTAAATATTTATTTTCAGCATCTTCAGAAATGTCTAAAAGTTTCAAGTATGCAATAACCTTGAGAAGTAAAAACTCTTTATTTTCGCCATATTTATTCTCGTAATTTTCTAAAAGCCCAAGCGCCTCTTTTGGTTTTTTGAGTTTAATTAAACATTCAATCTTGCCAAATTCAGCTAAAAACATTGAATTGTCAAGCTTATATGCAGCCTCAAATTTTTCTATTGCATCATAGAACTCATCATTTTTAAGAAGCAAAACTGCATACATAAAAATAATCTTTGGATTTTTTTTATCAAGAAGATAAGCTGATCTTATTTTTTTGACCGCTGTTTCTTTATCGCCGGCAGCTGCATATGCATTAGCAAGATTAACCTTTGCATCAATATTCTCAGGATTGTATTCCACTGTTTTTTGCCAATACTTTAGGGCATTTTCAAAATCCCCTTTTTGGTGATAGGCGTTTGCAATATTAAAATACATATGCTTTGTATCATGCCCTGAATTTAGTGCTCTATTATAATAGTCTATGGCATTGTCATACTCTTTTTTCTTAAAAAAATATTGTCCTATGTTATAAAGTGTAATTGTATGCTCAGGGCAAAGTTCAATTATTTTTTGCATTACATTATAGGCTTCGTCTTCCAAATTAAGCTTTAAATAGGATACTGAAAGCCCGTAATACGGAAATACTTCATTAGGATTAATCTCAATTGCTTTTTTAAAATTATCAAGTGCCTCGTTCCACATTTGAAAGTTCTGGCATGCTAATCCCCAGGATGAATAGAATCTAGCTGTTAGAGGTGTGATATTTAGAGCTTTTGTATAAGCATCAAGAGAGTTAACTTTATCCTTTAGATTCAGATATGATTCCGCAAGGATTATATGAGCATCAAGTTTATTTGGTGCAATTGCTATTGATTTTTTAGCATACTCAACTGCATGTTTAAAGTTTTTTAAATTAAAGAAACAGAAAGCAAGATAATACAGGGCTTCACTATGGAATGGAAGCATTGAATATACTTTTTGAAATTTTTCAATTGCAGCCTCAAACTCATTCATTTGTGAGAGCAAAACACCCCAAAGAAAAATACCCTGTATGTTTGACGGATTATATGCACATGCTTTTTGAAATGATGAGTTTGCTTCATTTTTTTTATCAAACTTTGCAAGAAAAATTGCCTGATTTATATAGGTTTGGGAATTCCTCGGTTCAAGCTTCAGAGATATTTCAAAAGCTTTTTCTGCTTTTTTAAAATTGGATAATTCACTATATGCAACCCCGAGCATTGAATATGCCTTAGCTGATGCTCTATCAGCCCTTATTGCCTTTCTAAAATATTCTATAGCTTCTTCGTATTCTTCGTTTTTGGCTTTAAACATTCCTATGTTAATATATGCTTCGGGGTTTTTGTAGGCCATATTTATGCTGGTTTCAAACCTTCTAAGGGCCTCTTTTGAGTGTCCTTCATCTAAAAGTTTAATGCCCCAGTTTACATAAGCAAGGGATGGCAGCCCCACTTCTCCTGCAGCTGTTTTATATTTATTTACAAATGCATTGAGCCTATTTGTCTTAAATAATAATTTTTTTAAAAAATCCAAAACCATACATCCAAAATCAATCGTAAAAATCTATTTATTAACGTTACAAATACTACTAATTTAACAAATTATCAACCATTTCTCTAAATGCACCCATACCGCCGCGCGAAGCTGTGACTTGAAGATTTTTAACACTAATTTTTACTATGGGATTTACATTTTTTGGCGCAATTCTGTATTTTACGCACTCAAAAGCCGGTATATCATTAATATCATCTCCAATGTATAAAACTTCATCATCTTTAAGATTGTATTTTTCCATTATTGAATTAAGCACAATGCCTTTTTGCCTGATTCCTTTATGAATTTCATCAACTCCAAACTGGTGTCTGAAATATTCTAAAATATTCGATGTTTCGCCTGAAATTATGCCAAAAATGATGTTGTTTTTTAGAAGCATGGAAACACCCATAATATCAATAAAGTTAACGCTTTTTTGCTGATTGAGGTTTTCATCCAAAAGGAAAGTGCCATCCGTAAAAACGCCGTCGAAATCAGATATTACCATTTTTATGTCAGAAGAAAGTTTTAAATTTTTTTCCATAATGATTAATTCCTGAAATTAGATCTGATAACATCTGAGACAAAAGGAAAATATGATAATTTTCCTAAAAAAGCACCTAATGAAAGATATGCAAGTATTAAGAATATTAATAAATTGCATAACGTGAATGTGTAAAACACTGGCGTTCTAAATAAATACAAATTAATATATGAGAATAATTCGCCAATGAATGGCACAGCACGAATCAAAGAAAATACTATGTCAAAAAACATACTTAAAACATAAAGAAGTACCGATATAAAAATTGACTGGTAAATGTGATAGCAAGCAAAAGGTGTTGCAGATTTTTTAAATATTAAAAATGAAGCAATAAGCCAGATTAACCCTGTCATTCCAAAAGTAAAATAGCTTGTGATAGATACAAACCTGTCCCACAATGATGCCCCTTGTCTTATATTATTCATTTTGTTTTTATTTTCCTTATTATATATTCATTCATAGTTTCAACATAAATAAGCCTCACCTCGTTATTGTCAGGCGCTTCTCTTAATGCTTTTCGATAATACTTTATGGCGTTATGCGTATCTTTTAAAAGCATATAGGCATTGGCTATAAATACAAATATTTTAGGTTTTTCAAAAGAAAGCCTTGCTGCATTTTTATAAAGTTCAATCGCTTCCTCATAACGTTTTTCATTTATTAAAATATTTGCAAGCAAAATATGGGCGTTTGGTTTGGTTGGGTCTATTTCTATAGCATGTTTGTATAATTCTATCGCCTTTTCAATATTGCCGGCATCAGAATATGCTATTGCCCAACATACCCATACGGAATAATTCTCCGGCACAAGCTTTGTTGTAATGTCAAAATATTCATAAGCTTTCTCTGGCAGATGCATTGATGAATAGGTGTTCGCCAGGCTTAATGATGCTTTATAATCTTCTGGGTTTAAATCAAAGGCCTTTTTGTAATTTTCACAAGCTTCAATGAGTTTTCCCTCTTTTTGATAAACATTTGCAAGATATACATAATACTCATCATTCAAAGGGTCTAATTCAATTGCTTTTTCATAATTTTCTTTTGCATTTTTAAGGTCATTATTATCTTGAAACAATATACCAAGAGCGCAAAATACATAACTTTGAACTTCTCCAAGTTCTATTGTTTTTGTGTAATACCGAAGTGCACTGGTAAAATTTCCAATTTCCGCATAAACATTACCAAGGTTATAATATATCGTACTGTTTTCAGGCTCTATGGCTGCAGCTCTTAAGTATAATTCAACAGCTCTTTGGAAATTTTTCTTATAAAAATAAATGCTGCCTGAATTTATCAGTGCCTGAACATCATCAGGAAAGTTTTCAAGCATTTTGTTATAAATACTTAAAGCACTGTCAAAATCTTCATTTGAGACATATATATTGGCAAGTTCTCTATAGTTGTCAATCGCATTAGGAGCTTTTTCAATTTTTTGTCTTAGACTTTCTATATAAATTTTACTATGTTCTATACTGTTATGCATATAAATCTTTCTAATTAAAACAAGTTAAAAATCAATGTTTATAATTATACACCATAAATTTGAATTATAAAGCACTTGTTCTTCTTTTGAAAAATAGCCTATATATTCAATACCAACTATCATTTACAATGTTTGCCATTGTGATAGAATTAGCGATATGAAAACAAATAATAAAATTTTATTTATAATTGATGAATTAGAGCTTAAATATTTTGAATTCAACAGACTTGTTACAAATTTTTGGCTTATTAAAGGGTTTATAGAAAGAGGATTTGATGTATTAATAACGGTCAAAAATCTTCTTTATTTAGATGGCAGCCAGCCAATGGCCAAGATATATGAAACATCTTTGAAAGATAACAATATCTTTAAAATCAGCAAAATGAGAACAATCTGCCTGAATGAATTTAATACAATCTTTATGCGGCCAGATCCTCCTGTTGATATTGATTATATTAATGCCACCTATATCTTAAGTTATGTAAATGAACAAAGCACCTTTATTGCAAATTCTCCAAAAGCACTTAGGGATTATAATGAAAAATTATATATTAATAAATTTCCGCATCTTGCACCGAAGAATATAGTAAGCGCAAACAAGGATATCATAAAAGAGTTTTTATTCAATGAACACGAAATCATTATAAAGCCTCTAAATAGGTGCTTTTCAAGCGGCGTATTTTATCTTCACAGCAAGGATAAAAATATAAATGCAATAATAGATACGGCAACAAATAATGGTAAGACCCAGGTTATGGTGCAGAAATTTTTACCTGGAATTTCAGAAGGCGATAAAAGGCTTGTATTTATTGGCGGGGAAATTTTCAAATATGCTGTAAGAAAAGTCGCAACAAATAATGATTTTAAGTTTAATGAACATACAAGTGCAAATTTAATCAAAGGCGATTTAAATGAAAAAGAAAAACTCATAGAAAAAGAAATTGCCACAACTTTAATTAATGACGGAGTATATATGGCAGGCCTTGATGTTATTGACGGCAAAATAATTGAAATTAATATTACAAGCCCATGCTTTTTTATAAATGAAATTAACTCTATATACGATATACATTTTGAAGATATTATATTGGATAAGATTCTAAACACAATGGAACATGCGGCTAAAATTCCTTCTTCTGTTGGTGTTTCATAAGATTTGTAAAGTTTTGTTTAAATTTCAAAATTACTAGCAATTTTTTATATTCACATGTTTTAAAATAGTATAATGAAAGTCAGATTATCATCTCATAATAATTTTGGCGATAAAACATTTACAGGTATTTCGCCACATATGAAGAAATTACCGGCTTCTGCCCCGCATCCGAACCTGCAGTATGGCTGGAGCAACAGTGAAACAGGTGAAAACATGCGCCTGGGAAATATACAGGAAAAGAGTAATTTTAAGGATATTAACAGACCCACTGAGAGTGTAAGCTTCAGTGGGTCTGCGGGTTTAAATACGGATGAATCCGGTAAAAGGCCTGAAGAAAAGAAAAAAAACAGCTTTGCAAAAAATGCAGCACTATTCTTAGGATTAACAGCTGCAATAGCGAGTGCAGGTGCACTAATTCATTCAATAAAAAAAGGCAATGTTTATGAAAGAATGGCAGGCAATGAAAAATTTCATAAAATACTTAATTTCTCGGAAAAGAATGAAGTAAAGATAAAAGCACTGCTTTCCCTTGGTCTTGCAGGCATGCTGAAACCTATTTGCGTTATTGCAATGCCCGGGGCAGATGAGGATGACAAAAAATTTACAGCAACAAAAAATGCCCTCTCAGCCTTTCTTGGTTATCTATTATCAAACGTAATATGTGATCCTATTTCAGATGGTTTGAATGCCTTTATGGATAATCCTGAAAAATATATTAACCAGCTTGGAAGTGAAGCGAAGAGAGCAAAGGGTCAAAGTCTCATTCAGCAATTTAAACAAGACAGCGAAGAAGCATTTAAACTTCAAAGCCGCAAAGAACGCTGGGCCTTTGGCACTACAAAAATAAACCAGCGCGTAGCATTAAAAACCACATATAAAAATGCTCCGGGACTGATTGTTGCACCACTAAAAGCAGCCCTTACGATTATGATTATGCCTCTTGCACTAAAATTCCTCTTTGGCGATAAAAAATCAAAAGAATTACCGAAGGAACAGCCTCCATTATATATGGAACCGCTCCTTAACCCTATGTATATGAACAATATAGGCCAAAACAAAACATTCGATGTATTTACAAAAGGTGCAAAAACAGCCCCTGTGCTGCAAATGCAGCCATCAAATATTACACCTATAAGTGACATAAAGGCACAAAACGCAGAACGACAAGGAGGAGCAGCTTAATGAAAATAACTCCTTCCATAAACAACAGCTATCAAAAACAAACCAACCTGAAAAATAGGGCTGTCGCTAATAAATTGCCCCAAAATAGCCTGTCATTTACGGGAGACAAAAAACTTTCCCTTGTTACGCGCGCAGTAAATAATATTTGCAAAGTAGATTTACAAGAGCAGATTGCAAAAGGCGTAGCATGGCTTTCGCAAACAAAGGCCTCAGAAAAATTAGTGGAATGGACGCAAAAACTACCAAATGCAACTGCCAGATGGGCAGACCTTGAATCTGTAGCTATTACCATTTTTTATATGTGGAATACCTGGAAATCAGATAAAATAGAAGAAGACAGAAAAGTTCCCTCAATGATTCAAAATGCCGCCGTAACCATTGCATCATCAGGCGCAGCACTTGTTATTGACGAAGCATGCCAGCCCTTCATTAATAAACTTACAGAAGCATATGAAAACCTCCCTAAAGAAAAGATTAAAAAACTCGCAGAAATCAGAGCCAAGGGACTTTCTGCTGAAGAACTCAAAGAGCTTGCAGAAAAAGGAAAAGATGCTGCAATGGGCACCAAGGATTTCTATGACGCCTCTTGCAAATTTAAAACCAATACCGTATTCACAGCCGTTGTAAGGTTCATTGTTCCCGTGTTAATGGTTCCTGTTGTAGGAAAAATCGTTGAAAAAATGAAAGCAAACAAAGCACAGGAAGAAGAAGCTGCAAACAATAATAACCAGGAGACTGCACAGAATACTCAAGGGAATAATAATCAAACTATAGAATTTGCAACAGCAAAACAAGGTATAGCGCAAAGCCAACTAAATACCACACAAGGCTATGTACCAATTTTAAATTTTGATGAGCACAATAAAGAAAACAAATTTAAATCGCTCTACGTATAGCTATTTAAAATAATCTCTTAAATGTTACCAAAACTTTAAAAATGCAAATTTTTCTCTATTAATCATTTTTGTGCTTTAATAGTTATAAAATTGATTTACGTATGGAGGAAAATTTAAAGATGATTGTTGTAATGGAGCCAAAAGCCACAGAAGCCCAAATTCAAAAAGTAGCAAATTACCTTGAGGGGCATGGTTTTAAAATAAATCTAAACAGAGGCGAGGTTTTAACTGTTATTGCAGCAATTGGCGATAAAAGAATGGTTTCAACATCTGTAATAAATTCTTTTGAGGGAGTTCATGAGGTGAAACTTATTCAGGAACCTTATAAACTTGCCGGAAGGGGCGCCCATCCTGAGGATACAGTTATAACCTTTGAAAACGGTGTAAAAATTGGCGGCTCTGAAAAGCCCGTATTAATGGTGGGACCCTGTTCTGTCGAAAAAGAGTTTGAGGGCTTACTTGAGGTTGCTGTTGCAGCAAAAGAAATGGGCTGCGAATTTTTAAGAGGCGGCGCCTTTAAGCCAAGAACTTCTCCATATGATTTTCAGGGCCTTGAAGAAAAAGGCCTCCAATATCTTCATGAGGCAAGTAAAAGAACAGGCCTTCTTGTTGTAACAGAAGTCATGGATACAATTGATATACCCTTGTTGAACAAATATGCTGATGTTATTCAGGTTGGCGCAAGAAATATGCAAAATTTTAAGCTCTTAAAGGCTCTGGGGAATATTAAAAAACCTGTCATGATAAAAAGAGGTCCATCGGCAAACATTAGAGAATTCCTGCTTGCAGCAGAATACGTAATATTTAATGGCAATCCAAACGTAATCTTATGTGAAAGAGGCATTAGAACTTTTGATCATGATTTTACTCGAAATACGCTTGACTTAGCAGCTGTTCCAATTTTAAGAAAATACTCACACCTTCCTGTTGTTGTTGATCCATCTCATGGTACAGGGAAAAGATATTTAATCGAACCTATGGGAAAAGCAGCCCTTGTTGCAGGCGCTCATGGACTTATGTATGAAGTGCATCATGACCCTGATCATGCAAGCTCAGATGGTGCGCAAAGCTTAAGCATTCCGCAGTTTAAGGAAATTACAAAACGCATTAATAAATTAATTGGAAGAATTGATTACGATAATAAGGCAACCGAGAGGCAGCAAAAAATAGCTAAGGAAAATTAAGATGGCACTCATATTTCAAGAATTAATTTTAAATCTTTCAAAATACTGGTCAGATTATGGCTGCATTATTCAACAGCCCTATGATATTGAAAAAGGTGCAAGTACAATGAACCCTGCAACATTCTTGAGGGCATTGGGGCCTGAGCCTTTTAATACTGCGATGGTTGAGCCTTGCAGACGTCCAACTGATGCCAGGTATGGCGAAAATCCAAACCGCTTGGGACATTATTTTCAATATCAGGTAATATTAAAACCGTCACCAGATGACGCCCAGGGAATATACCTAAAATCTCTTGAGGCGATGGGAATAGACTTATCAAAACACGATGTTAGGTTTGTTGAAGATAACTGGGAATCTCCAACTCTTGGCGCAGCTGGTGTAGGCTGGGAAGTCTGGCTTGATGGAATGGAAATTACACAGTTTACATATTTTCAACAGGTCGGCGGGCTTGAAGTAAAACCTGTTGCTCTTGAAATAACCTACGGGCTTGAGAGAATTGCTATGTACCTTCAAAATGTTGACTCCGTCTATGATGTTATGTGGAATAACAGCCTTAAATACGGCGATATATATTTGCAAAATGAAATAGAGCAGTCTAAGTATAATTTTGAATACTCAACCTCTGAGAGACTTTTTAATTTGTTTGATTTGTCTGAGGCAGAATGTTACTCTTGTCTTGATGCTAAAATCGTGCTCCCTGCTTACGACTGGGTTTTAAAGTGTTCGCACACTTTTAATCTTTTGGATGCAAGAGGAGTTATAAGTAAGGACGAAAGGATTAATTATATTAACAGGGTGCGAAAAATGGCTGCTGCAGTTGCAAAATTGTACGTGGAGCAAAGAAAAGAGCTTGGTTATCCGCTCCTTAAAAATAACTACAGTGTAATGCCCAATGAGGCCTAAATGCCCTCGGCCGTTAAGGACAATAAATGAAAGATGAAATAAATTTTGATAAAGAAGAGTATACGATGCTTGCTGCCATTGGCAAAAATATGCTCAAAACAAAAAGCCCGGATAAGATGATAGATGATTCTAAACAAGGCGGGCTTAAAAAAACTCTCGGCGCCTTTGATTTAATAATTCTTGGAATTGGTGTAATGATAGGCTCCGGCATATTTACAGCCCTTGGAATTGCTGCCGTCGGCGGAAATGGGACACTGGGGGCAGGCCCTGCAGTTATTGTTTCAATGCTTTTAGCCTCATTTGCATGTATATTTTCGGCTATGTGCTATGCCGAATTTGCAACAATGATACCGGTTACAGGCTCTGCCTATATTTATACATATGCCACAATGGGTGAATTTGTAGCCTGGATTGTAGGCTGGTCCTTAATTATGGAATTTTTAATAGGCTACATTGCAGTGCTTTCGGCCTGGTGCGGATACTTAATGGAATTTATCAAAGGTTTTTCAAAATATCTTCCCGAATGGCTCTACAATCCGCCAATATGGCTTATTCAAGACTATACAACAGCAGCACACAATCTTTCAAAACAAGGACTTGACCCTGCTTTAATCATTCCGCACATTGGGCCGGTTCCTGTGTGTTTTAGTCTGCCCGGGATAATTTTTACAATGATTGTGGCCTCGATTCTAATTAAGGGAATAAAAGAAAGTGCTGCAATGACAGGGATTTTGGTGTTCATAAAGCTTGGTGTCATAGCGCTTTTTGTGGTAACCGGAGCATTTTATGTAAAGCCTGAAAACTGGATGCCCTTTGCGCCAAACGGCTTCAATAGCATACTGGTGGGTGCATTTTTGATATTCTTTGCATATCTTGGTTTTGATGCTATTTCAACCGCCGCAGAAGAAACCAAAAATCCGCAAAAAAATCTCCCGATAGGTATTATAGGCTCTCTTGCAATATGCACCATTGTTTATATCTTGACCGCACTTGTTTTGATAGGCATAAACCCCATAAGTGAAATTAATCTGCAGGCCCCGCTTGCCCATGCAATAAGCTCTGTCGGACAGAATAAAATAGCTGGATTAATCTCAATCGGTGCACTGGCAGGCTTAACTTCTGTTTTAATGGTGATGCTTCTTGCAGGAACAAGGATTCTATATGCCATGTCACGAGACGGCTTTTTGCCGAGAATCCTGAAAACCCTTCACCCAAAACACAAAACGCCATATGTGGTAACCATTCTTGCTGCCCTAATATGCATTATAGGCTCCACATTTTTAGACATCTCTACAGCGGCAGAGCTTTGTAACTTTGGCACATTTACATCATTTATAATAGTCTGTGTTGCGGTTTTAATCTTAAGAAAAACAGACCCAAACAGAAACCGCCCCTTCAAGGTGCCATTTTCGCCTGTGTTTCCGCTTCTTGGTATATTATGTTGCGGCACATTAATGTTTTATTCAATGAAATTTTTAACAACCTCAAAAATTCTGTTCCCTCTGTGGATACTTCTTGGAATAGTGATTTATTTTATATACGGCTACAAACAACAAAGAAAGATTGAAAAAAATAGTGGAATATAACACAAACAATGCTTGTAAAGGTTTTATTCAAAATCTTTTAAAGAAAAAAACACCAGATGAAATACTTAAAACGGCAGAAAAGTCTGAACTGAAGCGCACGCTGAGTGCCTTTGATTTAATAATGCTTGGAATTGGCGCTGTTATAGGCTCTGGCATCTTTACAATAGTAGGTGTTGCAATGGTGGGAGAGCAGGCAAACTCCGGCGCTGGCCCTGCTGTTATTATTTCAATGTTCATTGCAATGTTTGCATCACTTTTTTCAATACTATGCTATTCGGAATTTACCTCAATGGTTCCTGTGGCGGGAACTACATACACATACACCTATGCCACCATGGGCGAATTCCTCGCCTGGATTGTAGGTTGGGTTTTAATGCTTGAATATGTCATAGGAAATGTCACGATGGCAAGCTCCTGGACCGGGTATTTTATGGAGCTTTTAAGAGGGTTTTCCCACATCCTTCCAAACTGGCTTGTGAATCCGCCATTCTGGCTGATTAATGATTACAAAACAGCGCTTACAATCTGTGCAAATTCAGGCCTAGACCCTGCTGTTGAAATTCCTAAAATATTTGGCATTATCCCATTTTGTATAAATCTGCCCGCAATTCTCCTTCTTTTAATAATAACTATCCTTTTGGTGCAGGGCATAAAAGAAAGTACAAGAGCAGCCACAATTTTAGTATTTATAAAACTTGCCGTAATATTTTTATTCATCTTTGCCGGTGCTTTTTATGTTCAGCCTGAAAACTGGACACCTTTTGCCCCGAATGGTTTCAAGGGAATTTTATCAGGCGCATTCCTTATATTCTTTGCATATGTTGGCGTGGATGCTGTTTCAAGTGCTGCAGAGGAAACCAAAAACCCGCAGAAAAACCTTCCGATAGGCCTGCTTGGCACGCTTATTGCCTGTACAATAATATATATTGCAACTGCCCTTGTCTTATCGGGCATGGTTGCAACAAAAAATATAAACACACTAGCGCCGATTGCAGCCGCTATGAATTCAATAGGCTTAAAAAAAGTCGGTGGAATAATAGCAGCGGGCGCACTTGCAGGCATTACATCTGTAATTCTTGTATTTCAGCTTGGCTCGGCAAGAATATTATATGCTATGGCAAGAGATGGCTTTTTCCCGAATTCTTTTCAGAAGATACACAAAAAACACAACACGCCATACATTGTTACCTGGGCTACCGGCATTCTTGTTATAGTGGGTGCAATATTTATGGACCTTAATATCTCAGCAGAGCTCTGCAACTTTGGCACATTTGCAAACTTTATGGTAATCTGTATTGCAGTTATAATCTTAAGAAAAACCGACCCTGACAGAAAACGCCCTTTCAAGGTGCCATTTGTGCCCCTGTTTCCTATCCTTGGGGTAATTTTGTGCGGCGGCATTATGGTCCATGGGTTTATGACTCTTGGCATTTCGGCAATATTGTTCCCATTGTGGGTAATCATAGGTGCAATCATTTATTTTGCCTATGGCTATAGAAAACACAGGGAAATAGAGAAAATGCAAACCCAGGCGCAAACCCCTGTAAACCCTGAATAAAAATTGCAAAAAAAATATTTTAACATTTCTTTACATTACTAGCAAATTATTTTATTTACATGTTTTATATAAACCCTTAGAGGAAAATTTACAATAAAATAGAGGAATATTATGAGAATATCACCAATCAATATGGCGTATAAAAGCCTAAATTGTAAACCGCAAAAGCAGAATAATAATCAAAAACAGAACATAAGCTTTGGAACATATGAAAGTGCTGAAACTAAACAATCTTTTTGGACAGATGTATTACTCGAAGATGAAGAAGATTTAGATACATTTGAATATTTTGAAAAACCATTTGTAACTGTAAAACGCCATGATAACTTTTTTTATGCGGTACTGAATAGAGAAGTTACTGATAAACATCCTAACAAAGAAATGTTTGATAAAGTGGCTGACAACTATATCAGTTGGCGAAGATTGGAGTATAATAAGCCCGCAAAAGATGCTGGAATAATAGATAAAGAACCAGACTTTTTAACTATAATGGAAGACTATAAAGATGCGAGTAGCTTGTGTGATGATTTAGAAAAAGCAGAAGAGGGGCCAAAACCTGAACGTAAAAGCCATGGGCCTGAGATTGATGTTAGATTTTTCGACCCAAAGGAAGATTTTCCCTTCCAACTAGACTAAAATTTTACTTTTATTACAAATTGTAACAGTTATTGTAATAAACTAGCAAATTATTTTATTCATCTGTTTTTTTATACTTGTAAGTCAGTTAGGAAAAAACAGTAACTTTAATATGGAAATTTCGGCAAAGAATTTGAATAAAAATTCTTCGGCCGTGTTAAAAACTGGTAAAAAAAATTTAAGTTTTACAGGCATTAACACAGGTAAAATTTCCAACCTCGCAGAAGCGAAGAAATTATCAAAAAGAAATCTGGATGGCATTTTTAATGCACTTAATAATAAGCTAGGGGATGGTTTTATACAAATAGGGGCAGACGGCACAGCCACCTATAAAAAGGCAAATGCACTGGTGGATACTATTGTGTATCCATTTACCAAAATGCCGAAAGAATTTTTAAACTCCTTTGCAAAAACTTTTAAAATAGATAATTTATATAACAGTAAAATGCTGGTTGATTTTAGAAAGGTCAAAGAAAATGAACAATGCGAACGGGCAATGCGGGGATTTATCCAGAATAGCGACACTTTTCTTAAAGGTGACAACAAGGAAGATGCTGCACAGGAATTTTATAAACTGTTTGATGAAAACCTTACTGCCGGCAAAGCAAAATATAACACTACCCATGAAAGAACTGTCGCAAGATTAGTTTCAGGCTTTTTGCCTGCCGTAATGCTAGGGTTTGATTTTCACAATAAGGCAATTAAAAACGGTAAAACAGAAACAGAAGCAACAGAAGAAGCTAAAAATAAGCGCAAACAGGAAATGATAGCCACAATGGAAGAGGCGGTTTCACAATATTTCCTCCTTGGTGCATTTTCAGGCTTTGTTAATAATTCAACCTTTGGTGCCCCGATACTGAATACCCTTCTTGGCCTTGGCTTTCATATAACTTCAAGGCTATCAACAGGCCGCCCCTTAACAAGAATTAAAATGCCTGAAAACACACAGGCGCAGCAGCCAGCTTTAAGCTTTACATCAATAAATGATTTTAAAGAGGCTGCAAAAAATAATAAAGCAAGAGATTTTATCCTGAAACCTTCATTTGGCAGCCTGAATACACATGCAGAAAAAAATGATAACAAAAAGAAAAAGCACTTATTATCTGCTAAAAATATCGCCTTGGCTTGCCTTGCAAGCATTGCGGGAGGTTTTGCAATAAGAGGCTTAAAGGGAACAAAAGCCTTTGAAACACTTAATGGCGCTTGGCCTATTAAAAATATTTCAGATAAATTTAAAAAAGCAACCATTGGTGAAATTTGGATAAACCAAGAGTCATCAGACAAATTTGTTGATACACTGCGTAACACCGG
The DNA here is from genome assembly GCA_949741915.1 of uncultured Candidatus Melainabacteria bacterium. Lineage (GTDB taxonomy): Bacteria > Cyanobacteriota > Vampirovibrionia > Gastranaerophilales > Gastranaerophilaceae > MGBC122484. Next base: position 26,372 of record CATJOM010000048.1, on the reverse strand, counting down.
ATTTAAAAATATGCAACGGCACTACAAAAATGAGCTCGATAAAGCTTTTGCAGATCCTAATTTAGTTAAGGACGGCAAAATCTTCATTGGCGAATACGAGAAATTTGTAAAAGTTCCTTTAATAAATGTAAAATTATCAAAAAAAGAACTCTATACAATACCTTTGGCGCCATTTAAGATAGTAAAAGAAGTAGTGTCTTATCCGTATAAGGCTGTTAGCAAGGCACTTGAAGGTATCAGCGTAATAAAGAAACCAAAAAGTGCAAAATTAAAGAATGATTACAACCTTGTAAATACGCTGCTTGACCTTAAGACGCAGGCTGAAAAATTTGGCGGAGACACAACCAGTGCAGAATTTATTGAGCATTATAAAAAACATTTAGAACAAAACAGATTTGCCGCCCTAAACAAAGAAACAAAATCAAACGTAAACAACTGCGACATAGGTAAATTAACCGCACTTTTGGGCATATTCAGTGGCATTTATTTTGCAACAACCGATGATTACAACTCTACCCTGAAACAAACAGGCGATGTTGAAAAAGCCAAGAAAGATGCACGTTTAAGGGGTGTAAATAAAATAATCAGAACCTGCACGCAAAATGTAATCTTAGGCTTAAACAATCTGTTTAAAATTCCATACTCTGAAAGCCTGATAGGTGCCGGCACAATTACAGCGGGTGTCACCCTTATTACAGATAGCGTTTCCAGATTCCTATCCGGCATGCCATCTAAAAAAATGAACAAAGAAGAGCTTGAAGCCTATAATAAAAACAAAAAAGAAGGCATCCTAAAAGGCTATTATAATGCCTTAGACAAGCTCACAGACTAAATTTTCATGCTATCCTTTCTATTTACTCATACAGGCATTTAGATATTAAATGCCTTTTATTTTGCTTATTTTTCTTGCCATATGCATCCAGATGCACATGCCCTAAAATCCCCACCCCGCACAAAAATAAAAGCCCCAAAAAGCGGGGCGATTTTCATACTTCATATTCTAAATTTTATATACGCTTTTATATAGGCTTTTATATAGGCGCCAAACGCTGCTGTAGAAAGAAAATCATAATTTTAATAAGGCATTACATGGGCAAAATACACTACCCTTAAGTGTTTCATCAAAATACTACAGCTAAAAACCTTATTTAGCCTTGCTTTTCATTTCTATAAGGGCATTTACAACGTTCGGATCCCATTTTATTGCGCTTTCCTGCCTTAAAATTTCAAACGCATCATCGTCTGAAAGTGCCACCCTGTGGGGCCTGTCCTCAGTTAAGGCGCAGTATGCATCTGCCACTGCAATAATTCTTGAGCCGAATGGAATAGAAAATCCGCCCAGGCCTTCAGGCTTGCCAAGGCCGTCCCAGCGCTCTTTCTGGTAGTGTATGTACGGTACAACCTCAGACATAAAGTTTATATTCATAAGTAAATTTACGCCAGCATTCGGATGTTCCTGTAATTTGTCCCACTCATCAGTCGTAAGTTTACCCTTTTTGTGTAAAAGCTCATCCTCAATTGTAATTTTGCCGATATTTTGTAAAAGCCCGGCATAATATATTAAATCGGTTGTTTTTTCATTCAGTTTAAGGAAACGGCAAATCTCTCTGGACAATTCTGCTGTGCGTCTTGAGTGATTATTTTTGTATTTGCCCTTTAAATCAACCGCAACGGCCAGCTTTTCAACAAAAGCCTGCTGCTTGTCGCCTAAATCGCCAATTATAGAGGTTAATTGCGCGCGAAGGTTTAAAAGCTCGCTTGTTGAAACAGCCTCGATATCGACAACCCTTTTTACCTGCTCTATTAATTTTTGAATGCCAAGAGACGTTACAAAAAGGCCCGCAGTAATTTTTAAAAGGTCAATAAAATCAGCCTCAAGAGGACGGCTTAAATCCCTCACTGTCTCGATTGCGCCGATACACTCAAATTTATTCTTCATGGGGAAGATAATCACCTGTTTGCCATTTTCATTCAGCATGATTACTTCTTCATTTTCGTAACTTTTTGTAATGTTTAGATTCACATCTTTCTTGACAGCCTCAGATGAAGCGCCAGCAAGCTTTATAGGCTCATCCTTTTTTGCAAGGTAAATAATGCACTCTTCCAAAGAAAGCATGAGCTTAATGGTTTTTGCAATTGAATTATAAATAATATAATCCTCATTTGAATCAAACCCGAGAATTGACAGGGTCGAATCAATGGAATAGATTGAAATTAGCTCTAAAAGCTGGTCTTTTAGCCTTTCATTCTTGGTTTTTACCTTATCGCCTATTTTGTGGGCAAAATCAGAGCTGATAAGATGCTCGCACAAAAAATCTCCAAGGTTTAGGGCGAAAATCTCTTCCATAGGGTCATTTTCAAGGAGACAAACCGTCATAGCATCAGCTAAATCGCTGTCATTAATCTTTTTCGGGTCTTTAAAATTTTCCATTACAATTTCCTAAAATAAAATTCTTTATATAAACTATATCGGCAGCTTTTTAAAAAACTTTTGCCTTTTCTTAAAAAAACTTTAAAAAATTATACTAAAGTTTACAAAAATCTAACCAGAGTATGTAAAATATGTTAAAATAGACAAATTATGAACGCTGAAAAAATTTTAACAGAAACAAAATTTTATGAACTTGAAGATGAAATTCTGCTTGAGGGTGGAAAAGTCTTAAAAAATGTAGAAATAGCATACGAAACGTATGGTAATTTAAACAAAAATAAAGATAACGCAATTTTAGTATGTCATGCTCTGACTGCAGATGCCCATGCTGCAGGCTATCACAGCCTTGAAGACAAAAAACCCGGCTGGTGGGATGCTATGATTGGCCCAAACAAAGCGCTTGACACCAATAAATATTTTGTAATTTCATCAAATGTTTTAGGCGGCTGCAAGGGAACAACTGGGCCATGCTCTATCAATCCCGAGACTAAAACGCCATGGGGACACGACTTTCCGGTGATTACCATAGAGGATATGGTAAAGGTCCAAAAAAAACTCGTGGATTTTTTCGGCATAAAAAAATTAATCGTGATAGGTGGCTCTATGGGCGGTATGCAGGCAATCGAATGGTCAATAAAGTACCCCGATATTGTTAAGACAACCATCGTAATCGCCTCCACTGCAAGGCTTTCCGCCCAGGCAATAGCCTTTAATGCTGTTGCAAGAAATGCTATAATTCAAGATAAATATTTTAATGGCGGAAACTATTATGATAACTGCAATACGCCGGATTATGGCCTTGCAATTGCAAGAATGATAGGCCATATCACGTATTTGTGCGAAGAGGCTATGCACTCGAAATTCGGTAGAGACTTTAAAGCCGCCCCCAGCTTTGATTTTGGGGTTGATTTTCAGGTAGAAAGTTATCTTGAATATCAGGGAAGAATTTTTGTCGACAGGTTTGACGCCAATAGTTACTTATACATTACAAAAGCACTTGATTATTACGACCCGATTACAAAATTTGGCACCCTTGAAAATGCTTTCAGGCAAAGCGATTCCAGGTTTTTAATAATCTCATTTGATTCAGACTGGCTTTTTACATCAGAGCAATCTAAAGAGTTGGTAAACGCGCTAATTAAGGCAGGGCGTGATGTTTCGTACGTTGAACTAAAAAGCCCATGCGGGCATGACGCATTTTTGATAGAATATGAAAATCAGACAAAGATAATCAAAAGTTTCTTAAAAAAAGACAGTCCCAAGACCAATATAGCGTAAAACATAGATATAATAATGGTTTTACCACATAGAAATCTATAAAATACAATACTGTAAGGGTTGTAGATGCGAAATTCTAAAAAAAGCAAGGCTAGTAAGACTTTAAGACGCATATTAAAATAATAAAACAGTCAAAACCCTTAAACATCAAGGAATACAGACATATTAAAAGAGAAAAAAATTGAATACAGAACATATAACAAGACAACTAAATTATGAAGTAGTAACGGGCTTAATCCCAACGGAGGCAAGAGTTTTAGACCTTGGCTGCGGCGATGGTACACTTTTTTCAAAATTAATAAATGAAAAAAAAATAACAGGTGTAGGTATAGAAATCAATCAGGACGAGGTTATCAAGGCGCTTGATAAAGGCGTTGCAGTAATTCAGGGGGACATTGATGAAGGCTTGAAGCAGTTTCCTGATGCGGGTTTTGACTATGCAATATTAAATCAAACCCTTCAGGCAGTGGAGAAGCCTGACTTAGTTGTGGATGAGATGCTAAGGGTCGCAAACAAAGCTATAGTTAGTTTTCCAAACTTTGCATACTGGAAAGTTAGGTTTTATTTGTTTTTTAAGGGAAAAATGCCAAAATCTCACGCTTTGCCATACGAGTGGTATAACACCCCAAATATCCATCTGATGACGGTTAACGACTTTTTTGAATTTTGTAAAAAAAGAAACATAAAAATTTTAAAATCTGCATATTTGACAAGAAACAAAATTAGAAGCGGGCTTTTGATAAAAACTATAACAAATTTTTTCACAGAAGAGGCAATTTTTGTAATTTCAAAATAATTTTTTATGGTGCGTGCAAAAATTTTGTCTGACAAATTTTGCAATTTTGAATTGTAAATAGTCTTGATTCAACCAAAATGCTTTGTGTATCTGGCATATGGTCGTATTTCACGCGTAAAATGCATGTCCAATAAGCATTTATCTGATTGCAATTACTAAAAAAGCTTTTATTTTAAGGATTTTGCGCGCATCTCCTCCTTAAAATCCAATATTAACAGCGCAAAAACCTTATGATAAAATATTTATCCTGAATTTTTATAAATAATAAACCCTAAACCCCTGCTGCTGTAAGGGTTATAAGATTTTTACACGCCTAAAACCCAGGCGGCAAAACGATAAAGACTCTATTAAGCTATAAATCTTTAAAATAACGCGCTATATCCGCACACAGCAAGCCTTTTAAAACATTATAATTCTAAAGAACCTTATAAATTCTTGCTTTGCACGTGTAAAATTCCATCAGAATGTTATTTTTATAGAGCTTTTCACCCCCATGCTAATTTACGACGGGCCAATTCACAGCAAAATTTTAAACAAAAATAGTTAATAACACAGCAGCAAAAGCATTTTCCGCAAACTGCAACACTTAAAAGCTTACTCTACAAGGCATCTTGCTTTTCTATAAAAATCCAAATCGCCTCTTCTGGTTTGTTTCCAAAGCCTTTCAGCAAAATCCCACGTCCAAAACCCTGGCACAGCAAGACTTTTTAAACTCATACTAAAAATAATAAAAAGAGGGCACTTAAAGGTTACAAAGAGTGCCCGAAAAGTTGTTCATCTAAATTTATTTTAATTTTTAGCCTTAATATTTCGTTACAAAAGTTTATAGTTAAAACTTGTTGTAATTAAAATAAGTTAACTTGTTAAGTTTGACTTTGCCAAAATAATCATTTTGACTCCTCCTCCTTCAAATTCCAATAGATAATAACAAAGCCTGGCATACCTTTTGCACCTTGTGCTGCCTGTTCCTCGCCATTACCCGGCCATATCCAGGCACCTCCGCCTCCTCCTGTGGCGCCTGGAAGTATAGTCCCAGCATAAGTATCAATGTTTATCTTTGACATTATCTTTGCAAAGTTTGATGTGAATGCTCTTGGAATAATGGTTTCAGTCAGGGTTAGAGGTATATATTGATTTAATCCATCATCTTTATCTGAAAGATTACATTTAAGTACTTCTTCATCAACTCCTGTTTTTGCATCATAGAAATCTATAGGAATAGTTGAAAATCCTCCGCATGGAATAGAATCAGCAGGTGATATTTTATTATTTATCCCTCCATTTCCACCGGGTGCACTATAGAAGGTTACTGTATAATCTTCATTCGCTTTTACGCTTTTACCCTCTGTCTTTGATAAATCTTCAGGGAAAGTAATAAAGTTATTTCCTGCAAGTTTTCTAATTGCATTAGTATCTATACTTCCTGCCTTACCTCCTGTTCCCGGGATAGAATCTATACCTCTTGCAATATTACCTAATCCATCTATTGCTATAGTTCCGTTTGTTGTATCATCCGGTTTACCGGCTATACCGCCTCCTCCACCGTATCCACCTATTGCTTCAAACTTATACTTATTTATTCCGTTTGTTGAATATTCTATATAACTGTCTCCACCTTTTATACCATTTGCACCGTTTGTGCCTGTGTTTCCTGCTGCTCCTCCATTACCGCCTGCTCCTGCGCCCATTGTAATTTTTACTCCTGGTCTTATTCCTGCTGTTATGTTTGTAATATGTACAACTGCACCGGCACCGCCTCCGCCACCTCCTGCACCTGGTTTAGCTAATTTATACGATGCCCTTGCCATGCCGCCACCACCATTGCCGCCACCATTGCACCTTGCAAATGCTCTTGTGGGGCCTTCTGTACAGTTTGCACCACCCCCGCCAGCACCGCCCGATGTACCAGCTGCATTTATGGTACCTCCTGCTTTTGATACACCGGCAAAGCTTGAATTGCCACCCTTTCCGCCACACTCACCAACTGCACCTTGTGCTAAAGTGGGTACTATACCATCATCAGATATTGAATTACAGGCAAAATATCCGCCAGCTCTGTAGTTTGCATTGTCGCTATATATGTTTTTGTAAAAGCAACCGTCAACTTCTCCCGCATTGTTTATATATGCTGGGTGCGCTCCGCCGCCGCAGCCTGTTGCGCCTGAGTTTCCGCCTTTTTTGCCGCCGGGAGCAGAGAATTTCCATACTTCTTTTGCACCAGCTGTAAGTGCGGCATAAGATCTTTTGCCATCTTTTCCTTCAATAAAACGTGCTTTATCATCAGCAGATTGGCTTAAAACTTTTGCATATATGCTGTCTGCAGAATTCATCCTAATTCTGCCGCCAGTGCCACCTCCGCCTGCAGCGTAGGTAAGTTTTACATTATTGCTTTCTTTGAATGCTTTTCTTAATACTTCATTAGGTATCTTTATTTCAGCATACAAACCTCCTGAGCCTCCCCCTCCAACAGTTGTAGAAAAGGTTGATATGCGGTCTATGACACAGCGGGTGGAGAAAAATTCTGAATAGCCATCACTGGGCTCATAAACAAAATTTGATGCATATAAGTCTGCAATTGTTGTCATTTCCTGTGACCATATATTGCTAGCTTTGTGCCCTAAGCAATGAGTGCTGTCGCAAAAATGCCACATTACTCCGCATGAAACGCTGCCATAGCCAGAATTCCAAGAGCATAGCTGTAGCCCGGGATATGTGGCATTAGCAGGTGCGCCGGGATAGCTTGAACTGCCATAGCCGCTATTATATTGATTTAAGATACCGGTTTTAGATGGCAATGTAAGATTATACCTTACGCCAGGCTCCCAACCTTTTAACTCGGCTAGCTTTGGCAATCTACCGCCATTCACCGTAGCTGGCCGCCATATTGAGCATATCGTTTGAGCTGCATTATGCATGCACACGGAACGTTTGCAGCCACTATATGAATTTCCATTTACAGCCGCAGCGCAATCAGCCGCACTTGTTCCGGTATCACCTTCAAGACAACACCCGCCGCCCCAGGGACAATTTTCGGCCTTGCAACCTGTCCAATCTGAAGCAGAACAAGTCACTGTATTGTTAGGGTTAATCAATGGTGTGGGGCCTGTTGCTGAGCCGCCATTTGCCGAAGTTGCAGGATTATACCTTGATACACATATAGAATGATATCCGGCACTTGGAGCAGGATGTTCTCCAGCTGCATCTGGAAGAGTAGTAGCGCCTGTGCCTGTTGCACCTTCATATTCAGGGCCAATAAATACGCCCCAATTTCCGCAGTCGCTTTGTCCTGCGGGATAACCTCCCCTGTTTGAAAAGCCAAGACCGCCGCCTCCGCCTCCGCCTGTTAATTGCACAGAAACATCCATCATATTGGGACTTAGAGTTATTGTTTTTGATGTTTCATTATCTAAAGTGTTTCCATTAACAATATCTGTGTATTTTGTTGTTCCAAGAGACATTTTTGCTGCCCCGCCTCCACCTCCACCGCCAGAAGCAAGGATTACATTGATAGAATGGGTATTATTCGGCACGGTGCATCCTTCTTCCTCTATGCCTTCTGTTAATACGCACCCTCCTTCAGGAACTATGGCATTCCCTGTTCCTGAGACTGTGACATTTTCACTAAACTTCTTTGTCATGACAGGCGCTAATGCTGCCATTAGAAGTGAGGCAACAAGGAGGGCCAGGAGCATTTCTACTAGGGAAAAGGCTGGACTCCTCTTAAAATCCGGTTTCAGAATCTTATCAGGTGTCATATTAAACAATTTAATTATCATATCTTATTCCTTAAATAATTCCGTTTTATCTTGATTGTTCATTTTTCTTTTCTTGAACTCAAACGCCGTAAGGCAAGAGCTCCTGGGCGACCAAGGTCGCACGTCGCCATCGTACGGTTTCAGCCCATACAGGGCTTCCACACACGGTTCTCACTTAGAAAAACAGAACCAAAAAGAAAAGAACCTTTGGCTTAATTGGAATGATTATCATACTCTTTTTAATATTTAACCTTCCTTAAGCTATTCAGAGGAGCACTTTTCGCTTAAGCTAATTTGGATTAAAGATTTTCTTTATTGCAGCCAACTTGTTATGGTCGCTCTCAAGTTCTCCCTTCACATTTCATATGTCAGGTTAAATATTAAAAAGTATCAACATGGAGCGGTTTTCTTTTTTGCTACCTTGCCACCCTTGGATTAAATTGTATTTAGCGCGGAAAGATGATTTTAATATTTTTATTTCCCCCTTGTAATATATTGTCACATTGGCTAATTTATAAATTACTTAATAAGTTATACAATATTATGTAATTTATAAATTACATGCTAACATAATTTGCCTTTATGTCAATAGAGAAATTAAAATAAAAAAATGGATGTAAGCAGAACTATTAAAATCTTCGCAGCAGAAGAAAATATCAGCGTGGCTGAGCTGATTAGACGGTTTGCAAAATATTCGGGCAGGGAATATTCAACCCAATCATTCTCAAACAGGCTGAGAAACGGCACCGTGCACTTTAACGAAGTGGAGCAGATTGCAAAAATGCTTGGCTATAGAATAAAATTTGAAAAAGAGGATGAGCAATAATTTTTTTTGCTGTTTTCTAGTTTAAACCTTTCATTATGTAAACATAGTTTCAATATATATTTAAAGTTTCAATATATATTTTAAATAATAACACATTTTGCAATTTTTGCAAGAAAAATATACTATCAAAAAATGGATGTAAAAAAGCTTTTGAACATTCTTGCTGCACAAGAAGGAATAACCACATCGGAATTAATAAGACGCTTTGCAGTACATGCAGGCAAAGATATATCTGTGGCATCATTTTTAACAAGAATGAACACAGGCACAATCCGCTATAATGAAGTAGATGAAATTGCCGAAATGCTTGGCTATGAAATAAAGTTTGAAAGAAAACATACAAAAAGCTGATAGAGTGCCCCTAACGCTTTCTTTAGATAAAATATAAAATGTGCAGATGAAAGCAAACCCCATTTTTGGCGGTTTTTATGGTATAGTTAAACTAAATTCCAGATATCGTAATGAAATTATTGTACATAATTTATCGATAGAAGTCAATAAATTATGTATTTAGCAACAAAACTTTACAAAGCATAAATATGACCACAACGGGAAAAAGATTTAAAAACATAAGAATTTCGCTGAACTTGTCTCAGGAGGCTTTTGGCAAAGAAATAGGTTTATCAAAATCAGGCATATCAGCAGTTGAAAATGACAAAACTTTTGTTTCACTAGAAATTTTAAGTACACTTTTAATAGACTACAATATTAATATGAATTACCTTGTTGGGGGCATTGGCGAAATGTTTAACCCCACAGGCTCTGCTGCAAAAACCGGCAAAAAGCCAAACGGACCCACAGATATTGAATTTAAACAAAAAGTAATAGAGATTTTAAGGGAAGAAGGGCTGATAAAATAGCCTTATCCGCTTGTTTTATGAGGCTTTTTGCATTATTTTAGCCAGCCAAATTAAAAGACAGCAATTTTTATAACAACACCAAAAAGCCTCCAAAATAAACTCCAGAGGCTTTTTTTAATCTATATTTCGTTGCCCTGTCAAAGACATATAAGGGCATGCGCTCGCATCGAAATCTTAAAACCAAAACAAGCTTATTTTGTCATTGCTCCTTTTACGATTTCAGCAAAACTGTCAGCTTTAAGGCTGGCTCCGCCAACAAGGGCACCGTCAATATCAGACTGGGCCATTTGTTCAGCAATTGTTTCAGGTTTTACAGAGCCGCCATATAAAATTCTTATAGCATCAGCTGCTTCTTTATTTGAAACCTTTTCAACAACGCTTCTAATATGTTTAATTACTCTATTTGCCTCGGCTGAATCACAGGTTTTGCCGGTGCCGATAGCCCAGATGGGTTCATATGCTATAACTGATTTTTTCACTTCATCAACACTTAAACCCTTAAGCGCTTCTGTGATTTGTTTTTCAATATGAGCGTCAGTTACGCCTTCTTCTCTTTGCTCAAGCGTTTCACCGCAGCAAATAATAGGCACAATGCCATTATCAAGGATAACTTTAGCTTTTTTATTAATCATTTCATCTGTTTCACCAAAGTATTGGCGTCTTTCAGAGTGACCTATAATAATATAAGAAACAGAAAAATCTTTTAGCATATCAATTGAAATTTCACCTGTGAATGCACCTTTTGGTTCAAAATAAACATTCTGTGCAGCAAGTTTGATTCTGCCGCAGCCACAGTGGCAAATTTCTTCATTAACTGCATATAAAGATGTAAACACCGGTGCCACAACAATTTCAGGAAGTTTGTCTAATTCAAGCTCATCAACTTTGTTTCTGATTCCTTTGATTAATTCTTTTGATTGTTCGCTGTTGTTGTGCATTTTCCAGTTGCCTGCAATGATTGGTTTTCTCATAAACTTAAACTCCTTTTATTTAAATTAAAGCACCTTTATAGTATCATAAAAATATCTTTGGGAGGGAATTTTTCATGCAAATATGGCATCCATTCACGCAGCATGGCTTAAATGAAGATATAATTGAGATTGAGACATCGGACAGAGAATTTTTAATCACAAAAACGGGTGAAAAAATAATTGACGGTATATCTTCCTGGTGGGTGAATACTTTGGGACACAAAAATCCAGTTATTACAAAAGCTATCGAGGATGAGGCTAAAAAGCTCCATCAGATAATATTTGCAGGCTTTGTGCACAAGCCCGCCAAAAAAGTTGCTGAAAACTTAAGCGTATTTTTACCAGACGATTACAGCCATATATTTTTTTCTGATTCAGGCTCGACAAGTGTAGAGGTGGCCTTAAAAATGGCTGTGGGGTATTACTACAACAAAGGTGAAAACAGAAGCAAAATTGTTGCAATGGAGCATTCATACCATGGTGATACCTTTGGCGGCATGGCCTCAGGTGCGAGAAGCGTATTTAATGAGCCCTACACAAAAATGCTTTTTGAGGTTGAAAGGATTCCATGCCCGATGGAAGGCAAAGAGAATGACACAATAAAAGCATACAAGGAACTTTTAGATAAAGAAGGCGATAAAATTGGGGCAATTATTCTAGAGCCTTTAGTTTTAGGCTCTGGCGGCATGTTTTTCTATAAGCCCTTTGTGATAGATGAATTGTACAAATTATCAAAAGAATACGGTGTTATCTTTGCCTTAGATGAAGTAATGACTGGCTTTGGAAGGACGGGAACAATGTTTGCATTCAATCAGACAAATATAGTTCCTGATATTATTTGTCTTTCAAAAGGTTTAACAGGAGGCTCTATCCCGCTTGCTGTAACGGTTTGCAAACAGGAGATATACGATGCGTATCTATCAAAGGACAAAGCCAAAATGTTTTTCCACTCTTCATCCTACACGGCAAATCCGATTGCCTGTGCTGCAGCGAATGCAAACCTTGAAATATGGCAAAATACAGATGTTTTAGCTGATGTTAAGAGGGTTAATGATTTTTATTATATGCAGTTAGAAAGGTTTAAACACCTGCCTGCCAAAAACGTGCGTATTCTGGGGGATATTTTTGCATTTGATGTTGAAAAATCAGGCAATGACTATGTTTCAAGTGTCGGAGTGAAGCTTTATGATTATTATAGAAAAAATGGCGTCTTGCTGCGTCCATTGGGTAATACTGTTTATATTATGCCTCCGTACTGTATTTCAAACGAGAGCCTGATAAAAGTTTTCGATGTTATAGAGAAATCATTAAAGGAATGTTTGTAGTCACATTTTGAAATGGTTTTACTTAAACATTATTAGAAGGATACTAAAGTAAAATACCTGGCAAATTTTAGGCAACCTGCAGGGGCTTTTTTGTGTTAGCATAAAGTTTGTTATTTGCTTTTGACCTATTAAAATTTTTGTTTTTATATATGTATAAATATATGTTTTAGACTGCACAGAAATAGTGGGTATGTTTTTGTAGCCAGTGTTTTGTTGTGTATTTGGTGTAAATTTTTGTAAAGCTGTAAAAGTTGTCTATTTGTAGTGCCGATAGTAATATGCGTGTTGTATATAAAATCCGGTGCTTTTTATGATTATATAGCACCGGATTTTACTTTTTTATGTGTATCTTGTTGAGATACTAAGAAACTATTTAATTTCTACAGTAGCGCCAGCTTCTTCAAGTTGTTTCTTGATAGCTTCAGCATCTTCTTTTTTAATGTTTTCTTTAACAGGTTTTGGAGCGCCGTCTACTAAATCTTTAGCTTCTTTTAAGCCTAGGCCGGTGATTTCTCTAACAATTTTAAGTACCGGAATCTTGTTAGCGCCTGCAGAAGCAAGGATAACGCTTACTTCTGATGAGCCAGCATCAGCAGCAGCATCAGCAGCGCCTGCTGCAGGAGCAGCAGCTACAGCCACAGGAGCAGCAGCAGAAACGCCGAATTTTTCTTCCATAGCTTTCACTAATTCGCTTGCTTCTATTAAAGTTAATTTTTCAATTGATTCTAAAATAGCTTCAACATTACTCATAATTTTTTTCTCCTTTTATTTTTTTCTATTGATTGGTTTTGTTTTGGCCCTTAGGGTGCTTCGCCTTTGCTTGTATAACTTAACACTGTTACTTTTAAATTTATATCCCACCCTACTGAGGGTAAAAACATTTGCAGAGTTTTTGTTCGCAGTGTTTTGTAGATTAGGCCAAATTATCTTTTTAATGTTCCAGTCGCAAATTTTGTTTGCTTATTGGCGATACTGTCTACGCTTCTTTTTGTTTTGCAACTGCATCAACTGCACGCACTAAAGCGGACATAACACCATTGATACCAAATACGATACCTGATGCAGGTGAGTTGATACTGCCGAGGATTTTTGCATAAAGTTCTTCTTTTGAAGGAAGAAGAGCAAGCTTTTTAGCTTCTTCAGCATTTAAAACTTTGCCATCTAAAACAGCGCCTTTAATTTCACCTTTTTTGCTTTCTTTAATGAAGCCTGCAACAACTTTTGCTGCACCTACTTCGTCACCGAAACCAAAAGCAATGGCTGATGGGCCTGTTAATAATTCTTCAATTGTTTCAAAAGAAGTGCCTTTTGAGGCGAGTTTACAAAGAGTGTTTTTTGTTACTGTATAGTCAGCATCATTTTTTTGAAGTCTGCGTCTTAAATCAGTAATTTCTTCAACACTATATCCGCGATAGTCAGTAACAACTGCAACCTTGGCATTTTCGAATTGTTTTTTAAAGTGTTCAACTTTTTCGTTTTTAAAAGCCTTTGTTGACATTGTAACTTTCTCCTTTCAAACGGTTTTGGGATTTTTTGTGCAAATACTAAAAAAGTTTTGCACATTTATACACGCAAAACATCTCCAATAACATAATATTTAATTTATTTTGTTACCTGAGCCGGCTTTCATTTTTTAAGGCCAATTATAATTTAGGCCGCCTGACTGTCTTTGGTGTATTTTATAATTACAATATAAAAAACAAAACAGCTTGTCAAATGGAAGTTGATAATTGATATATAAATAACTTTACAAAAATACTTTTCGTTTTTGTTTTTGTAAAAACTTTGTATTTCGTGAATCTTACCCTATTGAATATAAATGGCTTTGGGTATTTTAATGCACCGCTTCATTGATTTCTTTTGATATAATGTAACGTTTCTTAACAAAAAAAGTTTTTTGTTGAAAATTATATGATTAAGTTATATTATGTTAGCCTAACATTTTGATTGTGTAATGTTTCAAAAGATGGAAAATCTAAAAGAAAAAATTGAAAAGAACGCAAGACTTCGAAAATATCTTAATTTAATTAATAAAATAGTTAAGGTTGAGTATAAATCAATTGCAGCGCAGCATTTGGTTGAATATGACGAGCTTATAAATATTGGCATTCAAACAGTGGATATTTTATGTAATCATTATAATGACTATAATGATGAAGAATACAATGAATCTTATGTTGCAACTGCAATAAAATGGGCAATAAGAAATGAATTAAGGCGAAGATACAGATGGCATGGGGTTAAGTTTCATCGCACAGCAGAGGCTGATAAAAGTGAGATAAGGGAAGCTATATATAAAACCATTCTTTCATCTGATGAAATGCATGAATCAGATAAGCCTTTTGAAATAAAGGATGCAAGCAGAAATCCTGAAGAAATATGTGAGTTTAATCAGATTTCAGCTGCAATCAAGGATGCCGTAGCTTTGCTTCCAAGGCGTGAAAGAGAACTGATAGAAGCAAGATTTTTCCAGGAAAAAAAGTTGATGCAGCTGTCTGAAGAATTTTCAATTTCTCCTTCAAGGATTTCAAGAATTATTAAATCTGGACTTGATAAAATCAAGGATAAACTTATAGAACAAGAAATGACATAAAGTTTTGTCTAAATGATATTTATGGTGTTGTGAAGCCTATCGTGATAGATTTATGCTACTTTTGCGACTGTTCATATTGGATAATTCAATCTATAGCAAAGTTTTGGCAAATTTCAGAAAATTTATTATACATATCATAAAAATCTTGAAATACGTATTCTTTTATGAAATAATTCAGGCTGTATCTAATTTGCAAAACAGACTGGAGAATTAAAAGTGATAAAAGTCGGTGTGGTTGGTGCCCTTGGAAAAATGGGCAGTGAGGTTATAAAAACAGTTATAAATAATAATGAAACCAAAAATGAGATGACTTTGGTAATGGCTGTTGATAAATTTAGAACGGGTGAAAATGTTTATGGTGATGTTATTATAGAAAGTGACATTGAAAAAGCCATTGAGGCAAATAAGCCTGATGTTGTGGTTGATTTTACACAGCCC
Source organism: uncultured Candidatus Melainabacteria bacterium (assembly GCA_949741915.1). Lineage (GTDB taxonomy): Bacteria > Cyanobacteriota > Vampirovibrionia > Gastranaerophilales > Gastranaerophilaceae > MGBC122484. The sequence continues at coordinate 11,099 of CATJOM010000048.1, read as the reverse complement.
ACAACGGTTTTTGAAAATACAAAAAAATATCTTAATGCAAAAGTAAAGCCTGTAATTGGCACCACTGGTCTTTCTATGGAGCAGATTGAGGAATTAAAAAAACTGGCTAACGATAATAACACAGGCTGTATTATTGCTCCAAATTTTGCTGTTGGTGCAGTTTTAATGATGATGTTTTCAAAGATGGCTGCAAAATATTTTGATAATGCTGAAATTATAGAACTTCACCACAATCAGAAAAAAGATGCTCCTTCAGGCACGGCAATAAAAACTGCTCAGATGATGGCAGAAGTTAATCCTGATATGGCAAAAAATAATGCCTATGAAACCGAAATAATAAAAGGTGCAAGGGGCGGCAACTTTAAGGAGAATGACAGGGGAAATATTCATATACACTCAGTAAGAATGCCCGGATTTGTCGCAAGCCAGGAAGTGATTTTTGGCTCTCTTGGACAAACGCTTAAAATCAGACACGATTCAATTAACCGTGAATGTTTTATGTCAGGCGTTGAATTGGCCATTAAATATGTTTTTGATAATAATGAATTTGTTTATGGATTGGAGAATATACTATGAAACCTAATATAGCTGTTCTTGGCGCCACTGGCGTGGTTGGTCGCGAAATTTTAAGTATTTTGGAAGAAAAAAAGTTTGAATTTAATACAATTAAAATGCTGGCGTCAAAACGCTCTGCGGGCTCAAAGCTTGATTTTATGGGAAAAGATTATACCGTAATTGAAGCCACACCTGAAGCTTTTGAAGGCTTAGATATAGTGCTTGCCTCGGCTGGCGGCTCCACAAGTCTTGCTCTTGCAAAGGAGGCTGCAAAAAGAGGCGCTGTATATATTGATAATTCAAGCGCTTTCAGGATGGAAAAGGATGTTCCGCTTGTAATTGCTGGTGTTAATGATGATGATTTAAGAAAGCATAATGGCATTATTGCAAATCCAAACTGTTCGACATCCCAATTAATGCTTGTTTTAAAACCATTACACGATTATGCAAATATCAAAAGACTTATTGTTTCAACCTATCAGGCCGTTTCAGGTGCAGGCCTTGCTGCAATGAATGAATTAACAGATAATTCAAAGGTGAGTCTTGTTGGCATGCCTTATGAAAATCAGGTATTTAAGTATGAAATTGCATTCAATCTTATTCCGCAGATTGATTCATTTACGGAAAACGGCTACACAAAAGAAGAAATGAAGGTAACAAACGAAACGAGAAAAATTCTTCACCTTGATTCATCTGTTCCTATTTCTTGTACTGCCGTAAGAGTGCCTGTGTACAGAGGACATTCGGAGGCTGTAACAATAGAATTTGAAAAACCGATTGATGCAAATAAAGCAAGAGAAATTTTATCAGCAGCCTGGGGTGTTGAGGTTGTAGATGATATTGATAATTATGTTTATCCGACACCTAAAGATTGTGCTGGAAAAGACCCTGTATATGTCGGCAGGATAAGAAAATCTATTGCCTTTGATAATGCCATAGATTTGTTCTGTGTTGCTGATAATTTAAGAATTGGGGCAGCATTAAATACCGTAAGGCTTGCAGAAAAAGTTGCTGAAATGGGATTATACCCTGCGGCACAAAAATAACCAGGTGCTGGTTAAGGGGCCTGCTTCGTTTTTGTTTTTGGGGTATGGTCATAATACGCAAAATTTTATTGAGCTAAGGAGAAAAGTATGACATTAAGATATGATGCCGGTGAAGTTATAACCGCAATGGTGACACCTTTTAATGAAAAAAGGGAGATTGATTTTCCTGCCGTTGAAAAACTTGCCAAACATCTTGTAAATACAGGCTCTGATACTCTTTTGGTTGCAGGCACAACAGGCGAAAGCCCAACATTAACTCATGATGAAGAATTTGAGCTTCTATATGCAGTAAAGGGTACGGTTTCGGGCTCTGCAAAAATAATTATGGGCGCAGGCTCTAATTGCACAAGAACAGCTATTAATTCATCAAAAAAAGCGCTGGAATTAGGTGCTGATGCAATATTATCCGTTGTGCCATATTACAATAAGCCAAATCAACAGGGAATGATTGAGCATTTTGGCGCAATCGCAAAAAATGTTGATATTCCAATTATTTTATACAATATCCCGGGAAGAACAGGCGTTAATATGCAACCATCAACTGTTGCATTTCTTGCAAAAGAATACCCAAACATTATTGGTCTTAAACAAAGCTTTCCTGACATGGATGTTATAACAGAACTAAAATCGCTATGTCCTGAAGATTTTGCTATATATTGCGGTGATGACAGCCTAACCCTCCCAATGCTATCCCTTGGTGCCCATGGTGTAATTTCCGTTGCGTCACATGTTGTTGGTGATGAATTAAAATCTTTGATTCACAACTTTAAATCAGGGCAAATTAAGGCAGCGCGTAATATGCACCAAAAGCTTTACCCATTATTTAGAAAATTATTTATGGCGCCAAACCCTGTACCTGTAAAAGCTGTATTATCGAGGCTCAAGATGATAGAAAATTTTGTCCGTAGACCACTTGTTGAATTAAACGAAATAGAGCGTGCAGAATTGTTTGATGTTTTAAACCAGGTCCTTGAAAGCATAGGAAAAAATACCAAGCCATAAGTTTACATATAATTAATTTAAAATGCTGCTCAAGATGATTAATAAAAAGTCTTGAGCAGCATTTTGATACATAATTTTAAAAGTTGTCATAATTAGACCACTTCTAAAACCTTATCAAATCCATATGGCAAAATAGGCTTTGTTGATTTCAGATTAAGTTCCTGTGCTCTTGCAAAGGAATAACAGTCATCAATATATTTTTGATATTGATTAATCTCATCATTCGTCATTAAATCAAGAGCTTTTTGAAATTTTTCATTTATAGTTCCATGTTCTGTTGCGCCGCCCTTTGTTTTATAGTTATAAAATATATGTTCCTTCGCATTTATTTTATCTGTTTTATCACCCATTATTTGAAGCTCAATCGGGATGCCGTGTTTTTTATCTAAAAAATAAACACTTGAACAATTAAAATTTGAGGCACCTTTGGGTTCAATAATATAAAAACCCTTATTTGACAATTCACCAAGCTGTTCTTGATTTATATAGGGAATTTTCCCGCGGTTTATAATATGGGTTGGCTTAAATCTGTCTAGTTTTATTAAATCATTAATTTTGCTGATAATTTTTTCGGTTTCTTTGCTGCCCCCATTGGTTGTCAATTTAAATCCGCACAAATCCGGCACTACAGAATAAATCTGCGATACGCTATGACATTTTTCCAAATCATCTATCCGTCTTTGAAGTTTTGGCAATATCGAGCTTGCCTCTTTAAGTCTACCTGAAAATTTTGAACCCGTACCTGCAAAATGTTTTTTTAAAACAGGAGTATACTCATATTCAAATATGCCCTTGCAAGTATCTTGAATTATCCCGCTAAGTTGTTGAAGAACTTCATCTTTCAAAGGCAATGTAAACCCAAAATTTTTCCAAAAAGTCTGCTCTTTGCTTATTGTCTTCTCAAACACATCACTGGATGGAGTTTCCGCAAGACGTGCAGGCGTTATCCTGCCGAGCAATTTTCCATCCGAGAGAATATTTGGCGCCTTCTTTGTAATTTTTAAATTATTTGAAAAGTTTTGAATATTTTTCAGGTTAAGAGTTATCATAAAATATTTTCCGAACACTTAAATATATAAAAACATTTTAATGATAAAAATTGCTAAAAAAACTTGATTTCGTTATGGCTTCCGTGTAGTGTATCGCATTTTTTCTTGCAATCAAAGGCTGTTTTTACACCATCTCTCTTAATTTCTTAATCTGGTCTCTGAGTTCTGCTGCCCGCTCAAAGTCAAGAATTTTAGCAGCTTTGTGCATATCTTTTTCAAGCTGGTTTAAAAGTTTTGGTAAATCTTTCTTTTCAATGTTCATTTCGCACATCTCTTCTGCCACAATATCTTCAATGCTTCTATAGCTTTGAACAAGAGATAAGAGGTTATTTTCAATAGATTTTTTAATGGTTTTAGGGGTGATATTATGTTCCTTATTAAATACCATCTGTAGTTTGCGGCGCCTTTTAGTTTCTTCAATCGCCACCTTCATTGAATCGGTTATTTTATCGGCATACATAATAACCCTGCCGGATGAATTCCTTGCAGAGCGGCCGATTGTCTGAATTAAAGAGGTTTCGCATCTTAAAAAACCTTCCTTGTCGGCATCCATTATGGCAACAAGCGATACTTCTGGTATATCAAGCCCTTCTCTTAAAAGGTTTACGCCGATTAAAACATCAAACTCTCCAAGCCTTAAATCCCTTAAGATTTCAACCCTTTCTAAGGATTGCACCTCGCTATGCAGGTATCTTACCCTTATACCTTTTTGTGTCAAATATTCAGTTAGCTCTTCGGCCATTTTTTTGGTTAAGGTGGTGATTAAAATGCGCTCTTTCTTTTCTGCGGTTGTATTTATTTCCTTAATAAGGTCACTAACCTGTCCCTCGGTTGGCCTTACATCAATTTCAGGATCAAGAAGCCCTGTTGGGCGGATGATTTGCTCTACGATTTGGGCTGATTCCTGCTTCTCAAATTCAGCCGGAGTAGCTGAAATAAAGACTTTTTGGCCGATTTTATTCCAAAATTCATCAAATGTTAAAGGCCTGTTATCTTTAGCACAAGGCAGCCTGAAACCATACTCTACAAGGGTTTCTTTCCTTGCTTTGTCGCCAAAATACATACCCCTTAACTGAGGCAAAGTAACGTGGGATTCATCCACAACAACAAGAAAATCATTCTGAAAATAGTCTAAAAGTGTTGCAGGTGGTGTTCCTGGCAATCTTTTTTCAAAAATTCTTGAATAATTTTCAATACCTGAGCAATAGCCCATTTCTTTTATCATTTCAATGTCATAATTCACGCGCTGTTCAAGCCTTTGCGCCTCTACAAGCTTATTTTCTGCGTATAATTCATTCAAACGCGCCTTAAGTTCACGACGGATTTCTGTTATTGTGCCATCTATATCTTCATCATCTGCCAGGTAATGTACAGCAGGATATATAACAGTTTCAGGTACGTTTTCAAGAATTTCGCCTGTTACAGGGTCGATTCTTGAAATTTTTTCAATTTCATCACCAAAAAAATAAATCCTTGTAATAATTTTTTCATAGCTTGGCATGATTTCAACAATGTCGCCCCTGGCCCTAAATGTTGCACGTTTTAGTTCGACATCGTTTCTTTCATATCTTACAAGAACAAGATGTTCCAAAAGTGCCTGTCTGTCTATTTCTTCGCCGACTGATAAATTTATTGCACCCTTAAAATAATTTTCAGGAAGTCCTAAGCCGTATATGCAGCTTACAGATGCTACAACAATCACATCTTTTCTTTCATACAAGCTTCTTGTTGTATTGTGGCGCAAACGGTCAATCTCGTCATTGATTGAGGCTGTTTTTTCAATATATGTATCTGTTCTTGGAATATATGCTTCTGGCTGGTAATAATCATAGTAGCTTATAAAATACTCAACCGCATTATTTGGAAAAAGTTCTCTGAATTCATTGTAAAGCTGTGCTGCAAGAGTTTTATTGTGCGCAATTATAAGTGTTGGCTTTTGCACTTTTTCTATTACGTTTGCAATCGTAAAAGTTTTACCTGAACCTGTTACACCAAGCAAAGTTTGGGTTGGCATTCCATCTTGAATGCCTTTGACAAGGGCATCTATAGCTTTTGGCTGATCGCCTTGTGGTGTATGTTCAGATTCAATTTTAAACTTCTTTTCTATCATACTAAAATTTTAACATGGTTTAATTATTTTTCCTTTTGTATGAATATCGCCGTATTATTTAAACGGTCTGCGACGATATTTATGTAAAATTGAATATAATTACTAAATTTTTAATGTAAAATATCTTTTATGAAACCTTCTCTTTTAAAAATGTTTTTATCATTCCTTAAAATTGGCTGTCTGCTTTTGGGTGGAGGGTATGTTATTGTGCCGTTGCTAAGGAGTGAATTAATTGAAAAAAATAATTGGGTAAATGAAGAAGATATTGTTAACTATTATGCTCTTGGCCAGTGTGTTCCAGGTATCATTGCAGTAAATACAACTCTTTTTGTAGGATATAAATTAAGGGGGAAAACAGGCGCTCTCGCTGCTTTTTTTGGACTTATTTTGCCGCCGTTTTTAGCGATAATTTTTCTTGCATCAATACTGATGAAACTTGCGAAAAATATTATAGTGAATGATATTTTTTGGGGTGTTAATGTTGCAATAATAATTCTTTTGCTTTTGACTGTTAAGGAGGTTTGGAAAAATAGCATTGTAGATAGATTTACATTTTTAATATTTTTAGGGATTCTGATATTGTCAGTTTTTGGAGTTTCTCCGTCAATCTCTATTATTTTATCTGCAATTTTAGGAATTTTATACAAAAAATTTTTTGGGCATGGTGAAATTCCTGGAGGCAAGGAATGATTTATCTTCAGTTGTTTTTGGAGTTTTTAAAAATCGGACTTTTTTCTTTTGGTGGAGGTTACGCCACTTTGCCGTTTCTTTATCATATGTCTGAAACATATGGATGGTTTAGTTTATCTGAATTATCTAGAATGCTTGCCATTTCAAGCATCACACCAGGTCCTGTTGGCTTAAATGTTGCAACATTTGCAGGTTTCAAAACAGCAGGCATTATTGGCTCAATTACAGCAACTTTTGCAATTATGCTTCCATCCTTTGCAATTGTTATTTTTATATCTAAAATGCTTAAAAAATTTAGCGACAATTTTTATATAAAGTCAGCACTATATGCCCTGCGTCCGGCAGCGGCTGCAATGATTGCGGCAGTTGGAGTAAGACTTTTTAAAGACAGTACAATACTAAAACAAGATGCCCTCAGTTATTCCATAATAAACTTTATTGATATAAAAGCATTAATTTTATTTTTATTCCTTTTTATATTAAGTCTTAAATTAAAAAGGGACCCGCTTATTTATCTTTTAATAGGAGGAACTTGCGGTGTGTTATTACATTTTAGACATATTTTAAATTCATTTTAGCGCTAATAAAATATCCATAGTTCTCATGCCCGGATATTTTACCCGCAAAGAGTGTTGGAGCGCTTTTATTTTTCTTTTTATTCTTATTCATCATTTGAAAAATTCATATCAAAATTAAAGAAATTATCAGCATTTTCTATACTAAAGAAGTTCTGCTTTTTTGGCATGAAATCATCTTCTTTTGAAAACATAAGATTAGCTGAATTTTGTTCTTCATCAGCCTGTGTATTGAAAGAGTATTCATAAGTATTGTCTTTGTATGCAGTTTGTGCTGGTTTTTTGGTATCAATCCTATGTGTATTCTTTGAATTAAAAGATTTTGTCATTTGTTCTATGCCATATTTTTTTAGCCAATAGCCTGAATTTTGACTTGTTACTGCATCTTTGAAAACGTTACTTGGAACATTTTTTTCAATCGCATTATAAAGTGAATCGTTTGTCATCTTGTCGGGTTCATTGGCATATGCGCCTGCAATCAAATTTAAAAGCTCTTGGGTTTTGGAAACCGTTAAGCCTTTTATATCGTCTTTATTCAGATTTAAATCTTTTATCTGATCAAGTTTTTTGGATAAATCGTTGCTGCTATTTATGATATTTTGTATTTCGTCTGTAATATCTTCTTTACCATTGAAATCCCCAGTTTCTATTTCATCAAGATAACTCGTTAATTCCCTAAGTTCTTTATCGGTCAATATTTTATCACCATCTTCATCAAGCTCTTCAAAAACACTGGAAATGTTTAGATTCAAGTTTGAAAATATGCTTTTTGTCTGCATTGAAAAATCGGCTTCACTTACGCCTTTTATTTCTTCGCCTTTATTATTTTTTGCAGGTTCCAGTTTAAAGGTTAAACCCATGATATTATTTTCAGGCATGTTTAGTCCTCTCGCTAAATTACTCTCTTGTATATATAAAGTAAATATTCGAAAAAAAATTGCCTATTTTTTAAGATATTTTAAGATTTATGTGATAAAATTAACCTGAAATTAATGACAATGGTAAATAAGAATATGAAAAGAAATTTTTTAAAAAGGACAAAAATCGTTGTAACACTTGGTCCGGCTACTGAAAAAGAAGAAACAATAAAAGAATTAATTTTAGCTGGCGCAAATGTTTTCAGGCTAAATACTTCCCATGGAACAATGGATTATCATAGGGAAAAAATTCGTCTCATTAAAAATGTTGCAAAACATATGGGGATTTATATTGCAACACTGGTAGATTTACAGGGACCTAAGATTAGAATAGGCAATCTGTTTAAGGAAATTGAGATTAAGAACGGCGATAAGCTTGTTTTTCAACATTCATTAGAGCAGACTGATGAAGGTATTATTCCAGTTGATTATGCTGGAATTTCAAATGATGTCAGAACTGGAAGCAGAGTTTTGATCGATGATGGCAAGCTTGAAGTTTTGGTTGACAGCGTAAAAGATGGAAAAGTTTATGCAACTGTTGTAAATGGGGGAATTTTAAAATCAAGAAAAGGTTTAAATATTCCTGGCTCAACTGCAAGCCTTGCTGCTGTTACACCAAAGGATATAGATTTTATTAGATTCGCTGTCGAGGAAAAGGCTGATTTAATTGCATTATCATTTGTAAGGCAGAAAGAAGATGTTCTTCTGGCAAAAAAATATATAAGCGATTTTGATTCAACAATTCCAGTGATTTCAAAGCTTGAAAAACCTGATGCTATTAAGAATTTAAAAGAAATTGTTTCTGTTTCAGACGGCATAATGGTAGCAAGAGGTGATCTTGGAATTGAACTTTCACCAGTCGAGGTGCCTATCTGTCAAAAATTAATAATTGGAGAGGCAAATAAACAGAAAAAGCCAGTAATCGTTGCAACGCAAATGCTTGAATCAATGATTAATGAGCCAATACCGACAAGAGCAGAAGCGTCTGATGTTGCAAATGCAATATTGGATGGAACAGATGCTGTTATGTTATCAGGTGAAACGTCTGTAGGGAATTTTGCTGTTGAAGCAGTTAAGATGATGTCAAGAATTGCGGCTACTGCTGAAAATAGCTGTTTTTATAAATTTGATACAGATAATGATATAAAGGATGAGGCTGCACTTACAAGACAAGCAGTTGTTTTTGGGGCAGACAAAATGCTTGAATATGTAAATGCAAAAGCAATTTTAAGTTTTTCGCATTTTGGATATTCCACAAGGCTTATGTCAAAATTGAAACCCTCTGCCCCTGTTATTATGGTTTCAGATTTGGATGAAACCTGCAGAAAAATGGTTCTTTGCTGGGGTGTGTATCCTTTCTGTAAAAAATGGGATACACTGGTGGACAGCAATCTGTTGGTAAAAATTGATGAATTTTTAATAAATGAAGTTGGGCTTAAGCAAAATGACTATGTGATAATTACTGGCTCTGCGCCGAAATTAATTTCGGGCCGTACAAACTTTGTAAGGGTTCATAAAATTGGGACATAAATTTTAAGGATATAAAAGATGAAAGATAATACAAAATGTCTGCATTCAGGATATACGCCAGAAAACGGCGGACCAAGGGTTATGCCTATTTATCAAAGCACAACATTTAAATTTAATTCAACGAAAGAGATTGGAGATGTTTTTGATGATCCTACAAAGGCGCATATTTATTCGCGCTTTACTAATCCCACGGTTGACGTTGTTGAAAAGAAAATAGCTGATCTTGAGGGCGGTGTAGCTGCAATGTGCACCTCAAGTGGTCAAATGGCATCTTTGATGTCAATTTTAAATCTTTGCGGTGCAGGTGATAGCTTTGTAAGTTCTTCATCTATTTATGGCGGAACTTTAAATTTATTTGCTTACACACTGAAGAAACTTGGCATAGAGTGTATTTTTGTAGATGTTGATGCCAGCGAAGATGAAATTTGTGCAAAAATCAAACCAAATACCAAGGCTATTTTTGGAGAAACTTTGACCAATCCTTCTTTGCAGGTTTTGGATATTGAAAAATTTGCACATGCTGCACACAAGAATGGTATTCCTTTGATTGTCGATAATACTTTTCCAACCCCTATTTTGTGTAAACCCATTAAATATGGTGCTGATATAGTTATTCATTCAACATCAAAATATATGGATGGGCATGCTCTGCAGACAGGGGGTGTGATTGTTGACAGCGGTAAATTTGACTTTGCAAACGGTAAATTTCCCGAATTCACAAACCCGGATGAATCTTATCATGGAACTGTTTATGTGCGAGATTATTCTTTTGCTCCATATATTATAAAGGCAAGGATGCAGTTGATGCGTGATTTTGGAGCTTATCCATCTGGAAATTCCGGATTTTTATTGAATCTTGGACTTGAAACCCTTGCAATCAGGATGGAGAAATATTGTTCAAATGCGATAAAGGTGGCACAATATTTTGAAAGCACAGGAAAGTTTGAAAACGTAAATTATCCAGGACTAAAGGATAATAAGTATTATAACCTCGCCATGAAATATTTGCCCCATGGTCAAAGCGGTGTGATTTCATTGACTATCAAAGGTGGCAAGGAGGCAGCAATTAAATTTATGGATGGTCTTAAACTTGCTTCAAATGAGGTGCATGTTGCTGACATTAGAACCTGTGTTTTGCACCCTGCAAGTGCCACCCACAGGCAGCTAACTGATGAACAGCTTGCTGCCTGTGGTATAAATCCTGGTTTAGTAAGATTTTCAGTTGGCCTTGAAGATATTGACGATATAATTTGTGATATCGAGCAAAGCCTTGCGAGAGTTTAACTAATAACTCTAAGAATTTATGACTATAGCAAATATTGGAATTTGTATTTTTTAAGAATAAATATAATAGACGTTGCTTATTTATCTGAAAGCTTGCGCCATGATTTTATTTATGAAATAAGCTTTACACCATTGATGGTATTTGCGAAAATTAACAATATTTTTATTTGCAAGTTTTCTTATTTGTGTTATTATTATTTTGTTGTTAAAACAATTTAAATTAGTTACTATTTTTTGGTTGATCTTTAAAATCATTATATCGGGACGTAGCGCAGCTTGGTAGCGCACCTCGCTTGGGACGAGGGGGTCGCAGGTTCAAATCCTGTCGTCCCGACCATTTG
>CATJOM010000047.1 GCA_949741915.1 uncultured Candidatus Melainabacteria bacterium | reverse complement strand
GAATACGAGGTAGGGTATAAACGCCCTCCTCGCAAATATCAATTCAAACCCGGTCAATCCGGCAATCCTAAGGGGCGTCCAAAAACAAACAGAGACTTCTCTTTAGATGTTGCAGATGAACTAAATGAAATAATATCTATTAAAGAATCCGGCAAGATAAAGAAAATTACCAAAAAACGCGCGCTTGCAAAAAGACTGGTAAACGATGCCCTTAGCGGAAAAGTTGCATCAACGAAAATAATTACTTCAATTCTTGCCTCAATACCCATAAAACAGGAGGATTTGGACAAAGAATTGTCCGTAGATGATGCACAAATACTGAAAGACTATATTGAAAGGATAACAAATAATGACTAGAGATGTTTTTTATGCAGCTTGTAGACGTGATTTTATACTTTTACGGAAAAGGCTTTTAATGTAATCGACGGTTCGCAAAAATTCAAAAATAACTGGCACTTGGAATTAATTTGCAGCATGCTTCAGCAATGCGTAGAAGGAAAAATTAAAAGATTGATAATTAATATTCCGCCAAGGAATTTAAAGTCGCATTGTGTTTCAATCTGTTTACCCGCCTATATCTTAGGGCATAATCCATCTGCAAGAATAATTTGCGCAAGTTACTCACAAACCCTTGCAAGTAATTTTTCTCGTAAAACACGCCAGCTTATGGAAACTGATTTTTATAAAAATGTTTTTAAAACCCGTTTGGGTGATAAAAACACTGAAAGCGAATTTGATACAACAGAAAACGGCTGCAGGTATTCAACTTCGACGGATGGAACCCTAACAGGTATTGGCGGCAATTATATATTCATCGACGATCCAATTAAGGCAGCGGATGCAAATTCTGAAACAATAAGGAATAAGGTTAATGAATGGTACGATAATACCGTTGTTTCAAGATTAAATGATAAAGTAAACGGCTGCATTATAGTTGTAATGCAAAGATTACATATTGATGATTTAACAGGGCACTTATTAAAACAAGACGGTTGGGAAGTTTTAAAACTTCCGGCTATCGCCGAAGCTGATGAAAGCTTTAAACTGTCTACCGGAAAAATTGTTAGAAGAAAGGCAGGCGCTGCGCTTCATCCGGAGCTTGAACCTGTTGAAATCCTTGAAAACCATAAGAAAACAATGTCTAGCTACAATTTTTCTGCCCAATATCAGCAAAATCCAATCCCTGAAAAGGGAAATGTCATTGATTTTAATGACTTTTCTTTCTTTGATTCAAATTTGGACTTATCTCAAGCTACAACATTTCAAAGCTGGGATATTGCCCTTAAAGACGGCAAGGACAATGATTATTCCGTTTGTGTTACCGGAAAACTTGAAAGAGATATTCTTTATATCCAAGATATACGCAGGTTTAAGCTTGATATCTATAATTTAATCAATGAAATGCACCGTCTAAAAGAAACCTTCAAAGCAAGCTATGTCATAGTTGAAGATACTTCTGTAACGGTGCATTTGCAACAGCTTATTGATTTTTATACTTATAAATATAAACCTCGGGGTGACAAAATAGTGCGCGCCAATTCTGCATCATTTTATATAAAATCAGGTAGAGTTAAACTATTGAATAACACGGCGTGGATTGATGAATTTAGGGCTGAAATAAATGCTTTTCCAAATGGAAAACACGATGATCAGGTTGATACTCTATCACAACTCATTGATTTTACATTAAATGGTTTTCATCAGTTCAACATGGTTGAAATAGCAATGGCAATGAAGGAAAGAATGCAAAAACCACTAGCCCAAATGAATAGGACTGAATTTTGCAATTTTGCAAGAAGACAATATCTTCAAAAACCTAAATTCAATATACCTAAATTTTAATTTTATTTGAATGCCTCCCTTCTTCAAAAAAATGGGGAGGCATTCTTGTCTTTTTGTTTCAATATAGCTGGATTTTATGCTTTTTTGTTTTTCCTGAGCCATACTCTAGTACAAACAAAAATAACTACGACACTTTTTGGCGTAGGTGCATTTCATAATAAAAATGCAGGGTATGGAGAACTTTTATGATAGACAACGATTTACATAATATATTTGATGAAAACGGACAACATAAGCTAAATAAATTTTCAACAGAGTCCACCACAAAATTCAGTATTGATTTTTTCGAAGAAAAACTAAAAGTTTTTGTAATCATTCCTGAAATAATAAAGATTAGCACAAATAAGGTTATAGGCTCGCTTGAAAACGCAAGAAAAGAGCTTATCTTATCAAAAGATTTCAAAACCTCATCTGATTTTAACACGGTAACAGTTGATAATATTGAGCATACAATACCCAAATTCTTCAACAGGGAAACAATGAAAAATGAAGATAAAAATACTTGGGAGATAATCTTTAGACAAATTTTTCATAAAGAAATATTTAACGAAATGCAACACCAAAAAGAATTACAGGAACAACGTATTAAAAACGTCAAATAGGAACGACAAAAGAAACTATGAATAATGAAAATGTTGAAATTTTCAATATGATAAATACAAAAATTTTAAAAATAAGATATTGCAAAAATTCGAAAATTTTAGCAATTATGCTCAAATTAACAAAATATAAGAATTTCTCTATGCAGACAAGAGTGTATTCAAATAACTTTGAACAAGGATATTTGTCTTTAGGAATTGATTTTATTTACAGACTAAAAAATGTTGACCATTTAGGTTTTGAAATGGTTTTAAAGTTATTATTTTTTGAAGTTGAAACAGGATGTGAGGATAGCAGACATATTGAAGATTATAAGGAATAAAAATAATGAATAAAAAAGCTAATGTATTTTACATGGGTTATAATGATACAGTGTATTATATGCAATCTAAAATGTATGAAAGTAATGATTGTATTTTAAAAGAAGAATTTATCAATGAAGGATTTTTTGCAATTCCTACATTAAAATTTGAAAAAGATTTTAATTTTGATTTTAATCTAAATGAATACTTTAAAATAAATACAAATATCGTCTCTAGCGCTGATTGTAATTACTTATACTATTTTAATAACAGAAATATTAATCTTCCTCCAAATGAAATTGAAATAAGTAGTGACATAATAATTACTATATCTAATGATTTTTCAAATATATGTGTCTGCCTCGAAACATCGGCTGATTTTGAAATTTATAAAACAGTAATGAAATATAATTTTTTTCCATAGTCCAAGAGGTGGATTGTGACTTATGGGGTTCATTAGACATAAGAAAACCATTTAAATTAATAAAAAGAAATAAAATTATCAACATAAACAGCTCCCAAAAAGAAACAGAAGTTGATATAAATAAAAAAATCATAGGCGAAATAAAGCCTGAATATGCTCATTGGTATATATATCACCCCACGCAACTAAGGACAACTTTGGATAATATAGCAAAAGAAAAATCAAAAATTTGGAAAATAAAAAACAATAACGAAAGAAAACAAGCAATACATAACTTTAGACAAGAATTAAAAGTTCTAAAAGATTGCTTCTTTGAAGACAAAAAGGACGAAGAATGGTTTCTTGAAAGCTATGCGCAATTTTGGTTTTAAATTTTAATCTAATTTAAATCTGGACTCAAACAAATAAAATATTGCAAGGAGGATATATAAATGAAAAGTGAAAGATTAAAGGAAATTAAAGAAAACTTTGCATTTGACAAAGCATATTCATTTAATAAAAATGGATTAGCTGATGTTTCATTTCAAGATTGCAAAGGGGAAATTAATCATGTTGGCAAATTAATACATAAATTTGATAATAGAATAAACCTTTGTTGTTCTGTTTCAGATGATGATATTTTCTTATTTAGAGTATATAAATATTGGGGTTGTATGAAAAAAGATGGCAGCATTATCATACCACCCATATATGATATACTAGGTGGCATTTTTAAACACAAGTATTTGCAGGTTAAAAAGGGTTCTCAATATGGCTTGATAGATATCACTAATACAAAAATCATTGATATAAAATATGATTTTCTTGATGTAGCTTATATTGACGAATTTGATAAAGAATTCTTCATTGTGGAAAAAAATGGAAAATATGGAGTGATTAATATAAACGAAGAAGAAATAATTCCGCTAAAATATGATTACTTAGAAATGATTTGCGTAAAAGATAATCACTTTTATGCAATATTTAATGGGAAAAAAGGAATAATAGATTTAAGAAATGAAATTATAATTCCTTTTGAATATTTGGATATCTATTATCTTGGTCAAAATAGTATTATGGCAACTAAAGATGAAGAAAATTTTATAATTATAAACGAACAGAATAAACAAATATGTAAAACCATTTTTGAAGAAATTGGAAAATATAACAGTTTCAACAACAATCCAATTCTATATCCTGCAAAACTAAACAATAAATGGGGTTTTATTGATGAATATGGCAACACTATAATTGATTATAAATACACATGCGCATATATTATTTCTAACGAGGAAAGATACGCAAGTGTTTCTCTAAGTAAGGATAAGTATGGTGATACTTTTGGAATCACAGATATGTATGAAAATCAAATTTTACCTTTTGAATACCAAGCCGATGGCTTTACGTATATTGATGACAATAGATTTATTGCACGAAAAGATGAAAAATATGGGATAGTTGATAAAAACAACAATACGATCGTTGATTTCATATTTGATGAAATTAGTTCAGCATATATAAATAAAACAAATTACCATTGTGCACAAATAAACGGCAAGTATGGCTTTATTGATAAAGACGGTAAACCTTTAAAAATAGACAAAGAAAGTCTAAAAATTCCTGAAACAAAGCTAAAATTTATCACAAATTTAAACCGCTAAATAAAATATTTGTTTTTATAAATCCAAACCCAAATAAACATCATCTATTTTGTGCTATAATCCCTTTATGGCAAAACGGACAGAAGCGCTTGAAGTATATTTTTATAAAACAAGCTCAGGAAACGAGCCTGTTCGTGAATGGCTAAAAAGTCTTTCAAAAGAGGATATGAAGATAATTGGGTTTGATATTAAAACCGTTCAATACGGTTATCCGATAGGAATGCCGTTAACAAAGGTTTTGAATAATACGGGCGGTTTGGAAGAAGTCCGCTCAAATATCAAAGACGGTATCACAAGGGTCATTTTCTATGTTGAAAATAATAAAATGGTGCTTTTGCATGGTTTTATAAAGAAAACGCAAGCCACACCCAAAAAAGAATTAGACCTTGCAATTAAACGCTTTAAAGAGCTCCTGAGAAAATCATAGATTTTCACGTTGTCGTCTTAGTGCTAATTACACCGGCTTTACGCATTTTAAGCAAAAGATAGAATAATCTTTTTCCCTAAATATTTTGCAACTTTTTCAATGGTGTTTAAAGTGATGGATGTATTTTCAGGGTCTAAAATACGACAAACAGCAGTTCTTGAGGTTTCCAGTTCTTTTGCAAGACGATTAACGGAAATATTTTCTTCCTTCATCTTCTGCTGCAATTCATAAGCTATAACTCTTTTTAGGGCAACAGCCTCTGATTCCTGTAAGATATTTTCTTCTTCCAAGAAACTGTCAAAATTTGAACCTATGTGATTATTGTCTAGCATAATATTTGCCTTTTTTATTTTTGTTGACTTGATAACATGATAACTTGTTATCAATTATATTGTACCAAAAATGGTACAATAATTCAACTATATATTATTCAAAATCAAACAAATCTTTAACAGGGATTTCCAGTGCTTGGGCAAGTTTTGCAATAGTTCTTAGGTTTGGAGATTTTTCACATCTTTCAATCTTTCCAATATAAGAAATATCCAAACCGGCAAGTTCTGATAACTTACTTTTTGTAAGTTTTTTAGATGTTCTTATTTCTTGTAGTTTTGTTGCAAATAGCTTGCAAATATCGTCTTTCATACCCTAATTGTGCTATACTTGAGCTTGCATAGTATAGACTTTGGGTCTAATAAATATAATTTGTTACGTCAGATTTTGACGGTCGGTAATGATAAACTATAAAAATGCCGATATAAAAGGAAACACTTATGTTAAACCTAATGAAAACTAATTTAAAAAATTCACCAATTTACAATTTATCGATATCTTCTTTGGAAAATTTTTACACCAGTTTTTTAAATTGGATGGGACAAGAATATCCAAGAGAGTTGCTAAAAATTTTAACCGGCAAGGAATTTTCAAAAGAGGCAAAAATTGCTTTTGAGACACAAGTTCAATATGGAAAAAATATTAAACTTGATTTACAAATAAAAATTAAAGATGGAGATAATATTGAATATGTAGTTGTTGAAAACAAATTAAAATCATACCTGGATGATACACAACTTATAGAATATAAAAGATGCTTTTATGACAAAAATGCCACATTGATTTTATTGTCCTATGTTCCAAAAATAGATTTGCAGTTAAATTGGATTTATAAAAGCTATGCTGAACTTGCAGATGGTTTTAGAACAATATTTGATGAAAAATTTTCATATAAAAATGAATATCATAAGTTCTTAATAACTGATTTTATAAGTGTTATAGAAAATATAACAAGTAAATTTCCTAAAAAAATAACAAATAAGTATGATTTTTATAAACCAAATGATTTGGATGAAATTCATCTAACAGATATTTATATAAAATTTAGGACATCTGAACTTGCTAATTATATTAAAAATCATATAAAAGGCAAAGATTATCGTATTGGCCATAGTTTCCATAATAAAAAAGGAACCATCGATATAGTAAAGCGCTCTTTTTGCAACCCGGACTATATTATAGGGATTCAAATTGAAGGCAAACAATACAGATATTTTATAAATGCTTTTTGTAAATATGAGCAGGGGCATGGAAATAGACTTAGAAAAGAACTTGCGCAAAAGCTTATGCAAAGAGGGCTTTGGTTTAATAATACGATAGAGCCAGAAAAATCAAGAATATATAA
This sequence comes from uncultured Candidatus Melainabacteria bacterium, assembly GCA_949741915.1. Taxonomy (GTDB): domain Bacteria; phylum Cyanobacteriota; class Vampirovibrionia; order Gastranaerophilales; family Gastranaerophilaceae; genus MGBC122484. The sequence goes on along the minus strand of CATJOM010000047.1, from coordinate 24,068 downwards.
ATCGTTTTGTGGATATAGTCCGGACTTTATCTACAGATATTTTCTAATGGATGAATATTTTGGGGTGGAAAACATTGAAAATGTCTCTTATAAGCAAATTATGAAACAAATAAATAAAGATGTTCTAGCATTGGATGAAAATATAATCACAGTATTAAAAACGGTTCAAGATATTAATATGCGAGAAACAAATCTTGCCTTGGAAGAAATAAATATAGAGGCACTAGAATTTTAAAACAAAAAGATGAGAAGCCATACGGAAAGGATTTTTATGCAAGCAAATTTAATAAATTCACCAATATATAATATGTCGATGTGTTCATTAGAAAATTTCCATACTTGTTTTTGGAAATGGATTGGAAATACTTATAAAAAAGATTTCTTAAAGGTATTTATTGATAAAGATAATCTTAATGAAGATAACATAGAATATAATGACCAAGTTTCGTTATCCGGTTTTAAGCTGGATTTAGAAATAAAATACAAAGAAAATAATAGAGAAAAAAGAATAATTATTGAAAATAAAATAAAATCTTTTCCAACAAATGAGCAGCTTGAAAAATATTCAAAAGAAGCGCTTGTTGAAGATAATATCTTTATCTTAACTTCACTTGCACCAAAATTTGATATACCTAAACCTTGGATATATTTAAGCTATTCAAAAATTGCAGACAATATGGCTAAAATTTTTAACGACAGCTTTAAATATAAAGATATTTACCATAAAGGTCTTATAAAAGATTATATAAATGTTATAAGACAACTTTCGCTAAATTTTCCTTGCTGCAATAGCGAAAAATATGATTTTTACATTGAAAATGAAGCTTGGAAAATTGGTTTAAGGGATATTTATGTAAAATACAAAACTTCTCAATTGCAAAATTATATTAAAAATAAAGTTAAGTTTGATGATATATGCATTTCTACTGATTTTAGAAATAAGCAAGGGATTATAAACATTTTTCGTGAATTTGATGACTACAATATACCTCTTACCTTGTTAATTCAAATTCAATACGATGAATACAGATATTGCTTGATATATGACACAGATGAAAATAATAAAAGAGAAAAACTTGCGCAAGAACTGAATGATAAAGGCTTATGGTTTAATAAATCAAAAACAATAGATTTATATCCAAAAGCCAGAATATATAAAAGTAAAAAATTCTGCGGTTATGCTCCAAGTTTTATCTATAAATATCAAACACTTGAAAAATTATTTAACAAAAAAACTTTGAGCGATGTTTCTTACGAAGAAATTGCACAACAAATAAAACAAGATATTGAAAACTTAAAGGACAATGAAACAAGAATAGTTAAAATATTTGTGAGTGATTATCTATAAAACGAAAGGAGTTAATTATGGCGATAGCAAATGCGGTAGTCAAAGGCACAATGATTTACATTTATGATGAAAAAGGCAAACTGATTAGGCAATTAGGAATGGCAGGTGGAACTTTTGTAGGTTTTACCGCAACAACAGTGAGCATAAAGAAAGGTTCTCATATTTTGATATACAACGAACAAGGTAAACAAACCGGAACAATGCCAGCAAGATAGAGGAGTGAAAAAATGACAAGCGTTTTAGAATTGGAAAAATTTAGCAAAGATGAAGCTTTACACAAATTGCAAAATACTATACAAGAAGAATCTTTAAAAAAGAAAAGCGAATTTAATATTTTTAAGGTATTAAAACTTGATAATTATGAAATTCGACATTCAAATTTTTTGGCTTGGCTTTTAAATCCAAAAGAAACTCATGGTTTTGGGATTTCATTTCTAGATTCGTTTTTAGATGGTGTATTAGATAAAGATGTTTTAAATTCAATAAATGAACAAGATATAACTGTTGAAACTGAATATTTAACAAATAAAGGCAGAAGAATCGATATACTTATTTATTCAAAAGATTTCGTTTGTGTAATCGAAAACAAATATGGTTCAGAAGAACACGATGAACAATGCAAGCACTATAAAGATTTTATTGAAAACTTTTCAAAATTTCAAAACTGTAAGTATAAATATTACATTTTCTTAGACATTAACAGACCCAGTGATGAGCAACTTCAAAATAACCTAAATTGCTATCAACCCATAACATATAAAGATATTTATCAAATTTTAGTTAATTTACTGAAAGAAAAAGAAGAAAACATTACTTTACAAATCATAAGACAATACATTGAAATCATAAAGGAGAAATATATAATGCTTGATGCAGAAACCAAAAAACAATGCAGAGAACTTTATAGCAAATATAAGAACGTATTTGATTTAATGGAAAAATTTAATAGCGAATTTCAAAATGATATTTACAATATTATGCAAGAAATTGTTTCAAACTCTGATTTAAGCTTAAAAAATGCCGATATTAAAGGAAATGGTTACAATAATAATACAGGTTGCGGCATTCGTTTTATACCGGAAGAACTGACAAATGAGCAAAAAATTCAAAACAAAAACAACGTAACTAATTACTCTTTATTTTTTGCCTTAGAATGCAAAAAAGAGCTTCTATTATCAATTTATTCAATAGAATTAGGTGATAAATGGATTAATCACAAAACAGTTAGTATTGATTTTGAAAACAAATCGGATGATGAAATAAAAGCAGAAATTATTTCAAAAATCAATGAATTAAGACCCGAAATTATTAATTTAGTAAACAATTAAATAAATGAGTATAATAAAAGTATGTCATCAAATGGCGTACTTTTATTATAAAATAACAATATGAGCCTTTTTAAGAAAGTTGAATTATGTCACGTTTAAACAAAGCGGAAGAAATAATAGAGCTTGCAATGATGTTTCAAAACAGCTATTGCGGTTTATGTATTGATGATATTCAAGAGCATTTTGAATGCTCAAGACGTTCAGCTGAAAGAATGAAATCACTTCTTTTTGATTTATTTCCTGAAAAGATTGAAGAAGTGCCAACGTCTGATAAAAAGAAACGCTGGAGGTTTATTAAAGGAACAATGAATTCCTTAATTTCTTTTACTAGCGGTGATTTTGCAAATCTTGAGTACCTAAAGGGCTTGTCAAATGATGAAAACAGGCAAAAAGAACTTGATGAATTAATTGCAAAAATAAAAGCCTTAACTCCACAGAAAAATGCTATGGCGCTTGAAACAGATATTGAAGCCATTTTGGAATCAGAGGGGTTTGCAGTTAGGCAATATTCAAGGGTTAAAGCTAACAAAAACGTTTTAGATAAACTCCGTCAAGCTATGCTTTCATTTAAAAGGATAGAATTTGATTACAATACAGATAAGGGTTTGCGGCATATAACATTAAACCCTTACGGTATCGTAATTTCAGATAAATATTATCTTGTAGGATTTAATGATTATGTAAACGATTTAAGACTTTATAAGATAGATAAACTTCAAAATCTTGTTATGGCAGATAACTATTTTGAAAAAGACGAAAAATTTAACTTAAAAAGTTACTGCAGCAATTCTTTTTCAATTTATCAAGAAAAGCCTTTAAATATAACCCTTGAATTTGATAAAGATATAGCAGAAGATGTTTTAAATTATCATTTTCACTCGACACAAAAAGTAAAACAGCTCGCCAATGGCAACATTCAAGTAAAATTTAGTGCAAGCGGCGAGTACGCAATTTGTCATGAGCTTTTCAAATGGGGAACAAGTGTAAAAATCAAAAAATCTGCCGAATTAAGAGAGTATTATAAGAATTATTTAATTGATGTGTTAAGCAACCAATAAATGGTTTATGCAATTTCTAAACCGTATTCTAGTTCATGAAATGCCTACAAATCACTATTCCTATAAATCATTAAATTAGTTTATCAAAATGATATCTAAATAAAAAAGTTACGAGCATCTATTGCTTATTCAATTAACATTGTTGTTATTTTAATAAAACTTGGCCTTAAAATAGAAAATTTATTTTGCTACAAATTTCTGTTTGTGCAATATTCAGTTTAAAATTATTACTTTTTGTTTTCAACGATACCGATATTATAAAATAATAAAAATGTAAGATTTGATTTTTTAAGATATAATGAGTCAAATAAGTATTGTATTTTAAAATAAGGAAGCCTATGTTTACGCAAATAAAGATAAACAAATTTAGAGCAATCAAGGATGAGACTTTTAATCTGGGGCGATATGTTACAATGCTTGCTGGTTGGAATGCAACTGGAAAATCGACTATTTTAGCTTTAATGGCAAACTCTACTGAATTAAAAAAGCACCAGGGTTTAACATATAATGGTAAACGGTTCCGAGCCGAATTTAGTGAAATTCTGAAAGGCAGCTTACAATTTGACCCATCAGAAAGCGATAAGTTGCAAATTACACATGTATTTGACAATAAGACAAGAGTTAAAACTTTCAGGACGGCATGGCAAGAAAACGATACAAGATACAGGGTGATTCCAAAAGAAAAATTAGAAGAGGGTGGTATAACAGAAGCAAAATTTGAATTTCCAGTTATATACTTAGGTTTATCGCGGTTATATCCCATAGGAGAAATTGATGATAAATTTATATCTAATGAAAATTTAGATTTTGAAAAAGATGAAGATAAGGAATGGTTTATTAATAATCATATGGAGATTTTATCTAACAATGATGCTATTACAGAAGTATCTAATGTTAGCCTAAAGTCAACAAGTAAAAAAATGTTGGGTGTAAATACAGCAAAATATGACTGGAAAACTAATTCTTCTGGGCAAGATAATTTAGGACAAATATTACTTTCATTGCTTTCTTTTAAGAAAATTAAAAGGGATATGAAAGAAAATTATAAAGGAGGATTGCTAATAATTGATGAACTAGAGGCTTCTTTGCACCCCAAAGCCCAAGAGAAACTACTCGAATTGTTTATAAAAGAGGCTCGTAGTTCCAATATACAAATATTGTTTACTACGCACAGTCTGACAATAATCAGAAAATTTTGCGAAAAAAATAGTACAAATAATGAAAATTTAAAACATTATTATCTTACAAATGTAAACAATAATTTAAAAGTATATGAAAATTATGATTATAAAAGTATAGAAGAAGATTTGTTAGTATCTTTATATCATAGAAACAATACAAATAATAAAATTGTTGTTTATACTGAAGATGAAGAAAATAGGTGGTTATTAAAAAAATTAATAGAAGGTAACGTCAGGAAATTGGAATATAGAAATGTGTCTATTGGTTGTCAATGCATAATTGATTTAATGAACTCGGAACCAATATTTAAAGATTACTTGATAGTTTTTGATGGTGATTTAAAAACATCAGATGAAAGAAGAATAAAAAGCTGCAAGAATAATTATATAAAATTGCCAACATATCCTGGAACATTATGTTCTCCTGAGAAATTATTACATGATTTTATATTTTCAGATAAATCGAAGCGTTATTTTGAGGAAGAAAATAAGAAAAATCCAAAAGTAAAAATAGAGTATTTTCAAGAGCACGATTTGCCAGCTGATGGTTCCTTAAAAGAAAGAGATAAATATAAAATGTGGTTTAAAATGCACAAAGAACTGTTTGAAGATAGTAGCATTTATAAATATTGGAAATTAGAAAATACTGAGTTGGTGGAAGAATTTATTCAAAATTTTAAGAAAACTTATAATTATATTGCAAAAAGAAGAGGAATAGGGGAATTAATTTGATAATCTGGCAAAACATTGTATTCTATGATATAGTGCAGATATGAAATATTACTCGCCATTAAGATATCCGGGTGGAAAAGCCAAAATTATTAATTTTATGAAAGAATTCATAAAATTAAATTATGATAAACCTCCTGTTTATGTTGAGCCTTATGTGGGCGGAGCATCTGTTGCTCTTTCGTTACTAATTGATGGATATGCTAAAAAAATATATATAAATGACAATGATTTTGGCATTTATTCTTTCTGGAAATCAATATTAGAGTATACTGAAGATTTTATTGATTGTATAAAAAAAACCCCAATAACAATGGATAGTTGGAATATCCAAAAAAATATTTACAATAATATGGATAATTATTCTTTAACAGAAATTGGTTTTGCAACATTTTTTCTCAATAGATGTAATTATTCTGGAATAATAAAAGGTGGTCCAATTGGTGGCAAAAAACAGTTGGGAACTTGGAAAATAGATGCTAGATTCAATAAAGTAGAGTTGATAGAGAGAATTTCTAAAATAGCAAAATATAAAAATTATATAAAATTGTATAACGAAGATACCTTATTATTGTTAAAAAGAAACAATAGATATTTTGAGCAGTGTCTTTTGTATCTTGATCCTCCGTATTTTAATAAGGGATACCAATTGTATAACAATCACTATAAAAAAGATGATCATGCGAAAATTGCAAATATTGTAAAAAAATTAAAAGGTCAATGGATTGTTAGCTACGATAATGCGCCAGAAATTGTCGATTTATATAGTTTCGTCGAAAACCCTATCGAATTTAGTATTAGCTATTCTGCTGGAAAAAACAAAAATGGCAAAGAAATAATGTTTGTTTCAAAGCAATCTTTAATACCAAGTTGCAATGTGTGTTAATAACAAATTCTGTTGGTCTTCATTTTATTAATTTTTCATATGCAAGAATGTTCAGATGTTCTTTCTCGTAACACTTTATAAAATTATTTCTTGTTTTTTTGGATTCATGTATTAATTTCACAATAAAACTTTTTTGCTTTACGGTTAGACAATAAAATAAAAATTTCATTTTCCCTCCAAATTCCCTGTTATTTGTTTTAGGGAAATTTGGCTTAAAGATACTTTAAATATTGCGTTTTGTAAAACAATTTTGAGTAATTTTATATAAAAATATAAAAATTCGCAGTATAATTCTAGGCATCAGGGAATTGGTGTAGAACTACGGCAATTTCAAAGATAGTCAAAATCCTTGAGGCAAGAGACTTTAGCTTGAAGGACTCGGTTATCCGGATTTTCCCTTATTGAAGGAGTTTTGCTTTTCAGGGATGATGAACCCGAAATAAAGGGCATTTTACTTGGCTGTTTAGTGAATACTGGTGCGATCCTAGGTGCCATAAATGCAACAAGCGTAAAATATTTAAGCAAAGAATGAGCTTTGGGAATTCAGCACCTGCCTTCTTCCTTGGATTTCAAAGTGCTAAAATAAACTTACTTTTTAATTTTAGCCTATGAAAAGCTTAAAACGAAGGGGTGGTTTGTTTTTCCATAAGATGCTTGGTCTGCAAAAGGTATATATCCGCCAAAACTTATATACGAATCAAACTTTTGCCTTTGTACACTAGCTTATTCTGCATTAATTCCTATAGCTTCTTTAAAAATTTTACCCAGGCGTGCAAGTTCATGAGTGTGAAATGCTGAGTTTTTTCCGCAACAATACGCCTCTTGATTTGAAACCATTCTTGTTATGCATTCGTCTACAAATTAGTTATCATTGCTATTTGTTATTGGATGTTTCCTTCTTAATATATTTATAACAGGGCTGCACTGCCTTTTCTCGTATTGTCCCTTAATGGGCGCAAGAAGCGTATATCCAAGATATGTATCAGCTAATTCTTTTCTTGCTTTTTTATATAAAAGCGGGTTTTTGTCAGAGTAGCCTTTGCCTTGATTATTTGGAAGCGAGAAATATCTTTTTTGTGCAATGGCGCGCTGAGTATTTATATCAAAATCTGTACCTAAATTTTGTGCCCATTGTTTAATCTTAAAATCAATATTTCCCTGTACAATCTGATTCCTATATTTTTTAAGTTCTGCATCTATTTTATGTGCAGTTTCTTGCAATGATTCTGTGACTTCATTATAAAAAGTTGCCTTTTGCCAGAGTTTTTTGAATTTTGTTACAAAACTTAAAGATATTGTTATAACTCCTCTGTTTATCATATTTTACTGCAAAAGCATTGCCTTAAGTACCTAAAAAGGTTATGATTTAAACTATAGTGCCAAGAAGGAGAATTTTAGTTGCTAAACTTGGAATTTTATAAGCAAAAAGAAAAGAAGATAGTTAAAATTTATGCAGCCATAAAAATTATAACGATTATTATGGTAATGCTCGCGGTTGTTTTTGTTAATCATATCTTAACAAAAGAACGTAATTCCGCTGAAAAATATTTAGAACAGAGTGTTCTTCAAACCGCTTCAAACCTGAAGGGTAGAATATCATCATCAATTAGTGAGCTAAATGTTTTATCTGCAAAACTTGCAGCCAATGTGCATCAATACAATGATGATGAGATTTCTAATTTTTTATTGGCGCATATAGCAGACTATGATTTTCACAGACTTACCTTCGCATATCCTGATGGCAGAACTGTAAGATTTCAAAAAGATACAGGAAAACTTGAGTCTGTTAACTGGTCTAGTGATGAACGCTTTTTAAGAGCAATATCAGGTTCTTCTGTGTTTGCCGAAACTAAATTAAGCGATGATACTCCCCCAAAATATGTAAATGAATTTGGCGTTCCTGTGCATGGTAAAGATGGTAAGGTTAGCGGCGTTTTGGGTGCCCAGGTTTATGCTGACAATTATATGAAAATTCTTGGTTTGAACAACTATAACAAACAGGGTTTTTCATACATTGTTGATAAAGAAGGAAATTTTCTTTTAAAACCTATAAGGGATAAAAATACAACTAAAAACTTTTTTAACCTTAATATAAATTTTTTAGGACAAACCAAAGAAGCAGTAATGGCGAATCTGGCAGAAGATTCTTCTGGTACCTTTACTTTTAAATATAATGGGCAAAAATACATAGGATCTTTTGCTATGATTGATAATCCCAATCGTTACGTTATGACCATGATTCCTGTTAATGTTTTAATGCTCCATATTGATAAACTTTTAACAGGCTTAATTATTATTGTCATATTCGTAAGTGTGCTTCTTCTTTCTCTCCTTTATTACAGTAATAATCTATTAAGGCATCATGAAAAAATCATATATGACATTGCTTTTATTGATAAGGTGACAGGAAGCGATAATAAAAATAAGTTTGTAATAAAGGCACGAGAACTGCTTGATAAAAATCCAAACAAAAATTATGCGATGATTTGCATTGAAATAACTAAATTTAAGGCCATAAATGAACTCTACGGCATTGAAAATGCAGACAAAATATTGAAAGATTTTGGCGCTATAATTAAAAATAATTTATTACCTCACAGCACCTGTGCAAGAGACCACGCCTCTACGTTTTTTGTTTTATATGAATATGATAGAGAAGAATTCATATCAAAATATTTTGTAGATAAAATTCTTGATGATGTGGAAATTTACAATAAGGAATCTATTCCAAAGATTGCAAAAGAGGCGGCTGTGCTTCTAAACACTAAGTTGCTTCCTACGTTTGGCATATATCTAATTAATAATAGAGCTGATTCTATTGAACAGATGTGTGAAAGAGCAAATATTGCAAGACGCAGCATAGGCGAAGACATTAAAACAATATATAAATTCTATGATGATAATTTAAGGGCACTGATTTTACAGGAAAAAAATATAGAAGATGAAATGCATCAAGCATTGGCTAATAATCATTTCCATATGTATTTACAGCCAAAGTTTAACCTTCAAACAAAAGAACTTGCCGGTGCGGAAGCCCTTGTAAGATGGATTCATCCGGCAAAGGGCCTTATCCCTCCGATGCACTTTATTCCGCTATTTGAAAAAAATGGCTTTGTAACAGAATTAGATAAATGTGTTTGGAGACAGGCTTGCGAATTCCTTTCAGCAAGAAAGAAGGAAGGGGCGAAGTTGTTCCCGATTTCTGTTAATGTTTCAAGAATTCATATGGAAAATGACAAATTTATTGACGAGTTAATTCTTTTAACTAGAAAATATGGAATTGACCCTAAATATTTGGAATTAGAATTAACAGAAACTGCCTGTTTTAACAATGAAAAGCGTTTTGAAGAAACAATTAATACTCTAAAGAATCTTGGGTTTGTTGTTTCAATGGATGACTTTGGCACAGGCTACTCATCTCTTAATATGTTGAGAAATCTTCCAATTGATGTCCTAAAACTGGATAGAGGTTTTATAAAAGATACTATTCAGGATACCAAAGGCCAGATAGTTACAAAAAGCATAATAGAAATGGCAAATAAACTAAATATGCTTACTGTTGCTGAGGGTATTGAAACCGAAGAACAGGCAGAATTTTTAAGAAGTATAGGTTGTAAAATTGCGCAAGGCTTTTTATACGGAAAACCTGTTGATATCAAAAGTTTTACAGAACTTTTTATAAATAAATCACAGGCAGATGCGCAAGCGTAAAACAATAAAAACTTTGAAATAAAATAAAACCCGGCAAAAAAGGTGTAAATCTTATAAATGCCGGGTTTAGTGTAATATCGGATAGATGAATATTTGATGTGCTTTGATGAAAAAGTTGCAAAACCGCCATTTCTTATATAATCCTGCGACAGCCATATTTTGGCACTTAGAGATTTATGATTCTAATGTCTCACATTTTTAATCCATTAAGCCATTCTGAAATCTCGGAATCTGTTGAGTCATCTCCTTTGTTGTATATTGAAATTGAATTCAGAACCTTGGAGCCGTTTGCATATTCCCCCATTTCTTTTTTAATAGAATATTCGCCCCCTCCCCCATGGGTAATGAATGGCACAATTGTCTTGCCTTCAAAATTATTTATTATTAAGAATGTTTTAACGGGTGGAGCCATAGTATACCACCACGCTGGAGTTCCTACAAAAATTACATCATAGCCTGAAATATCAATATTGTTTTTTAGCGGTATTTCAACCCTTTTTTCAATCTGCTCTTTTGCCATAACGGTTGTCGCATGATAATTTGAAGGGTACGATTCAGCTGGTGTAATTTCAAAAATATCGCCCTTTGTTTTTGTCTGAATCTTTTGTGCTATGTGTTTTGTATTTCCGCCCCAGGAAAAGTACGTAACAAGTATTTTTTTATCCATTATTTCTCCTTTCATATGTGCATTAATTTCAGCATTTGCGCTGCTGTCCCAGCTATGTTTTAAGATAAAGCAAAAGCTTGCAATGACAATCAGGGCAAATGATAACTTTAATAAATATTTTTTCATATACCTACCTCTTAGATTTTTTAAGTATATAGGTTAGAGTAAGCTCTAAGTCAAGTCTTTTGTTGCATTTAATATTACCTATAACGAATCAATTTTTTGTTTTGATAAACCGCTGTATAATATTATTATGCAAAAATATGATGATATTTTTAAAAAACTTGCTAAGTCGGCTTTTCGAAGCAGTTTTAAACTAAAAGAAAATGACAAACTTTATATTAAGGAAAAAGGCCTTGATAAAATCAGAGAACATACAAAAGAATTTATCCAAAAAAGAATTGCGCCAAAATATATAAAAAATGACGGCAAACAAACCCCAACAAAAGGCCATCCTGCATTTATAGCGCAACATGCAACAGGCTCCTGCTGCAGAAAATGTATAGAAAAATGGCACAAATTTAAATCAGGCGTGGAGCTTACCCAAAAAGAGCAGGAATATTTGGCCAACCTTATTATGAGGTGGATAGAACTTCAAATAAAGGAAAATTGATGAGAAGAAAAGACAGAGAAGTTACTGATAATACAAAAATTAACCAAATAATTAAAAGCTGTAATTATTGCAGGCTAGGTTTTAATGACAATGGTAGAGTTTATATAGTGCCCATGAATTTCGGTTATGAAGAACTCCCAGTATCAAATAGTAAAAGCAGTGAACAGATGATAAAAAATAAAACGCAGGCATCTGAAAGAAGTCCAATAAAAGTTTTTTATTTCCATTGCGCAAGGGAGGGGCGAAAGGTAAGGCTCATTAAAGAGACTGGCTATGCTGCTTTTGAGCTTGATTGTGGTTATGAATTATTGGAAGGGGAAACCCCTTGCACCCATTCTGCAAAATTTCAATCCGTGATAGGCGAGGGAAACATTGTTGTTATTGAAAATAAGGCCGAAAAAATCCATGCCCTGAATTGCATTATGAAACAAGCAGCAGGAAAGAGCGATTTTCAATTCCTGGATTCTATGCTTAATACTGTTTTTGTTTTTAAACTTGAAGTGACGGAAATTTCCTGTAAAGAGCACATCTGAGTCCGCTATTTGAGCTTATAATAAAGCTATCCCACGTTCATTTGGCATAAAATCTAGTTTTCTGTCATCTTGCTTAGCCTTGATGTAGTGCTTTATTCATCTTTTCAAAATTTTTGCATTATATGACTAATCAAAAAATATCATTACCAAAACTTTCTGCTTTTTTGTTATAATTCACTCATATATTTTTATGGCGGGGAATTTTATTTATGCTGTTTTATGCAGATTTACATATACATTCAAAGTATTCAAGGGCTACAAGCAAAAGCCTTTGCTTAGAAGAACTTGCCATTTGGGCGCAAAAGAAAGGGCTTGGCGTTATTTCAACTGGAGATTTTACGCACCCTGCCTGGTTTTCAGAAATTAAAGAAAAGCTTATTCCGACAGGCGATGGTGTTTTCAGACTGCGTCCAGATATTGAAAAAGAGATTTTAAACCCTGAAAGTCCTGTATATTTCCTGCTTTCTGTTGAAATTTCTACAATATACAAAAAATTAGATAAGACAAGAAAAGTTCACCATGTTGTTTTTATGCCAAATCTTGATTCAGCAGGACTTTTCAGGCAAAAATTGGATGCAATAGGAAACATTAATTCTGACGGCAGACCCATCCTAGGGCTTGATTCAAGAAATTTGCTTGAGGTTGCCCTGGAATCAGGTGATGGAGCGTATATAATTCCTGCACACATCTGGACGCCATGGTTTTCGGCTCTCGGTTCTAAATCGGGCTTTGATTCTATTGAAGAATGCTATGATGACCTAAGCTCACATATTTTTGCGGTGGAAACAGGCCTTTCATCTGACCCTTATATGAATTGGCAGGTCTCAAGCCTTGATAAATACAGGCTAGTGTCAAATTCAGATGCTCATTCGGCTTCAAAACTTGCACGCGAAGCGACAATTTTTGATACAAATCCCGATTATTTCAGCATTATGAACGCCCTAAAAACAGGCGATGGTTATGTTGGCACAGTAGAATTTTTTCCCGAAGAGGGAAAATACCACGAGGATGGCCATAGAAAATGTAATATATGCCTCACGCCGCAGGAAACAAAAGAAGTGAATGGCATTTGCCCTGTGTGCGGAAGGCCTTTAACCATTGGTGTTTCATATCGTGTCAGTGAGTTATCAGACAAGGAAGGCGAAATTACCCCTCCTTCTACTGCTGGAAAGGTTTTAAGCCTTGTGCCTCTGCAGGAGATTCTATCAGAGATTATGCAAGTGGGCCCTCAAAGTAAATCAGTAACTTTCGAATATGAAAAATTAGTCAAAAAATTTGGTTCAGAGCTTTCTATACTTACAAAAATACCTGCAGATGATATTTCACAATACTATTCACCAACACTGGCAGAAGCTATAACAAGACTCAGGGCTGGCAAAGTAATAAAACAAGCAGGCTATGATGGCGAATATGGAATAATAAAACTCTTTGAACCCGAAGAATTGCAGGGATTTTCAAATATGAAGCTTGGCATAAATATGCCAAAAATTTCAAAAAATCTCAAAAAGCCTCAAAAAAAGAGAATTATCCCCGATTCAAAAACTTTTGAAAATGTAGTGAAAAAAGAAGAAGAATCTTTTAAAACCCGTACCTTGGATGAGTTTCAGGAGGCTGCCGTGAATGATGCTGCAAAAAAGCTTTTAATAATTGCAGGTCCCGGTTCTGGTAAAACCACTGTGCTTACAAGGCGAATCGCTCATCTTATTCTTGAAAATATTGTGAAACCTGAAAATTGTCTGGCAATAACTTTTACAAAAAGGGCTTCCGATGAAATGAAAGAAAGGCTTGAAAAACTTTTGCCGGAGGTATTTCAGTTTATTAATATACATACATTCCACTCACTATGTTATTCAATTCTGAAGGAGAATGCTCTGCTGGCCGGTCTAAACCCTGATTTCAAGGTTATTTCAAATGAAGAAAAAGAACTCTATAAAGAGAATTTTAAAGCTGATGAAATGCTTGATTTTGATGCCCTGATTGATTTTACAGTGAAATTATTTAATGAAAACCTTGATATTAGAGAGTTTTACCAAGATAAATTTAAGTACCTTTCTGTGGATGAGTATCAGGATATCGACGAAAAACAATACAAGCTTATAAAATACCTCTCCCCTGAAGACAATAGCATTTGTGCTATTGGAGACCCTAATCAGGCAATTTACGCCTTTAGAGGCGGGGATTCCCGCTTTTTTAACACATTTAAAGATGATTATCCGAATGCAAAAGTCATAAATTTGCAGAACAATTACCGTTCAACCGGAGCCATTGTTGATGCATCAAACCAGATGATTCAGTCGTTCAATATAATTTCAAAAAGCTGCAAGCCTTTTGAAAAAATTACCATCCACACGGCCCCCACAGATAAATCTGAGGCTGAATTCACAGTGAGCACGATTGAAGATATGATAGGCGGAAATAGTTTCTTTTCTTTTGATTCTAATCGTTCTGATGGTTTTGATTCGGAATATTCCTTTGGTGATTTTGCAATATTGTATAGGACAAATTCGCAATTAGAGCCGGTTTTAGAGGCACTTGAGCGTTCTGGTATGCCCTATGCAAAGCTTTCTGGTGATTTATTGTGCAATATAAAACCTGTAAAGAAAATTCTTCTTGCACTCAAAGAAGATATTCCTGTAAAAGAGCAATTAGAGGCAATTTTTGCTGATGCTAACACTGGAATTAGTGACTATATAAGGAATTATTTGAAAAAACTTGCTGAAACATACACTAAAAAAGAGGATTACGTTCATCAGGTTTCTATGCTTTCAGAGTCTGACACACTTGATAAAAGGGCAGACAGAATTACCCTTATGACCCTCCATGCCTCAAAGGGTTTGGAATTCAGATGCGTATTTATAATAGGTCTTGAAGATGGCATCATTCCTCTTTATCGGGCGAAAGAGCTGGCTGAAATCGAAGAGGAGCGCCGCCTTTTGTATGTTGGTATAACACGAGCAAAAGAAAGGTTATTTTTATGCCGTGCAAAGAAAAGAAAATGGCAGAATGCCTATAAAAACCTGGAAGTTTCGCCATTTTTAAAGAAGATTGAAGAGGATTTGTATAATTTGAGCAAATTTGAAAAAGCATATAAAGAGAATACTTCTGATAATTCCGAACAGTTAAAACTATTTTAAACAGGCGCTTTAAGTTTTAAAGATGTTTTTAGATGCTCAAAATCTTTCCCAAAAAGTATCAAAATTAGCACTAAAACCTTTATTTGAGGCTTTTTAATCAATATCCTATACAAAAAAGCCTATCATCAGCTGCTTAAGGGGTTGTCAATACCCAAGAAGGCTTTATAGGCTGCATTTAACCCTGTTCTAGCAGCTGCTTTTCTTTTTTGTATATGGTTTCGATGTATGAATTTATCTTAAAGTCAAGCCTATCAATAGTTTTCTGGATTGTGTCTCTTTTTTCAATTAATTTTGCACGCTCCTGAATTAGTATATTTTTTCTTTTTTCGCGGGTTTTATCGCCCATATTAAAAAGCTCTATGTACCTTGCTAGTACTTCGATTGAGAGCCCTGCACCCCGCATACATTTTATAAATTCAACCCAGTTGCAATCCATCTCAGAGTACTCCCGAATTCCGCTTGAATTCTTCTTTACATTGGGCAGAAGCCCCTCTTTTTCGTAGTATCTGAGGGTATCTGGAGAAATGTCGTATTTTTTGCTGACTTCAGATATTTTCATTAAAAAATCCTTATTTTATGCTGCTGATACCACTTTACTACCTGGAGCCCGCTCTATGTCAAGTTTTTAGCTTAATATTTTTAAAATGCTGCCAAGCCCTTACTCCTGCACGTGTTCAAGTGCTTTTTCTAAAATGCTTTTAATATGACCATCATCAAGCGAATAATAAACGTTTTTTCCCTTTTTGAGTGCTTTTACAAGCTTTGCCACGCGTAAAACCTTTAATTGATGCGAAACTGCAGACTTTGTCATGTTCAAAAGGCACGCTAAATCGCCAACGCACATCTCGCTTTCCTCTAGTGCCCATAATAACTGGATTCTTGTGCCATCCCCCATAACTTTAAAAAAATCTGAAAGTTCGTAAAGCAGCTGGGGCTTGGGCATATTAGGCCTCACTCTCTCAATTATTTCAATATTATACGCCCCGGAATCAGTTTTTTTAACATCCATAAAATTTCCCCCAAACCCAATTATATTCTAAAGTTTGCCCCTTTGTCAATTGCGATGGCGCAGCGTCTGTTAAAAATTTTTGACACGAAAAATAAATTTACATAAATTGATTGTTTGATTAAAAAAGAAAAATCCTCGCTTTTTGAAAAATTTTGTGTTTATACGTGCAATTTTTTCAAAAATTTGCATTTTCAATTTTTTATTTTTTTTCCTTAAAACACTTGCTAGATGAGCTTTTAGGGTATATCTCCACGCTTCAATCCCTTATATAAAGCTTATTTTGTCTTATTTGCTTATAAGTATATAATATATTAAATCTCTACAAGCTTATATTGCAATAGGTTTCAGGCCTGCCCACGCATTATGCCGTCCAAATTGCCTGCATAGAGCGCATTTCAAAGACCATTGTTTTTGCTGTTGTTTTGAATAGGTGGTAAATCCTTGTGGGAAAAGCTATTACAGGTTTTAACGGCATAAATCCTTGCTATATCTATATTTCAGGACTTTTTATCAAAATGCACGTAATAAAAAAGCTGAAACTCTTTCAAATTCAGTAAAAACAAAAAAGATATTATTAAATATTTATTTCTTTTTTCTAAAGAACGGCTCCAGATGGGTATTTTACGCTTTGTATCTCTCTGAATTCCTTAATATAGTTGTTTTAGAAGAGTGTACGCTTTGCTGAAAAATCTTGAAATACTTGTTATGCCTTTATCTTGCGTCTATTGACTCTTAAAATCCTTACATATATTGAAAATTTCTCTTAAACATATTTTGTATTATGCTCAAAATATGTTATGAATGAGCTTTTAACGATATTAAATTCTGTAAAACATTGCTTTGCTTGTATTTCAGCGTTATTTTTCTGTCATCGTGTAAATTTTTATAAGTGTACATCTTGACAATTGAACAGTTGTTCAATTATACTATATAATATAGTTGAATATATGTTCAACTATACAAATAGCAACACAATAGTTAAGGAAAAAATATATGTGCGAACAAAAAAATAATCAAACAAGTCTAAATGAGCGAAACTGCCTCAAAGAGAATATTTTGGGACATATGGACAATCATGCTAATCAGCATCAAAAGCACCACTGTGCTTGCCATAGTGTACATAGCTGTTTTGATAATGATACTCCACAATATTTTTTAATTCAAAAGTCAATGATAATAAGGATTTTAGCTTCTTTGGCAATTTTTATAATAGTATTAATATTTAATCCTGAAAACCTTTTTCAACAGCCGGTTATAGCCTGGACTGTGAAATTTTTAGTATATGCAACTGCCTATCTTATTGCGGCAAAAGACATTGTAGCCCAAGCTTTTCAGAATGTCTTAAAAAAACATTTCCTCGATGAAAATTTTCTTATGACTATTGCAACATTTGGCGCATTTTTAATAGGTGAATACCCTGAAGCCCTTATGGTGATGGTGCTGTACCAGATTGGGGAAATTTTTTCCTCTTACGCGGTTGAAAAATCAAGAAAATCTATAAAAAATTTGATGAAAATTAAGCCTGAATTTGCAAATCTTTTTACAAATGATGGACTTAAAAAAGTACCTCCTAAAGAGGTGCAAATAGGTGATATTATTGTTGTTCGGCCTGGCGAAAAAATTCCGCTTGATGGCGTTGTTATTGATGGCTATTCTTCTATTGATACTTCAAATCTAACTGGCGAGGCCCTTCCAAGAACTTTAACCACTGAAAATGAGGCTCTGAGCGGATGTATAAATCTTGATGGTGTTCTAAAAATACAAGTCACCAGGCAATATTGTGATTCTATGGTGGCAAAAATTCTGGAAATGGTTGAAAATGTATACTCTAAGAAGGCAAAAGCAGAAAAGTTTATTACAAAATTTGCTAGAATTTATACACCCGTTGTTGTTGCTCTGGCCCTTGCATTGTGCTTAATTCCGCCATTTATACCTTCGGTTTTTGATGGCAGCTTTTCTGTTTGGTTTAAAAGGGCGCTAACTTTTCTTGTTATTTCATGTCCTTGTGCTCTTGTAATATCAGTACCTTTAAGCTTTTTTGGCGGAATTGGCAGAGCATCAAAGTTGGGTATTTTAATAAAGGGAAGCAGTTATATTGAAGCGTTGGCACGTGTCTCTACAGTGGTTTTTGATAAGACAGGTACGCTTACAACAGGAGAATTTTCCGTTTCCAAGATATGCCCTTCATCTAGCTTTCAATCCTTGCTAAATCCGTCATCTGGCCCCATTTCAAAAAGAGAACTCTTAAAGTTTGCAGCCTATGCTGAAAATTTTTCCAATCATCCCATAGCTATATCACTAAAAGCTGCGTATAACAAGGAATTTGGCGAAAGTATCAATTCTTGTGATATTAAAGGCTTAAAAGAAATAGTTGGAAAGGGCATAATTGCTTCTATTTTTGGGCATCAAGTGATAATAGGTAATGCTTCAATGATGCAAATGTACTCAATCTCTCTTCCCGTAAAGGATTTCACCTCTACATCTTTGTATATTGCAATAAATGGGGTATATGCAGGCAATTTCATTATTTCTGATACAATAAAGCCAAACGCTAAAAAAGCATTAAATATGCTTAAAAGTGAGGCTGGTGTTAAACAAACAGTACTACTTACGGGTGATAGTGAAGCTGCAGCCAAAAAGGTTCAAGTTGAACTTAAGATTGATAAAATTCATTATAATCTTTTGCCAAACCACAAGGTGGCAGAGCTTGAAAAACTGCTTGCTGGTCAAAAATCTGCAGATACATTGATTTTTGTTGGCGATGGCATAAATGATGCTCCCGTATTATCCCGCGCGGATATAGGTATTGCAATGGGCGCAATGGGCTCTGATGCCGCGATAGATGCTTGTGATGCAGTGATAATGGATGATAATCTTGAAAAAATAAGCCAGGCAGTTAAAATATCTAAGAAAACATTAAGAATTGTTAAGCAAAATATAATATTTATACTTGCAGTCAAACTCTTATTTTTGTCATTGGGTGCAATGGGCGCTATTTCTATGTGGGGTGCTGTTTTTGCTGATGTTGGTGTATCTGTTTTGGCGGTGTTAAATTCTTTAAGGATATTATTTTCAAAAAATATTTAGTCATATAAGCTTACCACCTGTGTTTTTTGCTCTTTTTAAATTGTGTGCTTTGAAAAAACTTATAGATTATTGTCTGCAAAATATGAACATTTTGTCTTGTAGAATCGTGCATCTTCTGCCGCATGATGCAGGCAATATAAAGACTTTGTGTTTATTGTTGTAAATGATTTTCAAATCCTCGCAGTGCAATTACAGAAAGAGATGCAAACGAAAGTAGGCGCACCGAAAAGGCATAGCCAAGTACCCTGGTATCTGTGAAAATAGCCCCATGTGCAAGCCAGAAAGCCTGGTAGCCAAGCGAAGCACTGATATAGGAGCCTGACCAAAAGTTATACGGCCAGCAGTATCCATCAAAAGAGCCCGCACAGCCGCCACCCAGCTCATAGCACCGCACAGAGCCTGCAGTGCCACCGTCGCACAGCTGCAGCAGACCTAAGTTTAACAGAGTAGTGCGGTCGCAAAACAATTATTTCAACGCTGTGAATACTTGGATAGTGCAGCCGCCTGTCAAGCTAAAATCTTCTTGCTGTTGCAGCTTGTCGTATGTAATACTACAGCCCGTGCCAGCACAAAACAGGGTCTGATGCATACTTGTGTAAGGCCTTATACTTTTTTATTATGTGTTTAACCATTGCGAAATCCAAAATTGTATGCTTGAAAGTGTGTCAAATCCAAAAAGACGCGTGCCTGAGTGACGTACGAAAAACCTCCTATCGCTGTGCTTGGCGTCGAACCAAAGCAGCGCACCGAAAAGGCAAGTGTACCTGGTAGTGTATTTATACCAAATGCACTACCCTGCAGATAACCCCAGACATAAGAACCACTGCCAGCATTTGTAATTGACCATATGTCAAACGGGTAGCAGTTGCCAGCGTATATGGTACCAATGGCAGCGCCCGCACAGCCGCCAAGGCCGCTGCACCGCACAGAGCTTGCAGTTCGGTCGTCGCACAGCTGTAGCTCTTCTGCGGATATGTGCTTTTGAGCGAGTGTTATTTATATGCCCTTACAAGTGGACATATAGCCACCGATAGTCTAAGAAGTAATCAGGCTGACTTTCGCTAATGAATACCCTGAATAATGTGCTCTGTTTAATGTGACCAAGCAAATATTCTTTTGCAAAACGTTGTTGCAGCATAAGAGCGATAGAAGAAAAGAGCATACTCTTACCTTGTTGGAGTGTGAAATATAATTCAAAGGGAAAGACTGCTAGGGTTTTTAGCTTGGCCTATACCTCAAATCCATCAGACACAGTGCAAGATAGATGCAGAAGTAACTATGAAAGCGTAGGACTGTGCTATATCCTCATACAGCGCACCGAAAAGGCAAAGGATACTGGGCAATAGCCAGTATTGCAGGCCCCATACAAAATAATAGACCTTCCATTCAGGTTTGGAACCCAATATACTCCGCTAGACTGCGCACTGCCTGACCAAACGTGATTTGGGTAGCAGTGGTTAGGCCAGCTTGTACCCAAAGATGCGCCCGCACAGCCGCCATAGTAGGGGTTGCACTGCACAGAGCCTGCAGTATTCCAGTCGCACAGCTGTAGTAAGCAGGTGGCGAAAGTGTGCTTAATAACTCTAACGGATGTAGCGTGTACATTTTTTTCAAGCACAGCAGGAGTATATAAAACAGGAAACAATACGGTGGAACCAGAGACTGCTTAAAAAAAGTATCTTTACTGGTGAGCGCAGCAAGTAAAACGGCATATAAAATCCAGAAAGACGCAGAGAAGCAAGTACAGTATAATAAATAAAACAAGCGCACCGAAAGGGCGTTGGTAAGTCCGTGGCCAGCAAAAGGCGGGTAAAAACTGCCCCCTGCAAAGTCATAGGCATAACGCTGTGAGTCTGCAACAAACGTATTTGACCAAAAAGCATACGGGTAGCAGTTGCCATTGACAGCGCCCGCACAGCCGCCATTGCGCTCTTGGCACTGCACAGAGCCTGCAGTATACCAGTCGCACAGCTGTATGTGCTGTAGTATGAATGCATCCAGCACCATTGGATAATATAAGTAAAGTAGGCTATATAAATAGCTTGCCTTTACTATGTATAACTATAAAAACCTCACGTAGTGAGATGTAAGTGCCAGTCCCATCAGACAACTACATATACCAATACTGACGTGGGCGGTGGCATGTACCTACTAGCAGCACAGTGGCTGCTGTGCCTAGCCTATAGAACCTTAAATAACTCCACAAATATTGCCAACTATGCTTCCTGGCGAGACAAACAGAAAACGGTATCAGAAGGGATGTGAGACCAGCTGCTAAACAACACGAAAGCTCCCACTTAAATAAATAGTAAAAGCTGAAATAAACTTGTTAAAACCTACTCACAAAAAGGCTGGCCTTTAACTTATGCGTATACTACCTTATACAAAGGGGCTCGCAAAGGAGACGTGCCTGCTATATGAAGCAAAAGGCTGTATACTTTGTAAAATGATAGCGCCCAATATGTAGGCCTGAAATACCCGCCGGAAAAGCCTGTTAACCGGCGGTTCACTTCAAATCCATAATGTGCAAGCGCGAAAGAAGATGACAAAATAACAGCGCACCGAAAAGGAATAAGTAATAGGCCCCGGTTCTAAACCAAAGCTTCCAGATGTAAGGTAAGCATAGTAATAACTACTGCCGCTATGGTAGTCTGACCAAATGACACCACCATAGCAATTGCCGTTGTTGGCGCCCGCACAGCGGCCAACGGGCTCGCACTGCACAGAGCTTGCGGCGTTGTAGTCGCACAGCTGTAAACCATCTGCAGGCGTGCCTATCTCTTGTACAGGGGGCCATAGCGTGCTGGCAAACAAGCCTTAGCACAATATCTGCTGCATAAAATAATGCCTGCATCTATAACAATACCGGCAACACAGTAATACGGAGCTTGCGCAAGCCATGCTGGCATAGAAGTAAAACCTATGTAGTCCGAAATCTGCGCAACGACGTAGACCACCTCCCTTCCTTGCTATAGAGCTCACCGAACTCTAGCACTTTAGCATAAAGGGTATAATAAACGTGAATATGCTATGGCTAGTCACAACGTTAGGCAAACCAAGGTATCTGAGTGCGCAACTCTATATCTGCATAAAACTGATTATAGCTAGCTAAATCCTGGACACAGCGCACCGAAAAGGCATAGGCAGGAACGTGCTGGTTCATATAGAAACCACCATTGTTCAAGTTGCTGGTATGATACTGTGTGCTACTTATAGGAATGCCTGACCACATGTTGTTCGGCCAGCAGTGGCCATCAGAAGAGCCCGCACAGCCACCACCCAGTTCATAGCACCGCACAGAGCCTGCAGCCGAGTTGTCGCACAGCTGTAAACAAGTTATATGCCTATGCGCTGCTGCCGTACTTTCTAGCAAAAAATAGACACGGCATAAAGTGTTATGAATGCCAGCAATAACGCAGTTGCTGCAAGGTATATGTCTTTTCTTTGCTTGCTCACAACGCTTCTTGCGCTATAGCTTGGGCGAAGTTACCACTCCATTTAAATCCAAAGACACAATGCAAAGTTAGCATACTATAACCTCCCGAAAGCACCACAAGATGCAATGCCTGCAGCGCACCGAATAGGCTTCGATAGTATCGCGGGAACCTGTGTTGATAGTGCCCCTATCTGCCCAGAAAGCATGGTAACTGCTTCCGCTTATAAGTGTGCCTGACCAAAAGGCGTTCGGGTTGCAATTGCCATTTATGGAGCCCGCACAGCCGCCATAATAGGGGCCGCACTGCACAGAGCCTGGTATGCTTTTTACGCTTAAGCCATATGAAATCTCACTCGGAAAACGGATGAGCGAAGCACGCCTTGGATAGAGGCACAAAGCTCTAGGTGACGAAACAAATCCAGACACAGCACACTGTAGCATAAAGCAAGAAGCAAAAGCCACTAAACTAACTGCCAGGCAAAGATGCAAGCAGCGCACCGAAAAGGCCCTCAGAGGGTCTGCCTCACCTTGATAGAAAACACCAGTATTTAGCCAGGCATGAAAACGTCCGCTGCCAAGAGGACTGCTGCCCCAGGCAACGTGCGGCTCACAATTTCCCCAGCTGGAGCCCGCACAGCCGCCACCCAGTTCATTGCACCGCACAGAGCTTGCAAGCTAGAAATTTGTTTTGTACCAGCTTGATACTCTGTCTGGATGAAAAAAGTGTGATTACAAATGATAAACAATCGTTTTTTACGCCCGCAAGGCAGCCAACCTTGACTTATATCAAACACCAGAATTACAAAATTGCGTAGCTTCTTACCTGTCGTGCAGGTCTGGAACCAAACTGGAACTAAATCCTGGACACAGCGCACCGAAAAGGCCCAGGGCCTGTCGTAACCTGTAGACAAATTCAAGCCGCCTGAATTCATGTGGCCTGTAAAGGGTACCCCGCTTGAAGTAATACCTCCCCATACAACGTTCGGGTTGCAGTTGCCATTGTTAGAGCCCGCACAGCCGCCGCCTCTTTCATTGCACCGCACAGAGCCTGCCTCACGATTGTCGCACAGCTGTAAATTGGCTTTTTTATGCCAGCAGGCTGAATGTATCAGAGGACACAAACGCGAGATAACAAATAAGCATACTGCTCCATATAGTAAACTATATGGTAGAGTGAATAAGGGTAGGGCATAAATGTCCAGGAGCAATAATATAGCTAATTCCCCTGGCTTTGACAGGAACCCCTCTAAAAAACCATCTTTCAACGTACAAATACCAGTATCAATGCACTGCGTCTATATAAAATAATAAAGGTAAAAATATATGGTTTGATAATAATAAACGCTAT
>CATJOM010000046.1 GCA_949741915.1 uncultured Candidatus Melainabacteria bacterium | reverse complement strand
TATTATAATAGAAATTATAATGCCATAAGAAATTCTCATTTATATTCTTATGGTCAATATCGGCCTGCTTATGGCGGTGCATACTCTAATCCAGCTCCTCCGGCAAATATGCCAACCCCTAACATTAGAAGAAAGCCGGTTCCCAAAAGAAAACCAAAGCTAAAAATAAATCCTTTAAGGATTTTGGTAAGTCTTTGTTTCTTTGCAGCAATTGTATATTATGTTATTCCCTATAACTTTGCTGCATACTTTGAACCAATGGTTTTGAACCGGTTTTTGAATAGAAATATTGCATTTAACGCCGCAGATTATGTTATGCCAGCATCAAAGAAAATTTCAAATGCTACAATAAATGGTGAGAAAATATTTGTACCTGTGCGGCTTGAAAAAAAGCAGATGACATCTTTGACTCCATCTGGCAGAATGCACAATCTGGAAACTGATTTAATTGCTCTTGCTGCAAATTATCCTAATTTAACTCCATCGATTTATGTTTGGGATTATGTTCAGTCAAAAAGTGCAGAAATAAATGCTGGTGCGGTTTTTTCATCAGCAAGTATTATAAAACTGCCCATCCTTGTTGAATTGTTTAGAAAATCAGAATCATTAAAAAATGCTGGCGAAGCACCAATTGATTTAAGTTCTAAACTTCTTTTTGATGAAATTCACAGAACATCTGGCTCTGGCTCTTTGCAGTATAGAAAAGGCAATACGGAATATACTATTGATTATCTTGCAAAAATTATGATTCAAGAATCAGATAATTCAGCCACAAACATGCTTCTTGAATATATAGGCGGAATGGATGCCCTGAATGCAGCTTCAAGAAAATGGGGGCTGCCATCAACACAGATATCAAATTGGCTTCCTGACCTTAAGGGTACAAATACAGTAAGTGCAAAGGATATGGCAACACTTCTTTATAATCTTGATAATCCAAAATTTTTGAATGACCGCTCAAGATATTATATAAAGCAGTACATGTCAAATGTGCACAACACTACGCTTTTAAAGGCCGGACTCCCTGAAAATGCCGAAATTTTGCATAAAACAGGCGATATAGGCACCATGCTTGGTGATGCAGGGATTATTTATGCGCCCAATGGTAAGAAATATATTGCGGTTATTATGATAAAACGCCCTCATAATGATTATTCAGCAAGAAACTTTATTCAGGAATCATCAAAGATTATATATAAATCAATTGTCGAAAACAGTGAATCATTTTGATGTGTCTCTAAAATATTGTTTCACTTGTGTTTTCAGCTCATAAAGTTTTAAAATTCAAGCACAGTATGCTTTTTGATGCTTTTATTAGCCTGTTTTGCTTGTTTAAGAAGGGATTTAACATATTTTGCAGCGTAAAAGCCCTGTATCTCTTGTATTTTAGTAAATACTCTTGTTAAAAAAGCTTTAATACTGGAAATTATTCTGTATATATCCGTGTAAAGTCCTTTGCTAGAAGGAAAATGGCTATAAACTTATGATTGGATGGAATATTTATTATTTTTCAAACACTCCAAAAGCACCTTTATAAGGGCTTAATTGCACTTTTTATTGCGTAAAATACCTACTATATGTGCATCTTTGCGTGTTATGGAAGTAAGAATACTGAAAATAAAGGAATTTTACTGTAATTTTATACAAAAAAGACAAAAATATAACCGCTGTGTCTTTAAAAGCTATACTAGAACGGGCATTAAACATTTTGTTGCACGTATAAACCAAGTGTTGCAATGTTTCTGGAGATTTAAAAAATATATTTTCTTACTATTGTTGAATTTTGAGTGTCTAATATAATTAAAAGCTTTAATTTATCTGTCTTTTTAGTTATTTTATCTGAAAAATTTTTCAAAATAACTCAAAAATATTCATGTTTTATAAAAACACCAATATTTTTTCACACACGTATAAAATTACCTTTATACCCAGTAATAATATATCTTTTAGCTATTTATTTACAAACTTAACAATAATATTTAATTTCGTTCTCTGCAAGGGCTATAAATATTAAGTTTTGTAAAGATTTTTAGCTGACTTATTGTGCTTAAATGTAACCAAAAAATAATAGTTTTAAATTAACAAAGACTTTCTTTGTAAGAAAAAAGAATCCAACAATTTTTGCACGAAATTATATATAATTGCCAAAATATTTTAGAGCAAAAAAAGCACTAAAAAACCGGCCAATAAAGACCGGTTTTTTGTTTATGTTAATGTTGGGACTAGCTAAAATATTTAAATGAAGCTTCAACGTTGTTAGAAATAATTTTGTCAACAGATTCAACTTCGGTTTCAATTGCTTTGTGTTGGGTTTCAACCTGGTTCAGCTTAGTTTCAAGCTGTTTATCGAGCCTTTGTACGCGGGCCATAGCAGAGTCATATTTGGCTTTTGCACCTGCATCATCATTTGTATAATAAGACTGACGGAAAGAAGATTGCCCCGAGATAGACATTGATGTATATATAGGATTTCCTAAAGCATCTTTCTTATCTGCAGTTTTTGCTTCATTTTGTTCTACTGTTTGAATAATCCAAAAACCATTTGCAATATTACGCTGCAGAGAACTATCAGGCGTAGAGCTGGAACCGTCAGAGCTTGCAATACTTTGAAGATCAACTGTTGAGTTAGACCTAGTATCCCAGATGCGATAATTACTATAGGATTTATTTTCACCCTTATAGCTGGTTTCGCTTTTATTGAAATACTTATTCAGCAATTTTATTGACATAGTCTGATAATCTTCGCCATCTATTTTAATTTCATAGACCTGGTTATTTTGCTTATCAGAATACTCAGTCGCAATTTGTTCTTGCTGGATAGAGAGCAGTAAACGGTCTTGAGAAATTGCCTGTGCTTGTAATTCAAGATCGCTCTTGCGCGCTGTCAATAACAATAATCTGCCTTGGCTTGCTGCTAGTCCCATTTTTTATACCACCTTTGTGTTCTTTTTTCTAGTTTTAGAATTACTATCTACATATTAATAAAAACATTTTTTATATACTAATTTCATATAAAGTATATATTGTTACATTTCTTAACTTTGTTTTTATTGAATTTAAGATAATTACATTAAATGTATCGGTTTATAAAAAATAAAACTTTAGAAATTAAATAGATAAATTTACAATAGTTAACAAAAGTAAAAAAACATATACAAATTGCCCTATAAAATGTTTAGTTATACAATGATAAAGATACAATAGAATGATATTTTAAGCATTACGGAGTATATTATATATGACAAAGAATAAAAGAATCATCTTAACAATACTTTTAATACTTGGCTTAATTGTAACGGCAGAGCTTGTTCATGTATATTTCAAGGTTAATTTCAGCAACGGAGACTTTAACCCAAGCTTTTGTTCTGTGAGCAACCTTATAGACTGCGATGGTGTTGCAAAAACAAACTACTCATTGTTTTTGGGCATTCCACTGGCAATATGGGGAGTAATTTTATATACAGTTTTGCTTTTCTTAACATATGTGGACAAAATTAACGAAAAATTAAACCTTGAAATATTAAAGGTTTTCAAAAACCCCAAAAGCTATATTGCAACACTTGGGCTTTTTTCATTTTGCTGCTCTATGGTTTTAGCATGCATTTCAATATTTGAAATTAAAAAGATATGCATACTCTGTTTTGTTACATATTTTATAGATTTAATAATAGCTTTTTGTGCAAAATCAAAAGGATTTTTCATTGAAGATATTAAAAACACAGCTATAGACTTCTTTGAAGGTGCAAAAAAATATTTTATATTATTCCTTATTGTATGTGCTACAGGAATAGGATTTTTATATTATATGTCAACAAGCCTTGTTATGTCGCCAAACCTAAGAGATATGAAATCCTTTAAGGAATTTCAAGATTTAAAAACAAATATCTATGCAATAAAAGGAAACACCCTTGGAAATCCTGATGGAGAGATTGTAATTTATATATATAGCGATTTTATGTGTCCTTTTTGCAAAATTGCAAACACTATGATGCACAAGCTTGCAAAGGAAGAAAAAGATGTGGTTGTATATCACATCAATTTTCCACTAGACAGCGAGTGCAATCCCGCATTAAAACAAAGTATGCATCCTGGGGCTTGCTTGCTTGCAAAATATGCACTTGCAGCCGAAAGACAGGGGGCATACTGGGATATGGCCAGTGCCATATACGACAAACTTCCTATGACAGAAGAAGAAATTCTAAATTTGGCTGATATTGTTAATATAAATAAGGAACAGCTTAAAAGAGATGCGCACTCGGAAGATGTTGCAAGCGATCTATCAAAACAAATAGCAAAGGCTATGAACTTTGGTATAAAAGGAACGCCAACCATTGTGATTGATGGAATAGAACACAAAAGCGCACTTCCTTATTATAAGCTGAAAACATTTGTACATCAGGCAAAAGCAAGGCACAAGCAAGAAAAATAAATATGGGCGAATTTTTCAAAAAAATAAAATGTCTGTATGACAAAAAAGACTTAAAAGAAGAGGACAGAAAAATCCTTGTACACTGCTGCTGCGCTGTATGCTTCGGCTATCCTTCCCAATTTTTAAAGATGCTTGGATACATCCCCACGGCTTATTTTTTTAATCCAAACATTTATCCTGAGGCCGAGCACAACAGACGCCTTGAAGAATTAAAGAATTACTGTAAAAAGTATGACTTTGAATTTTGTTATGAAAAATTTGAACCAGAGCTTTTTTATAACAGTATTAAAGGCTTTGAAAACGAACCCGAAAAGGGAAACAGGTGCAACTTGTGCTTTAATTTAAGACTTAAAAAAACTGCCCAAAAGGCCAAGGAATTAAAAATTGAAAGATTTACAACCACATTAAGCGTGAGTCCTCACAAAATTTCAGATAATATTTTTGCCGAGGGCGCAAAGATTGAAAACGAAGAGGGTGTTGAATTTATGCCATTTGATTTTAAGAAAAACAATGGTTTCAATATTACACAAAAAATTGCAAACTATAATAATATGTACAAGCAAAACTACTGTGGTTGTGAATTTTCTGTTAGAAAATAAAATTTTAGGCAATTGCGTTAACCGTGTGCAAGAGTCATTTTTTACACTGAAGCTCTGGAAAATAAGCAATTTGTGGTTTTAGGCTTCGAAAAATCATATATGCGGGCGTGTTTTTTTAAAATAAAAAATACACAATAAGATTGATGCAAATATCCAAAATCGCTTGCCCTGCTGCAGAGGCTTGCAAATTGTGATTACAAAAAAATTAGAGACAAAACACTAAAATTTTTTTGTTTTTTGCAATTATTAAACACAAAGCAAGGATTCTATGGCAGATTTCATATCCGAATTTTTATAAACAAAATTACCTGCAACAAAACAGTTTGCACCATACCTGGTACAAATTTCTGCAGTTTCTGCATTTATTCCGCCATCAACCTGGATTATCAGGCCATTTGGCGCAATGGCGCAGACTTCTTTTATTTTTTCTGCAGCATCGGGCATAAACTTTTGCCCTGAAAACCCAGGCTCCACTGTCATTACAAGAACCATATCAACAAGAGAAATAAATTCCTCCATAGCTGAAACGGGCGTTTTTGGCTTAATTGCAATTCCAGCAAGACCATTTGCCTGCTTTATCATTTCAATGCATTTTTTAGTTTTATCACTGGTAGCCTCGATATGAAAGGTTATTATATCTGCGCCGGCATCGATAAAATCACAAATGTATCTGTCAGGATTTTCTATCATAAGATGGACATCAAGCTTTGATTTCACTTTGTTTTTTAGTGATTTTACAACAGGAGCACCGATTGTAATATTTGGCACAAAATGACCATCCATAACATCAATATGACACCAGGCGGCGCCAAAATTTTCTGTTTTTTGAATTTCGGATTGCAAATTAGCAAAATCAGCAGATAAAATTGAGGGTGAGACTATATTTTTGCACTGCATACCATTAGACGGCATAAAATACTCAGAATAAAAATTCATTTACACAACCTCGATTTTTAAAAATTCAGTTGCAAGTTTTGCTGCGAATTGTTCAGCATCCTTTTTAGACTTGCCTTGCCCCTGTGCTATCAAAACATCATTATAATAAACACCAACCACATAAGTTTTGTTATGGGCAAGCCCAAATTCATCCAAAATCTTATAAACAGGAAGCTTGTGATTCTGCCCCTGGGTGTATTCCTGTAAAATAGCTTTGTAATTATGGAGCTTTGATGTCAATATTTCATCTTCAAAGTTATCAATTAAAAAATCAAAGGCGGCTTTCAGGCCAAGTTGCTTGTATTCCAAGTAAATAGCAGCAAGGAAAGCTTCAAAAGAACAGGCAAGGATTGAGGACTTCTCTCTTCCCCCAAGATTTTCTTCATTTTTGCCCAAAAGAATTAAATCAGCCATACCAATTTTTGCAGCAAGTATGGCCAGCTCTCTATCAGATACAACCCAGGAACGATGTTTTGTAAGACCGCCTTCTCTAAGGTCCGGAAATTTTTTAAACAAAAAATCACTTACTATTATTTTTAAAACAGCATCACCAAGAAATTCAAGCCTCTCGTATGATTCCATTACATCGATATTATTTTCATTAGTATAAGAAGAATGCACAAAAGCCTGGTTTAGAAGCTCAAAATCTTGAAACTCCAAACCAAATTTTTGAACAAAACTACTTAATTCTTTTTTTCTATCAGCTGAAATATCCATAATACACACTTTGCAGATAAGTTAACAAATCAATTATTATATTATTTCCACCTGTAAAATAGGCCAGATAATAATATGCAACAGGTAGAGCAAAAACATATGAGTCAGTCCTGTCAAGTAGACCGCCATGCCCCGGAAGAATATTGCTTGAATCCTTAACACCAGCATCTCTTTTAATTAAAGATTCAGATAAATCGCCAAGCTGGGCAAAGATTGTAATCAATACACCGCCAAAAACAGCTTCGGCAAGAGTTAAATTTGCATAAAGACTGCCGAATGCTGCAACAAAAATTGCAAACAAACCCCCACCAACAGCACCCTCTATTGTTTTCTTTGGACTAATTACTTTTGATAGCTGCCTTTTTCCGAATTTCGAACCAAAATAATATGCTCCAATATCAGTCGCAACGACTATTAAAAATAAGTATAAAAGATAATATAGGCCATTATTTAAACCAGGTGTGAAAAAATTAACACTATCGGAACCCATCTGACGTATCAAAAGAATATGACACGGAAGCCAGCCGCCATACATAAATCCAAGAGACGTTGTTGCAACATTTGCGATATAAGGCTGCCTGCCCATAAAAAGTACAACCAAAAACGAGGCAATGATTGCAAATGTAAGGACACAAGGCACTAAATCAAACCGTCTAAAGAATATCAAAAGGCCAAAAACAAAGCTAGCAGCACAAATCAATGAAAGACTTGGATGAAAGCCCTTATTTCTTAATATGTGCACATATTCCTTTGTAGCAAGGAATAACGTCACCATTAAAAAGCAAAATAAGGCAACACCGCCCGAAAAGAAGCAGAACAGAGCAATCATTGATATTACAAAGCCAGTAATGACCCTGGTTAAGCGGGTTTTTTTATTAAATTCTTCAGAAGGCTGTTTCATTAAACAGTCATTACCTCTTTTTCTTTCTCTGAAACGGTATCGTCAATAATTTTAATATATTTATCAGTTAATTTTTGCACGCTTTCCTGAATATCGCGTACAGTGTCTTCTGGAAGATTTTCAGCTTTTTCAGCTTTTTTGATTTCATCAGTCAAATCACGTCTTACATTTCTAATTGCAACTTTTGCTGTTTCACCTGTTGCCTTTACTTCTTTTGATAATTCTTTTCTTCTGTCTGCAGTAAGAGGCGGGAAAACAAGTCTCACTACGACACCATCAGAACTTGGGGTAATTCCTAAATCTGCTTTAATAAGGGCCTTTTCAACCTCTTTTACAATGGTTTTATCAAATGGAGTAATTACAAGCGTAGTACCATCCTGCACTGTTACTTGGGACAATTGTCTTAATTTAGTAGGAGTTCCGTAATAATCAATCAAAACCTTTTCTAAAATAAGAGGATTTGCCCTTCCTGTTCTTATTGTTGAAAGCTCTTTTTTAAGCTGGGCAATACACTTTTCCATTTTTTCGTTGCCAGATTTTTTAATTTCTTCAGTATTCATTTTCTATAAATCTCCTACAAGGGTTCCTACATCTTCATTGTTTAAAATCTTTACAAGACTGTCATTCAGGGCAAAATCAAAAACTACAATAGGTATTTTGTTTTGCTTGCATAAAGAGCAGCTTGTTTGATCCATCACTTTTAAGCCTTTAATAATGACATCATCATATGAAATTTTATCAAATTTAACAGCTTCAGGATTAATTCTCGGGTCATCCGAATAAACACCATCTACACCATTTTTCGCCATAAGCATTGCCTCAGCTCCAATTTCTGCTGCACGAAGTGCTGCTGCTGTATCAGTTGTAAAGAATGGATTTCCAGTGCCTGCTGCAAATATCACAACACGGTTTTTTTCAAGGTGGCGTATAGCTTTAAACCTAATATAAGGCTCTGCTATTTTATTCATAGTGATGGCAGACTGCACACGACATGAAACACCTATTTTTCGAAGCTCCGATTGAAGTGCTATTGCATTCATTACGGTTGCAAGCATTCCTACATAATCGCCGCTAGCTCTATCCATACCAAGCTTTGAAGAATTCTTCATTCCCCTAAATATATTGCCACCCCCGACAACAACAGCCACCTGAACGCCTAAATCATGAGCTTTTTTAATCTCATGGGCTATCATTTCAACTGGCTTGGGGTCAATTCCAAATTCCTGCTCACCAAGAAGGGCTTCGCCGCTAATCTTTAATAACACCTTTTTATATTTTAAATTTTTATTCATATATTACACTTTATAGCACTCGTTAAAATCTATTATACTAAAAAATAGCAGTCATGCCTATTATTTTGTATAATAATATTATTATGAATTTAGGTACAAAAAACGCAAACGACTTAACATCAAAAAACGAGCATATCTCACGAGCAGCCGCTCTTGATGTAATAAACACAAAAGACATTAAAACATTCGAATGCCTTTGTGAAAAATCCGAATTTATATTTGATTTCATTAAAGAAAAAATCATATACAGCCTGATTGCCGCTGTTGACAAAGAAAATATTAACAATATTTTTGAATTTACAAAAATTTACAATTCAGATTTTGAAGACTTTATCGTGTTATCTTTTGTAAATTTTGCTGATGAAGATTTAACAGACAAAATTCTTGAAATGTTTGATACAGGAGATGATGAGCAAAAAGCTTATGCAGCTTTATATTTTTATCATATTAATGACCCCCTGGCACTTGAATATTTAGAAAAATATGCATTTTCTGATTATGGCCCCTTGGCTCAAAACTGCGCAAAAAGCCTGAAACAATTTGGCAACAAAAAACTTTACAATCAATCAATTAATATTATAAAAAACAAAGATATTGATGATTTTGAAAAAGCAAAATATGTAAATTTTTTAACCGCATACAATGACAAGGCAGTGCTTGACAACCTTTTTGATTATCTAAAAAACACATATATGAAAAGCTTTGCTGCAGAGTCTATATTATATTTAACAACTTTAAATGATTTAGCCAACACTGCAGATAATTTTTCCAATGCTTTATATGTTTTCGACATCATTTTGAGCTCATATCCTGAGGAAATTTCACTCGAGACAATTTTTGATTTTGACATATTGAATTTTGTAAAATATTTGGCAAATTGCCTGAACGCAAATAAGGATACATATATAAAAAGGCTACTCTTAAAGGCAAAATATAAATTCAATCTTTTTGCAAAAGAAGAAATTTACACATTTGATTTAGTTAAACAAACGAAGAATGAAATCTTTGCTATAAGTAATTTTATTAACAAAATAGAATTTGATTTATTTGATAATCTGGAAAATGAATTATTTCTTAATGATAGAGAAAGAATTCTTGAGGCCCTTAATGTGATATCCACTTTTGGCAAGACTAATTTTTCTTCTTATATAGCAAAAATGATTGACGAAACAAATTATGAAGATGCAATCTCAGAAGGTGTTAGGATTTTAAAAACATTTGGACAATTAAATCTATTAAACAGTAGTGAAGTTTTAACTAAAATAAAAAATGAAAATTTGCTAGCAATAACAGAAAGTTATTTCAAATAAATTCAGCATTTTTGAAATTATTTGCTCAAAAATATATTATTTTGTGACAAAAACATTTCGGCTTTCAATAGCAGATTTGAAAGGGCCGCATTAGCCTTCAATTTCGGGCTGAACTTCTTCCTCCTCTTCTTCGTCGGAGAAATCTCTATTTGAATTGCCTTCTACACGTTTGGCATTATTGTCAAGCTTAATGTATCTTGCATCCTCCCATCTAAGATCAATATATTTAATTTTGCCGCCGTATTTGCTCTGTGCCTCAGGTAAAATAGTTGCAATCCACTTAGTTCTATTGTAAATTGATTCATTAATTTCACCCAGACGCAGCATAATTTCTCCAATCTGAACATAAACATCCTTTGGATTTCTTAAATCAAGATATTTAACGTCCTCTTTAGAATATGCCTCTATGGTTTTAATTAATTTTGAAATTTCATCAACCCTTTTTTTATCCCACTGTTCATAGTCATCACCGCCGATTCCATAGGTTAAAATTTTAGTGGCCTGGAATTTTTCAGGTATTGGCATATACTCCCTATCAATAAAAACACCATCTGCAGTTATAGCTGAAATTGGCTCAGTTTCAAGATTTGGTGCTATCAAGAACACTGGAACTCTTTCTTCAACAAGTATATCAAGCCTTGCGGGAAACCAATAGCGTCTAACGTAGACTTTTTTTACAGGCTGCAATTGTGTGATATTTCTCTCAAGTTCGCGTGTATCAAGCCTGAAAACTTGCGTGTGTGGAAGTTCTGTCTGTTTTATTAAATCAACAATTTTATATTGCGGGGTGATTAAATTACCTTCGATCTTAACTACAGCAGAATCTACCGTTGCAAGGAGCTCTTTATTTATAAACCACTGCGGCAGTTTAAGTGTCCAAATACCAAGGTATATTATGGCAAAAATCAGTCCCACTCGAACCAATGCTCTTAAATTTCTAATAGAATTTTTAGCAGCGATAATTCTCCGGCGCATTTTATTCGCCTTGAGTCTGCGTCTGTGATAATATTGCTGTTGTTGATTATCATTTATCATTTATTAGTCAAAATTAATCAGGGCAGTATTTAAAATCATTTGAACGAGGTTGTCATAATCTATTCCCATAGCATTTGCCTGCGCAGGAAGGTCTGAAGTATCAGTCATGCCAGGGTTGGTATTGATTTCAAGCACATATGGAATATCATTATATACTAAAAAATCAACTCTGGAAACACCTGTACAATCGCACGTTTTATGCGCCATTATTGCCATATTCTTAATTTCCGCAGTCAGTTTATCACTTAATTTAGCAGGCAAGATAAACTCGGTTAAGCCCTTAGTATATTTTGCCTCATAGTCGTACCACTCTGTTTTTGTTCTGAATTCAAGAATTGGTGTTGCAAAAACTTGCTTATTTTCCACATCCTCAAGCACACCCACTGTAATACTAATGCCGTTCAAGTATTCTTCTAGAAGAATTTTTTTGTCGGATTTTTGTGCAATTTCAAGAGCCGCTTTTAATTCATTAATATTATCAACCTTGCTCATACCAATGCTTGAGCCTTCGGCTGAAGGTTTTACCATTATAGGAAAATTAAGACCAGCAACTGCTTTTTCAATATCTAGCTTTTCATTATAGCGGATACAGGCTGATTTTATAACATTTAGGCCATTTGCTGCAAGCAAATTTTTTGTCATTTCTTTATCCATGCATATAGCGCTGGATTTTACTTTGCATCCAGTATATTTTATTCCTATGATTTCTAAAAGTCCCTGTATACAGCCATCTTCACCGTATTTGCCATGAAGTGTATTATATGCGTATTCAAAATTACCACTTTTAAGGATTTCTGCAGCATTTTTATTAACATCAACAATTTCTGCATTAATATACCCGAGATTGCGCAAGGCTTTAAGGACATTTTTGCCACTTCTAAGGGATACTTCCCTCTCATTTGACATACCCCCACACAATACCGCTATTCTTGCGGCTTTATCAATTAGCCCTTTAACAGCGTATTCCATAGTTCTAACTCCTTTTTATCAGAGCCGATGTAAATCACCTCAGGCTCCAGCATAATATCAAATTCATCAAAAACAAGTCTTTGCATTTCGCGCATAACATTTATATAATCAAGACTTGATGCCTCATTAAAATTAATTATAAAATTTGCATGGTTAAAGTATACCATAGCACCACCCGATAAAAAGCCTTTTAAGCCAGCTTCATCAAGCAGTTTTCCTGCAGATAATTTTTGGCCATTCTTATCTGTTGGATTTTTAAAAGCACAGCCCAAATTCGGTTCTTTTAATGATGGTTGTGTATTTTTTCTTTTTTCAACTGCCTTATCCATTGTTTCTTTTATTGCAATATAACTATCGGAGCGCAAAAGCTCAAACTTGGCAGAAAGAAGAATATATCTTCCAGGATTTTTCTTAATAATTGATGTTCTGTATCCAAATTCCATATCTGGAGCCGCCAGCTCAACAATTTTATCTTCTTTTGTATCATAGGCTTTTGCACTTACAAAGTAATCAGAAATTGCCTGGGCATTAGCAGCAGCATTCATAGCGACAGCGCCTCCAAGTGTTGCAGGAAGCCCTATTAAGAATTCAAAGCCAGAAAGCCCCAATTCAAATGCCATATTTGAAAGCCTTATAGTAGAAACACCTGTTTGAGCCTCAATGCTTGGAGGATTTACATTAACTTTATCAAGATTTTTAGTAATAATTACTGGTCTTTTGACTCCTTTTGATGAAAAAAGAATATTAGAGCCATTTCCAACAATAACAGGGTTATCCATATTAGCCAGAAGCAGCGTCATCTCATCTATTGTTTTTGGCAGATAAACATCATCCGCAATGGATGAAATTCTAAGCGTGTTAAAGGGTTTTAGGTTATAATTTATTCTATGCTCAATTTCCTTCATAGCTTTCTCCTAATAATTTACCCATTTTTGTAATATCACCAGCACCAAGGGTTAGTACAATATCATTGATTTCGATGCGACTAGAAACTGCTGCTATAGTTTCATCAATACTGCCACCCGTATAGCATACATTTCTATCTTTATTAGCTTCTTTGTAATTTTTAACAAAATTTAAAGAATTATACTCTTCATCAAATGAATCACCAGCAGAAAAAGTATCTAAGACTATCAGCAAATCACAATCGGTGAATGAATTTAAAAAGTCATTCCAGAGTGCCTTTAATCTTGTGTATCTGTGAGGCTGGAATATTGCAACAATCCTTTTTTTGCCACATTTAGTTTTATAATCAGATGCAGCCTTAAGTGTCGCCTTAATCTCACTAGGGTGATGGGCATAATCATCGATTATTTCTATATCTTTGTTCTTAAATACAGTCTGAAACCTGCGCCCCATGCCAGAAAAGTCTTTAACAAAGGGATGAAATTCGTTAAAATCATAACCAGCTTCAATCAGGGCAGCAATTACAGCTAAAACATTATAAACATTATGCAAGCCCTTTAGAGAGGTTGCAGCTCTGCCAAGGGTTTTATCATCCTGCAAAACATCAAACTCGGCACCATTTGAATTGAAATTAATATTTTTTGCTACAAACCCATTTTTATCTAAATTGCTTTTAGCGGAAAATCGGACTATTTTTTCTAGGCAATTTTTGTCTGCAATTTTATCAAGAAGTGTCAAAACACCTGTATCATCGACATTAACAACAATCTTTGCATCATTAGAAAGTGATGCAATAAGATTTTTAAAGGTTTTTAATACATCATCAAGACCATTTTTATAAAAATCAAGATGATCAGCCTCCAGGTTGTTGATTACAAGAATGCTTGGGCTATATTTACTTATAGTGCCATCGCTTTCATCTAATTCGGCAACAAAAACAGTTGAATCCTTGCTTGCATCAGCATTAGTATTCAACCCTGGAATTATACCGCCAACAGCATATGCAGGACTAGCTTTGATTTTTGTTAATAAATATGAGGCAAGACCTGATGTTGTCGTTTTTCCATGGGTTCCAGCAAAACCTATAAAAACAGGAAAGTCAGAGGATAAAATTTGAAGTATATCAGAGCGGTGCAGTATATTTAATTTCAAATTTTTTGCTTTCTTAAGCTCTGGATTATCTTCTTTTATGGCAGATGAAACAACAACATTGGATGCTGGAGGTAAATTTTCTTCATTATGTCCGATAAAAACCTTTGCACCAAGAGCTTTTAATTCCTTTAAATATTTAGAATCACAAACATCTGAGCCAGAGACAGAATATCCTCTTTGAAGAAGAATTTTTGCAAGTGCACTTTGTCCAACGCCGCCTATTGCAATAAAATGAAAATTTGCGTCTTTGTTTAATATTTCATCATGGCAAAGCATTTAAACGGCCTCCCCAAGGGTATTTACATTTGAAACACCATGCTGAGTTTTTCCCCAGTCCATTGTTTTTTTTGTGAAAACTATCTTTAATATAATAAAAAGCACAATAGGAAACCAGATTGTAACAACGTAAATCGCTGTTATGAGGGCTTCATATATTGCCCTAAAACAGCCATAATGACTGTATTTTCTAAGACTATATATTAAACCCGATGCAAAAAATACCGATGTGCATACCACTAAAATCAAAGAGGATAGGATATCATTTGAATAGCCTTTTACAAACCTAAATGCCTGAATTAAAATCTCAGCCACAAGCCAAAAGGGCAGCAAGAATTCGGAAATATAGGCGATTAAATCAAAGCCGACCCTTAAATTCATATCTTTTGTGCATAGCACATCTTTGGCATATTCCAGATAACGACGGATAGAACCCTCCACCCAGCGCCTTCTTTGGCGGATTAGCGCGGGAAATGTTACAACACCTTCTTCATAGACAATAGCATCTGGACAAAATCTTATATCCCAGCCTTTAATATGAAGCCTCGTTGACATATCAAGATCATCAGTTATGGTTAAATTATTCCAGCCATTTATATCTTCAAGTGCTTCTCTTTTAATAATTTCACCATTTCCTCTTAATTCTACAGCACCCCTAACAGCATCACGCCCAACCTGCAAATGCGTATCCATAACATATTCATTGTACTGGCATGCGGTTAAGAAATTTTGTTTTGCATTGATTATATTTTTTCTTGCCTGAACAGCTCCAACATCTTTGGGCTCAAGTTTTACAATAAGTTTTTTTATAAAATCGGGCTTGATTTTCGCATCTGCATCAAAGACAAGGATAGCTTCACCCTTTGCAATTTTCATAGCATCATTCAATACAGCAGATTTACCAGGAAAATCATTTTCACCTCTTAATAAAACTTTTATTTTTTCATTCTCTGCTTCAAGTTTTTTAATTATTTGTGGCGTTTTATCTGATGACCTGTCATCAATTAAGATAAGTTCAAAATCAGAATATTCTGACAGCATAATATTCTTAACCGTATCTTCAATAACATCCTCTTCGTTATGACAAGGGACCATTATTGAAATAAAAGGCCTATAATGCGTATCAGAAGGGGGTGGATTTTTCCTGAGTTTCCTTTTTTGATGTTTAATTGCAACATACATATAAAACATATAAAGGGACATAAAGACAATAAGAAATATAATGGCCCAAAAAGTATCAAAATAATTCTGGAAAATTACCAGAAAAGCCAGCAAAAAACTTATTATTAAAACCAGCGAAATTCTGTCTTTCATCAATTCCTCTTTTAAGTCTCTCCTCAAGGCTCTTCAGCATGCACTAAAATAGTGCAAAACCACTATAGATAATATTAGCATAAATCAATTAAAAAAATAAAAAGGTTAAGAAATATAACTTATAAAATTATAGATGCTTAGAAAAAATAGACAACTGCATTTAAAAAAGCAGAAAAATAAAATTTGTCCACATTTATTTAATGCATTTAATGCTTTTAATGTATAGAAAAAGCAAAATCCAAGTCTTAAAATAATATTAGGAAGAGAGTTTTAAAGAGGGCAATAGGATGTTAAAAAAGAAAGTTTTGGAATCAGCAAACAAGAAAAGGAATGGGGTTGCTGAGATATTTTTGCCACAAACAAATGGCGAGATATCAGATTCAATTGTACAAAACTGGACATTACAGGCTTATGAGTGCTATTCAATCAATTGCGACTGCAAAAAATGTTCAATAAACAAAGGTAATTATTCTTTTGTCTGTCAGATGCCAAAAATAATTAAAGCCCTCCTTAAAAAACAAGGAGAGCCAAATTTAAAACTTATAAAGCAACAGGCAATAGAATCCCTAATAGCATAACTTTTAGTTTCCTAAAAACATTATTAATCTTTTTTTTGACATAGCATACAGCAGATGGCAAATGATTTGTTAAAACTACTCGCCTGTCCTGTCAAGAAAAGATTTTAGGGCTTCATCAGTATTCTTTGGAGAATTTAAATCCCTGATATCAAAATCTTCTTCGCTAAGTTTTGGCAAAGGAGGATGAAAATATTTCCTTGTAAAAATTAAAAGAAAATATATTATTACAGATGCAAGTATTACGCCAAGCATAACCTTTGCAAACATTGAAACCAACTTAATAAGTTCATTCGTAGTATCTGGAATAACTTCCTTTGTCAATTCTTCATTAACATTGGGATCAAAATCTCTATCTTCAATTTTAAGTGGGGCTGCTTCGCCTAATTGTTTTTGCTCGTTCGCAAGCTCTTCTCTTATTTTTGCTTCTTCTGCTGCTTTTAATACCTCCTCTTCGGTCAATTCCTCATGAATAGGGGCCTTTAGTTGTACTTTTTTAGAAGCATCTTTGTTGGTTTCAGCCTGAATTTCATTTGTAGGAGGTATTGGAGGATTATCTGCAAACACCTGCACATTAAAACCCAAAAGTACAATTAAAATTAATAAAGATAATTTAATAAAGTTATTACAATGTATTTTTTTCATATTTTACTCCTCTGCCGGATTAACGGCAGTTTTTGTGCTTCTTGAGGCCCTGGTTGCCTTTGCAGCAGTTAAGGCTGATGGCTTTCTTCCTCTTCTTTTTGGTTTAGCTTCAGTGTCTGTAGGGTTTTCAACAGTTAAAGATATTGTATCTTGAGCCTCCTCTTCACCCAAAACAGGTGGAGCTGTGTTTATTGACACAGGAGCCTCAACAGATGCCTCTATCTTTGAATCAGGCGAATCAAGTTTTGCTTCAGCCTCAAGTTTCTTTAAGGTTTTCTTTGTTTTTCTTGAAACTTTTTTAGGTTTTTGTTTTTCATCAGTTTTATCGTCTATGTTTTGTTCGCCAGATGGTGCAGATTCCTTTATAATTTGCTTAGGAGTTTCTTCTTGCTTTTTTTCAGCCTTGGCATCAAAAAGATTATCAACAATACTGTTTACTAATTCTTCTGTATTTTTAGGCTGACTTTCAGCATTTTGAATAACCTCTGGTTGTTTTACTAAATCTGTGCGCATTTCAGAATCTGTTATTTTTGCATTATCATTTTCAGACTGAGCTTGCAATGAAACATTTTCCTTGGATTCAAAAGCAGTTTGGTAGTTTTCATTTCTATTAAACTTTCTGCTCTTATCCTTAAATTTGCCCCTTGGTGCTTGATTATTGGGGCCAAGGGCATTTTGATTTGGCTGATTATTATAATTATTATGAACAAGAGTATTTCCAAATGGGCCTTTTATTTTATTAATCTTTGCACGAACTTCTCCCTGCGCATTAGAATTCAAAAGCCTTAAATCTTCGATTACAAAGCCCTGCCCCTGGCATTTATCGCATTTTTTTGTAAATATTTCAGATAAACTTTGCCCCTGCCTGTGACGGGTTAATTCAACCAAACCCAAATCAGACAACTGGCCAATTTGCGGTTTTGCTTTATCTTTTTCAAGGGCAAGTTCAAAATACTCAAGTACTTTTAATTTATCCATTCTTGAAATCATATCAATAAAATCAACAATAACCATTCCGCCTATGTTTCTAAGCTTCAACTGTCTTGCAATTTCATCGGCTGCTTCAAGGTTTGTTTTTAAAATGGTTTCTGCCTGAGATGATGAGCTTGTGAATTTACCTGAGTTCACATCAACAACCGTAAGGGCTTCTGTTTGTTGTATAAACAAATATCCGCCAAGTGGCAGGTTAACCCTGGTTTGAAGAGCATTTTGAATTTCTTTATTAATACCAGTTGCAACAAGCAAAGGCTCCATGCCTTTGTGCATTGTAACTTTTACCTTCATATTCCAGTGCTGCAAAAGCTGGGTTGTGCGATGAAGCGCAAATGCGGTATCTACAACTATTTCATCCACATCTTCAGTACAGGCTTCGCGAATTACTTTATATAAAAGCTCTTGGTCTCTATGTAACAGGCAAGGGGGGTTTGCAGTATCAGCTGCATTTACAATAGAATTCCACTTTTCAAGTAAAATTTCCAAATCTTCCTGTATTTCGGCCTCAGATTGATTTTCTGCTTCTGTTCTAACTATCACACCTACGCCAACAGGTTTTAGAAGACTTACAATTGATTTCAGCCTTGCTCTTTCTTTGCTTGAAACAATTTTTCTTGAAACATTCACACCTTTTTCATCAGGCAAAAGAACAAGAAATCTGCCTGGCAGGCTAAGAGCAGTTGTTACCCTTGGCCCTTTATGTCCTGTAGGTTCCTTTACAACTTGAACTATAAGTTTTTGCTTGGGTTTAACCTTTTCCTTAAGGGTACCCTTGCCAATAATATCGTCAGTGTGGATAAAGCCCATTTTATCAGGCATTCCAACATCAACAAATGCAGCATCAATACTAGGTAAAATATTGTCAACTACTGAAAGATATACATCTCCAAGCAGCACATCTCCTTTTGATACAAAAAATTCGCTTACTTTATTATCTTCAATAAGCGCACCAATATTATCCTTTTCAGATATTACGATTTTCTTTGTCATAAAATTTTCCTTTAAATTTTTAATTTATCTCTGTCAAATTTTTTGTAAATCTTTATCAAAAAAAGACAGTCTTTTAATTTCAAATATAGCCTCATTGCCGAACAGATATTTTAAAAACTCATCAGCACGAAAAGCAGGTATAGAATCATCTTGGCCTGCTTTTAATATAAATATAAATTTGCCGTCACAAACATGGGCATTTTTAAACGAATTCCTGTAATTGACAAGTTTTATAATACCTTTTTTTGTTTTCTTCTCTATGAATATTTCATTGGAAGATAAACATTTTTCTATAGTATATATTAAATCCTGAAAATTTGAAATACCCAACGTTTTGTTTACTATAATACCCTCTGGTATTATAGCCTGATATTGAGCCCATTGAATTAAATTATCAAGGGAAAGCATTCTCCTGCCGTCATTTTCAAGATTCTTTAATTCAATTACTCTAAGATTATCTGGGGCAGAATTTTTGAAATTTGTGCCAAAATCTTTACTTAGAGGCTCGGTTGTTACAAAATTAACAAGTTCGCATTCTGATTCAACAAAAAGAGGTAGCGCCGGTGAAAAAGATATTTTGGGCACTTTGTTGAAACCTTCTGAAAGTGCAAAATGCACATTAGTTCGCCTTAAAGACTTTAAAATGAGATTTTGCCAATCTAAATGGGACAAAAATTTTAATTCATTAAGTTTTGTAAGCTTTAGCTGGTACCTAAATTCGTTTTCTTGCATTTTTTATATTTTTTATCTTATGACGCTTTTTTAGAATAACCTCAGGAGTATCTTCAGGCAAAATTTCATCAATAATGCTGTCATTTAAAAAGCTGAATTCTTTTATTTTTGAGATAGAATAATCAAGTTGATAATCTTTTGCTTGCTTGATTATCTGGCCAAATTCCATATCTATAAATTCATTTTGCACAGGGCTCAAAAATTTCATA
Source organism: uncultured Candidatus Melainabacteria bacterium (assembly GCA_949741915.1). Lineage (GTDB taxonomy): Bacteria > Cyanobacteriota > Vampirovibrionia > Gastranaerophilales > Gastranaerophilaceae > MGBC122484. The sequence goes on along the minus strand of CATJOM010000046.1, from coordinate 8,037 downwards.
AAAAAATTTTAACATTCGACTTAATATATGGCAAAATGTTAACTTATATTTTCTTCAAAAAACTTCATAATTTGTTCTTTATAGGCTGAAACTTTTGATGAGAAAGGAAATACAGGAATTTTCAAAATTCTCTCAATTTCTTTAGTTTTGTTAAAAACTTCATTTCTTGAAATATAGTCACATTTATTTAAGACTGCAACAAAAGCTATATTATTGATTTTTAACCAATCAAACATTTGCATATCATTTTTTTGAATATCATGCCTTGCATCAATAAACTGTATACAGCATTTTAATTCTGGACGTTTAAGGATATACTCTTCAAGATTTTTTTGCCACTTTGCCTGCTCAGTCTTTGAGACCTTGGCATAGCCATAACCAGGCAGGTCAGCTATGGTGAATTCTCCTTTATCAGTTGAAATACTAAAAAGATTAATAAGACGGGTTTTTCCTGGAGTATTAGAGGTCTTGGCCAGTTTTGAATTGTTAACAAGCGTGTTAATAAATGTTGATTTTCCAACATTTGAACGCCCTAAAAGAGCAAACTCAGGAAACCCCAAAGCAGGGCACTGCGCAAGGCTTGGAGAGCTAATTAAGAATCGGGGTTTTAATATTTTCATCTTTCTTAACTTGTCTTAACTCATTCATTTTTCGCTTGTATACAACGGCAGACAAAAGATTGTAAGCCTTTTCAGAATTCACAACATCAATCTGTACTGTATCATCAAAAATATTGACGTTTATAGCATTTGAGCTTAAAAAATCATTCCTTAGATTTGTAATTCTGATAATTTTGTTTTTAAACAGCGAAAGAGGCTGTGCTATAAAGGTTTCAAACGATTTTAAAATTATATTTCTCATTATAATTTCCTAAAATTCTACTAAATTATAGCAAAAAATAAAATTTTTTGTATAATATTTTTAGGCGAAATTTACAAAAATTCCAAAAGGGAATACTTGACAGTAAAAACATTGTAGACAGCGAGTTTTAGGGGATAATATGTATAAAGAAATAACACCTAACGGATATGGAATAACAATTGAAACAGAGGAAAAACCTCTATACAGTAAGCAAAGCGAATTTCAAAAAGTCGAAATACTTTCATCCAAAGGCTTAGGGAATATTTTAACACTTGATGAATTAATGATGACAACGGAAAAAGATGAATTCTTTTACCATGAAATGATTTCGCACATCCCCTTGTGCTCTCATCATTGCCCTGAAAAGGTTTTGGTTATCGGCGGGGGTGATGGTGGCACTGCCAGAGAAGTATTGCGCCATAATACTGTAAAAAGTGTTGAGCTATGCGAAATTGACGGACTTGTAATCGAGGCAAGCAAGCAATATCTTCCAACGATAGCTGGAAAACTTGACGATGAGCGAGTTAAGATATATGTTGAGGATGCAATAGAATTTATAAAAGATAAAAAAGCATGCTATGACGTAGTCCTGGTGGATTCAACCGACCCTATGGGGCCCGGAGAAGGACTGTTTACAGAAGAATTTTATACAAATGCGAAGAACAGTCTAAAAGAAGGTGGAATCCTTGTGGCGCAATCAGAATCGCCATTTGCAAATCCAAAAGAAATGAATATGATGTACAAGCTTTTAAATAAAGTTTTTAAATACGTAAAGCCTTATGCAGGACCAATTCCAACCTATCCAGGCGGATATTGGAGCTGGGCATTTTGCTCTGAAAGCGTCGATGCGCCAGAGATACAGGATATTAATCGCGCCAAAGAAATTGAAAAAAATTCAAAACTTTATAACACTGATTTACATAAAGCTGTTTTTAGCGTGCCGAATTTTGTAAAAGAGATAGTTAAAGATGCATGAAAGTGTTGTAACTAAAGGGTTTTCAGCTCCACTGAAAGGTGAAATTATTGTTCCGCCCGATAAGTCAGTGTCACACAGAAGCTTGATAATTGGCTCCTTAACAAAAAGTAATATTAAAATTTCAAACTTTTTAAAAAGCGCCGATTGCCTTGCCACACTTAAAATTTTGGAGGAACTTGGGTGTAAAATTAATTTTTTAGATGAAAATACGCTTAAGCTTGATGCCAGCAATGCTTATAAGACACCAAAAAAAGACTTGTATTGCGGTAATTCTGGCACAACAATGAGACTTTTGAGCGGATTATTATCTGCGCAAAACATAAAATGCACACTATCAGGGGATATTAGCCTGTCAAAGCGGCCAATGAAAAGAATTATAGAGCCTCTCTCTAAAATGGGTGCAAGGATAAAAAGCAATGATGGCAAGGCTCCTCTAGTTATAGAACAGGCAAAACTCAGTGGAATAGAGTATGTCAGCCCAGTAGCATCTGCCCAGGTTAAATCGGCTCTGCTTCTTGCGGGAGCACAAATCACAGAATCCACAACAACAGTGCTTGAACCCTATCTTTCGCGCAATCATTCAGAAAGAATGTTGGAATTTTTGGGCTCTAACATAAAAACATACCAAAAAGACGGATTTTTTGCTTCAACAATAAGTCATGCTCCCTTGATTCCAAAGAATTTGCACGTCATAGGAGATATCTCAAGTGCTGCTTTTATTATGGTTGCAGCCTGTGTCATAAAAAATTCAGACGTGATTTTGAGGGGGGTTGGATTAAATCCAACACGAATCGGAATAATTGAAGTTATGCAAAAAATGAATGCAGAGATTGAAATTCTTAATAAAACTTTACGCTGCAATGAAGAAATCGGGGACGTAAGAATTAAATATTCACCCGATTTAAAAGGGATTAACATTTCAGGAGAAATTATACCAAGGCTAATTGATGAAATTCCAATTATAGCACTGCTTGCAACTCAGGCAGATGGAATTACAACAATCAAAGATGCTGGAGATTTAAAAAACAAGGAATCAGACCGAATTGCAAGTGTTGCAAAGGAATTGAGAAAATTTGGCGCCAATATTGAACCAACGGATGACGGTTTCATAATAGATGGCAAAAATAATCAAAAAGGGCTACTCAACGGGGATGCAGAGGTGGAATGCTATCATGACCATAGAATTGCAATGATGGGATATATTGCAGGATTAATTAGCAAAAAACCCTGCAAAATCAATGATTTCGAGTGGGTGGAAACATCTTTTCCAGGTTTTTTAAAGATTTTTGAAACCCTTACAAGGGAATAACGTTACAATACCTGCATTAGCAGGCACCAAAACACTTAAAAGGATTGTAGTGAAGAGCTTTAGGCATTTGAATAAATTATGTTTTATTTTGACACAATAAAAGATAAAAAAATACTAAAAAGCAGCTTGCTTGCAGAGTTTGAGCCTGATTTTTGTCATCTTTTTACAACAAAACAAAGTGTCATAAAATCAGAAGAAAAAAATATCAAATCTGTTGCAAAATCAAATAGAAAATTGATTTTGGATACCCTAGCAATCAATGAAGATAACCTGGTTGAAATAAAACAAACGCATGGTATAAACATACAAATACCTCGAAATACTGGTTTTTACGACAATACAGACGGTGTGGCACTTTATAAGCCAAACACTGCAACAATTTTACACTTTGCAGACTGCACACCAGTAATTCTATATGACCATAAGAACAAGATTGCAGCAGGGCTTCATGCAGGCTGGAGGGGCACCGCCGGCTGTATTTCAAAACTAGGTGTTGAATTGATGAAGAAACATTTTAATTCCAAAACAAGTAATATTGTTGCGGCAATTGGCCCCTGCATTGGACAAGATGATTTTGAATGCGGCCAGGAAGTTTATGAAGCCCTAAAAAATACTGCAAATAAAATTTCAGACAATTGCAAAGTTTTTAAATTCACAAAAGACAAGGTTTTTTGTGATTTGGCAAAAATTAATGCGGCACAGCTAAAAGATGCTGGAATAAAAAATATTGATATATGTCAATTTAAGACATATAAGGATAATGAATTTTTGTTTTCATACAGAAGGGAAAATAAAACTACAAGCAGAATCAGTATGGTAATAAAATTAGCCTAAAAGTTTGACGGACAGAGCTGATGATGGTCGCCTTCTAAAATCCATGGTAATTATATACAATTTTACACTTATTCATTAAATGTTTTAGTCCCTATATTATAAAGCCTTCTAAATAAGTTTCCTGTTATGTGAAACTTATCCCAATCTCTCGATATTTTTGTGTAAAATTGTATATAATTACCAAATTTATTACAAGAAGAAACAATTCTGAAAAATCTTCTAAAATTTTAAGGCCAAACCCAGGATATTTCCATGATTCAAATCTTAATGATTGCAAAAAATTCTAATATGCCATAAAATTGCATACTTGGCAGATAGATTTTATTCTAAAGGTTATTTGAAAAAATTTGATATGGTATTTTGAATTATGTCTGTAATTTTTGCAGGAGAGTTATTATATTGATTTTCAAGCATTTTTGCCTCTTCAGAGTTTGCAATTTGCTTAATTTGAGGCATGGATATTTTTTCAATCTCAAGAGCAATTTTAGAAACAGTAGTTTTAAAATCATCCAACTCATCACTATTCTTGTTTTCAGAAGTTTCAATAAAGCTTTCAATGGCTTCATTTTGCCATGCCAAAAGCAACTCTTTCTGTGTTTCAATATAAATCTGCATTATATCCTGGGTTGGAAAAATTTGAAACTTTTTAAATGAATTATCAACAACAATCATGTTTCTAATCAAAATAGCACGTTGGGCAGAGCCTTTTTTAAAATATTTTTCCTCAAGTTCTTTATCTAAAACATAACCAAAAGGGAAAAACAGCTCCATTTGACGGTTCACATCACCCATTTTGCCTAGTAATTCTTTGGATAGCATTTCAAATTGTTCTTTTTTGCTTGGCATTTTTCTTTGTGTATTCCTTCATAAAGCTGTCTTCGGGGCGATTTGTGTTTGACAAAACAATTTCACTGTATTCATTTTTATCAATATTTACGCCCATATTTTTAATGTTTATGTTTATTTTTTTCTTTGGTTTTTCTTTTTTATACATAGCTTGTTACAATATCATAGAGGAAACCTTGAATAAAATTTCCAAATCTTCATTTTTAACAGCTTCTGATATTGTATTATAAATTTCCTCTGTATCAGATTTTGACGGGATTTTAAGACTTTTTGGTAGGAGAATATCTTCAGTATTTTCTACATCAACAAAGCCTTTATTAATCGCTAAAAACTCCCTATATGTCTCTAAAATAGACAGGTGTAAAGGATTTGGCGAATAGGTTTTATTTAAATAATACTTAGCATCTCGGTTGAGACCTTCTTTTGCAAAATTCATTAAAAAATCTATCTCTTCAAAAGAATCATCACCAAATTCAGTACCAAAACATGGATTATTTATAATTTTTTTAGCACCCAATGACTTTAGATATACGCCCCAAAGCATACAACCAAGGTAAAAAGCAACATTTAAATCTATTGCTTTTGAAAGCTTTGGAAAAAGCATTGAGAATTGAAATTTTTTTTGTTTAAGAGAAATAATCGCCTGGAAGGCAGAATACATATATTCAATATTTCCTGAAACCCTCGCAACAGATGCAGAATAGCCAGGGTCAAATAAAACTTCAGTATCTGATTTAAAATCTAAAATTGACATATTAATATTTTAATTAGAAACTTTAGAATGTGCAAGTTTTTAATCTAATTTATTTGAAGGAAAAATGGAAGAGAAAAGAAAAATAGAACTTTTGGCACCTGCGCAAAATAAGCAATGCGCCAAAACAGCAATAGATTGCGGGGCAGATAGCATCTATATAGGTGCAAACCTATACGGAGCAAGACAAAATGCTTCAAATTCACTTGAAGACATCAAGGATATTATTAATTATGCGCACAAATTTAATACAAAAGTTTACATTACGCTAAATACAATTCTTGACAACAGAGAACTTTTAGAAGCACAAAAAATTATTGAAAAACTACATAAAATAAAGGCTGATGGAATAATTTTTCAGGATATGGGGATTTTAAAGCTTGCAAAGGAAGGAAAGTTGCCAGATATAAAGCTGATTGCCAGTACGCAGTGCAACAATCAGGAGATTCAAAAAATAAAATTCTTTGAAAATATTGGTGTCAAACGGGTGATACTGGCAAGGGAATTAAGCATTGAAGCTATTAAAAAAATCTGCAGTTCAACAAATATTGAGATTGAAACATTCATCCATGGGGCACTTTGCGTTTCGTATTCGGGGCAATGTTATTTAAGTTACAAAATCGGCAAAAGAAGCGCCAATAGAGGGGAATGCGCACAGGCTTGCAGAAAAAAATATACGGTAATCACCGAAAATGGAAAAGTTTTAGCGAAAAATAAATATTTATTAAGCCTAAAGGATTTTATGGCTGCAGAACAGCTGAAAAAGTTAATTGATGTTGGCGTGACATCTTTTAAAATTGAAGGCAGATTAAAAGATGAAAATTACATAAAAAACACAGTTTTATTTTACAGAAAGCTTTTAGATAAAATTATATCAGAGCGAGAAGACGTTGTAAAATCCTCATCAGGAAAGGTTTTCAGCAATTTTGAACCTGATTTAAAAAAAAGTTTTAACAGAGGATTCTGTGAATATTTTTTAAACGGCAGAAAAAACGACATTCATAACTTTGATGCGCCAAATTCCATGGGTGAATATATTGGCACAGCGGATAAAGTTTGCAAAGATTTCTTTACAATTAAAAGACAAGATATAAAAAGCGCGCAAAACGCCAACCAAAGCAAATATATGAAGCAAAAAACTGTACAAGATGCAGCCTTATACGATAATTGTGATAACCACAAAACCACACTAAAAACTAAGGAAATACACCCGCAAGATGGCTTGTGTTACATTGAAAATGGCGTTTTAAAAGGCTTTTTAGTAAATTCTGTTAAGGATGATAAAATTTTCCCAAACATTATGCCAGAATTTCCAAGGGGTGCAAAAATATACAGAAATAAAGATTCTGCCTTTGAAAATAAGCTGAAAAAAACTAATATAAAACGAAAAATAGGGGTAAAATTCAAGATTTACAATAATTTAATAGAATGCACAGATGAGGATAAAAACACCATCCAGCTTGCTTTCTTGGGTGCTGAGGCAGCCAAAAATCAGGATATGGCAAGAAAAACCTGGATTGAGTGCCTAAATAAAACTGGCGAATCAGATTTTTATATAGAAAATGTTGAATTTTCAGGCAAAGTTCTAAATCAAAAAGAATCTGCAAATCATGGACGCAATAATCCCGCGGCAGCAGAATCTATCCCTTGTTATGACAAGAATTCAGAAAAAACAACATTTAACACAATCACAGACGGCCAAGTACAAACAGATGCCACAATCAGCTTTTTACCCCAGTCAAAGATTAATGCACTACGCCGTGAGATTTTAAATAAACTTTTAGAGCTGAGGCTGCAAAATTACACACCTGAAAAACAATGCAAAATCACGCCGGCAGATTACCCAGCCAAATCCGGCGATTGGCGCTTAAATGTTCACAACAAAGAGGCGGAAAATTTTTATAATGAATGCAATTGCAAAGTGTCGGAATACTCTCTTGAATCCGGCACAAACACAGCAGGCAAAGAGCTTATGAGGACAAAACACTGTATAAGATACGCTCTTGATATTTGCCTTAAAACAAATTCTAAGCCCAAAAATCAAAAGAGCACAGTTTGCAGCAAAAATCCTGAAAAATTATTCCTCATTGATGACAAAGGTGCAAAATACGCCTTAAAATTTGATTGTAACAAGTGCGAAATGGCTATTTGCGATATAAAAACCTGTAAAAAAAATTAAGGCAATTATATACAATTTTACACAAAAATATTTATTTTCTTTTTTCTTACAATGGAAGTCCCTATGTATAAAAAAGAACGGGATAAGTTTCACTTTCAGGAAACTTATTTAGAACGTTCTTTTTTATACATAGGGACTGAAATGAAAAGAAAATATTTAATTGGCAAGTGTAAAATTGTATATAATTGCCAAAATTAATATTTTCATGCCATAAAATTACTTTTGCAGACTGTTTTTTCCAAAAAGAATACACAGGGGCGATTTTTATATATTACATATTC
>CATJOM010000045.1 GCA_949741915.1 uncultured Candidatus Melainabacteria bacterium | reverse complement strand
TTTGATAGGGTATATTTTATTATCAAACTATTATTACTTACCTATTTATTTATGACACAGTGCATTGAAAAAGAGTGCTGGTTTGTACGTTGAAAGACAGAGTTTGGTTCATATTACTGCACTAGTTAAGTCTGTCAGCTTTTATCATAAATGCGCTATATTCTTATTTTATAGGTGCCACGTTATTAAGCATAGGCTTGGCGTTGTTTCTTGGTACATAGCAAGATAAGTACTAGTTTATGGTTTGCGTAGGTTTTAGGAGCAATATAGGCTATACGTATCACTAGTGACAAGGCGCAAGTAGCAGTCTGGTGTACGTTTCGAAGCATAGTTGGTTATTGACGCTTTAGCGCGTTAAGGTATTCCTGGCTTTAGCTTTTATGAATACCGCTTACAGCTGGCTTTGTTAGTTAGAGGCGGGTTTACTGGCTTGCTACATTATTTGTGCCACACACTACTGGAGTTTTAGTTTTCGTTCGCTTCTTATACTTTGATTTGAAGCTTCTTATGCCGTTTCATTCCCTTTATGTTATTTAAGGTTAGATTGCATTATTGTATTCTACTTTATATTAGTATTTATAGTGCCAGCGCGGCATACATATACCTGGCTGTAGCTGGGTAGCAAGTAGACTTAAAGTAGTGGCGGCATTGCAGGCCTGGCGCTATGCCCTTATGTAAGTAGGTGGCGCTATGGGAAGTCTTGTCCAGGTTAATACCTTGGGCATGCGTGGCATACTATATGGAAGACGCCTCACGTGTTGCTTGGCTTCAAGGCTGGTGGTCTTCACTAGATGGGTTTTCCTTTTTCAATGTTTGCTTATCGTTAGCTTAGCTCCTCCTTGCTATAGCATTGTTGCTTTGCTTGTGGTGCCTATAAGTGTTAGGCTACCAGAAGTTTTTCGTTACCATTAGGAGAGGCGTGCTTAAGGCGTGCCATTACTGCTTGTTGGCGGCTGCACGGGCGCCGAAGGCACCTGGTGCGATGGATACGGACTATGGACGGGTTCTAGCTCTGGCGGTTCTACTTACCAGAAGTTTCGTTTAGTATCTAGTGTATTCAGTGCAGAGTCACGAGTTGATATACATGCTACTTCGGTGCGCTGTGTCTCTGTTGCCAGTGCTGCCACTAGTTTTTACCGTTTTCTTGGAAGGGGGTACTGGCAGGATTTATTATGGATGCAGTTTTGTTATAAAGGTCATATGCGAACCTTACTTTGTCCCATGAAGTTTAACTACGCAGCTTGCTCTTAATACAGCTTATGCGGGCTCTAGCGGCGACTGCTACCCATATGCCGCATGGTCAGCCACGGTCGTTGTTGACAGTTTGCACTATGCGTATGACTTTGCAGGCGGCAGGTTCTACATTCCACACACAAACCATATTCCAGGCTATGCACTTTCGGTGCGCTGTGCGTCTCTTGCCTTGATGCTTATTGCTGAGGGAAAAGGTGGTAAAGCCACCTTAAAACCTTCCACTATAGAGCTTTAATTAATTGTTACCCCAAAAAAAACAAAGGGCAATCAGTCTTTGGTTTGGGACTTTACTACTAAGCTGTTTGTGCGAGCGGTTTAGAAGTTTATACATCTTTGTTTGCACGGAAACCTAGGTAATTTCTAAAATAATTACCCTGAAGGATTGTGAAAGGAAAGTAAAATGCAAACAAAGCATTTTCTTTAAGAGCTTGATTACTCAATAGTCTTAATAGCATCAGCAACTGCGGGCACTCTGGTTAATGTATCATTCACACAAAGCTGTGCGACCAGTTTGCTGCAGGCTCTGTGCAGTGCATAAATCATCCAGCCTGTGCGGGCTCTGTTGCTAACAACTGCAATCCCTTTGACATATGGACGGCCACATTTTATGGCGAAAGCAAGTATTATTATAACTATTTTGCACACGGCAGCACTAGCATGGGGCCTGGGATTAACACTTATGCCTTTTCGGTGCGCTGTGTCTTGTGGATGTTATGCAAGCAGCTTAACTCAAAATAATATTTTATCAAAAAGTTTATCGACCGCAAATGAATACAATAAGGTATAATAGCTCTTGAGTAAATTTTATTCCAGCCCTACCAGGAAGTGCCTCGCAATAATTATTTCTACTAAATTTTATTAATTTAAAATATGATAAAAGAATTATTTATTTTTGAAAGTATTTTTTTAATTTTTATAACAAAAGGCAGGCTGAATCTCGTTCTTATATTTCAAAAAAACATTGGAAAATTGTCAATATTTATTCATAATCAATTCGTTCTATTTTGAAAATTACCGGCCTTGTTCCATCTGAACAACAGGTAATCATTATATTCTCTTCTTTCATCAACTCTTTCATAAAAGAACCACCCTGCAATCCTGCATAGATATAACGCGAAACAGCATCCCATGCTTCAGAACAAAAAGGCATTTAGGGCCACCTCAATAGTATTTGAATCTTTATTTGTTTCAACAAGCGTATTTAATCCCATATGCCAAAAATTATCGCTTTTGCCATCACGATAAAAAATAAATTCATCTCCGACATTATAACAAAGGCAGGCTCCAGAAACAGGATTAGCGCAATATTGGTCCTGTAATTCTGGATAAAGTTTCTTATCAATAACCATTGCTTTCGCTCTATGTTTCATTCTGTTGCCTTAAATTTCAGTTTGTTGTTTTAAGTATAAATTATATTCACTTATCATAAAACCAAGAAGCCGGATTGAAATTGATTAACTTTTTGAATATAGGATAGACATTATTTATGCAGAGCACTTTCAAAAAAGATTTATAACACAACAAGTTCATAAGTAATTTATAACTGGAGTACTAATGAAAAGAAAAGCCGTACAAATCAATATGGGACTTTATATATATTATTTGGGATAAAATGATACAAGAATCTTATCTTGAAAATACAGCAAGATAATTGCTTATAAATGGCTGCTCAACCTGGCTGTATGCTGCACGGCGGATGATAGAATGGCTGTTATGATAAGTTTACAATAAATGCTGGGCATGATTTACTTGGACTGCTTCCTTGCAATGAGACAATACTCACTTTAGCAAAAGCTTAACGGACAGTAGTCTGAGGTTTGATACAGATTGCCACACTCGCTATTGCATCCAGACTAATGCCTTTTTGATGCTTTTAACAGGTTTACCATCATAAATAATCTGTATTGTTTATTGGATTTTTGCCACGTTGCATACAAATGTATAACAAAAAGCTGCCAGTTTTGGCAGCTTTTCAAGATTCATAAGCAATATGAAACCCTATTCAATTGTAAAATCAGGAGTTCCAAACATGCCTTCAATTTCTTCCAATATCGCAGAAGGTTTTCTTGCTTGATTTTTCTGCTGGGCACGGCGAAGGGCTTCTTTTTCCTTTTCTTCATTTGCATTAATCAAATGATGATAACCAGTTCCCGCAGGTATCAATCTGCCTATGATTACGTTTTCCTTTAAGCCTCTAAGCAGGTCTTTTTTACCTTCAACAGCAGCCTCTGTTAAGATTCTTGTTGTCTCCTGGAAGGAAGCAGCAGAGATGAAACTTTCAGTATTCAAAGATGCTTTTGTAATACCAAGGAGCAATGCTTCATACGTTGCAACTTCGCCACCTTCCTGTTCCACTCTTGTATTTTCAGTTTCAATAACCTTAAGTTCAACTAATTCACCAGGAAGAAGTTTTGTAGTTCCAGAATCAATAACCTTAACCTTTTTACTCATTTGCCTTACAATAACTTCCACATGTTTATCGGCAATTTCAACACCCTGAGAACGATATACTCTCTGAACCTCATCTACAAGATACTGCTGGGCGGCAAATGTACCTCTTAATCTGATAACATCATGAGGATTCAAAGGACCAGATGTTAGCGGCTGACCTTTTGTTATTCTCTGTTTATCCATAACAATAACGCTTGATTCTATTGGATATTTGATTTCGGTTCTACCATTTTCATTTACAATATATAGTCTTGCAACATCATCCTCAATTTCTATTTCGGCAACACCATCTTCTTCGGCAACTATAGCTGAATCTTTTGGTTTGCGGGCTTCAAGCAGTTCTTCAACCCTTGGCAAACCTTGAACGATATCACCTGTTTTTTGTCTCTCAAACACAAGCGTTGCAAGCAAGTCGCCTCTCAATATTAACGCACCATTTTCTACCTGTAAGAGCGTACCAGGACTAATTAGATGAGGACGTCCCAGTCTTACTTTTACATAATCTTTCCCAGTGTCAATAACCTGTCCAGAAGCACTTGAGGTATTACCAGATGCGGATATTACGCTATCAAGTTTGATAAATTCACCAATTTTAACTGTTGCCTTTGAATCTATCTGCATTTTTTGCTCATATTTTTCAGAGACAAGAAGTAATCTTCTTAAGTCCTTATCTGTGGATTTAATGCTAGCAACAGAATTATCTACCGATAGCACCTGGGTCTTAGTTACAGGGGTTCTTGGCTCGATAATTTGCCCATTTTCAACTAATAATTCAGTCTGCGTTGACGAAAGAGTTCTTGAGGCATCATCTTGTTCACGTCTTACAATTAGAGTCTCAAGCACAACAATTTTCAAACTGCCATCTTTATCAAGCTCTACAAGACCCTTAAGATGACTCAAGTATCCACTCATAGAAAGAACAAGTGAAGTCCTTGTAAGAACAGCACCGTCAAGATTCCTTACTCTTGCACCATCTTTATATTGCAACTGTGTTAGAGGAAGAATTTCAATAGAATCATCGGTTGTATCAAACTCTATAGAAACATTCTTTGGTTCAATTCTAAAGCTCTGGATTGGTCTAATTAAAATTTGAACAGGCTGCTTATCAAGTGTATCTTCATCAACCAAATCTTCAGTAATTTCTTCATCTAAGTCATCGTCAATTTCAAGGACATCGGATTCATTTTCAATAATTGTGACAATTGAATCAACCTTTGCCTTTATTTTACCTGCAACAACTGTGCCAGCCTTTATTACTTCATTTTCTTCAACCTTTAAATCATTAATGCTATCAAGCATATGCAGTTCGCCAGGACGTACTATTACCTCGTGAATAATATCATTGAATTCTTTAATTTCAACGATACCATCAATATGAGTGTATAGATCCTTTACAACTTCTGTTCCAGCTTCAACATATGTACCCGAATCAACAAGCCTCAGTGATGAATCTTTTGAAATCTGATGTATTTCCTCAGGGATAAATACAACTTCACCGCCCTGAACTACAACTTGATTTTCATCAACTTCTATTCCATTATATCTAATCTCGCCTGAAGATGTTACTTTATGTTCATCATCAATTAGTTCAGCAATAATCATACCATTTTCAACGGTCGTATCAATCGGCGATTTTACAATATATTTTTCATCAGTTTCGGCAACGTGCCAAATCTGTTCTTTTTTTGTCTGCTCAAATATTGCATTTGATGGCTGAATAGATGCAATTACAATTGTTAACTCTTTTCCTGCAACAATTTTTTTAATCTTTCTACCTTCAAATTCAATGTCTTCAACCTCAAGGGAATTATTTACACGAACTTCACCGCCATGTTCAGACACTATAAGGGTTTCAGCTAATTTTTCGCCTTTTTTAATTTTTTGTCCATCAGAAACCAGAATCTTCGAACCCGCAGGAAGGGTGTAGACATCGCCACCCAATACCCAAACAATACCTGATTTATTGGAAGTTCTTGAAATATTACCCTGTCTATCTTTCTTTTCATCTGCTATAAAGTCTTCAAAAACAACTTCGCCTGAAATATCCGAAGTGATATCCTTTGTAGCCTTTTCTGTTAAACGACTACCATCACCTTTTGAAACAGGTTCAAATTCGGCAATTTTGTCGCCCTTTTTAAATTCAGAACCATCGGCAAACATTACCTTTGCGCCCGCAGGAATATGAATTTTTTGCGTTTCACTTTCATTTGAGAATTCAATGTCAGCTTCCTTGATTGCAACTTGAACAACATCACCATGACGGGTTCTCATCTCTCTGGTTCGGGGCGCTCCACTAACCTTACCATCAAATGGAGCAAGTACCTGCTTCATGGCGCCAGATCCTTTAAATACACCGCCTGTGTGGAAAGTTCTCATTGTAAGCTGCGTTCCTGGTTCACCAATTGACTGAGCAGCAATTGTACCAATTGCTTCACCTATGTCTACAAGCTTTTGCGTTGTCATTGCCCATCCGTAACACTTCTGACAAATGCCATATTCAAGCTCACAGGTTAAAGTAGACCTAACATCAACTTCGATTAAATTCAAATCTTTAATTTTTGCTATATCTTCACGATCAATAGTCTTGTTTCTTTCAATCAACACATTACCGTCTTTATCGAGAATATCCTGTGCAATTGTTCTGCCAAGAAGTCTGTCTAATAGCGGCACTATAGCATTTTCACCATCCATTATAGCTGTTAGCTTTATAGACTTTTGAGTATGACAGTCAGCATCTCTGATTATCACATCCTGAGCAACGTCAACAAGCCTTCTTGTCAAATAGCCGGAATCCGCTGTTTTTAAAGCTGTGTCTACCAAACCTTTTCTTGCACCGTATGATGAAATAACATATTCAGTACAAGATAGGCCTTCCTTAAAATTCGATTTAATAGGTAGGTCAATGATTTGTCCCTGTGCATCAGCCATCAGGCCACGCATACCTACCAACTGCGATACTTGCGATAAGTTACCTCTTGCGCCTGAAAACGCCATCATGTAAACAGGGTTTAGTCTATCAAAGTTTTCAACAACCTGTTCGGTCAACCTAGCAGTTGTTTCAGACCACGTGTCGATAACTTTTGTATATCTTTCAACCTCGGTAATTTCACCTTTCATGTAGCGATATGTTGATTGTTCAATCTGTTCTTGTGCTTCTTTTAGAAGTTCGCTTTTAACAGATGGAACTGACAAATCATGAATTGAAATGGTTGTGCCAGCCTTTGTTGCATACTTAAAACCAAGGTTTTTCAAATTGTTTGCAAGTTCTGCTGTTTTTGCACCGCCCCATTCAAGATAAACTTGAGAAAGCAGTCTATTTAAGCCTTTTTTATCAACAGTTTTATTTATAAAATCTATATGTTTTTTCTTCTTGCCTGTAGTTTCAGAAGTAAAAGTTGTCATTTTAATATTTTCCTCTTTTATTTATTTTTTATTTCAAGTTTAAGAAACTCAATTACAAATTAACTTAAAAGTATTGATTTTCTAACAGTTTCATTAAACACTATTCTTCCTGCAGTTGTTTCAATTCTCTTGCCTGTTTCATCTCTCACTATAATCTTATCATGGAGCTTAATATTACCAAGCTCAAGAGCAGATATTGCATCCATAAAGTTATGGAAATAACCTTTAACTGGAACATCTTCATTCTTAAGAATTGTTAAGTAATAAATACCCAACACCATATCCTGAGATGGTGTTATGATAGGCTTACCTGTTGCAGGAGCAAGAATATTGTTTGTCGCAAGCATCAGCATTCTAGCTTCAGTCTGAGCCTCAATTGACAATGGCACATGAACCGCCATCTGGTCACCGTCAAAGTCGGCGTTAAATGCCGTACAAACCAGAGGATGCAATTGAATAGCTCTGCCTTCTACAAGGATTGGCTCAAATGCCTGAATACCGAGCCTGTGAAGGGTTGGGGCACGGTTTAATAATACTGGATGCCCTTCAACAACCTCTTCTAAGATGTCCCAAACAATAGGCTCAGATCTTTCTATTTTCTTTTTGGCAGATTTGATATTTTGAACAAGCCCGCGCTCAATCAATTTATTAACAACAAACGGTTTAAACAATTCAATCGCCATTTCTTTAGGCAGACCACACTGATTAAGACTTAATTGCGGCCCCACAACGATAACGGAACGACCAGAATAGTCAACACGCTTACCCAATAAGTTTTGTCTAAAACGACCTTGTTTACCTTCAATAATATTAGACAAGGACTTTAATGGCCTTGAATTTGGACCCACAACCGTTCTTCCTCTTCGGCCGTTATCAATAAGGGCATCAACCGCTTCCTGTAGCATTCTCTTTTCGTTTCTTACAATAATTTCAGGGGCGCCCATTTCAAGAAGTCTTGCAAGACGATTGTTTCTGTTTATAACCCTTCTATATAAATCATTTAAATCTGATGTTGCAAAACGACCGCCATCTAATTGCACCATAGGCCTTAAATCAGGCGGTGTCACAGGAAGAACATCCATAATAAACCATGTTGGTTCAGTTTCTGATTCAATTAAAGATTCTACAAGTCTCAATCTTTTTATTAATTTAGCTCTTTTTTGAACAGAACCTCCAGCAGAGTCTAATTCTGCCCTTATTTCATCAGCAAGTTTTGTTAGTTCAATCTCGGATAATAATTCTTTAACAACCTCTGCACCAATACCTACTTTTAGCTGGCTGTTCTCATTTTCTAGAATATAGTCCTCGTATTCTTCCTCGGTTAAAAGTTGAAACTTTCTAAACGGACTTTCACCGCCATCCACTACAACATAGTTGTTAAAGTATATAATCTGTTCCAAATCTTTTAAAGTCATATCAAGAAGCAATCCAAGATAGCTTGGAATCCCCTTCAAAAACCAGATATGGCTTACAGGGGCGGCAAGTTTAATATGACCTAGCCTGTGACGTCTAACCTTTGAGTCAGTAACCTCCACACCGCAACGTTCGCAAATTATACCTTTATGGCGTACGCGTTTATATTTTCCACAATAGCATTCCCAATCTTTTGATGGACCAAAGATTCTTTCGCAAAAAAGACCGTCACGCTCTGGTTTAAGAGTTCTGTAGTTAATGGTTTCAGGCTTTGTTACTTCACCATAAGACCATTTTAGAACTCTTTCTGAAGATGCTATCGAAATTCGTATATAATCAAAATAATCTATGCTTGTTGACACTTATCTGTCTCCTTAATTCTTAAAACTTAGTTATATTAACCTTTAGCGTTAGTCTTTAAACGTAGTCGGTGTTTCAAAGAAATTGATATTCAATAATTCGCTGTCCATATCGGATAAAACTCTCTTTGGAGCTGATTTTCTTAAATCATCCGTATCAGACATTAAATCAACCTCTTCTCCGCCTTTTTTGGCTACTGCTATATCAAGGCCTATACTTTGTAATTCACGGACAAGAACCTTGAATGATTCAGGAATACCTGGCCTTGGAATATTATCGCCCTTAACTATGGCTTCATAAGCTCTGCTTCTTCCATTAACATCGTCTGATTTAATTGTTAACATTTCTTGAAGAGTATAAGCGGCGCCATAAGCTTCAAGTGCCCAAACTTCCATCTCGCCAAATCTCTGGCCGCCAAATTGCGCTTTACCGCCTAATGGCTGCTGGGTTACAAGTGAATAAGGACCAGTTGATCTTGCATGAATTTTATCATCAACAAGGTGAACTAATTTCAAAATATATGAAAGGCCAACTGCAACGGGTTCATCAAAAGGTTCGCCTGTTCTGCCATCATAAAGGGTTACTTTTCCATCTTCTCCAACCCAGTGACAGCCTGATTCTTCTATACCTTTTATTAATTCTTCACGCGTTGCAACCTCAGATTGTGCTGCTCCATACATTTCATCAAACGGGGGAGCCATATAATGGTTGCCCGTTAAGTATGCAGCTAAGCCAAGCAAGCATTCATATGTTTGCCCAACATTCATACGAGATGGCACGCCAAGAGGATTAAGCACGATATCAATCGGTGTTCCGTCAGGCAAAAATGGCATATCTTCCTTTGGAAGGATACGTGAAACAATACCTTTGTTTCCATGACGACCTGATAATTTATCACCGACAGATATTTTTCTCTTTTGTGCGATATATACCCTGATTACAGTATTTGCACCAGGCGGCAATTCGTCACCCTTTTCTCTGTCAAATACTTTAACATCGACCACTCTTCCACCTTCACCGTGAGGTACACGGAGAGAATTATCTTTTACATCTCTTGCTTTTTCAGCAAAAATTGCTCTTAAGAGTTTTTCTTCTGGAGGATGTTCGGATTCACCTTTTGGAGTTATTTTACCAACAAGAATATCATCAGCATAAACTCTGGCGCCAATTCTTACAATGCCTCTTTCATCAAGGTGTCTGATTGCCTCTTCTGAAACATTCGGGATTTCTCTTGTAATTTCTTCTGGCCCAAGTTTTGTCTGACGAGCGTCTATCTCCAATTTTTCTATATGAACTGATGTGAATACATCATCATAAACAAGTCTTTCATTAATCAGGATAGCATCCTCGTAGTTATAGCCTTCCCAAGGCATATAGGCAACTAGAACGTTTTTACCTAATGATAATTCACCCATATGAGTAGAAGCACCGTCAGCTATAACATCGCCGGCATTTACCTTTTGACCAGCACGAACAAGCGGTTTCTGATTAATGCAGGTATCCTGGTTTGATCTTATATATTTTAGAAGTGGATATTGATAAACCTTTCCATCATTACCTTTGATATGGATTTCTTCACCAACGACCCTTAATACTTCGCCATCAACCTCTGAAACAGACACCATGCCTGAATCCTTTGCTGCTCTTTTTTCTAAGCCGGTACCAACAACTGGCCTTTGCGTAATCAAAAGAGGAACAGCCTGACGTTGCATGTTAGAGCCCATCAATGCACGGTTGGCATCGTCGTGCTCGATGAATGGAATTAATGATGTTGCAACAGAAATAATCTGAATTGGCGACACACCAAAATAGTCAACCTTTTTAGAATCACCCATTGTAAATTCTGAACGGTATCTTACTGGGATGTATGGTTCCTTAATTCTTCTGTTTTCATCAAGCTCAACATCGGCAGGTGCTACACGATAGTTTTCATCTTCATCTGCTGTTAAGTAGTGCACTTCTTCGGTTACAACGCCATCTTTTACAACAAAGAACGGAGATTCAACAAAACCATAGTCGTTAACCCTTGCGTGTGTTGCAAGAGAACCAATCAAGCCGGCATTCGGGCCTTCAGGCGTTTCAACCGGACAAATGCGACCATACTGTGAAGGATGAATATCGCGAACTGCAAAACCAGCACGCTCTCTCATTAAACCCCCAGGTCCCAAAGCTGAAATACGTCTCTTGTGGGTCAATTCAGCAAGAGGATTTGTCTGGTCCATAAACTGAGACAACTGAGATGAACCAAAGAATTCCTTAATTGCGGCATTTAAGGGCTTAACATTCAATAAATTCAATGGTGTTAAAGTTTCAGAATCCTGAAGTGTCATTCTTTCTTTAACAATTCTTTCAATACGGCTCAAACCTACTCTGAATTGGTTTTGAAGCAACTCACCAACAGATCTTATTCTTCTGTTTCCAAGGTGGTCAATATCATCCAAAACACCTTCATCAAATGTTAAGTTTATTAAATATTCAATACCCGCAACAATATCCTGAACCGTAATTGTTCTTTGGGTTTCAGGAAGATTGAGGCTTAGTTTTTTATTAAGCTTGTAACGGCCAACTTTACCTATATCATATTTCTTTTCATCAAAGAATCTTGCTTCTAGGATTGACCTTCCACCTGCAGCCGAAGCAGGGTCACCAGGCCTTAGTTTTTTATAAACTTCAATCAAGGCTTCATCGGTCGAATTGGTTGTATCCTTTTCGAGCGTTTTCTTTAAAAATTCAAAATGAGTAAATAACGTCTCCATTTCAACAGGCGTAATACCTAGAGCTTTTAATAATGTTGTAGCAAGGATTTTCCTGTTTTTATCAATTTTTACATACACTAAGTCGTTTGAATCTGTTTCAATTTTTAGCCAAGCACCGCGGTTTGGTATCAAAGTTGCATTATAAAGTCTTTTTCCGGTTGGAGATACTTCTTTTTTGTAATAAATGCCGGGAGACCTTACGATTTGAGATACAATAACACGTTCTGCACCATTGACGATAAAAGTACCCTTGTCGGTCATCGTTGGGATGTCGCCAATGTATACTTCTTGTTCCTTTATTTCACCGGAATCACGATTTACAAGTCTCATCATAACTTTTAATTGTTTTGAATAGGTAGAATCGTGAATTCTAGCTTCTTCTATTGTGTATTTTGGATTGTCAAAAGTATAGTTTGGAAGAAAATGCAATTCCAATCTTCCTGTATAGTCTTTAATAGGAGAAAAAGACAAAAGCTCCTCTTTCAGGCCTTCTTTTAAAAACCATTCAAACGACTTCTTCTGAATTTCAATCAAATCAGGAAGTTCGCTCAAACGGGTCGGTGGTATACCCATAGGAGTCACTCTTGTTGCATATTGTGTTGTTGACATTTAAGTACCTCTAATATATGTAATTACAAATTATAAACAGCTGTTGAATAAAAAATATCAAGGTTTTTGCTAGATTCTAAATGCGATTTTCATCCCATTTTAGATGATAAATTAGCTTAATACATCTTATCTCGTAAAAGTTACGAGTCAAGTTTAAAACTTTACATAAATTAACATTGTTGATTTTCCTATACAAAAATTTACAATTAGAAATTTGTTACATTCAAGATAATCATCTATGGATATAGAACTGTTCGTCTAGTATTTTCTTTTTCATTTTGCGCTTTGAAGAAAAGCTTTTTACAACTTTAGATTGCACTAAAGCCTCTTTGGCTTACTAACTTATTTAATGTTTTTATAAGACTATAAACCTAGTGTAAAACAATGATTATTTTCCTTGGAAAATATTTTATAATCACATATATGAAAAAATTTTTATTCCTCGTTTTAATAATGTTTATTTTTTGCACCCTTAATGTGGCTAGAGCGGAATTTATGCCCGCTTATACAAATTCTATCAATCATTACGGAATTGGAGCTGCAAAAATTACAAATCTTGCGACAATTTATGAGGAGCCTAATTTAAATTCGAAAGTAATACAAAGAATTTACTGGAATGATGCAGGAAATTTTTTAACAGAGGATAAAAAAGATAAAGAAAATTTCTCAAATATTTTTTTGGCATTTGCTCCAAATGAAAATATGGCGTTTCTAAGCGCTGAGGATGAAACTGACGATTGGATAAAGGTTTGCTATAATCAGAAAAAATCCCTCTTTGGATGGATTAAAAAAGAAAATGGTAAACATGGAGCAAAATTTTACCCATATAAGGATTTATTTTTCGAATATGGTAAGAAATATGGCATTTATACTTTTAGAAACCTTCCACCCAATTATAAAAGCTTACACAGTTCGCCAAATAAAGATTCACAAGAAGTAGATAATTTTGACTATGCAAAATATATTACACCTTGGCTTGTTCAGGGAAACTGGATGCTTGTAAAGGTTGTAACATATGACAATAAAACAAAAACAGGCTGGTTTCGCTGGCGCTCTGATGAGGGCAGGCTGTATGGATTCATAAACATCAGATAAAATTTAAAAACAAATTTCGCACTTTCAAATTCAGAAACACAGCCCTCAAAGATACTGCAAGCTTTGAGGGCTAGCTTTTATTGATACAAATCTTAAAATATTTGCAAAACAACATCGTCTTTCTTGCATTTCTTTAAGCTGCGTTATTGCCATTAACTCTGTAGAATACGTTTGCAACATCACCAAGCTCTATTGTACCATCAGTAAAGCCTTGCGGGCCGACAGATTGTTTTTTACAGGTTAGCTTGCCATTTTTAACAATGTAAGAGTTGTTTTCATCTTTAATATATTTGCCGCTCTTGGAATCATATTTAAGTCTTTTGAATTCTGCCCCTTCCTCTGCGATATTTCCCATAACATTATCACCCTGCTGCGGATCAATGTATCCAATATCTATTGAATCTACCTTTTCTGCTTCGTTTTTCAAAGGTTTTTGAGCATGTTTTCTAATTATATTGTTATCTTTATTCTTGTCTGGAGAATATGTGTCCATTCTGCCGTTTGAGTAAACAACCAGTACATTTGAACCTTTATCGTCATATTTAAATAAGGCTGTGTGACCGTCATTAGTTTGTGGCACAACAAGTGAATCGCCACCAGCCAATGCAGATAGCCCCATTGTCCTATGAAGTTTTGCAGCAGCCGTAACTTCATTATACAAATCCTGTATAACCTTTCTATTGTCATCAACTGCCCAGTTTGTATGAATAATATCTCTCATTGCAAGAATGATATTCTTTGCAGGCCTTTCATACCCTGATTGTCCAAACTGATCGCCTGCAAAAATAGTTGGCAGACCAACCGAAAACATCATGGTTTTAATCATTTGAGCCATTTTCTTTAAATCCGGTTCAAATTCATCGAATGTTTTATCAACTATTTTCTTTTCTGTCGCAGAAAGCTTGACATCTTCGCTGCCCTTGCCTTGTGAAAATTTCCATTCAATATCTTGTTTTTCAGCTATATATCGTGCCTGACGCATAACATCAGTCATTGTTATATCAAATGGCTGTGCTCCAAAACCTTTAGAAACATCTAGATTGTAATCATCACTTAGAAATTTACCGGCAGATAAATCCCTTATGGCTTGTTTAATAATATTTCTCTCATCATTTGTTATATTCATACCACTTGCATTCAGTTTATTAATTGCAGAATCAAATATTTCAAGATATTTTTTACCAACTGCAACACCCATGGAGCTTATATTATTAAGTCCACCAGCTTTATTGAGTTCGTTTTGCCCGCCAATAACATCTATCGCCGCCTGCTTGAATTCAGCTACTTTTGCCTGCTTGCTTTCGTAGCTTTCATTGTTTTCTGTTAACAAGTTATCGTTAAAATCACTCAAAAACAAAGGCACGTCAAGTGCTATTGTATGCAACGGACGCTGTTTATCCTGATTACTCAAGAATACCTGCTTTTGTTTTGCAAATTGAGACGAACCGCTTTTTAAATAATCAACTATACTACTTTGAAAAGCCTTCATATTGTATAATCTGCGGTTGCCATTCATATCCCAGCCAATTTCTGCTGCTTCTGGGTCAAAACCAAAAAGTTGATAGAAATTTCTATAACAATAAGTATAGTCACTGCCGTCTGCGCCGGTTCTGTCATAGAAAATTTTCTCGGCAATTTCAGGATTTATAAATTCGCCAAAATCCTTAACCCACAATGCATCTCTTAAGACATCGCGCTTATTTGCATCTGTATAGCAGCTTTTAAGTTCATTAAAAACATTTTCACTTAAATTTGAAACATTACCCTTAATTACGCTTTGTGCATCGGCACTTAAACTGTTAAGTATTTGTCTGCTATTGTAGGTCGTGCCATGATCATTTGCAAATATAGCTCTCGCATCGTTCTGGAAGAACTTAAGGAGAGCATGTTCCTGCTCTTGTCTGTTCATCTTATTGAAATTATTAACCGCTTCATTTGCAAGATTATTCTTATTTGAAGCCTGTATCTTTGCAAAACTCCAAAGATCAGTAATTTCTGCAATGGTATAAGATGATGGATTTACTTGTTTAATATTCTTAATAAATGTGCCCCAAAAATCAATAACATTATTCCAACATGTTTCAAATGTAACATGAGAATTCTGATCGCGCCTTTTATCAAGGTCTGCAACGTCTTTTGCAGCATCAAAACGCCAATTCAGACCAGAGCCAGTTTTATCAACAATGGCTCTTGCAATTTTTATATCGTCAAGAGCAACATTTTCAAATCTTTTATATAAAAAATTTACTAAATCATTATTATTAGAATTGGCAAGATTTTTAAAGCCTTTGTCCATTTTGGCTAAAACAGCTTCTGCCTCTTCTTTAGGGCTAACAAAATTCTTCCCAACCCCAAGACTTACAACGCCTTTGTATCTGAGATTATAATCATAATTAATTTTGCCGTCTTTAAAATCAACATTTGCATCAGGGAAAAGCGCCTTAACCGTACCATATTGCATAACATCATTTGCAATTAGGCTAACAACAGCTTTACCATATGTGCTTAGCTTATCAATACTGCCACCTTCGAATAATTTTTGCTCAGCTGGCATTTTAGAATCAAACTGCCTTAAAACAGATACCAAGTATTCCTTCATTGAGTCATTGTACAAATGTTGTATATTCTTTGGAATTTTTTGACTTAGCTCTTTATTAAGTAAACGATCCGATTTTGAAAGCTTTTCATCATCATTCACATCTATAGGCCTAGGAGTAATAAATGGAGACGATAAAACAGCCGTTAAATCAGGCGCAAACTGAATTGTTTCAAGCGGAAAATCTGCAACAGCTTTTGTCAATACTTTTTCTGTATCAGCGCCAATTCGTTTTTCAAAGTTTTCATTAAACTCTTCCGTGTCAATTGCATCAATAATGTTGTCAAATTCATTATCATCGATATCATACCGTTCCGCAATATTATTAAATGCAGTTTCTTCATCATTTGCAATGTTTTGAGCCAAATGTTCCAACATAGTATCGTCGGTCAATTTTGTCCAATATGTTGCTACGCTATAATACTGATTTTTTACCTGCTTATTGCCAATTCTGTCAGCAGGATCACTTGAAGGGGTAGAGATGTTAGCCTTGAATAAATCTACGTTGCCATCCCAATTATTAGCGCCGCCATTTTCGCCTTTTCTTGTGATTTTATAATGTCCAGCCTCAAAAAATGATTCATATCCTTTTTGAACTTTGCCGTCTTTTCCTATGTATCCTACTTTTTCTAGTGCTTCCAGCGTTGCGCCTTTTGTCATAAACTTTGGATCATCAGGATTAACCTGGAAATAAAATGGCTGCACAGAATCAGCAGAGTTTGATACATCATAGTGATTATTTGTGGTGTGATTTGCATATTTCAATGTAAGATTTTTTGTATCATTTAGTTGCTTGTCATCTGCAAGTCTCTTGTCGATAAACTGTATGTATGTTGGCTTGTTTTTATCATAATCAGGATTCTTAATAACATTGCCAAGGGTTAAATTTTCAACTTTATCTTTTTCTGTGTAATTTAACCTATTTATAGCATCTTTTTCTATATACTTTGGATTCACAACCTTAAAGGCAACTTGTTCCTTTAAAAGCTCTGATTTTACATATTCAGCAGGACTAGGAGCATTGCCTTTGTCATTAGACGAGGACGAAAGAATACCGTCTGGAAGAATACCAAGCTGCAATTTGCCATTTGGTGCGTCAGACGGGCTTATTTTTACCCAGTTATAATAAGGTGATTCCTTACCCCACTTTAAAATAGACTGCATTTGCGGAGACTGGAAACTAAAAGAAGTAAATGCGCCATCTGCAATATAGTGTTTGCCTGTATCAAATACATTTTTTGTAAATTCTTTGTAATCTTCTAATGTGCCTAGTGTTGATGTTATCTGGAATGGATTTGCAGTCCAGTATCCAATTGCAGATATATCATCCCCATTAAACAAAGGCGATAGTTGTATTACATCAAACGGCTCAAAAAGTCCGTTTGGTTTTCTTAATTCGGCATTAAGGCCCGCTATTGTGCCGCCAGCCTTATTAAAGGCGCTTCTTACAAAATCTTCATTTTGTTTTTGTGCTTCGCTTGAGAGTATGACATCTGCAAAAGTATTAATTGCAACACCTCTCATATTGGTAGATCCATGTCTTTTTGAAAAATATGAGAATTTGCCATCTTCGCCCTCGGCAACTGCACCTGAATCAAGCAAGTATTTGCCAGTTTTTGCCTTTTGTGTATTGCTTTCTGCATTATTAATAAAAACAAACCTGTAACCTATTTTATCGGTATCTGCTTTTTGAAGAAGCTCTTCCAGTTTATCATTATTTAAGGCAAAATAATTATATTTATTCAATGGTGTAATGGAATCATCTACAAGGACAGGCTTTCCAGATTGAACAAGAGTAGGACGCCCGTTTGAATCTTTTCCTTCCCTAACAGGCACTAATTCCAAGGCAAGTGATACACCATCTTTTTTATCATAAGGTGGAAGATAGAATGCAAACCTTTGTGAGCCACATTCTGTCATTACGGTTTTTTGTCCCGTAAATGATACCCGCTGATTTTTAGTGTCTACATTTTGCATTTTAGCAAATGATAATGAATCCACAATATTCCCCTTATGTTTGTATTCTTATTACTATTATACCAATATAAAACCCTTAAATATCAAAAAATTGCCTATTTATGGTGTTATATTAAGAAATCTTTAAGCTGCAATTACATTATTTGTGCCAGCAGCTTGTTTATCTGTCATATTCTGCCTATATACAGCCTTTGCACCGTTTTCAATGTTTGGTGTATCTATTTCAAACACATGAGCCCTTGCAGGAGCAATATCTACAACTAGTTGATTATCGGCTGTCTGAAATCTACTCTTGTCAGAGTACGAAGGAAGCAGATTGTTTAATTGTTGGTTCTGTTTAAATCCATTTATATTAATTGAAGCAGAATTTCTGAAGTTTACATTTCTATTTGCAACAACCAACAATGTTTTGCCGTTCAAATGCCTTGCAAAGGCGATAATTTGAGGATTATCAGTATTCAGTACAACAAAAGAGCCTTTATTTATTATGTTTTTATATTCTCCGCTCTTCAATTTCATTGCAGCAGATATATATTCACCTATGTCAGGATTATCTCCACCAGGTTTTCTTGATTTATTAAAGATGTCAATCCTGCCTCTGTGTACTACACAATCGTTTGTATCCGTCTGAGTTTCTGGATTTTTTGTACCTTCGTAAGGATATAAATAATAATCGCCAGTCTGCTCACCATCTACAAAATATGGACTCAACTGCGGAAGCGTTGCTTGAAGAGCCGTTGTAAGTTTTACCCACGGAGCACCGCCATAAAACATTGGGCTTTGGTCATCATGAGTTGAGAATGAACCAATTAAGCCCCTTTGTCCATCCTTCATTCTGTTGCTCATATCTATGTTTTCTTTTACATAGCTGTATAAATCATCGGCCTTTGTCCACTGATTATAGATATGATACTGACCATAAATAGTGTCAAAACCAGCATGGATTAAATCTTCGGGCCTGTCATGCGGCATATTCAACTGGGGTGAGGCTTCTTCATACGTATATGTTTCTGCTAACCAGCCAAATTCAGGGTCTTTACTTCTTGAATACGGAATTATAACATTCCAGAACTCAACAGGTTTTGCCCTGCCAACATCAGCTCTTATACCATCCATACCAAGGCCTATTGTCATATCAACGAATTTTTTGTGCAATTCAAGCACACCTTTATTTAAAATCCGCTTTTCTTCATTTTCCCAAGGTGCAAACATTCTAATATCCTGCCAGCCACCAGGTGTTTTATCAGTGATACCATCTTTTTCCTTGGCCATTAATTCAGGATGTTTTTTTGCAAAATCTACAGATGCACAGCTTGGTAAATCAAGCATTACACTGATTCCTCTTTTATGGCATTCATTTATAAAGTACTGGCATTGTGCAAATGCAACTTCGGGATCATTTTTATCCATCTTTACAAGTTTTTTGCCTGTTCTTTGTTGATAAATTGTCTCTATTTCTTTTCTTGCAGGAAGAGGAGGATTTTCATCCACAAGTTCAGGGTCAAGAACCAATAAATCATTCGGCGCATAAACAGAGCCTGCGGTACCCATAGCCTCAGTTTTTCCAGGTGGATTTATCGGAAGAACGTGGAGAGTATTAATACCTAATGATTTTAATTCATCCAGTCTTTCAACATCATTTACAAAGTTTCCAGGAGTTTCATTTCCCTGGATTAAGCCATTTCCGTCAACGTCTTTAGCGTTCATAGTTCTTGGAATAACAGCCATTATTATTGCTTCGTTGTTTCTCAGTTTGCTTCTTAAATCATT
The DNA here is from genome assembly GCA_949741915.1 of uncultured Candidatus Melainabacteria bacterium. Taxonomy (GTDB): domain Bacteria; phylum Cyanobacteriota; class Vampirovibrionia; order Gastranaerophilales; family Gastranaerophilaceae; genus MGBC122484. Next base: position 7,968 of record CATJOM010000045.1, on the reverse strand, counting down.
ATTCCAAGTAACAGACTGCGCACCAACAGGAGTATTTATTGCAGCAACAGGGGCAGAGTTTTGAATAGTTCGTGCAGCCATTGGACCTTGATTTTTCATTAGGTAAGCCTGTAAAAGTTCGCTCTTTGGAAAGGGCAAGGGCTGTTTTGCCGCAGGTGCAGTCTCTTTTGGCTGCGCTGTTTTTGGCTGAATGCCATTTTTTTGAAGATACCCTTGAAGTAAGGGGCTTATTGCCTGTATATTATTAATTCCCATTCACTGCTCCTGAATTAGTTCTTTTTTTCATATACAAATGTTGATCTTTGTCTCTGCCTATAAACAACTGTGCAAACAATGTAATTCCTGCAATTCCCACTGCAAGTGGCGCAAATATTTTCATCCAGGCCTTTGAGTTAAATATTTTATTTGCATTTTCATATGCAAAGTTTCGCAAAGTTTTGCCAACTTTCTGATATTTTATTCCATTAATATCATCAAGAGCTGCATTAAATACCTCTTTAAGATGCGAATCCTGAATCATTGAATCTTTTATAACATTTGAAGGATTTAAGAAATCTGCCCCACCCCTTTGCATATTAGTTATATCCTTTTGTCTTGCACCGTTTGAGCCTATAGCCATAAGAGTGACTCTCATTTCATTAAGCTTATTTAGAAGTTTTGAATCAGATGCAAGGATTTCTTTTGTCTTATCGCCAATGTTTTGATTAAATAAAAGGTCGTTTAGGGCATTAAAATAAATACCATTTCCTTTTATATTGTGCGTACAAGAGAAGTCACCGGGCGTACTTGTGTATAGAATTTTTCTGCAATCGGATTCAAACATAGCGTAACTATGACTCTCCTTGGGAAGGGATGGATAAGCCTTCATTATATCTTCATACTGCTGCTTTAAGGTACCGTCTGCAATCCTTTTTTCCAATTCCATTGTTAAAAGAATTCTGTTTTTGCTTGCATCAAAACCCGGCAGCGCTCTTCCAATACAGTCTTTCACATCTGCCGCATAGCCATATATTCCGCTTGATGTTATGCTTGTTAATTCATTTAAATTTTTAAGACTAGAATCAAGGCCGTTTGATGCATCATTAAGTCCTGCATTTACACTTTGCATTAGTTTTTCAACTAGTTCACTCCTTTGAGCATCAGCATCAGGTAAAAGATTGTTGATTTTAAGGAAGAGCTTTTTGTATTTGGCATCATCCTTTGCAACCTCTTTTATTGCTTTTTCCAAAAATTCGACAGCATAGGTTGAATCTGATTTAAGACGTTTTAATTCTTCAAAAGAAGGGTTTAGTGTTTCAAATATAGTATTCACAATAAGCGTATCTTCTCTTCCAAAGGAGGCATCTAATGATTTTAAGGCATCATCTGCCCCAGAAAGAGTAGCTCCGATTTTCTTTATAGAATCAAAACCATTTTCAACTTTTTGCATAAATGATGAAAATTGTCTTTTTTTACTTTGTTCAATGCATTGGTTTAAGGCATTCTTGCCTTCTGTACTTCTTAAATTTTCAGGAATAGCCTTAAAGTTTCTTGTTACAGTGTAGGTTTGTTGATTATCATGCTTAATGATTTGCAATATATCTTTAACTTTGGCTTCATCTATTTTATTGGCGCGAGCCCTGGTTCTCCTTCCAGATTTTGCTTCAGCCAATTTAGACTCAATCTCAGCTAATATTCCCTTAATCTCTGTATCGTTATTGGCATCAATATCGGGGGTATCTTTAAGTTTATCAAAAATCACCCTAAATGCAGTTTCGGTTTGTTTTTTTGATAACTTATTACTTTTGCCGTATGCTTCAGATATACCGTCAAGATTAGCATCACTCAACCTTGTTTTTGAAATTTCAACAGTCTTTGAAAGTTTTTCTTCTTCATCTAGAGCCTTTAATATTTCTCTGCTGTCATATTCAATTTCTCCTTTTTTAACCCTGTCCACCACTTTCTTTATTGTATTTTGGAGTTCCTGTTTTGATATTTCAACAGTGCATATTTGCTCCTGTTGTGGAATAACAGGCTTTATAACAAGCGAGTCACCATTTTCCTTAGCATTATTAAAGAATAACTCATAAACATCTTTTGACAAAGAGTCAACATCCATTGATGAGGCATATAATGATTTTAAATCCTCGGCAATAGTACTTGTTATATCAGGTATCATATCCTTTAGTTTGCCGTCTTGAATCATATAAACAGGATTATAGGCATCTGCAAGACCGTTAAAGAAGGTGTCGTCAATTTTTCCTGTATATTTTGAATATTTTCTTATGATATCTGAATTTTCTTTTCCAAATGTGCGACTTGTAGCTTTCTTATTCACTGTCTCTTGCATATTATCAACGTCTTTGATTGACTTTATGAGCTTGCTTTGAGAAGTATGTGAATCCACCATATCTTCAATTTTGTTACACAAAAGAGCTGTCATCACAGGAGTTGCAGCACCTGCTGCAAGAAGATTTAAGGTATTGCCTTGAAGCATTAATTTTCTTCTTTTTTCCCTTGCGTATTCCCTTCTGAATTCCATATTTTTAGGAAGGCCCATATTATCAGCCATTTTGTCAAGTTCTTCATCAGTTTCAAGCTGCGGAATAAATTGATTATCCATTCCAAGCCTTTTTACATTACCCATTGAATCAACATACTTTTGATTAATATCAACTCCAAACCTTGCTTTTATGGGGGCTGCAATAAATAACTTCTGCCACAATTGCATTACGCCCAAAAATACACCAGCACCTGCAAACTCCATAAGTTTTGCTTTAGGGGTTGTTTTTCTTGTAAACAAATAGCCTGCAATCCCAGCTGCACCAAGTTTTATTCCTAAGTCATTCATTCTGCCTAATGAATAGTCGCTTGAATAACCATCTTTTAGTGCTACACCAAGATTGACAACATCATTCTTAAGTGCTGTCGCATTGGACTTTGCAGCCTGGATTGGATTCTCACGCACCAATTTACCCTTTGGAAGCAGCGCTGTTTTTGACATATAGTTATTTGAGAAACGCTCAAAAGCTCTGTCTTCATGGATTTTTGTATTATTGCTATTAAATGGATTATTGTTAATCATTAATTCTCCACATAATCTTTTGTGTAGTCAATTTTGCTCTTTGATGGTTCTGTATCTAGCTTGTAGCCTCTTTTGATGTTAGCCAGCCCCAGCACAGTTGATGCAATTGATGCTATAATCATACCCTTTCCAAGAGCCGATGAAGCTGGTGTAGAGCCCTTCCAAAGCTCTTTAACGGAATCCTTTAATGTTTTTGCAATGCTTTTTGGAAAGTCTTTTGTTCTTTGAAGAATTCCTGGTTTTGAAAGGTCATGATAATTCATAAACTTTGTAAAAGATTTCTGCGCTGCTATGGCAACACCTGTTGCAGCCCAAATAAATGAGGATATCGTTCCTGCCGCCCTTGATTTAACGAATGCTTTGTCGATTAATGGTTGAACATCCTGGTCTGAAGCATTAAGAGGTTCCTTTATACCAAATTTCTTTTCTGCTATTTTATCCCAGAAATAATGTCTATTTCCTTGTTCTTCGCCCATTTTATAAAGCAAATCAAGTCTTGGGAAATCTATGCTTTCAAATACTTTATGATATTCTGTCATGACCTTTTCTTTGCCATTTTCAGGAAGCTCTTTAACAAATTTTACATAAGGCATGTCAGGATCAACTCCAGTTATAGCCTGAGTTCCCATATTCATGATTTTATTTGAAGCCCATTTCATTCCAGCATACATAATAACCCCTGCCACCGTATTTTTTGACATCATTTTGGCAGCCTTTGCATCTGAGGGGTTAAAGAATTTATTTGCAGCAACTGCAGTTGCAATCAGCCCAATAGAGCCTACCAAGCGTGGAATTGCGCTTAATGATAAATGTTCATAAAAATTACTATTTTTTGAACCCTGCATACCTTTTGGCGCATATACAAAAATACTCTTTGCAAACTTATCCGCAGCTATTTTCGTGCCAGTTAAGGGCGTTTTTTTAATTACATGATCTTCGCTCGCATGCCCGTCTCCTTCACCAGGTAAAAAATATCCTGATGGTACAGCGCCTAAACCCTTAATGTAAGCTTGATTTGGACCTATTATACCACCCCCAGTATTTACTGCCATATTTGGATTACTTATACCAGAAGAGGCTGAAATTGTAGCATTCTCTTGTAATGGAGAAATTATATCTTTCTGCTTTTCATCCTGTTTTGCACCAAAAGATGGTACATCAGCAGACTTACCAGGCACAATACCATTTTGCCGGTTCCGCGCAGCCTGCATCGGGCTTAGATTATGATTTATGGATATTGGCATCAACACGCTCCAAAACTAACACATATATATAAAAAGGCTTGGAAAAAGATTTTTTTGCTATCATGGAATGGAAAAATTTACATAACTTTACAAAAAAATATCAACACAACACTGAAACAGATAAATATTGTAAAATAAATATATAATATGGATGAAAATTTTACAAAATTTAACAGCAGTATAATGACCCGAATTTATGATTTTATAAATTCCCAAAATGACCTACTCTATATAACAGGTTTTCAGGGCTCTGGCAAAAGTGAAATCGTAAATAGGGCTATGGATAATATAAATAAGGACGACATCCTTTTATTTCGGCATTTATGTTTTGAAAATAGCGCAATAGACGACTTTTTGCTTAGTTTTTATGATACTTTAAGATATTATTCAATAAATAAAAAAATAAATCTGAAAAAAAGTTTAACAGAAAATTTCGCCCAGAAAGTAAGTTTTTACTTTAAAAATCTTAATAAAAAAAGTATTATAATAATAGATAACTTTGAAATCATATCAAAAAACTCTGAAATAATTGATTTTCTCGCAGCACTGGGCAAATATGAAAGTGTCAAATTAATCCTGATATCAAGAATTTTAAATCAGGATTTTTTTGAAAAAAAAGGTTTGCATTATGAAATAATTGATATTGTGCCAAATGACTATTCAACATTTAAGTTGAAAATTGAATGCGCATTAGAAAATTATAAAGAGTCTGATATTGAAGAATTATTTAAGCAAACAAAAGGATACGAGCTATATCTCAGTATGGCCCTAAGGTATATTGCAACTGTAAATACAAGTCTTAGAGAATTCATGGAAGAATTTAAAAAAAGGCGACTCGATTTTGATGATTTTTTATTATCGAAAATCGTATCTCTTGTGCCGCCTATTTATTTGCCATTTCTTCAAAATATGTCATGCTTAAATCACTCTGTTACTATTAATTTTATTGAAAAACACCGCTTTGGCGATATTTCTCTTGTAAATTATCTTTACAGAAAACTTTTGATTTCAAAATTTGACGATGAGATTTATCTTAAGGACTATTTAAAACAATATTTTTTGAACAGCCTTTCTCTTAAGGAAAAAATCAATAACTATAAAAACTTAATTCAAATTTATGAGAATGAACTTTGCAAAAGCCCAAAGGACAGACTTTTAAGGTTATCACGGGAGAGCATTCGAAAGCAGATAGATTTTGTTAAATCAAAAATTCCAAATGTAAGCCCTATGCAAACCTTGCAAAACAACAACTTTTCTTACATAAGTCAGACAAGAAGTGCCCCAACTCCTTGGTATAGAAAAATGGCAGCCTCAGCAAAAAAGAAATTTGAAACACCCACATCAAGTGAAACTCCAATGGCAGCCCCTATTTTTACCGAAAACAGTTTGAGCGAAGAAGAAAAAGAACTTATTGAAAACTTTAGAAAAAATAAGATAAAAAGCCAGGAAACGGAAGGTGCTGCATTAGCCGTAGAAAAACCTGCCAAGCTTGATATTACATTAATTTTTGACAAAATAAAAGAATTTGAAGAAAACTTTGATTATAAGAGTGCAATTCAGGCGCTGACAGAATTTTTATCAGATACAGAAGACAACAATATCAAAAAAGATATTTATTTAAAACTTGCGAAAAATTATACAAAAATTAATAATTTTGAAGAAGCGTTGAAAAATTATAATTTCACAGAGGAAATATGCAAAAAAGCTGGAAACAATGCTGGTTTAATAGAAATAAAAGTACTCAAGGCAAATTTATATAAAAATTTATATCGCTTTGAAAAGGCTAAAAACTGCTTAAATGAAGCAATTATTCTTGACAGTGAAACCAGCAAAACTAATAAAATTAGGGCCTATATAGTATTAGGCGAGATATTTGAGAGCGAAAATAACTTTGAAAAAGCGCTTGAAAATTATAAAAATGCACTAGAATTGAGCAATGACGAGCAATCTGATAATATTTTACTTGCCGAAATATACTTCAAAATAGCACTTTTATACGATGATGGGCAAAACCCCAAAACAGCACTTGAATTCTATGAAAAAAGCATTATCGCATGTCAAAATGTCGACATAACAACAGATAGTGAAATTTTATCCACATCCTTTACTAATACAGGGCTGATATATGCTGATATTTGGTCTGAAAGCGGTTTGGAATCAGACTTTAAAAAAAGCCTTGAGAATTTCAGGTCAGCACTTGAAATTGATAGAAAAGAAGAAAATTACAATGGAATTTATTTTACAAGCAAACAGCTCGCGGAACTTTTAAGAGACACCAATCCTCTAAAGGCATCAGAATATCTTAATTTAACACTGGATGCCGCAATTAAGCTTGATGATAGCTTTAAAATAGCTCTTTCATATCTTGAAATAGGCGATTATAATTATAATATACAAGACAATAAGGCCGCATTGAAAAATTATTGCATGGCAAAAAAGGCCCTTGGTGCAAATATTTCAAATGAAAATGAAGAAAGAATTTCAGTTAGAATTAATGATATGAAGATTAAAATGAATAATAAAGATTTTATGGAAATCCTAAAAGAATATGAGTAATGATAAAAATAAACAAATTAACGTTTTGGCAGACAATTTTATAAACCCGCAGCAAGTAAAAATTATTCATGATAATTTAGGACTGCATCTTTCAGAAGAACATATTTTAACCCTTAAAGAATGGGGAAAATTATTTATTGAATACAACTTACATACAAACCTGATGAGCAAGAATGAAGTTGTTAATTTATTTGAAAAACACATCTATGACAGTCTTTCGATTGTTTTGTGGGACAAATTTCACACATTTAAAGATGGTGGAAAACTCTTAGATATAGGTACAGGTGGCGGCTTTCCAAGTGTTATTCTGGCAATTACATTTGATGGTTTAACAGTGGTTGCAAACGATTCAAGAAGCAGAAAGACAAAGTTTATTGAACTTGCAAAAAAAGAACTTAATTTAAAAAATCTGCAAATTCTGACTGAAAGAGCAGAGATTTTAGAACCGCAAAACGCAGATATTGTCACATTCCGGGCTGTAGGAAAAATCAAAGATACTCTACCCTTAGCAAAAAAACACCTAAAAAATAACAAATATGCTGTTTTCTATAAAGCAAAAGATGTTGCTTTAGAAATAAACGAGGCTCTTGGAGTTTATTCCGATTCCCACAAAGAAACAAAAAATACAAAAATCATACCTTACAGTTTACCTGTAGATATTCAACATGTAAGAAACCTTGCAATAATAAAAATTTAATATACTTTAAAATGCTTGGTTTTAGTTTTACACTTAATTCATAAGACAAAAGCAAAAGAAAATTCTTTCTAGAATTTAAATATATTTTAGATTAACATACCACAGCCAAATATCCTAAGAATTTATGGCTCACAAAATAAGTGCTCGCAAATATTAAAATTGAAATATGAAAAAAGTGGTGTATAATATAGAAAGGGCGAGCAGCTGGTAACTGCTCTTTAAAAGCCCTAATGAAGTAATTTGAGTGCTAATATTATCAGTAAAATGAGTATTAGCGCTCTTTCTGATATCCAGAGCTTCACTTTTCCCACCTCCTTTCCACTTCATTCTGCAGTAATGTTGTTAGATAGAAGATAAGGTTTTAGGGCTTACCCAAGGGTAATCTTAGCATATAATGAATAAGTGTT
>CATJOM010000044.1 GCA_949741915.1 uncultured Candidatus Melainabacteria bacterium | reverse complement strand
CAAGAATAAGTTGGAATAAATATTGGGATACAGCAAGTAATGCATATAAGTTAGCTAGTGTTGGAGCTGGTGGTGGAGGAGCTAGTGGTAATGTATTTAAATACTCTATTACTCCAAAAAAAGGAGAAATGATTAAATTTAGAATAGGAAAGGGTGGAGATGGAGCATATGTATCTAATAATGCAGTAATAAACGCTAAAAAAGGCGGAGATACATCATTCGGTGAAGTCAAAGCAGGAGGTGGAAATCCTGGTTCTAATGTAACTACTAATCCTTCATATAATCCATCTTCCCCAATAACAAATACTAATAATCCATTAATAAATGGGGTTGGGGGTACTCCATCTAACATATGCTCAAACGGAAATAAAAGCTTTATCAATGATAGAAGCAGATGCACACAAGGGATAAAAGGAAGCGATGCTAATAATACAAATGGAGGAAAAGGAGCAGATTTCATTGGATATACATATGAAATAATAACAGAAATAAAAGGTCCGGATGGAACAATAACCTCAAATAAAACAAAGAAAACATTAACAGGAATAGGAGGCAATGGAGGAATTCAAGGAGATAACAGTAATGGAGAAGACTCTATTCAAACAAACGATAACATCTCATCTGGAGGAGGAGGAAGTGCAATAAGAGACTTGGGACAAGTATCCTCATCAAGTCAAACAAACATAACCCAAAACCCAACAAAAGGAGGCAAGGGCTCTCATGGAAGAATAATCCTTGAATGGAGTGAGTATAGATAGGCAGGCTTTCACCCTAACAGACAGGTATCTTAGTCTTACCACCTTTACTTTAAGATGAACTGTTCTTACACTTGCTCAATATATTCAGTCTAGCATTATCCTTCTTGGTTTTTGGATTATTGCGGGCTTACAGTCTTTAACGGGCCACTTGTTCATCGCAAATCGTCACAGACTCACAAGGCCATAGTAGTTACGCGAGTTTGCGAGTGTTGTGAATAGGGTTCATCCCTTTGGGGGTCTAAGGCTCGTTCGGTTTCGCTAAGCTAAGTACCGCAAGGGTATAACCATTATCTAAGCTTCACAAAGCTAAAGCTAAGATAATCAGGCCTTCTGGCTAAACTCGACCTTCACTAAGGCTCCTGTGGGTATTTCACAAGAATTTGCTTTCACTAACGTTGTTGCAAATTTTGTTCAATTATCCTACGTCGCCATTGTACGGTTCCATTCCGCTGGCTCATCGCCGCCGTCACCCAGAACACACGGCTCACTCAATTTTTAGATGAACAACTTTTCAGGGCGCTTTTTGTAACCTTTAAGTGCCCTTTTCTTTGCCAGTAATATTAATAGTTTTTGCAAATGCAGGGTCTAAGAAACACGCATTATAAGTATTAATTAATAATAAATCATCCTAAGCCATCATTGAATATGGAAACCGTTGTTTGGATGCTGCGACCTGTTTAAAATATGTTTGAAAATGAGCTTATGTAGTCCGATATAACATTTATCAGCATGGGCAAAATCCAAGTTAAGATTAATGCGCCCATAACGGGCTTAAACAAAAAGCTCATCTGAAAAACATTTACCTGCGGGGCTGTTTTTGAAATTGTGCCAAGTATTATATCTTGCCCAAGTGTTGCAAGCAAGACGGGGGCTGCTATTTGCATTCCGACAACAAGAATATTTGAGGTGATTAAAACAAGATAATCAAGGTTAATTATTTTTTCTAAAGGAATTGCAACTCCGTACATCGGAAAAATGTCAAAACTCCTGATAAAAGCATCTATAAGCCAGTATAGTCCTCCTATTGACATAAATATGATAACGCCAACAAGAGTGAAAAGATTTCCTATTATTGAAGTTTGCGCTCTCGTTGTTGGATCTAAAACCATAGCGGAAGAGAGCCCCATTTGCGTGTTAATCATATCACCGGCTGCCGTTATTGTTGCTATAACACAGTTTACGATGTAACCAATAAGGGCGCCAAACATGTAATTTAATACTATACAAAGAAGCATTGAGGAATGCTCTGGAAAGGGAGGAACCTTGATAACTGATGCAGTTACAATTGTAATCATCAAGGAAAAAGAAAGCCTTGCGATTGTTGGCATTTCTTTTCTGTTGAAGCCAGGGGCAAACTGCATAAGCCCTAAAAAGCGCGAAAAAATCATTATTCCGGCGCCAAGCGCAAGATTAATCTCGGGAAATAATTTTGCAAATTGTGCCAGAAATAAATCCATTCAAGGCTCCTAGAATAAATCTTCATACATTGAGCAGCTGCCGAATTTTATAAGGCTTGGTACATCATTTTTTGAATTAACCGAAAGCAAGACCGTTACAGGCAAATCAGAGCTTTCTGTATAGATTTGCATGTATGAATAGGTCTCGTACTTGGTTTTAACAATTATATCTTTTGGGGCAGCAAGTTCATACAGCATTTTTTCTTCATCTGGCTCATCGTTTTCTTTTACTATAAGATTAACACTATCCCCTACTGCTACTGCCGTAATTTCATCAGAACATCTTAACTTGTATCGGGTTGTTGTGTTTAATTTTATGCTGTAATCATCCTTGGATAGAAATGCAGAAGGATAATCCTCCCTTAGATACTGCAAAGCCGGTGCCACAACGCGCGGAGGAATTTTTTCTGACCCTTCTCTCGGTGTGGTTTCATTCGTTACATTCATTGGAATATTTGCATGGTCCAATACCGGGATTTCTTCTTTTTTTGTGCTGCCATTATCTTTTTTTGGCTTTGCCTCAGGGTTTAAAGTATTGTCTAATTTTGTTTCTTGCTTATCATCAGAAGTAGACGGCACACCCTGAGTAATGGGGGCAGCAGACGCAAGAGGAGCATTAGAAGCAGGCACCGCAGTGCTTTCGAGTTTTGACATCAAAAGACAGACGGATAATATTAAACACATGAACAAAGATGATATTGTTTTTTTATACATAATTACCTTCCAAGCATTTTATTTATTTCAATGAAATTTGGTCTCGGGTCAGCGCCTTTTGACCTTGGCGTGTATTTATCCTTAAACTGATTTTCAGACCAGGGAATTTTCCCTGGATTCTTCATAATTTTATCAATCTCTCCGCTTTTACCCTTTATTGTATCTTGCATTTCAGAAGCAAAGGGTTTTGAGTGAAAATAATAATCCTCAGGCAGGACATAATTGGCAGAGCGTGTAACTACATTAAATGCAAGGTTTGCGCCTTCCCTAAAATAATCCATTAAAAGACTTATATAAAGCATTCCAAGAACTATTATTGTTAAAAATACAGATACAATTTTTGGCGCAGCAGCAATTGTCTGTTCCTGAACCTGTGTTACAGCCTGCAAAATACCGACTACAAGACCTATTCCCGCTGCCACCAATACACAAGGTAAGGATATTGTAAGCATTGTGACAAAACCTTTTGCAAGATATTCTGTTAATAATTCCATCAGTTAAAACTCTCCACAAGTCCGCGTACAATAAGGCTCCAGCCATCCACAGCAATAAATATCAATAGCTTGAACGGCAAAGACACAATGGTTGGCGATAACATAAACATACCAAGTGCAAGAAGAATATTCGCAACAACAAGGTCTAGCACAATGAACGGTATAAATATTATGAATCCGACTTCAAAGGATGTTTTTAATTCACTTATAATGTATGCCGGGGCAACCTCCCAAAGGGTTAATTCCTCAGGTGTTTCAGGCATAGTTACACGTGTTTTTTCAACAAAGAATGCTAAATCTTCTTGTCTTGTCTGTTTTAGCATGAATTCTTTAAGAGGCTCTGAGCCTTTTTGCAAGGTCAAAACTATGTCACCATTTTTTTCATATGGCACCCTTCCTGCGTCATACATGCTCTGAAACACTGGAGACATGGTGTATAACGTCATTATCAGGGCAAGACCTATTAAAACAATGGCCGGAGGAACAGATTGCGTTCCCATCGCTGTTTTTAGCATAGAAAAAACTATTACAAACCTTAAGAAAGAAGTCATACAGCAAAAGAAGAATGGCAAAAGAGAAAATAATGACATTACCATTAAAAGCTGTATAACAGGATTCAGGTCTTTGAGTGCAGCATCCATTAGATATTTGTCCTCTTTGTATTGTACTCAAGTTCTTTTAGTATGTTCTTCATTATCGTATTCCTTGATTTTATATCAACAGCGTTTGAGTATTCCTCCTCTTCTCTTTCAAAAGTCTTACTTTCTATTGAACCAAGAGAGCTGTTTAGTGCCTCTAATTCCTTAATATATTTTTGAATTTTTTCAGGCTCAACCTGTTGTATTTTTTCAATTTCAGGCGTTGGTTCAATCATTGCATTGTCAATCTTTTTTGGATGATAAAAAGAAGACAGAATATTTTTTTCCATATTTGTTGTTGTTTTAGCTGTCTGATTATTTAATACATCTGTAAGCGTTTGCATTAAAGGTGCTGCAGACTGAGGTCTTGGCTCTTTTTGTATCCGCATTTGAGATACATCCTGGTTGTGCTTTAATTCCTCACGGGGCGCAAGCTTTGCAAGGAATGTAGTATTTTCAAGGTCAGATGCTATTAGGAATCTTTCATTTTGAACATTTATTATGTATAGGCTTTTTCTTTGTGACAACCTTAACATATCTTCTATTCTCATGCCTTCATTGTGTCTTGGATTATTAAAATTCATTGTTTTTTTATAGACTACAAATGCAATAAAGAATATTCCTATCATTGCAAGCGTGTATAAACTAAAAGCAATTATGTAATTTAGCATTTAAACCCCCCTGTTTTAAAACTTTCATTCTCTTATCTAGTTGTCTTCTTCCTCAAAATCGGAATAGTCAAATTCTTCATCATCTTCATCTTCTTCATCCTCTTCTTCCTGCTGGCTAGTTGCTGTTTTATTTGCAGTATTTGGAGCAGGATTTTGCACAGGTTTTGGCTGCGGCAGCGAATTTTGTACAGGCTCATTTGGCTTAGTTTGCGCCGCAGCAAGCTTTTCGGGCGCAGGTACGTTTTCAATGGCTTCATCCTGCTCTTTTGAGTTTGAAGACACAATTTCATCAATTTTAACACCATATTTGTCGTTTATAATGATAAGCTCACCCTTCGCCACAACTTTATCCTCAACAAGGAGTGAAACTTTATTATTAAATACAGGCCCTAGTTCAATTACAAGCCCCTGTGAAATTTGTTTTAGTTCGCCAAGCGTCATCTTAACTTTATCAAATTCCGCACCGACCTCAATTTGTATACCATCCCATATGTTCTGCTCGTCTGTCATATCAGCTCCTAAATCTTCTTCATCTTCATCCAAATCAAATAACAATGAAGGCTCAGGGTTTACCTTAAAGCCTTTTTTTATATTTGTTGTTTTAATTTCCATAGAATTTACATTGCTGTTCTCAAGTAGAATTATATCTCCTTCGCATAGGGTTTTTAAGTCATTCAAGGCAAGTTTTGATGTACCCACAAGAATATTTACATATGCAGTGGTATTAAGAAAATCGTCAATGGAAAAATTTTTGTTCAATATAAGCTTTTCCGTCTTTAAACAATTTTGCGGAAGGGTCAACACTATTTTGCCGATTTTTTCTCCATCTCTGCCAATTAAAATTGCAATATTGAAAACACCTTTATTTCTCAGATTTTCTTTAGGTATTTCTTGATGCGGAATTATAAAAGTCTTAATTTCATTGTTTAAAAATTCACAAAAAGAATTCAATATTTTTATTTCAAGCTCCGACAAATCTTGCAATTTAAAAATTGGCATATTGGAGCCAAAATACTCATGAAATAAAACCCTTACAAAATCAGAAGATATTCTTACATAAGCTTTTTGCGGAGGACATAAAGAAAGCTCCGCTGTAAAATAAATCTCACCTTTTGATGTAAAATCATCCTTTACACTTGAATTTGTTGTAATGGATTGAACTTTTACATCAAATTTATTTTCCCAGAATGTATTAATGCACTCAAGCACAGTGCTCTTTAGCTGCTTGTCAAACCAGTTAAAGAGCAAATAAAGAATATTGTCAGAATTTTGCTTTGAGGTACTGTTCAATTCTATTCCTGAAAAATAACTATACGTATCCACAGATATTATAAGTATACACAAGCCAATTGGCAAAAAAGTTAAGAAAGTTGTATATGATTTCTGCGCAGCCCTAGTGTAATTTTGTGTTAATTTATTGCCTGATTTTGTGCGTAATCGCCGTGCCTAGTTGTACAGTATTAAAGAAAAGGGCGCCTAAAGGTTACAAAAAGCGCCCTGAAAAGTTGTTCATCTAAAAATTGAGTGAGCCGTGTGTTCTGGGTGACGGCGGCGATGAGCCAGCGGAATGGAACCATACAATGGCGACGTAGGATAATTGAACAAAATTTGCAACAACGTTAGTGAAAGCAAATTCTTGTGAAATACCCACAGGAGCCTTAGTGAAGGTCGAGT
>CATJOM010000043.1 GCA_949741915.1 uncultured Candidatus Melainabacteria bacterium | reverse complement strand
TTTTTGGTTTTTCGCCATGCTGAACATCTCCTTTGCTCTTTCACTTGATAGTATAGATTGTTCAACTTTTCCTGTCCACACTTATATACTAACACCAAATGCCGGCTGGACAGCAGAAGCAAACAGCATAATGGCAGAAAGAACCCCTGAAACGACCCTTTTTACTTTTCCCTTCATTAAAATTCTCCCTTTCTCCGTTTTTGTACTGCCTTCATTCCTGATAACAGCACATGGATGCAGGGAAGCCCGTCCATATAAGATGCCTTCCCTACATAGTATCTGCTGTTATTTTTTGAGCGTTCTGCCTGTTTTCCCCCTGGACCCGTTCCAGCCCCGGCTCTCATTCCGCGACGTTTCCTCCGGCATGGCACGCAGAATGCACACTCATTGCCGGGTATCTTTCCAGGCAGGCCATGAAATTGTCAAGGTTCACATGAAGGGAGCTATGATCCGGCAAAAAGCCATGAATAACTGCCCCTCACTCATCACACATGGAGAAAGGGATTAATTAACCAAAATTTTTTAAGAACTGCCTGATAAACATTGAAAACAACCCCATTTTTGACAAAAACAGGACAGTCATGTAGAAAGTAAAACATTTTATACTCGCGGACGTTATAATTTGCCTGAGTTATTGCCTACACATATCCACAAATACCTATGTGTCCGGCATTTTTTTCGTTCGTGGATATAATACAGAAAAATATATTCTTATTTGGAGATACATCCTATAAAATCATTTGTTAATTATTGATCCTCACATCATCGAAATACAAAGAATTTTTTTTGTTGTCTTAATCTAATATCTAAAAGAATAATCTAAGATCTTTTTTCTAAATTTACATTATTCTTGTTCTATTTTTAAAATTATTAAATTAATTGTACTATAATTGAAAATATGATATAATTAATCTGTCCAAAAATATACACCAAAGAGAGTGAGGCGGTTAAATGTCAAAAAATAACAAAACACGTTCAGGTTCTGTAATTACCTTATTTATCTTGGCTCTAGAAATTATAATTATTTGTTATCAAATATCTGGGCTGCATTATGAGACTATTGATAGAATAGCTAATTTAATAAACGATGCAAGTTTCTTTATGACTCTCATTTGCCTCTCCTACTGTTACACATCCATCAGCAAAACACCAAAATTTGTGGGAACAGCTTTGCTAAGCATTACAGATATTGTGCTAATCAACCAATTATACAGCAATAAGAAACTCATATCTATTTTAAAATGGCTGAAAAAACTTGATAGACAGATTTTTATATTTGGTTTTATACCTCTTATATTAGTAATATTAGGGATTTATTTGATGTCAGCTAATAAGAAGCAAGATCAAACAGAAAATAATACTGAACAAACCAAGCATCAGAATACCGCTGCCAGTTACAGAAACAGCAAAGAATCTGCATTTAAAAATAAATCTACTTCAGACAATAATACTCCAAACAAAAATTTTCCTATAAATAGAGGGATTCAAAATAATACAGTATTTTTTTATTTGGCAGCAATTTTGGGAATAGTTGTATGCTGGAGTATAATAGACTTTCTAATTTTTAACTATTTGCCCCTTAATATAAGCAGACCCCCTTTCTTTGCATGGGTGCCAGATTATTTGTATTATATTTCTATTTTATGCACAGCCTTCATATTGATACTTTTATTACTGAATTACAGCATAATTTCAAAAATGAAAGACTTTGCAAAAGGGCAAGGCGTGTTTAAAATGGCCGCTTTCATAGCCTTTCTATTAGAAATTGGTATATTAGTATTTTATGAAAAGATAGATTCTTCTTCTATTATGGAAAAGTTTCTTTCTGCAATTACAGATAATGTTTTTACAGTCTTATTAGCTGTTATTGTATTATACTTAATTTTACACATATGCGTAATCGTATTTCTGCAATTTTTTGGATTTGGTAATAGCGAAATAGCATCTATTATACAGGAAAAAACAACCTTGATTGAAGAAAGGATTATCCAGATTACATTTGATATCATTCTGGGATGTGCAAATTTACTGGACTTTATGCCGGATTTCTTTGACACCATAGGAGTATTGCTACTGGATAAGCAAGAAAAAAAGGGCATCGAAGAAGAACATCCAGAGAACAAAGAATGCAAGAAAAATAAAGAACACCAGTAAAATGAAAAAGAATGAAGATTAGTAAAAAAGAAACAGTAATAAAAGCGTAAAAAGAAAGGAAAACACAAATAAATATGGAAAACACAAATCATTTGGATCAAGATCACAAAAAAGAAAAACGCTGGATACTATATACAATTATCTTTGTTTTTGTTGTTGTCTTGTTGCTAATCATGCTTTATAGTAAACATCCATTGGCAATTTATGCGTCAGTTCTTTCTATTTTAACAATCTATATTGGTAGCTTTATACGGGCTTATTGCAAAAATGATACTTCTGCAGAGACCAAAAACCAAAGCAGTTTTATGATGACAAGCCAAAATAAAAAGCATGAAAAATACAAAAAATCTTTGTCCGCAAAGGAATTAAACAACAGCCAACGTTTGTTGCGTTATGCCACTGCTGTGCTGTCATTCCTATCACTTACCACAACTGCAAAAGGAATGGAGGATTTTGTATTTGGCTCTTCTTGGATGTCCTATTTAGGTTCTTTTGGAGTTCAGGGTATTTTAGTTGTTTTTAGCCTATTGCTCTGTCGTTTTTATGTACAAATTCAGCTAATTGACTGGCCTGATTTTGTAAAAAAGCTAACGACTCATTTTTTAATTATATTTTTCTGTACTGCACTTTTAGTTTCATCTACATTCAGTTTTAGTTTTATTGCTAATAATGCATATGCAGGCAGCTGGCCCAGTGACCGCGAATCCGTGATTCAAAGCCGGCTATTATCTTATGTATACAATCTAAGAAAAGAAAATGAAAGACGCGGAAATGTTATTTTAACAAAACTGAATGAAGATGCCGTCAAAAATTTATCACATCTAATTGTTTCAATCAATGATAAAAAAAGAAATGATATGCAAGAAGAGTTAATTCAAAAAATAAATCTTTTAAATTTAAAAAAACAGAAAAAGAATCAGGTATCTATTGATAAACAAAACTGGCTTGACAGATCTCCAGAAGAAGTCCATGATCAAATTGAAATGTTATATGATACATATGTATCAACATATGACAATGGCTTCAGAGCTGTTGTAGATGAATATAATGATATTGTAACAAATTTGTCTGCTTGGCAGAGCACGCTGCCAGATGATTCTTCAATCATAACAGAAACACAGCACCAGATTCGCAGAATCAACCGTGCAATCCGCCGATTAAAAAGCCTGTTGGATTCTCTTCCGGGATGGATGACATCTCAGATACAAAAGGATAATAATATGCTGCGAGCTAAATTCGAAACAGAAGCGAATACATTAATTAACGAATACAAAACTTTAAAAAGTGATTTAAATGACTTACAAATAATAGCACAGGAACGAATAGATATTGAACAAGAAGACAACTTGTCTACAGAATTAAATACTCTGCTGTCACAAATATATCTTTTAGGAGTTGATGACAACATACAAGCACAGGATCTAATAAAAGATTTAAATGACCTGGCAATCAGAGCTTCCGACAGTCAGTTATATAGCAATGATGACATCCAAGATATTATCATTATCAGAAACCAGCTAATGCTGTATACAGAATATATGTCATTAAAAAATGATTTGGATAATTATATCCAAATCAGAATTAAACGGACATATCGAATACAGCTGTCTGTTAAAGACAGTAGCTCCAGTCAGAATGATATGCAAAATGATGTACAAAATAATGAGCAAGTCACAGATCAAAATAACAATCAGTATGATGAACAGCCCGATATCAAAAATGTTTATACTGTTTCAGAAAATGAATGGATAAAAAACAGGAATGAAGATTTTGATTCTTTATTTACATATTTAAAATCACTGCCTGATATTTCAGGAATTGTGGACGAAGCTACACTATATAACGAGAACCATATTTTAACAGAAGCAGTTGTTTTACAGAGAGACTTATTAGGAAATCTAAAGGATTTGGAAAAAGCATTTAATTATTTTAAATATCCATTTCCTGTTATGGCATATTTTGCACTATTTATAGCTGTATTTTTTGACCTTGGATCATTTTTTACTGGATGTTTTCTATATGCTACAGAATATTTTGAAGTACATAATGACAAAATTTCATCAAAACAAAGTAAATGAGACTCCGTCGACTCAAAATTTTAGTATTAAGGAACTGCCAGTTAATACTTGAACCACTTACACTTACTGACAGCTCCTAAAAATGATAAACCTACGTTGTCTCTAGTCAGAACTGACTATTTAACTTGATTAATGAAGTCTAGATCTAGATATCCTTGACAGTGGTGCAGCCATTTATAGTACCACTGCAAACTAGTATAACCCACTCTAAATACCTTGCTGTTTCGTTTGCCTGATTTCCCGATAGCGCATGTCAAGAATCCTCAGCATAGTAACCATAACCACTATGCTTTCAATTTTTGACAAAAAATCATTCTCAACGAAACAGCAAAATATTTAAAACGGGTTATACTGGAACGTATTCAAAGTAAAATGCCGCCAGAATATAAGTACATTATAAGCAGGCTCCTCAAAAATACCCTCCTGTAATGCCCCTATCTTCCATGATCCTGCGGAGTTCCCCCAGAATCCTTTTCCGCCGGTTCTGTACCGTCCGGCTGCTGCATCCGCATATCCAGGCTGCATCCTTTACGGTCACTTCTTCAAAAAACAAAAGGCGGATCAAAAAAGCATCCTGTTCCCGAATCCTGCCCAGCCCCTCCTGCAGCTTTCCCAGACACATTTCCTTTACAACACTTTCTTCAAACCCGCTGCATTCAAGCCAGGCAGTTCTCCAGGCGCTTCCTGTTTCTTCCAGCCTGTCCAGGCTGCATACGCCGTATTTCCGTTTTTTTTCTTCCTGATACCTTTCCCTCCGCCTGGACTGATACCATTCCAGATAGACTTCCCTCGTTACTTCCACTAACGAACCGTCTCCCATCCGCAGCACATAGCTTGAAATGGTATAATAAAGTTGTAACGCCAAACAGGAAATAAATGATATACTCAATAAGCGAAAAGGAAGGTGTTACACTATGCCAAAAACGAAAGTCTATGAACCGG